>NZ_BPQQ01000083.1 GCF_022179325.1 Methylobacterium isbiliense | reverse complement strand
CGCAAAATGCGGGAGAACCACAGAAACCGGGCAACCCCACAGCTCTGGCGACATCTCGCGAAGCTTGTTTCCGCCGTTCTCCTTCGCTGATGCAGCCAAGCTGTGGACCTTGCCTGTTACGCGCCGGGCGATCCCGACTGCGCCGGGGCGAGACGACCGGCGCGCCGGAAAGAAATGTGCGAATCCCCGCTACCGCGCGGGGCCGCCCGACCAGCAGGCGAAGCGTTCTCGAGCCGACTGGCGAATGCCGTCACGGTCCCTTGGCGCTCGCCGACGTTGTGTGATTGTCAAGCCGCATGAAGTCGACGAAGGCACGAAACGCTGCCGGCATCCTCGTCCGACTGGAATAATAGAGATGAAATCCGGGTAGAGGCTCGCAATAGTCGTCCATCACCCGCATCAGAGAGCCGCGTTCCATATGAGGTTTAACGAAGTCTTCCAGCAGGAAAGCAAGCCCCATGCCTTGCAGAGCACCTGCGAGCAGCAGATCGGTGTCGTTGGCGGTCAGCACATTCTCGACTTCGACCGCGGTCGAGCCCGAGCCAGCTGGTTTCGTGAAGCGCCAAGCCAAGAGCGCGCCGCTCCCCTCCCACCGGTAGCTGAGGCAGCGATGGCCGTCGAGATCGCGGGGTGTGGTCGGAGGTGGGCGGGTGGCGAAGTAGTCCGGTGAGCCTACCACGGCGGTACGAAGATCCGGGGTGATCCGCACCGCGATCATGTCGCGGCTGATTTGGCATCCGATCCTGACACCGGCATCGAACCCTTTCGCCACCACGTCGGTCATCTCGTTGTCGATGACGAGATCCAGTCGCACATCGGGATATGCGACTGCGAAGGCACCGAGGCGCGGAAGAACCGCGAGCCGCGCCGCGATGCTCGGTAGGTTGATGCGCACCACTCCCTTGGGACGCGCTTGGTAGGTCTCGATCTCGCGGATTGCGGCGTCCATGTCCTGCAAGGTCGGCGCGATGCGGCTGTGGAGCATCTGACCGGCCTCCGTCGGCGCGACGCTGCGCGTCGTCCGGTTCAGGAGCCGCAGGCCAAGGCGCTCTTCCAGGGTACGGACCGTTCGGCTGAGTGCGGAGGGCGACATCCCGAGGCGCTTTGCGGCGTGACGGAAACTGCGGGTCTCGGCGACGTGGATGAAGGCTCGCAGCTCGGCGTATACGTTCGGCGTCAATTGTACACTCCATGCGCAACGAATGATGCCGGATTGGCGGCATTCTCCTCGACAATGCCATCGCGCAGATTGGCCGCCGACAGCCGAGCGCCCCGATGGAGTGGGTGCCGTCGGGGACAAAGATCATGGACACCATGCGGCGCTGGGAGCTCGATGCGGTCGGGCACGAGCATCTTCACTTGCGCGACGTGCCGGTGCCGACGCCGGGTGCAGGGGAGATCCTGGTGCGTGTCGACGCCGTCGCCCTGAATTATCGGGACAAGATGGTGGTCGAGAGCGGGCGCGGGCTACCCCTCCGGTTCCCCTTCACGCCTGGATCTGACCTCGCCGGCGTGGTCGTAGCGCGCGGTGCGGGCGCCACGCGCTTCGCCATCGGGGACCGGGTTCTCTCGACCCCGACGCCGGATTGGATCGACGGCCTGCGCCCCGGCACCGCGCGCACGCCCGCATACAGGACGCTCGGCGGCTTCTACCCGGGGGTGCTCGCCGAGTACGTCGCGATGCCCGAAACCTGGTTCGTGCGCGTACCGGCAAGCCTGGAGAAATGGCAAGCCTCGACGTTGCCGGTGGCCGGGCTCACGGCATGGTCGGCGCTCGTCGAGAACGCCGGCGTGCGCGCCGGCGACACCGTGCTGATCCACAGCACCGGCGGCGTCGCGCTCTTCGGTCTGCAGATCGCCAGGGCGCACGGGGCGGAGGTCATCCTGTGCGGCCGTCCCGAGAACGAGGCACGGGCGCGCAAACTCGGCGCCACCCACTTCGTCGATACCGGACGCAGCGACTGGATGGAGACGGTTTATCGACTCACCGACGACCGCGGAGCCGACATCGTGCTGGAGGTGATCGGAGGGGCCCATCTCGGCAGGTCCGTCGAACTCGCGGCGGTCGGCGGTCGCGTTTGCCAAATCGGGGCGCTCGACGGTTTCGAGTTCAGTGCACCAGCCATGCCCCTGATGCTGAAGAACGTGACCATCCACGGCATCGGCACGGGAAGCCGCAGTGCGTTGGAACGCCTCGTGCGGGCGGTCGATCGTGCCGGCATCGAGCCCATCGTCGATAGACGTTTCCCGCTGTGCGACCTGGCCGAGGCTTTCCACCACCTCGACCGCGGCCCAGTCGGCAAGGTCGTGATCGACGTGGCGCGATGATCCCCAAGACTGCGTCGAATGAACCACGGCCGCTTACATGCTAGGCCGCCGCGCGGATGACGGACTTAGAGGAAACCGGCCTCGACGAGACGAGCAATTTCGCACGACGCGACGATGTCGACGTCCTCGCTCGTCCTCTTGGCCCGCGCGGTGAGGCTGCGCGCTCCGGCGCGTGGGGAGGATCTGCAGCTGCGCGTAGAGGCGTGTCTCGCCATGATGAAGGAGAATGCCAGCCGGCCGTGCCCCGCCGCTGGAGCACCCGAGCGGAGGCGCCATTCTACGAGACGCCAGTTTTATCCATTTGATGCGAGCAGCTCACACCCAACTCTGTATGGCTGCAGTTGCCGGGTATAATGACTATCTGGCAGCTGAAACCGGGCTGCCGATACCCTTCAGTCGGACAGGAACGGGCTGAGCTGTGCCAGAACCTCATCAGCCGCGTCCTCCGGTTGCAGATGCCCGCCCCGTATCCCGCGGCCTTCGACATCGCCGGCCCAGCGTCGCCAGATCTCGACGGGGGACGCACGTCCCGGGACGGCTTCCGCTTCAGGCCAGAGCACCAGCACCGGGCAGGACAGCCTGCGTCCCGCCGCCCGGTCAGCCACGTCCAGCGCGAGATCCTCGCCGAGGGCCGCCCGGTAATCCTCGCAGATCATGTGCCTGACGGAGGGATCGCGAAAGGCGGTCCGGTAAGCCTCGCGTGCGTCCGCCTCGATAATGTTCCGCCCTCCTGCCATCCGGTCCAGAGCGCGATCGATGAAGGCGTCCGGATCAGCTGCGAGAAGGCGCTCCGGCAGGTCCGCCTCCTGGGCGAACAGGAACCAGTGGAAGTTCCGCGCGGCGAAGCGATGGTCGACGCCCGCCAGAGCATCAAGCGTCGGCACGACCGCCAGCGAGGCGAAGCGCGTCACGACGCACGGGTGATCCAACACCAACCGGTATCCGGCTCGTGCCCCCCGGTCATGCCCGACCAGGGCGAAGCGGTCGTGGCCCAGCGCCCGCATCAGGGCGACCAGCGCCGCCGCGACCCGCCGCTTGGTCCAGCGTGGGGACGTCGCGCGCTGCACGCTTGCGCCGTACCCCGGCAGATCCGGGGCGACCACCGTATGCCGGTGGGCCAGCGCTGGTGCCACCTTGCGCCAGGCGATGTGCGTCTCGGGATAGCCGTGCAGGAGGAGTAGCGGCGGTCCCGAACCGCCAAGCACGCCCCTGAAGCGGACGCCGCCCGCCTCCACGTCCAGGGGGCGGAAGCCAGGGAAGAATGCTGGCCCGTGGGAAGGCACGGAGGCGTGCGGCTCTCGCGGCATGATCCTGGTCAGCCCCTGTTCGCCGCGGCCACGAACGCTGCCAGCTCGCGCCCGAAGCGCACCGGTTCCTCGTGGAACGGGCTGTGCCCGCTCTCGGCGTAGACGGACAGGTGGCTCTGCGGCTTGAGGGAGCGGACATGCTCGGACATCGCCAAGCGCACGAGCCTGTCATGGGCACCATGCGTCAGCAGGAGCGGACCATCGTAAGCCGCGAGAGCGTGCCCGAGGTCAGTTGTCTCGGTCCGCACGAAGCCCTCGTTCGCGGCGCGTGCCGTCATGCCGTTGATCACGAGCATCCGTTGGAGCTCGACGCCGGTCGGCGGCCGGTGGAAGCAGGCGGCGAGGAAGTCCGCCGTCGCGGCAACGCGCGTCGCGAGGTCGTGCGAGGTCGCGCTGCCCGTGAATTCGCCCGCGAGCGGGGTGAGCAGGTCCGGCGACAGCCTGGTCACGGCATCGACGAGATTGACCCCGGCAATGCCCGAGCCGCCGTGCTTGCGTAGGTACGCACCCGCCACGTAGCCGCCAAGCGACCAGCCGACGAGAACGGGACGGCGCAACTTGGCAGCGCCTATCACGGCTGCGACGTCGTCCGCCCATCGGTCGGCGTCGGAGTAGGCCTCCAGGGCGGTCGGCTTGTCGGAATCGCCGTGCCCGCGCAGATCGAAGCGAACCAGGCGCAAGCCTGCGAGGGCCGGGTCGGCGAACTGCTTGTCCCAACTAAGCCGGCTCTGGCGTAAGCCATGGATGAAGAGGATCTCCGGCGCACTGGGGTCACCCTTCGACTGGCCCGTCAGCACGGTGCCGTCCGACGAACGGGCGGAGAACGTGACGAGAGCATCGGCGGCGTCGGTGAATACTTCCTCGCTATTCGACAGGGGCGATCGCGCGGATGCGGACCTTGGTTGCATGATCCCCGTGCCGACGACGGCAGCCGCAGTCACGAGGTGGCGGCGCGTTGGATGCATGGAAGCGCTCCGTTTTTTAGCGATCGTTAATCAACCGCGCTTGACCGGAGCTGTCAAGGGTAGTTTAGTGGACATTATGCAACGAGACCTCAGACCGCGTGGCGGCCGGCCATGGAGCTTCGACCGCGACGCCGCCCTCGAGACTGCGATGCGGCTGTTCTGGCGTCATGGCTATGAGGGCGTGTCGATCGGCGACTTGACGAAAGCAATCGGCGTAGCGCCACCGAGCCTGTATGCAGCCTTCGGCAGCAAGGCGGGCCTCTACCAGCAGGCGTTGGCGCGGTACGAGGAGACGCAAGGCGGTTTCGATCCCGCGGACATCGCGTCCGCTGCGTCACTGCCGGACGCGGCGCGACGGCTGCTCGAAGGGGCCCTGGCCGCTGTCACGCGGCATCAGCACGAGCGGGGTTGCATGATTTCAAGCGGCCTGATCGCCTCTCATCCGGATCATGCCGAACTGGCGCGCGATGCGGCCGCGCGGCGGGAGGCGCTGCGCGGCCGCATCGCACAGGCGCTGTCCCCGTTCGCACCGGACGGTGAGGTGCAGCGGATGGCGAGGCACCTGGCTGCCGTGATGCAAGGAATCTCGATCCAGGCACGGGACGGCGTCGCGTCGTCGGAATTGCAAGGCGTCGTCGAAGACGTCGTCGCCGGCATTGCCGCTCGCGACGCTCAAGGGCAGCCGCGTTCGGTTCTTCGGGCGTGCAGCGAGCGTTGACCGGTTCCTCTTCGAGCCCATTCATGGCAGACGGACGGGATATTATCCTACCTGGACGAGGGAAGATCACCGCCGGTCCCAGAACTTCGACGAGGCGGCCGGCGTCTCAGCCATCGCCGGTATCATGCTCGGCCTGTAGCCGAGCCGGGCTGGGGCCCTGACGGCGGTCGACCGCGGCCGGGTCGGGATGCCAAGCCCTTCGCATCGAAAGTCCGACCGCGCTGCGAAGGGCGAATGCTCAAGGTACTGCGGCCGCGCGACGATGTGGGGCGTGATCGTGTAGCCGAACGGGTCAGGGAACGCGAAGTAGCGGCCGAGGTGATGGGCTGCGGTCGTTCCGGGTGGCGTCTGGGCCCAACGCGCACGCGGCGTGCGCTTTCTCCACCGACCGACTTGGCCTGCTGGAAGCGCTGCGCGACCACTTTGCCGCACCTACTTCGTTCGACGATCAGGATGAGATCGTGAGCGCCCTCTGCCGTCTCGAGGAGCGCGGAATGCCACTTTCCCGGGTCGGTGCGAGGGGCAATCCCAGTCCAGCTTCGAGGCGATCACCGGCTGGAAGCCGTGCTTGGTCTGGCCAGCAGCCCGAGATGGCTGATGCCGAAGCCACTCGCATACTTGAGCCCATACCCGAGGGCGCGGTCAAAGCCGATATGTGCGGCCCAGATCAGCCCCACCGTCACCAGCAGCGGGGCTTGTGCGAATGAGCCCCAGGCCATGCAGGCGAGCGGCAGGGCATACCAGTGACCGAAGTTGTAGAGGGTAGCGCCTGCCCTGCGCCCGGCGAGATAGCCCAGCATGGTGAGATCGGGAGCCAGGAAGAGGGCGGCATAGAGCCACCAGCCCCTATCTTGCTGGCCGTAGGCGACCGTCGCAGCAACGAGTACGCCGAGGCCCTCGAGCCGCAGCAGTGTTCTTGGTCCCCCAGTCACGACACCAGACATAGCGGATGCTCCCATTTCCGTCGTGCCGGATGCGAGACATGGCGCACCTGCCGCCGTATAGGAATCCGCCCATTCTCCATATATGCTATTCAGAAATGAATAGAATCGATTGGACGCTCCTGCGGTCGTTCCTCGCGGTGATCGAGACGGGGTCGTTGTCGGCTGCCGCAACGCTCATCGCTTCAACCCAGCCGACGCTGAGCCGCCACATCCGCGAACTGGAGGCGACTCTCGGCGTCACCTTGTTCACACGCTCGGTGCGGGGTCTCGATCCGACCGGTGCGGCGCTTGGCTTGATCGACGACGCACGTGCGATGGGGGCGGCGGCTGAGGCCCTGATGCTCAAGGCGGAGGGGCGCGCGCACACCCTGAAGGGCACCGTGCGCATCACGGCCTCCGTCGTGGTCGCCAACCTCCTCCTGCCGTCGATCGTCGCGGCCCTGCGTGAAGCTGAGCCCGCGATCCAGATCGAGATCGTCGCGTCCGACGTGACCCAGAACCTGCTGCGCCGCGACGCGGACATTGCCATTCGCATGGTCGAGCCGACGCAGGATGCCCTCATCGCCCGTAAGCTTGGGGATGTCCCGCTCGGCTTGTTCGGCGCGCGCGCCTACCTCGCCCGCCGCAGCCAGCCCCGATCGATGGCAGATCTCCTCACCCACGACGTGATCGGGTTTGACCGGAGCGATGCCATCCTGCGGGCCTATGCAACCCTCGGACATCCCGTGCGGCGCGAAGCGTTCCCAGTCCGATGCGATGACCAGATGGTCTATTGGCACCTCCTGCTGGCCGGAGCGGGGCTGGGCTTCGCGCAGCGCGTGCTGGCACGTCGTCATCCCGAGCTCATCGAGGTCCCGATCGTTGACATGCATGTGCCGTCCCTGCCGGTTTGGCTGGTCATGCACGAGGAGGTGCGCCGCAACGCCCGCGTCCGCCGCGTCGCCGACCAGCTGTCGCAGGCGTTTGGCGACCTCTTGCGGCGGCCAAACAGAAGGGTAGATCAAACGCCTCAAGCTGCTGAAGAGGAGCATGTACGGCCGAGCTAAACTCGACCATTTTCGTCGCCGTTTCCTCCTGGCGGCCTGATTTACCGAACTCGCCAATGAACCATTTCAGGGGGGGCTGTCCACGAATCGCAGCCACCCCGGATGCGGGCGAGGTCAGCCGTCGGACCAACCCCGCCGTCCGCGCGTTCCTCGCGACGCTGCACCGGACCTTCCGGGGGCGCATGGAGGCCGCGCCCGGTTGAACCCCGCCACCCCGGTCGCCCTGCCGAACGTCGTCGGCGGCTTCGGGGTGTCCCGCCCGTCAGGCGCCGAAGGCACCGTCGATGGTGTGCATCGCACCGGTCACGAAGCTCGCTTCCGGTCCGGCGAGCCAAGCCACCATCCCGGCGACCTCTTCGGGCCGCCCGTGGCGCTTGATGGCCATGAAGCCGTGCATCAGATCCCGCATCGGCCCGTTCTCTGGGTTGGCGTCCGTGTCGACCGGGCCGGGCTGCACGACGTTCACCGTGATGCCGCGGGGCCCGAAGTCCCGCGCCAAGCCCCGCGCAAGGCCCTGGAGGGCGGACTTGCTCAGCGCGTAGGACGCCATGCCCGCGACCGGCATGCGGTCGCCGTTCACCGAGCCGATCACGATGATCCGCCCGCCCTCCGGCATCCGCCGGGCCGCCTCGACCGAGGCGTGGTATGGGGCGTGGACGTTGACCCGGAAGAGGCGGTCGATCTCGTCCGGGTCCTGCTCCAGGGCGTCGCCGAAGATCGCGTAGCCGGAATTCACCACTAGGACGTCCAGGGGACCGCTCTCGCGCACCGTCGCGATGACCGCGTCGCGGTCGGCGCTGTCGGTCCGGAGCGCCTTGCCGCCGGTCTCGTGGGCCAAGCGTTCGGCCGCCTCGCGCGATCCGGCGTATGTGAAGGTGACCGCCGCGCCGTCCGCCGCGAAGCGGCGCACGATGGCCGCCCCGATGCCCCGGCTCCCGCCCAGGACCAACACCGACTTCCCCTTGAACGTCCCCACGCCCGCCTCCTTGAGGATTAATTTACGAACCGCTACATAATTCCAACCACGACAGCGGTCAACGATTTTCATAATGGGTAGTACAAAAAACGCACGCCCCCGGGGCCGTCCCCGGCGCTTCGATCCCGACGACGCCGTCGCCGTTGCCATGGACCTCTTCCACGCCCGCGGCTACGACGCGGTCAGCGTCACGGACGTGACCGAGGCGCTCGGCATCAACCCGCCGAGCTTCTACGCTGCCTTCGGCAGCAAGCTCGGCCTCTATGCCCGGGTCCTGAAGCGCTATGCCGACGCCGGCGCCATACCCTTCGCGGATATCCTGCGGCCGAACCGCCCTGTGGCCGAGTGCCTGGCGACGCTCCTGGAGGAAGCGGCACGACGCTATGCCGCCGATCCTGCGGCGGCCGGTTGCATGGTCGTGGAAAGCACCCGCTGCGGCGACGCAGATGCCCGCGGGGCGGCGCGCGCCTACAATCTCGCTGCGGAAGCGGCGATCCGCGACTACGTCGCGGCGCGCCATCCGGACGAGGCCGAGCGCCTGACAGACTTCGTCGCGACGACCATGTTCGGCCTCTCCGCGAAGGCGCGGGGCGGGCACGGTCTCGACAAGCTCCTGGCGACCGCACGCCTAGCCGGCTCCGCCATCGCGTCGGCACTTCCTGAATGAGGGCCACCCGCCGCGGCATGGCGGCTCGACGTCCGGCTAACCAGGGACCTGCGCTTTCAAGGCTTCGTTTGGCCGCCGTCATGCTCGCGGTTGGCCGCATCAATCGCCGCGCCGTGCTCAAGTGCCCAGGCGCAGAGCGCCTCGAAGGGTTGACGTAGCGAATGACCCAGCGGCGTGATCGCGTACTCGACGCCGATGGGTGCGGTCGGCAGCACGGTCCGGGTCACCAGCCCGTTGCGCTCCAGCCGCTTCAACGTGTCCGCCAGCGCCTTGTGGGTGATGCCGTCGAGACGCCGCTTGATCGCGTTGAACCGTGCCGGACGCGGGCAGAGCACCGTGAGGATCAGGATCGTCCACTTGTCGGCGATCTTGTCCAGCACCGGGCGGACCCGCGCCATGTTGGCGAGCGCGCACTCGGACGCGGCTTCGAGGTCGGTATCGTCGGCCATATCTAAGCTACCCTAAGTGCGTTCTTGATAGCAGATATACGATCTGTATTTGAATCACCATCGCAGACGAAGGGATGCCGCGATGGCTCGCATGGTGGACAAGGTTGCTCTCGTGGTCGGCGGGGCGAAGGGCATTGGCCTCGCGGTCGCCGAGCGGCTGGCGGTCGAGGGCGCGTCGGTATTCCTCACCGGGCGGCACGCCGACGAGGTCGAGGCAGCCGCCGCGAGGCTCGGACGCGGCGCCCGGGGTCTCGTCGCGGACGCGGCCCTGCAGGAGGATCTGCACCGCGTCGTGGCGACGGTGCGGGAGACGCATGGCCGGATCGACGCGCTGGTCCTCAACGCAGGCATCTCGGAACCGGCGACCCTGCGCGACGGGACGCCCGAGCATTTTGACCGGCACTTCGCCGTCAACGTCCGCGGTGCCGTCTTCGGGTTGCAGGCGGCGCTGGGGGCGATGGGGCGGGGCGGGTCAGTCGTGCTGATGGGCTCGATTGCCGACGCCATGGGCGTCACGCCCTACGGGACTTACGCCGCGACGAAGGCTGCGCTCCGCTCCTACGCGCGCACCTGGACGGCAGAACTGGCCCCGCGAGGCATCCGCGTGAACGTGGTAGCCCCCGGCCCGACCGACACCGCCATGATGGCGAGCGTGCCGGAGGAGGGACGGGCCGCGCTGATCGCGCCGATCCCGCTCGGCCGCATGGCGCGCCCGGAGGAGGTGGCGGCGGCCACGCTGTTCCTGCTCAGCGACGAGGCGAGCTTCGTCGCGGGGGCCGAGCTGTGCGTCGACGGCGGGATGCGCCAAGTCTAGAGAATCGTCCTGGATATCGGATCCAGGACGATTCTCTAGGTTGTTGTGCCGCATCGGCTTTTTCCGAAAGCCGATGGCCACCTTTCGGGCCGATGCTCTAGCGTCTCGATGAAGGTATCATCGCGTCCGCTTCGGCCGGACCGCAGACCAACGGGGGACCGCCGCGACAGGACCGGTCCCGGGCGTTGAGGGCTGGGTACCGAGCCTCGGTGAGTGTGCGCGTGACGGGCGCAGTTCCGCGTCCTTCGGAGCCTATCCAGGCGGGGAAACCCTCTCGGTCCGCATGATGCTCATGACAAGTGGCTGGCGTGGCTTAGAGATTTGCCAGGGTGGCCGCCGGGAGTAGATTGCGGCGATGCTCAGGTCACTCGACCTTCTCAAGGAGACCACGCCGAGGCAGGCCCTCCTCGCCGCAGACGAGGAGGGCGCGGCTTTGCTCGGGGGCGGGAGCGGCTACGCCATGCCCTGGCACTGGCATGACTGCCTCATGCTCCTGTTGCCCAGCATCGGTGTCCTCGACCTCCGCTACGAGACGCGGCGCGAGGGCGTGTGGATGTCACGCGACCGGTTCGCCGCGGTCCCGGCGGGGCACGCCCACGAAACCGTCGCCGTTCGCGAGGGACAGGCACACCTCGCGCTCTACGTCACGGAGGCGGCCATCCGGCGGGTCGAGGCCGAGCTGGGCTCCCTTCACCGTGTCCGCGGGCAACTCGACGCGAGCGCGCTGTTCCCGGTTACGCCGGAGATCCGGGGGCTGCAGGCGCTCTGCCGCGAGGATGGTGGCGATACCCTAGGCGGGGCCGCCGTCCGGTCCCGCCTGGCGGGGGCCCTGCTGATCCGGTGTCTCGCCGCCATGGAGCGGAGCCAGCCGCTGCCGACGGCGTCGCGCCGCGGCCATGCGGCGGCTCTCGTGGACGAAGCCAAGGCCATCGTCGCGGAACGCCTGCAGGACGACGTCGCACTCGACGCTCTCGCCGACCGCCTCAGCGTCTCGCGCCGGCACCTGACGCGCCTGTTCCGCGAGCAGGTCGGTCTCTCCATCGGCGCCTTCCAGCAAGCCAAGCGCCTCGATGCCGCCATGGAGTTGCTGAGCCGCACCGACTTGGCCGTCGACGAGGTGGCGTCCCGGGTCGGGTTCGACAGCGGTTCGGCGCTCGCGCGCGCCCTGCGCAAGCGTGACGGCCTCTCGCCTCGGGAGATCCGCAGGCTGTCCCTGGCCCGTCCGGTCGGAACATAGGGCCCGCTCGGTCGCGCGAGCCGAACCCGCCCGATCCATACTCCCTCGACACGCCGCAATGGTTGCCGGACAGCCCGGCAGCCCCTGCGCAGGGAGCTTTGTGCCATGGCCGACGTCGAGGTCGTCAACGTCTTCACTCACGACGGCAGCGGCGGGAACCCCTGTCCCGTCGTGGCGGAGGCCACTGACATGAGTGCGGACGAGATGCGGGACGTCGCCCGGCGCCACGGCCACGAGAGTGGCTTCGTTCTGCCGTCCGAGGACGACGCCCACGACTACCGATTCCGCTTCTTCGTGCCCAACCACGAGATGGAGATGTGCGCCCACGCCACGGTCGGCGCCCTCTGGGTGCTGGCCCGTCAGGGACGGCTGCCGGGTGGGCCGGTGCGGATCGCGACGGCCAGCGGTACCGTGACCGGCTACGTGCAGGCGCGTGATGCCGGTGATCGGCAGGTCGAGATCACGCAGCCTCCCGGCCGGGTGACGCCGCTGTCGGCGGCCCGCACGGACGAGGTCTGCGCGGCACTCGGCATCAGCCGGGACGCGCTAGCCGATCTGCCCGTGCACAACGCCGCCACCTCGCGCGTGAAGACGCTTGTCCCGGTGCGGACGCCGGAAGCCCTTCACGCCCTTTCGCCGGACCCCACCACCGTCGAGGCCGTGTGCCGACGGATCGGCTCGACGGGCCTCTATCCCTACGCAGTCGTGGACGGGAGGGCGCGCTTGTTTGAGGCGCGACAGTTCCCGCGCTCGTCCGGCTACCCGGAGGACGCCGCGACCGGCATCGCCGCGGCGGCGCTGGCCTTCGGCCTTCTCCACGACGGGACGGTCCCGCCCGAGGACGGTCTCATCCGCGTCCACCAGGGCCGCGCCATGGGGCGGCTGTCGGAGATCCAGGTCCGGATCGGCTTTGCCGGTGACCGGCCCGTGGGCTGCCTGCTCGGTGGCGAGGTCGCGCCGTTCGGGGGCGATACGGGCCATGGTATGGCGCTAGGGGCAGTGGCATGAGCGGCGCCATCCTGGCCCGCCTCGCGAACGCCGGTCTGATCTTTTTGCCGCCGAACCCTCCGGCCGCCAACGACGTGCCGTTCACGCGCGTCGGTGCGATGTTGCTGATCGCCGGCCAGACGCCCGTGCTGAACGGCGAGCCGCAGATCCGTGGCGTCGTGGGCGTGAGCGTCACGGTCAAGGAGGCACAGGCCGCAGCTCGCCTGTGCGCGCTGAACATCCTGGCCCAGGTCCACGCTGCACTGGACGGCGACCTCGACCGGGCGCGCTGCCTGCGCATCGGCGGCTTCGCCCGCTGCCAGGACGACTTCACAAAGCAGGCGCGGGTGCTCGACGGAGCCTCCGACCTTCTCGTGCTCGCCCTGGGCGAGAACGGGCGGCACGCCCGCACCGCGGTCGGGACGAACGCGCTGCCGCGCGGCGTGCCAGTCGAGATCGACGCGATCTTCGCCGTGACCTGATTGACCGAAGCACCGACGCGGCAGCCCGGCCGTGCGGCAATGACGAAGGACCCATACGATGCAAACCTCCACGAGGGCGGCGTTCGCCGCGACGATGATGCTTGCCTCAGGCTTGGCCTCGACGCCGGCCGGGGCGGAGGAGCTCACGGGCACGCTGAGGAAGGTGAAGGAAACCGGGGTCATCACCCTCGGCTTCCGGGATGCCTCGGTGCCGTTCTCCTTCCTCGACGGCAACCAGAAGCCGGTCGGGTACGCGCTGGACATCTGCTACCGCATCGCGGACGCGGTGAAGGAGCGCCTCGGCCTGTCCAAGCTCGACATCCGCCTCAACGGCGTGACCTCTGCCACACGCATCCCGCTGATCGCCAACGGCACCATCGACCTGGAGTGCGGCTCGACGACGAACAACTTCGAGCGCCGCAATCAAGTGGCCTTCACCAACACCGACTTCCTGACGGCCACGCGCTTCGTCGCCAAGCGGAGCGCCGGCTTGCACACCATCGACGACCTCCGCGGCAAGACCGTCGTCTCGACCTCGGGAACGATCAACCTGCGGCAGATCATGGAAGCCAATACGGCGCGCAAGCTCGGTCTGACGATCCTTCCAGCTGTTGACCACGCGGAGGCGTTCCTGATGGTCCAGAACGGGCGGGCGGCGGCGTTCGTGATGGACGACGTGCTGCTGGCGTCCCTGGTCGCCGGCGCGAAGGACCCGGGTGCCTTCGAGATTTCGAGCGAGGCGCTCTCGAAGCCCGAGCCCTACGCCATCATGCTTCGCCGGGAGGATGCGCCGTTCAAGGCGGTCGTCGACGCCGCCACAGCCAAGCTCTACACGAGCCCGGAGGGCAAGGCGCTGTACGAGCGGTGGTTCACGCAACCGATCCCGCCGCGCGGCATCAACCTGAATCTCCCGATGGATGAGGCGCTGCAGCGAGCCTTCTTGCGGCCGAGTGACAGTCCAGATCCCGCGACTTACTCGAGGTCCGGCGGGGAGCACCCGCAAGGAGCTCCCCGCCGGTGGGCACGTCGGTGACGTGCCGCTTCGCAACTCAGGCCATGAGCGGCCACTCGTTCGTGGCATCGAACTTCAGGGCGTCGCCCATCATCCTGCCCGCCCATCTCCCGACGAAGGCGGCGATGGGCGGCGCCTCCACGCGCGAATAGGCGTCGAGCAGCGGCGTCGGCGCGTTCTTGAACAGGCGGTGGACGCCGAGGAGCGCCCGGCGGCAGGTCGCGACGTCGGCCTCGGTCATGGAGCGGTGATCCGCCGCCAACTCGTTGGCGCGCGCTCCATTCTTCGGGGGTCATGGGGACCGTTCAAGGGGAGGGCCGAGGCATATACGGAGGTCGACCCGGGCTCGCCATAGCGACCTGCCCACCCCGTCCGGCGAGGTGTCGCCACAAGACGTACGACCGTCTGGGCCCCGCGCCGAGCAGCGCGCGAACGCGGGCGGAAGCCACCAGGTTCTGACGCGGCTTGCAACCCGGACAGTGGTGGGGAAGGCAAGCGTCATCGCCCAAGGACCGGGTCCTCGCCGGCCTCGACGGCGGCCGGCTCGTGCGGGTGCTCACCGACCGGTGCCCACTGCTCCCAGGCTACCACCCGTACTATCCGAGTTATCGGCAGCCCACCTTGGCCTTCGCCCTGGTGGTGGAGGCGCTGCGCTATCGGGCATAAGGGTTCGAGGATCCCGCCCGGCCTCACGATCCCGCTTACCGGACTTTCAGCGCCTCCTCGATGAGGCCCCGCACCTGCTGCCAGGCCGGGGCGGACGGCGTGACGAGGTCGAAGTGGCCGGCATCCGGGACGTCGACCAGCCGGGGCGCGGGCACGGGCTTGCTCCTGAGGGCGCGGGCATAGTCGTAGGCGACCCAGGGCGGGACCAGCCGGTCGAGCACGCCGCTGACTATGACGACCGACCCGGCCGAGGGCGTGAGGGCCGCCGGCGACACCTCCGCGAGCTTGTCCGTCGGTGCGAGCCGTTCCGCGATGCCGGGGCCGCACAGCACCGGGACGAAGCGGGTGAACGTCGCGAGGTCGCCCACTCCGCCCAGGCTAATGACGGCGCGCGGGATGAAGCGGGGCGACTCATGCAAGGGGCTCGCGGCGGGAAGCGAGCCGCGCGAGACCGCCCACAGCGCGAGGTGGCCCCCCGCGGAGTGCCCGGCGAGCACGACCCGTGAGAGGTCAAGACGATGGGTGGGCGCATCAGCGACGAGCTGGTCCAGGGCCGCGCTGACGTCCTGGTAGGTGCCGGGATAGCCGCCGGCCTCGTTGGCGCGACGGTAGCCGACGCTCCAGACGGCGATGCCGCGGCGCGTCAGTGCCGGTCCGAGGTGCCGCATCTGCTGTCGTCCGGCGGTGGTCGCGCTCCAGCAGCCGCCGTGGATGAGGACGGCGACAGGGTGCGGGCCGGGCCCGTCGGGCAGGAAGACGTCGATGCCCTGCGCGGCGGCTTCACCGTACGCGACCTGCAGGGTCGGCTCCGGCCGTGGCAGGTCGCGGAAGATGGCAAGCTCGACCGGGTCGGCCAAGGCCGGTCCGACGGCCAGCGCCGTCGCCATCACGAAGGCAGCGCATCGCTTCATGCCAGCCTCCCACCGACCGCACTTGGCCGGCACCGACAGGTCGCGTTGGCAGTCAGCATAACAGACCACCACCCGGATCACCCGGTCCGAGCCGCGACCCGGCGGAATCTCCGGCGACGAAATGGCCGGTCAATCCCGAGCCATCTAATGTGGCACAACGTCACAATATTGTGGCTGCCGGACCGACCAATCTGCGCGAATGGCCACTGTCGGTCGGTGAGCGGTCATTCCCGTAGCTTCGATCGAAGGTCAGCTACTGGCGGATTTCGTTGAAAAACTCCGGATGCTGCCGGAGCGATGCTCCACACCAAGCCGCGTGGAGAATAATATTCTGCGTAGACCTAAGCGCTTCTATGTATTTGGTGCCGCTGAGGGCCAACACGAGATAATTCTTCCCCTAATCAAGGCATGCGAGGTGGCGTTAGACGTCACCTCCGAGTTTTTCAACATTGGGTAATGGGCGGCAGCTCTCCCGTGGAAGCCCGATAGGATCGGCTCCGCTGCCGGAAGAGGAGGCTGCTCATGGAGTATTTTGCGGGCCTGGATGTCTCGATGGAAGAGACGCACGTCTGCGTGGTCGATCGTGACGGCGCGGTCATTCATCAGGGCAAGGCAGCCTCGACGCCGGCCGACATCGAGCAGGAGCTCGCGAAGGCACCCGCCTGCCGCCGGATCGTGTTCGAGACCGGCCGGATGGCTCCGATGCTGTTCCACGGCTTGGCCGCGTACGGGCTGCCGGTCGTCTGCGTCGAGAGCCGGCAGGCCTCCCAGGCACTGAAGTCCCTCAGCACCCACAAGACCGACCGCAACGATGCGCGAGGGCTCGCTCACCTGGCACGAACCGGCTTCTTCAAGCCGGTGCACGTCAAGTCGCTGCCGGCCCATGCGGTGAGGTCGTTGATCCTCGCGCGCAAGAAGCTGGTTGGCCAGCGGGTCACGCTGGAGAACCAGATCCGCGGCCTTGCCGTCGTGTTCGGGGTTCGGTTGCCGCGGGCCCTCAGCCCTGCCTTCATCGAGCAGGCTCTGCGGTCAAGCGAGGGGATCGCTGGACTGTCCGCCGCCATGCGCGGCCTGATCGGCGCGCGAGCCGCCGTGCTGGCGGCCGTGGCAGCCATCGACGCCGATATCAAGAAGATGGTCCGAGCTTCGGATGCCTGCCGCCGGTTGATGACGATCCCCGGCGTCGGTCAGCTCACCGCACTCGCCTTCACGGCAGCCGTCGATGATCCGGAGCGCTTCAGGCGCTCCCGCGATGTCGGTCCGTATCTCGGCCTTGTTCCGCGGCGCTACCAATCGGGCGAGGTCGACTACACCGGCAGCATCTCGAAGTGCGGCGACCGGCGGGTCAGAACGCTGCTCTACGAGGCCGCCAACGTGATGCTGACGCGTTGCAGGCGGCCTCTGAAGCTGAAGGACTGGGCCCTGGCCATCGCGCAACGCTCGACGATGCGCAAGGCGCGCATCGCGCTCGCACGCCGGCTGGCGATCATCATGCACGCGATGCTGCGGCAGGGCACCGAGTTCAAGCCCGCGTAAGGTCGACATCGCGGGATAAGAGGCCGAACCGAGCTCCCGAGCGGGAGCGACGCCCGAGGGAGGGAGTGGAGGACGGCGCCGATTCTGTAGCATGCGGCCCCGCGCCGACTGCGGTTTCAACCGAGCCGCCCCGCACCCAGCTGACCCCATCAAGTGCCGCACGAGCACGCAGAGAACGCAGGCACCCGAAAGCGTCGAACGCTCTGGATCGAGCGGCCGCCCATTGACCCATTAGAGAACGAAATCGGCGCTGAGCGGAAGGCGGGAGTGGCCGCCAAAGCGGGGTTTTCTGCCGGTCGCGACGGCCGACAAGCTCTGACCGCCCTCCCCTACCCGAAGCCCATCGAGACGCTCCCGGGATCGCCCGAGAGTTCCCGCGCGTCCACTGTCCCAAAACCGTTCCCGCGGGAACGGTGGATTGAGCTAGAGCCGTGCCCGCTCAT
>NZ_BPQQ01000082.1 GCF_022179325.1 Methylobacterium isbiliense | reverse complement strand
CCTGCCGCCCCGCCTGCATCGGACGAGGGCGCGTTGACGACGGCGCTGTGCCTTCTGCGCCCTGCGGGCGTGGCGCGGGGCCTCGACCATCTCGCCGTCGCTGGTCGCGATCAGGCTGCCGAGACCGAGGTCGATCCCGACCGTGCCACTCCCGCACGCCTCTCCGAACGCGGCCTCGACGCTGAAGACCACGTACCACTTGCCCTGCTGGCGGGTGAGGATCGCGGTGGCGAGCTTCGCGCCCGGCGGCAGGTCCCGATGCCAGACGGCCTTGATCCCGCCCGGCACGCCGACGACGCCGATGCGCCGATCTTTCTTCACGCTCAGCCCGTCGCCGACCCGGAAGGTCGCGGCGTGGTAGCGCGCGGAGACGCGGTATCGCGGGAAGCCGCGCCCGCGTTTGAAGAAGGCCGTGAAGGTCTGGTCGAGGCGGCGCAGCACCTGTTGCAGGGCGGAGAAGGACCAGCGGGCGAGGCCGTCACGGTCGGCGGCACGGCATGCCTTCAACTCGGCCGCCTGATGTCCGTAGCGCAAGCTGATCCCGCGGCGTCGGTAAGCTTCGATACGCTGCTGCACGCATGCATTGTATAGACCGCAGAAGTCGCGGAGTATACCGTCGAGCCCGGCGCTCTGAGACCTATTCGGCCTAAGCCGATACTTGTAGGAACGCACCGCCATCGCTCAGGCGCCCTTCTGCGCGGCGATGTAGGCTTCGACCGTTTTGGCGCTGACGTGCCCGACGCTGCCCGCGTAGTACGAGCGGGACCAGAGCGTCGGCGAGCGCGAGCGGAGCGCCGGGAACTCCTGGCGCATCAGCCGGGAGGATCGACCCTTGAAGCGGTTGACGATCTCGGCGACCGCGAGCGTCGGGTCGGCCTCCACGAACAGGTGGACGTGATCCGGCATCACCTCGACGGCGTGGACGATCATTTCAGTCTCGGTGGCGATCTCGCCGATGATCTCCTTGAGGCGCGCGTCGTAGGGCGGCACCGGCACCTTGCGGTACTTTGGGCACCACACGAGGTGGTATTTCAGGCTGAAGGTTGCGCCCGCATTGCGCCGGTATCGGGGCATGCCAAACGCTGCATGTTTGGCAGGGGTCCAACGCAACCCCGCGGCACCGCCGCATTCCCCCGTCGCCTGAAGGCGGCGGTCCCCTGTGGAGCCTAGTTATGGCCTGGTGGTCCGGCAGGTGCGACTGGACGGTTGGCAAGACGGGCGGTCCCCGGCTTTCTGGCTCGCCTGCCCTCCCGAAGCGTTCCGGCACCGAAGCGATGCCCCGGCGCGGGCGATGCCACGGCCGACTCGTCCCCCGCGCCAGCGAGATCGTCGAGGATCGGGCAGTCGGGGCGGTGGTCGCCCCCGCAGTGCTCGGCAAGGTCCGACAGCGTGCGCACCATCGCCTGCAGTTCCTCGATCTTCCTGTTCAGCGCCGCCACGTGCTCCAGCGCCACGGCCTTGACCTGCGCGCTCGCCCGGTCCCGGTCGCGCCAGAGGGCCAGCAGCCCGGCGATCTGCTCGACGGAGAACCCGAGGTCGCGGCCGCGGCGGATGAAGCGAAGCGCGTGCACGTCGGCCTCGCCGTAGCGGCGGTAGCCGGAGGCCGAGCGCCCGGCCTTCACGATCAGGCCGATGCTCTCGTAGTACCGGATCATCTTGGCCGAGACACCCGACGCGTCGGCGGCCTGCCCGATGTTCAACATGGCGATGCTCCGTTCACTCCGCCGGGGCCATCCGCCCCGGCGCCGGGACGAGCCCGGCTCTCCCTTCGCCATCCGGGCCCGGGATGGCCGGGGGCGAGAAGCGCCTCAGGCGCAAGGCGTTCGCGACCACGAACACGCTGGACAAAGCCATCGCGCCGGCAGCCAGGACGGGCGACAGCATCATCCCGTTCAAGGGATACAGCACGCCCGCCGCGACCGGGAGAAGGGCGACGTTGTAGGCGAAGGCCCAGAACAGGTTCTGACGGATGTTGCGCATCACCGCCCGCGACACCGCGACTGCGTTCACGACCCCGCGCAGGTCGCCCGACATCAGGACGACGCCGGCGCTCTCGACGGCAACGTCCGTGCCGGTCCCGACCGCGAGGCCGACGTCGGCCTCGGCGAGGGCGGGAGCGTCGTTGATGCCGTCCCCCACGAAGGCGACCTTGCCTCCGGCGGTTGCGCGAAGCCCCCTCACGGCCGCGACCTTGCCGTCGGGGAGCACCTCCGCGATGACCTCGTCGATCCCGACCTTGCGGGCGACGGCCTCGGCGGTCCGGCGGTTGTCGCCCGTGACCATCGCCACCCTCAGCCCGAGCGCCCGGAGGGCCTCGACCGCGGCCGGCGAGGTCTCCCGCACCGGGTCGGCGACGGCGAGGATGGCAACGGGCCGGCCGTCGACCGCAGCGTAGAGAGGGCTTTTGCCCTCCCGGCCAAGCCGGGCCGCCTCGGGCGTGAAGCCGGAAACGTCGTATCCGAGGCGGGCCATGAACCGGTCGGCGCCCACCTCCACCTTGCGACCCGCCGTGCGGCCGGAGACGCCGAAGCCCGGAACCGCCTCGAACTCCTCCACGGTGCCGATATGCAGCCCACGGCGCCTCGCCGCCTTCACGACCGCGGCGCCGAGAGGGTGCTCCGAGCGGGCCTCGACCGCGGCGACCAGGGCCAGCACCTCGTCGCCGTCGAAGCCTGCCGCCGGCTCGAGGTCGTTCAGCTCCGGACGCCCCTCCGTGAGCGTCCCGGTCTTGTCGAACGCCACGATGCCCACGTCGCGAAGGGCCTGGAGCGCGTCGCCGTGCCGGAAGAGGACGCCGAGTTCGGCGGCGCGGCCCGTCCCGACCATGATCGAGGTCGGCGTGGCGAGGCCCATCGCGCAGGGGCAGGCGATGATCAGGACCGCAACGGCATTCACCAGGGCGAGGCCGAGGGCCGGCGCCGGGCCGAACGCCATCCAGACGAGGAACGTCGCGGCGGCCGCCGCCATGACGGCGGGGACGAACCAGCCGGTCACGCGGTCGACGGCGGCCTGGATCGGGAGCTTCGAGCCCTGCGCCTCCTCGACCATGCGCACGATGCGCGCGAGCACCGTATCGCCGCCCACGCCCGTGACCCGGAAGTCGAACCCTCCGGTCGCGTTCACGGTGCCTCCGACGACCATGTCGCCCGGACTCTTGGCGACCGGGACGGGTTCGCCGGTGATCATCGCCTCGTCGACGTGGCTGGAGCCGGCGACGACCTCGCCGTCGACCGCGACCCTCTCGCCGGGCCGCACCCGGACGACGTCGCCGACGCGCAGGGCGGCGACGTCCACCTCGGCCTCGCCGCCGTCCCGGAGGACGCGCGCCGTCTCCGGCGCGAGCGACACCAGCCGCTCGATGGCGGCGCCCGTGCGCCCCTTCGCCCGCGCTTCGAGGTAGCGCCCGAGCAGGACGAGGAAGACGATGACGGCCGCCGCCTCGTAGTAGACATTCCCGGTGCCCGCCGGCAGCAGACCGGGAAGGAAGGTCGCGACCAGCGAGTAGCCGTAGGCCGCGCTCGTGCCGAGAGCCACGAGGGAGTTCATGTCCGGGTGCCCGCGCAGCAGCGCCGGGACACCCTTCCGCAGGAAGCGCAAGCCCGGGCCGAACAGGACGAGGCCCGCGAGCGCCGCCTGGACGGCCCAGCTCGCGCGCGTGCCGATCGTCCCTGCAACCCAACCGTGGACGGCGGGGACGAGGTGCGACCCCATCTCGACAGCGAACAACGGGAGCGCGAGGGCGAGCGCGACCAGCAGGTCGCGGCGCAGGCCGGCCGCCTCGCCCTCGCGTGCCTCGCGCGCCGGATCGGTGCCCCGGCCTTGCCCAATTCCCCGTGCCTCGTAGCCCGTCTCCTCCACGGCCTCCAGGAGGTCCGCCTCCGTGACCGCGCCCGCCGGGTGACGCACCGTCGCGCGTCCCGTGGCCAGGTTCACGGCGGCGCCTGTCACCCCGGGGACGCGGGCAAGGGCCCGCTCGACGCGCGAGACGCAGGACGCGCAGGTCATGCCGGCGACGGCGACCTCGGTCCGGGCCTCCGGCACGGCGTAGCCCACCTCCTCGATGGCTCGGACGGCGGCCGGTGCGTCGGGGGGGCCGGAGAAGCGCACGTGGGCGCGTGCGGTCGCCAGGTTGACCGTCGCGTCGGCGACGCCGGGAAGCCGTCCGAGCGCGGCCTCGACCCGCCCGACGCAGGATGCGCAGCTCATGCCTTCGACGGTCAGGCTGAGTTGCCGCCCCGGGCCGGCATGGCGTCTGGAAGTTTGGACGACGTCTTGGCCCATGGCCGGTGCCCTCCTCTGTCGCGGCTTCCTCGGACAGATGGGGGTTCCAACGATGGGAAGGTCAAGATGGCCCCGGCGATGCGGGGCACCTGGACGACGGGACCGGGCCCGTGCCTGCCAAGGGAGCGGCCACCTCCCTTGACCTTCCTATGGTTGGAAGGTTCATATGGGGCGGGAACGCGCGAGAAGGGAGACAGTGATGCTGCGTTTCCACGTGTCCAACATGAGCTGCGGCGGCTGCGCCAAAGGCGTCACGCGCGCCGTCCAGGGCCTCGACGGCGACGCGAAGATCGACATCGATCTGCCGAGCCGGGAGATCACCGTCCGCGGCGCGGTCGACGCGCCGGGAGTGGTGGCAGCGCTCAAGCGGGCCGGGTACGAGGCCCGGACGCTGGGGGCCTGACGCACGCGCCCGAGGGGTCCATCGGCAGGGAATGCCGAGACCCCTGGGGCCCGTGGCTTGCGTTGTGCGGCCCGGCCGTGAGACATTTCGCGCAGGCGTGTTTCGAAGCGGACGAACCTTGCTTTCGTTGAGGACCCTCCTGCTCGCGGTGGTTGCGGCGTGCCTGGCCGCCTTCCCGGCTGGCTTCTGGCGCGCATCCGCGCCCGTCGGGGTGACCGCATCCCAGAGAGCGAATGGCTTCCAGTACGTGCGTGGCGGGACGGCCCACCTCCACGGCATGGCCGTACACTACGAGAACGTCCGGGCGTCCGTCGCGGCCGAGCCCGGGGACGACGCCTGCATGCATCACGCGTCCGGCGGCAGGGGCTGTGCCCCTACCTGTTGCGGCTTCGCCTGCCACGCCTTCGAGCCGGCGCTCCCGCCCGGGCTCATGGCTTATCCCAGCCGCACATCCGATTGCTGCGTCGTGGACGACGAGCAAGTCGACGGCTGCACGCCTTTGCGCATCGAGCGCCCACCCAGGGCGGCCTGAACCGGGACGGGTCCCCTTCCCTCCCGCGCGATGGCATCCGTCGATGGAGCCCGTCGCATCGCCAGGTCGATGGTTCGCATCCTTACCCGCAGGCAAGGCCAAGTGCCGTACCTGACCTCCTTCGGCCGTCTGCCTGACGCTGACCGGCGCCGCGACGGGAACGGCCTCCCCATCGCAGCGGGCGACGGAGCGGCATGGCGGGACCACCGACCGCCGCTCATCCGCGTTTCCGAAAAGGACTGCCCGGCGCCGCGCTCCGCCTGCCTGTGTGGCGAGGCCCGCGTCGGTCGATCGTGCCGAGCGTCCGACCAGGCCAACGCACCAGGATTGACTTGCGATGATCACGAACTTGTTCCGGGCATTTGCCGCGACGGGGGCGTCTGCCCTCATGGCCAGCACCGCCCTGTCGCACGACGAGGGCGCCACGGCGGGCGAGATCCACATCGAGGGGATCGCCGCCACGCCGGCGAGATCCGGCGAAACGAGCCGGGTCACGTTCACCATCGAGAACGACGGGCCGGACCGGGCCGTGCTGTTGGGACTGCTCCTCACCACGGGCGAACCATCGCAGGTGCGCGGGTTCCTGGGCGTGAGCCATAGCGCCGCGATTGCCGGCGTGGGCGTCGAAGCCGGCGACGTCTACCGGCTCGGCGACCGCACGGCGTGGATCAATGTCGGACCCCTCCGGCATGATCTGCCGGAGGGCGCGAGGGTCCCGGCCGTCGTCCGGTTCGACCGCTTCGACGTGCCGGTCACGTTGCATGTGGGCGGCCCACCCGCCGCCCGGACGTCCCGGTGAGCGGAATGCCCCTACCTCCGGCATCGTCGGCCGACCCCGCCGGGCTGTTCTCGGCGGAACTGCCCGCCCGAATGGAGCAGGACTTCGAGCGGCGGGCGCTGGCTCCGCGGCTCGGGGTCGTCCTCATCCTCCTGCTGGGTGCCCTCGCCGACTACGGCCACGGCAACCGCGCGGGCCACTGGGTCGTGCTCGGGGCCTACGGCGTCGTCACGCTGCTGGCGGCTGCCGGCGCCCGGGCGCGGTCCGACCGCATCCGCGCCTGGCTCCCGCTCGTGGCCACGTGCGCCGATGCGGCCATCGCGGTGTACGTCGTCGCCGACCACGTGCCGCGGTATGCCGGCGAGGCCCATCTCGCGACCGACGCGGTCAGCCTCCTGCCGGCGTACTTGTTCCTGCTGCAGACCGGCATGCGTCTCCGGCCCCGGCTCGCCGCGCTCTTCGCGGCGCTAGTTGCCGCCGGGTGGGCGGCCGCGCTGGCCCTGCTCATGGACCCCGCGCGTCTCGGGCCGGACGGCGCCCGCGTCCTGGTCCGCCAGGGCATGGGCCTTGCCGCGTTCGCGGTCGCGTCGGGCTTCGTCGTGGCGACGGCCGCGTGGATGCGTGCCTCGGCCGCAGCGGCGTTGCGCGCCGGGGAGGAACGGCTGATGCTGTCCAGGTTCCTGCCGGACGGCGTAGCCACGGAGGTCGTCCGCACGGGCGGCACTGCCTCCGTGGCCGAGCGCCACGCGACCCTGCTCGGCGTGGATCTTCGGGGCTCCTCGGCGCTCGCCAGGATGTATCCGCCTGCGCTCTCGGTCGCTTGGCTGCTGGACTTCCGGCGCCTCGTCCACGACGCGGTGACGACCCACGGCGGCGTGGTCGACAAGTACGTAGGCGACGGAGTGCTGGCGCTGTTCCTCGACGGCGACGCCGGCGAGCAGGCCGCACGGGCCGTGGCGGCCGCGGAGGCGACGCTCGAGACCCTGGCCGCGTTGAACCGCGAGCGGCACAGGACCGGGTGCCCGACGCTGCGGGTCATCGCCGCCCTGCACTGCGGCCCAGTCCTGGCCGGCGTGTTCGACGATGGCCGGCGTGCCGAGTTCACGGTGCTCGGGACGGTCATGAACGACCTGTCGCGGATCGAGCGGCGTGCCAAGGAGGACGACCTGGACGTGGTCGTCAGCGCGGACGTCCTGCGTCAGCTCGGTGCCGAGGCGCCCGAACGGCTGGATGCCCGCCCGTTGCCGGCCTCGGGAGAGCCGACGCTGCCGCGCCTTTTCGCACTCCGCCCCGGCGCAACCGGGCAGGGGCCGGAGGATGGCGCACGCGGCCTTCCGTCGGCTTCGTCCACCATGCTCGCCAAGCCGGTGGATGCGCCGTGAACGCCACCCTGCCGTCCGGGACGGCCATTCTCCCCTCCCACGGCAACGGCACGCGCGAACTTGTCGGCGTCGGCCGGGGGAACGTCGCCGCACCCGCTCGGGAAGCGCGGCGAGCTTCCGTCCGCTCCTCGCGAGCGGCGAACGGAACGAGCTCGGGACCATGACGCGCCCCGCCAAGCGCTGCCTTGAAGGCATCCCGTTGCTGCGCTCGTCCTGGGCCGACCTGTCGCCGGTAGACCCACGGGCGGCTGAGATGGCGCAGGCCTACCTCGCCCTCGTCGACGCCGCCCTAACCCGGTCTCGTCCGATCCTTTCGCCTTTTGGGCTCCGCCGTGTCGGGCGACTTCCGACCTGGAGCGGGCGACGTGAACTTCGTCGCCGGGACGGATGGTCCGGCTCCCGCCCATGCGGTCAAATCCGTTCATTGCGGCATCAGGCCCGAGCATCCGCTTCTCGCTCCTCGACGGGATCTACGTGACTGTGGAGGAGGTGCTCCTCGGGACGTGGGCGTTGACCGGGCCGCGCGTTCGACGCGGTCGGTTCCGCCCCGCCGGGTCGCATGGGCGCCGGGCATTGGACCAGTATGCGTTCGCGACCGGCGCGTGGGCGGCCCGAGGGTCGACACCGATGGGGCTGGAGCATCGAATCCCGTTGCGGGACGTCAACAGCGATCTCATGCTGCGGGCCTGGGAGGCGTTCTCCCTGCTCCTCGTTACCGCGCGCTTGCACTTCACCCTGCTCACCGGGCGACTGACGACGAAGACCGATGCCGACCCGTACGGGCTGATGACGTTCCCGCAGTGCTGGGCGCCGATCCTCGACCAGGCCTTGGCCGTCCGGCGGGACGGCGCGAACTCCCCGGCGGCCCTCCGGCCCGGGGACGTCGCAGCTTTCACGGCCATGGTAGCCACGGACATGCAGGAACTCGCCCTGGACGCGCGCGGATGACGCATGCCGATCAAACGATCAGGTAGACTGCCACAGCCGTGAGAACGAGGGTCAGAGCACACTTCCAATATGGAAAGCGGCTCGACGCCGCTTCCTCCGTCTCGGTGTCGTACCAGAGCGCATCATCCTGATGTGTCACGACGGCTTCCCTCGGTGCGGCTCCTGCCGGAATGGAGCACTCCCACCGAGAGCGTCAGGTCTCGGCGTTTAAGAATGGAAAATGCCGTCCAGTGGAACGGCGACAGGTCGCTGCGCGCTCGCGACTCAAGGTTAACTGGGGCATCGGAAGGATTAGGGTGACGGGGGGTTTGGCCACGAGGCTTTCCGTCGTTTGTTCCAGCTAGGTTCTTGCACGATGCCATTGCCGCCGCCAAAGGCTACGTCTTAGGTTCGACGAGTTCCTGCGGGGCCTCGGTGGGGCCGATTATCGGCAGACTTCCCTCTCCTACCGACAAACTTCCGCGTGCTCACACCGGGCGAGGTGGAGAAGAACCCTGCCGCCATTCCCATGCCCCGAGGCGCTGCCGGCCATGTGGAAGGACGGAGCGGTGCCCGATGCAGACGTTCTCGGACGTCTGCGACAGGCGGGGACGTAGCGGTAGGTTCATCGGACAATCATGTCGGCGGCCCTCGACCTCCGTCGACCACACCCGGAGCTGGCCTCCAGGTCCGAGCGCCCGGCGTCCGCGCCGGACTGCGCGGTGTCGCGACTTGGCCACCGCCGTCGACCGGGACTTGTGCTCCGCCCGACGGCGGTCAGGCGTTCGGCTCAAGCCGGGCCCGCCCGTGCGACGAACAATCGGCTTGCGGGGCTACTACCCAGCTTTCCCCGACTGCCGAAGATGTTGAGTCAGCCTGTCCCTCAACAGAGACGGTTCGGACAGGCCGCGCGTGCCCTAGCCGCGCTTGTCGGGAGATTGCTGACCGGATCCGCCCTGGTTCTGCCGGTCCATCATGGTCTGCATCATCTTGTTGCAGTTCTCCATCATCTTCGACATCTCCTGCATCATCGGCATCATGCCGCCGCCCTGCATCGTGCCGTGGTCCATCATGCCCTTTTCCGAGGGAGTGGAGGGCGATGTGGCGCTCTCGGCCGAGGCGCCCGCGACGCCGGCGACAAGGGCTGCGCCGAGGATGGAAACGTGCGCGAGCTTCGAAATCTTCAACATGTTTTCTCCTTCCATCGGTTGGTTCCAAGGTAGTTCGCCTCCGCGCTGCTCGTGCGCGAAGACCTTCGGGTCGCTGTTCCCGAACTCGTGGACCGTGAACAACTCCGTCCTCTCGCCGTCCCAGCCACTCGATTCTGCGGGCATGCTGGGCAGCAAGATGCCGCTGATGGTCGGGCGCCCTGCCGGTAGCCGCTCGACGTGGGCCATGGGCCCGTGTCCCTCGACGGCGTAGCCGTCCATGAGGGGGTGTGGCAGCCTCGAAGCGCCTCGGGTACGCCGTGCCCGCTCTTGAGCGCCGCCGGCGGCAGCGGCCTTATGCTCACCGGAACGTCGCTGCGCCGGAGCACCTCGACGTAGGCGTCGCAGCACCGACATGGCGGGTTCTTGTAGCGAACGGGGGATCGAGACTTGGCTTTCGCTGGCGCGGTGCCCGCCAGGTGACGTGCCGGGATCGTGCGTCGTCCAGTCATCTCACGCCCTCCCGCCCGGTTCTTTTCACAGGACCGGGGTGATCGACCGGAGGGTGGGGAGGCTTTTGGCTCCGCTCGGCGTGAACTTGGCCTTCTCGCTTGATCTGACCTTCGTGAGATTGACCGATTGCGCCGCCTGCATCTCCGGCCCCATCGCCGTCCAACCGACCGCCGAGATCGGCTGATGATCGAGCGTGACTCCGTGATGACCTGCGTTCACGGCTGCGACCCTGCCCGCGGCGCCGACGGTTCGGCCCCTCGGGCCGTCAGTGCCGGCGTTTCCGCTCATGCCCGGCATGTCGCCCATCGTCGAGGGCGGTGCGGCCTGGAACTGCACTGCGCCAGCGGGAATCAGGGCAGCCGCGGCGGCGAGAGTTCCGGTCCCGCGTGGCTGGCCGAGGTCGAGCATCGTCATCGCTTCTCTCCGTGGGCCGGCGGATCCCGGCGACCGCTGTGACGTCCGACACGGAAGCCTGAAAACCTCTTCGTACGGGAAGTCCGCGGCAGCGGCCGCCGTCTCACAGGACTTCGGGCCCGGCGGAGGAAAGGTTACGAGCAGCGTTCGCTCCCCGTGCGGCGAACTGTCGAGGCATTGGACCAGTCAGCACCGGTCTCCGGCTCCCGCAGGTGATCAGGGCTCCCGCCGGCACCGGCTCGTGCTGCCGAGCTCGCCATCCGGGAAGGCGCCGGGATGGCGAAGCGCACCCGCTCCCGTCACCCGGAAGTAGTCCGCGAACGGGCCGACCTGCCGCGGGCTCGCTTCGCCGAGCGGAGTTGCCTCACAGACCGCGTGCTGGTGCGTCGAGGCAGAGCCGACGAGGGCGGAGCCGGCCCAGGTGCCGGTGCAACCGAAGGCCCGCCGACGATGGCACGCGGAACGCATCAGCCCTTCGCCGGCGAGCTGCTCAGGCCCGTTCAGGCCGGTTCACCAAGCTTGGCGACTTGGCCTCCGACGACGTCGGCATTGTAGTAGCTCCTGAAACGGTCGTGGTTCGCGAGAGGAGCCGGCCGGTACGGGGACACGCCGTCGCACTGCACGACCGAGGGAAGGGCGAAGCGCTCGTCGACGCTCGGGTGCATGGTTGCGTCGGGCTTGATGTCCCTGTCCTTGGTCTCCCAGGACTTGCCCTGCGCCCAGCGCCGCACCCATCCAGGCACCCACGAGGCCGAGACGCGGGCCTCGACGGCGTCGCGCATGCCGGCGACCTCGCAGTGCTGCACGCCGGCGGCGGAGGGGTGCAGCCGCAGACGCGGGATCTGCATCACCTCGACCGGATGGCGCGGATCGGTCACGATCGGCATCCCGTCGATCTTGAGGCCGTCGGGAACGCCGACCGCCTGCTCCAGCATCCACTTGAGCGCGATGTCGGACAGGCGGGATTCGGTCTCGTCGTAGCTGCCGCCGATGTCCGAGTGGTTGCCGGCGAACCAGAGCTGACGGAACTGATCGGGTGACCCGGGCGCCCGCGGCGGAACGACTTCGGTCGGGCCCCACTTCACCCGGTCGAAGTCCTTGCGTCGCTCGTCGATGGCGATGGCCGCGCGGGCGTAGCCGACCTGGGCACTGAGAAGCCGGTCGAAGTTCTCGCCCTGCCACTCCGCCACATGGCTCCTCGACTTGCCGGGTTCCGGCCAGTTCTCGATGGTCTTGGTCTTCGCGGCGACTAGTCGACGCCGTACCGCGTAGGCGCCCGCAGCCGACGCGGCGACGAGGACGCCCGCGGTGATCAGGTCCGCTTCCCAGAAAGGTCCGTCGAACAGGTACGAGACACCCCCGACCAGGGCGGAGGTCACCGCGATGGCGACGCCGAGCGGGATGACGACCGCGGCCGCCAGGCCCGCCTTGATCAGAGTGCGCTTCGGGCCCGCGACACCCAAGGCGGCAACCGTGTCGAACGTCCCGACGAAGTAGGGCTCGACGTTGGACTTGCCGCCGCCGTCGGCATGGTCCGAGCCGTACCTCGCCCGGAACCGCCGCGAGAGCTCGTGCCGCTCTGCGTCGAAGTCCGCGCGGGGATGCCCGGCGCCGTGCTCCAGGACCGTCTCGACGGCCTCGCGCGCGATGTCCCGCGTCGTCTTGCGGAAGCGCAGCAGCGGGCCATCCGCGCCTTTGGTCGGCACGCCGCAGTACATGAGCAGGTTCGCCACGCACCGGACCGTGTAGGCCCCGCGGCTGAAGCCGATCAGGTAGATGCGGTCGCCCGGCTCGTAGTGGTCGATGACGAAGCGGTAGCAGTCCGCGATGTTCGTGGCGATGCCGCGGCCCGAGAGGGAGGCGGCCATCTTCTGCGCGAATCTGACGGGGGCGGTGAGCGCCGTGGCGCCGATGTCGGTGCCCAGTCCCGGGTCGTAGAAGGCCACCTGCTCCGAAGGGTCGATGCCGCTCTCCGGGCCGACCTTGCAGACCCGGTACATCTTGTAGACGTTGCTGACGCGCTGTTCGGGCCGCACGCCCCCGTCCTGTCCCGTACCGTCCGAGAAGACCACGATGTTCTTGGCCATGACGCGCCTTGTTCGGAGCACAGGGTCGCGGGCCCGTCGGGCGACGGGCCCGCCGCGAGCGCGTCAGCGCTCCTTGCGCACGCCCTTGAAGGGAGTGCCGTCCTTCTTGCCATCCATGAAGCGGCCCGTGTCCGCGTTCCGCTTCGTCCAGGTCTCGGTGACCGGGTTGAAGACCTGGGAGCGGTCGCGGACCATGCCGTTGCGGTGCCCATCGCCGGAAGGAGGGTTCGTTGCCATGTCGATGCTCGCGTCGGGGCCTGCGCAAACATGGCGCGGCCCGGGATGCGTCAGAGCTTGCCCGCGGTCCGAGGCCGATGGCGCCGGGACGGCCGGGAAGCCCTGATGCTCAAGCCCCCGGTCCGAGATTGCGACGGCGTCCCAGGGTCCGAGCACGCACGCAACATCGTGGTTTGCGTTAATACCTTGCAAACTTGCAGAATGCAAGATAAAGCCGCGCTAGAGGGACACCATGCGATCCGCATCGACCGGCATCCGGCTGAAGGCCCTCCGCGAGCAGCGTGGCATGTCCCAGGAAGAGCTCTCGCGCATCTTCGGCTTCGACCACCGTCAGACCCTGCAGCAGATCGAAGCCGGCCAGCGGAAGCTGTCGGCCGAGGAGCTTGTCGCCGCCGTGCAGGCGTTCGATGTTCCGCTCGACTACTTCACGAATCCCTTCCTCATCGTCGGCGAAGCCCGCTTCTCGTGGCGGCGGGACGCGGGTACGTCCGTTGCCGACCTCGACGCCTTCGAGCGCAAGGCGGGCGAGTGGATCGGCGCCTATCGCGAGCTCGGGCTGGCCACGGGTGAGCCGATCTCGCCCATCGCGCACCGGCTGAACCTGACGCGCGCGAGCAGCTACGAGGACGCGAGGGAGGCCGGCGAGGCGGTGGCGGCTTTTCTCGGACTGGGGGACGTGCCGTCCCAAGGCCTCGCCCAGGCCATGCAGGAGAAGATGTCGATCCTCGTCCTGATGGTCGACGCCCGGACCGGCATCTCGGGCGCCGCATGCCTCGTGAGGAACCTGGGCGCCGTCCTGGTGAACCGCCACGAGACGCCGGGGCGGCGCAACTACGACCTGGCCCACGAACTCTTCCACATCCTCACATGGGACGCGATGCCGCCGGAACGGCTCGACGACGGTGAGGGCACCGGCAAGCTGCAGAAGCGCGTCGAGCAGATGGCCGAGAAGTTCGCCTCCGCGGTCCTGATGCCGGCGCGGCTTTTCGAAGACTGCCCGGGGGACGCGACCGACCCTGGCTGGATCAACACCACCGCGACGGAACTCGGCGTGTCGGCGAAGGCGCTCAAGTGGCGCCTGGTCGATCTCGGCCGCATCGACCGTGGTGTCGCGCTCGCCTACGACGATGGCCTGCTCGTCAACAACGGTGGGTTGGTCGGCAGGGACAGGGACGTCCCACTCCCGTTCGGCCGGCATTTCACGCACGTCGTGGCGGAAGGCATCGAGCAGGGGTACGTCTCGGTGCGGCGCGTCGCGGCGCTGCTCGAAGTCACCGTCGACGGGCTCGGCGAGCTCTTCGACGCACACGGGATCGAACGCCCGTTCGGCATGTGAGCGGGGCACGATGCCTGTCCACCGCGGCGCGATCCTCACAGATCCCCACACGGTCATCGGAGCTCGCTGCGTCTGCGCGCGGCGGGCGTCCTCGACCCATCATCCGTGCATGACGTTGGCCGAATGCTTCGAGGGTGCGACGGCGGACTTCCAGCTCACCACGCCGTCAGTCCGTTGCTGACCGATGCGACGGCCTCGTGGGGCTGAACATCCCAGGCATGCTCCTCGTGCCCGACGAGGCCGCGAAGCGCCTCGTCCAGCACGTCGATCTCGGGCGAGCTGTTCACCAGGACGATGACCGACGATCCATTGCGAGGGCCCGCACGCCCCACGATGCCCGTCAGCACCTCTCGCACCGCCTGCCGGCGTTGCCATCTGGCCGCCTGGTCCCGGGGCGGACGTAGATCGAGTGGAGCCTGCACGTAGGCGCAGTCCACGTCCTCGAAGAGGCGGGACACCATCGACCGGTTCAGGCCGGGAAGGTCGAAGTAGGGGTAGGTGCGCGCATCCAGCACGAGCTTGTGACGGGACTGCGAGATCGCGCGTGCGAACGTTGCGCCATGGATGTCGGCCATGGGCAGGCAGAGAACGCTGTGGCGGGGGCGCAGGTCGAAGAGTGAAAGCTGCCTGGAAGCCGGCGGCACAACCGAAAAAATCTCTTCTCCACAGGAGCTTGGCTCGACAAGGCGTAGCATAGGCCGGCTCATGCTTGCAGCTCTCCCAGGCCCGATTCGAGTTCGAGGTAATGTACCCGCAAGGCTGCCGAGTGGCCACCCCAGGCAGGCTTCCCGACCCCGAAGTCCCCTGTTCTCTTGTCCTTGTAGTCACGGTCCTTCAGGAACACGCGGGCGTACATGCGAGGAGCCACTCCGACGAACGGATGAAACAGCACCTTGGAACCGGTGACCGCGACCCGGCCGTCCTGCCGGGCAACGGCCGCCCTCTCGAAAGACTGTGCCCTCGATGGCGGTTCCCAGCCTTCCGGATCGGTTGTTATCGCGTCGCAGTGCAGGGTGATGGCTTGGCTCTTGGGGTAGGGCTCTATGTACTGAACCTCGTCGATGCCCGCGGCCACGATGTGCCGTGCGCAGTAGTGGCACGGGAACGTGCTCACGTAGAGCCTGCAGCCCTTCGGGGAGGTCCCCGTCCTGGCCGCGGCCAGGATCGCGTCCATCTCCGCGTGGACGGCGCGGCTGAACTCGATCAAGCCCCCGATCTTGGTGCGTCGAAGCTCGATCAAGGTCTCGTTCTTCGTGCGGCCTTCGGCCAAGGTCGGGTACTTGTCGATCAACTCGCCGATGATGGCGTTCTGCTCCCGGTTGCTGCTGCAGAATTTGTCGGGCCGGAAGGCGCAGCGGTGGTCCGCGGCCTCCCCGTCGAAATCGGCTCCATACAGTCCGCCGCCTGCCTTCGGCACGTCGTTCGTGCCGGTCGCGACGATGTTCCCGCTCGCGTCGACCAGCGCGGCTCCGACCTGTCGCGAGAGGCACGCGCTCCGGAGTTGGGCCGAGTGGGCCTGATGCATCGCTGTCTCGCCGATGGTCGGCCGGATGACCTCGGAGGACGTCAGCATCCGCACCAGACGCCGCAGCGGCTCGTTCATGCCGGTGTTGTTGGGGTTGTCTCCCGCGTCCTTCGAGTTGTCGACGAAGAAGTCGGCTTCGTGGAAGGTATCGACGACGTGCTGGCCGTGGCTCTCGGGCGCATCTGCGTCCCGGACCATGAATGCCGTGACCCGTTCACGGTTTTCCAAGCGGCCGCGGTCGTTGAAGTCGAACAGCTCCCGGACCAGCCGGCCATGCCGGACGCCGTCGTCGCAGACCACCCCGACCAGGGTGAAGGCGTCCTGGTAGACCCTGCGCAGCAGGTGGGCCTCGGCGGGATGCCGGAGCGAATCGATGATGTACGCACGTGGTTTCCCGTCGATCTCCCCCTCCGGCCTGCCGCTCGCCGCGGCCCGCTTTGCCCGAATGCGCGCCATGACCGCCCGCGCGACCGCCGCGTTGTCCCTGAACGACAGACGCATCTCGTCGCCCAGGTTCTGCATGTGGACCACGCTGTCGAGGGTCTTGCGCCCGGCGACCGGAGAGAGGTCCTTGCCGTTGATCCTTGCCCAGGCCTTGATCTCGTCGCTCGCCTTCAGGATGTGCACCTCGTAGGTGCCCCCGCCGACGGCTTGGGTTTCAAGAAACTCCTTGAGGATCTTGGCTGCCTGGCCGGCGCCGGATCCTCCCGGCCCGACGACGGCGATGAAGAGTTCGTTCGCGAGCTTGTCCGTCAGGAAGCTCTGGCTCGTCACCCGAGGCCCCGTCGCGGGCGGGCTCGGAGCCGGACGGTCCGTCTTTGCGGCGGGCATGCAACTCCACCCTTGGAAACGCGCGGGTCGCGGGTGCGCTCGCGACGGAGCAGGCAGATGCCATACCGGCTCCGCTTGCGAAAGCGGCTACCTGAGCGATCCTCGCCTGACTTGGCTCAACCGGGCCGCGCCGTGTTCGAGGCCAGCCTGGGCGGTATCGGCCATCGACGCACATGCCCATGTCGGAGACGGTCGATGGCTCGTCGGTTCGGAAGGCATCCCAGCTCCCGCCCCGTCGTTGCGAAAGGGCGAGCTTACGAGGGACATCCACGAGGTGGCGGGTAGCGCCTTCCGCTATCGAGGCCTCGGGTCGGGAATTCCGGCCCGGGCGCCCCTGGGTCTCACGGGGGCTCGACCGCTCCCGAGCTGCTGCCCGCCCCAAGCACGAGAGGCGCATGCCGAAGGAGCAGCTGGCTTCCCGGGTCGCCGACGGCATGATGGCGAGAAGCCCATCCTGTGCGAGGTCACGTGGAAGCTCTTCATGGCTGCTCGCCCCGCGACGGCCGAAAGCACCTGCACGTTTGGCGGAGAGGCGCAGCCACGACTCCGAACCCGAACCCAACGTCCTGTCCAAAGGACCCGACGACGCCGTCGAGGCGTTCGCGGGCGACGTCTGGAAGCGCGCCAAGCAGGAGGCCACCCCCAAGTCGCGCGCGAGCGCGGCCGGGCCGCAGCCATCCGCGCCGCAGAGGACGAGGGCGGCGAGCATCTGCTCTGCCTCGTCGAGCGGCTGCAGGCCGGCAACGCCGCGCTTCTCGCCCGCGCCGAGGCCGCCGAGGCCGATGGCGGGCGCGTCCAAGCCGGCTTGATGACTTGGTGGGTACCCGTGCCAGACCGGGCGACGCTTCCGTGGCCTGGCTTCGCGGCCTGCCAGGCCGTGCCTTCCCGGGACGACCGGCGAACTGGCCTGCCTGACAGCCAACCACCTCGCCGACCGCAACCGCATGTGCCGCAGGTTCGTGAACCCGGCCACTCAAGCCTTTTTTGTGAACCGCGCGGACGCCGTCCTGCCGCCGACCTTCAACGAAACCGTCGCCACGACCTGGCTGGTTGCCGCGACGGGCAGCTTGCCCTGCACGCTGTTGGTGCCCGCCGGGCTCAGGTCGACCTTGTAGCTTTTGCCGCCGACCAGCACCGTGGCGGTGCCTGAGATCTGTGACGCGGGAACGGGCTTGCGCATCTCGTCCAGGACGTAGACGGTCACGTCGGTATCCTTCACCACGAGTTCCAACCACAGCTCCTGCGCCTCCTGCACGAGGCCGCCGTGCGCGGCCTGGGGTGCCTCGCCATGGGCGAGGGCGGACCCGGATGCGAGGCCGAGGGCGAGGAACAACGGTATCGCGTATCTCTTCATCGTAGATCTCCGTCTGCTCTTGTATTTGCCTGGTCGTTGGTCCCTTGCGTGGCCTTTGCCGTGGAAGACCTCACGGTCGGAGCGGCTCCCGACCAGCGTCCCGTCCTGGTGCCCGATCGGGCCGCGAGCGTGTGCAGCGACCGTGTGATCGGGGAGCGTCGGATGCGTCCCCACGGCGCCGCCCGACCGGTGCGAGGCGGCCTCTGTGGCTGTCGCGTGACGGGCCGCGACGGTCAATGGCTGTGCTTGTGCCGCGCGCCGTCCGGCTGCGACGCGGTGGACGGCTGGTCGGTTCCCTTCGTACCGTCCGCTGCGGCTGTGCCATGGTTCATGCCGCCGTGGTCGCCCGCTGCCTGCGCCTGCATCCACAGGTCGTTGTACTCGTCGTCGGACAGGCCCGGCATCTTCTGCAGCAACGCAACCGTCGCCCAAAGCATCTCGTCGCCGTCACTCGCCATCGACGGCATGCCGCTCATCTTGATGCCGTTCTTCAGGATCCAGAACAGCTCGCCCGCGGTGTAGCGCCTCGTAGCCTCCTTGAGGTCGGGCGGCTCGGGGTACATGCCGTCGGCCACCTCGCTGCGCTTGGCGCCAGGTCCGCCGTGGCACGTGGCGCAATGCTCCGAGAAGTGTCCGACGGCCGACACGAGCTTGGCTTGTTCGTCGTAGCCCGGAGGGGGCGCCAGACCGGCCGCATGCGCCCGGATCGAGCGCACCCGTGCCTTCTCCAGCACCCACGAGGTCAGAGCCCAGTGGGGCTCGGTGGCCGCGACGTTGAAGACGCCTGCGTAGATCACGGCGGCGGCGGCGAACGTCGCCAGGACGCCGGCCGAGAGCAACGTGAGAAGGACGATCTTGGCAGTTCGCATGAAAGTATCCTGAGTGACTGGGCCCGAGCCGGACCGCCAACGCGTCGGGTGCGGGATGCCCGTCGGCAGAACCGGGTTGTGTGCGCTCTCGATGTCCTCCGTCGCCTCATCGCGCCTTCTGGATGCGCGTGATGGCGAGCTGCCCGTTCACCCGGTCGGCGGAGAACCGGACCCGGTCCCCGGCCTTCACCCCCTTCAGGATGGCGGGGTCGGCAACCCGGTAGGCCATTGTCATGGCGTCCATGTCGATGTTCGGGATGCGCTCGTGGTCCAGCGTGACCTTGCCGGCGGCCTCGTCGACCTTCTGGACGGTCCCGCTCACGAGAGGCGTGTTGGCAGGGGGCTGGGCTGCGGCAGGCTTGGGCGGCGGCGACGCCGGGGAAGGCGACGCAGGCTGGCGCGAGCCGCCCGCCTGGGCTTGGCGGTCGAGCGGGCCCTCGCCGGAAGGCGTCTGGTTCGGCTGCGGCCGGTAGTCCGACTGCCGGCTCCGGACTTGCCACTCCTTGAGAGAGTCGATCTTCTGCTGCTGCTCGTCCTGGATCTTCTGCGCCGTCTCGCGCAACTGCCGGTCGCCGCCGTATTCGAGCTCTGCCTTGGCGAGGAAGAGGGTCTGCTCGTAGCTCGCGATCAGGAGCTCGGCGAAGTCCCGGTCCGGATCGCCGGTCAGCTTCAGGTTCCTGAAGCGGTCGGCCATGACCTCGCGCACACGCTCGAGGGCGGCCTGGGCGCCCTTGGCGGGTTGCGCCCAGGCGGCTCCCGGCACCGCGCCGGCGAGCGCCACGCCCATGACGGCGGCGAACAGGGATAAACGTCGCATATGATTTCCTCCGCGGCATGGGGCCGCCGCGCGGGATCGGGCGTGTCCGCGCGGCGGGCCCGTTCGAGGCGCTACTTGGCCTTCCGGATCTTCGTGACGGTGTACTGGCCGTTGGCCTCGTCGACCTCGAAGTCGATCTTGTCCCCGGACTTCAGGTCCTTGAGCATCGCCGGATCCTTGACCTTGTAGGCCATGGTCATGGCGTCCATGTCGAGCTTCGGGATGCGCTCGTGGTCCAGCGTGACCTTGCCGGCCGCCTGGTCGACCTTCGTGACCGTCGCCTTGACGGATTGCGCCCAGGCCGGGCCCGCCAGGGCCAACAGCGCGGCGAGGGCGAACGGAGGTAGCTTCCTCATCGTGTTCTCCTGATGGTCGCTGTACCGCTGCACGGGCACCTGTTGAGGGGCCATGGCGGGGCCCGTGCAGCGGCTTTCGGGGGACCAGGTCCACCCGAACCCGTCCGCCGGTGCGCGCCCGCGTCGTGGCGCCGCCGCGGCGGAAGCCTGAAAGACATCCGGCACCGCCGGCTCAGTGGTTTCCGTGACCGCCCGGGTTGGCGGCCGTCCGGCGTTTGCGCGGGTCGACCACGCGCAGGTCCGTCTCACGCGCGCGCTTGCCACGCGGCGTATTCGGATCGCGGCTGGGCTCGGGCAGGGGCTCGCCCGTCCACTCGTAGGCCTGCGTGCCCGGAGGGTGCTGGTACCAGCCCGGGTCCCTGTAGTCGCCCGGCGCCAAGTCGGGCCGCACCTTCAGGACGGTGAACATGCCGCCCATCTCCACGGAACCGAACGGGCCGGTTCCGGTCATCATCGGCAGCGTGTTCTCGGGCAGCGGCATCTCCATCTCGGCCATGGCGCCCATGCCGGTCGATCCCATGGGCATGTAGCCGGGCGCGATCCTCTGGATCTGTTTGGACGTGTTCTTCAGGTTCACGCCGATGTAGGTGCGCACCGAGTGGCCCATGGCGTTCATGGTGTGGTGCGACTTGTGGCAGTGGACCGCCCAGTCGCCGAGTGCGTCGGCGTTGAACTCGATGGCCCGCATCTGGCCCACGGCCACGTCGGCGGACACCTCGTACCACTGCCGCTCCGGGGGGACCCAGCCGCCGTCGGTGCCGGTGACCTTGAAGTCGACCCCGTGCACGTGGATGGGGTGGTTGGTCATGGTCAGGTTGCCGAAGCGCATCCGCACCTTGTCGCCCTGGCGCGCGACCATGGGGTCGATGCCCGGCCAGACACGGCTGTTGAAGCACCACATGTTCATGTCGAGCATCGTGTTGACCTTGGGCACGTACGACCCGGCCTCGATGTCGTAGGCGTTCAGGAGCCAGACGAAGTCGCGGTCGACCCGCCGCTCGGCGGGATCGCGCGGGTGCACGACGAAGAAGCCCATCATGCCCATCGCCATCTGGACCATCTCGTCCGAGTGCGGGTGGTACATGAAGGTGCCCGAGCGCCTCAGGATGAACTCGTAGACGAAGGTCTTGCCCGGCGGGATGCCGGGCTGGTTGAGACCGGCGACGCCGTCCATGCCGTTGGGCAGCGTCTGCCCGTGCCAATGCACGGCAGTGGCCTCCGGCAGCTTGTTGGTGACGAAGATGCGGACCTTGTCGCCCTCGACCGCCTCGATGGTCGGGCCGGGCGACTGCCCGTTGTAGCCCCAGAGATGGGCCTTCATGCCCGGCGCCATCTCGCGGACGACGGGCTCTGCCACGAGGTGGAACTCCTTCCAGTCCCCGCGCATGCGCCACGGCAGGGTCCAGCCGTTCAGCGTCACCACCGGGTTGTAGTCGGGTCCGCTCGTCGGAACGAGCGGCGGCTGCGTCGTCGCCTTCTCCATCGAGGGCGCCTCGGGCAGACCTGCGGCCTGCACGCGGCCGCTGATCATGGACGTCCCTGCGAGGACCAGTCCGCCGGCCCCGAGCAGGTTCCTGCGCGAAATGTCAGTCATCGGTTTCTCCATGTGTCTCGTGCGAGATGGCGTCAGCCGCCGGGCGTCGCGGACGCGAGGGTCTCGCCCCCGCCCCCGGCGACCGCTTCGACGCCTGCGCTCTCGCCGCCGAACCCCTCCCCGGTGAAGCCGCCGCCGATCACGGCAGCCCTGAGATCGGTCGCCGCGATCCAGAAGTCGCGTTGCGCCTCGATGGCCTGGATGTTGCTCAGGATCCGGGAGCGGGCGTCGATGATCAGGGTGGTGACGTCGATCAGCATGCCGCTGTACTGCAGAAGAGCCTGATCCTGGATCGTCTTGCGCAGAGGCAGCACGCTGCCCTGGTAGTGTCGGGTGATGTCGTACTGTCCGCGGTAGCGCTGGTAGGCCTCGCGCACCTCCGAGCGGGCGTTGACCGCCTTCTCGGCGAGGCGGTGGGCGGCGCCGAGGTATGCTTCCCGCGCACCGCGCACCACCGTCGTCCCGAAGTCGTAGATGGGGATGACGAGGTCGATGGAGTAGCCGCGCCCGAAGCTCTTCTCGCGTGTGACGTTGAAGCCGCCCTGCTCGTTCGGCTCGAACGCCTTCGAGCGCTCGTAGCGGTCGGAGTAGCCGACATCGAGCACGTTGATGAAGCCGCTGACCTGGTTGAGGCCGTACTGGCCCGCGAGCGACTGGAGCTCGAAGCGCGCCGTCTGGATGTCCGCGCGCTTCTTGATCGCTTCGGCCTCGATCCGGGTGCCGCTCACCAACCGGCCGGGCAGTGCCGGCAGGCCGTTCGGGAGCTTGAAGTCGATCTCGCGTCCCCAGAGGCCGAGCAGGCGGATCAGCTTCTCGCGCTCGACCCGCTGCAGGACGCGGGCCTTGGCAAGCTGCGCCCCGAGCTCGCTGTAGAAGGCGTGCTCGCGCGCCTGTTCCAGCTTGTTCAAGGCGCCCGTCTCGCCGAGCTGCTTGGCCAGGGTGGACGCGGAGCCCGCGCTCGCGAGTGCCTGCTCCAGGTAGGCGACCGACTGGTTCGCCGACACGGTGCGGTAGAACTGGCGCCGGGCCTCGCCGGCGAGCCGCAGCACCTGCCCGACCGCGCGGTACTGCTCCGCCCTGAAGCGGTTCTGCGCGATTGGGATGCGGACCGGCAGCGTCAGGAGCTCGATGAGGCTCGCGGCGACCGAGCGCTCGACCTCCAGCGTGAAATCGCCCCCGGTCCGGCTGAGGGAGATCCGCGGGACCGGCGGCAGGGTCGCCTGGACGAACTCGGCTTCCGACACGCCGAGATCGTTGAAGGACGCCTGAAGGGCACGGTTCTTCAGGAGGGCGACCTGAACCGCGCTGTCGGGCGTCAGCGGGCGCCGCAGCAGTTGCTCCGCGCGCGCCGCCGCGCCTACCGCGGCGGTCTCGTCGGAGACCTTCACGATGTCCTTCCTCAATCCCAGCGCGGCGTAGCTGTGCGCCGGGCCGAGCCCGCCGTCGGCCGAGAAGCCCACGCAGCCGCCAAGCGGCACCCCGACCGCTGCCAGGAGGGCGGCGGCTCGGGCGCGGCGGCCGAGCGACGCTTCGGCTCCCCGGCATGCGCCGGACCCGCGAGTCTGTGGCGAGGTCATCGGTGAGTTCCT
>NZ_BPQQ01000081.1 GCF_022179325.1 Methylobacterium isbiliense | reverse complement strand
GGCCTGAGACACCCGGACCGGATGAACAGGACTTCGGACTGGCCGTCTCCCGAACGCTCGCCGTATATCCCGCAGGATCGACGGCTCGGAGTCCAGTTCATGCGCACCCTTGATCGGCGGACCGCACTCGCGGCCGCGGCCGGAAGCCTGACCGCGGCGGCGATGCCGGCCGCCGCCCAGACGACGGCTCTGCCCAAGACGCTGTTTCCGGTGGCCCAGTCGGTCGTGCCGGTGGTCGGCAGCGACCAGGTCTTTCCGGTGCGCCGGATCTACTGCATCGGCCGCAACTACGCGGCCCATGCGCGCGAGATGGGGTCCGACCCCACCCGCGAACCGCCCTTCTTCTTCCAGAAGCCGGCCGACGCCGTGCAGGTGGTGCCGGTCGGCACGGTGGGCGACCACCCCTATCCGACGCTCACCAAGAACTACCATTACGAACTCGAACTCGTGGCGGTGCTGAAGACGGGGGGCCGCCGGATCGCCAAGGAGCGGGCGCTCGACCACGTCTACGGCTACGCGGTGGGCCTCGACATGACCCGGCGCGACCTCCAGCGCGGCATGGGCGACCAGAAGAAGCCCTGGGAGATCGGCAAGAGCTTCGACCATTCCGCCCCGATCGGCCCGATCCATCCGGTCGAGGCGGTCGGCCACCTCGCCAAGGGGCGCATCCAACTCCAAGTGAACGGGCAGGTGAAGCAGGATTCCGACCTGTCGAACATGATCTGGTCGGTGGCCGAGCAGATCGCGAACCTGTCCGAGGCGTTCGAGCTGAAGCCGGGCGACATCATCTATTCGGGAACGCCGGAGAATGTCGGGCCGGTGGTGCCGGGCGACGTGCTGCTCGGACGGATCGAGGGACTGCCGGACCTGTCGATCCGGATCCTCGAGCAGGCGGGCTGACGCCGCGCCGCGGCGGCGTGCCCTCTCGCCGCCGCATCCGGGCAGATTTGCGTGAAATCTGCCTTAACCAGGGCTGAGCGCACCGCATGGCCGCGGCGCAGGATCGTCACGGCTCCGCTCGGGCCAGCAGTGCTAAGTTGAGCGGGTCCCTCTCGTCTTCGGCGATCTTCCGTGGCCTCGCTCGCCCCTTCGCTTCCCGCCGCCCTGCCGGCGCGTTCCGCCCTCGCTCTCGGGGCGGACCAGCCGCTGCGCGGCATCGGCCTCGTCGTGCTCTCGACGGTCTTCCTCTCGACCTCGGACGCGACCGCCAAGTACCTCGCGGGCTCCCTGCCGGCGATCGAGATCGCGTGGCTGCGCTACAGCGGCTTCCTGGCCGTGATGTTGGTGGCCGCCGCCCTCGGCGCGGCGACGCGGCGCGGGCGCACGCCCTTCCGCAGCGCGCGGCCCGGGCTTCAGCTGCTGCGGGGGGTGGCGCTCGTCGGCTCGGCGCTGCTGTTCCTGGCGGGCCTGCGCACCCTGCCGGTGGCGGAGGCGACCGCGATCAGCTTCGTCTCGCCGATCTTCGTCACCGCCCTGTCGATCCCCTTCCTCGGCGAGAGCGTGGGCCGGCGGCGCTGGATCGCCGCGCTCGTCGGTCTCGTCGGCGTGCTGATCATCCTGCGCCCCGGCACGAGCGCGTTCCAGGCCACGGCCCTGCTGCCGGTCGCCTCGGCGCTGTTCTGGGCGCTGGCGCTCGTGGCGACGCGCAAGATCAACGGCTACGACGCGCCGCAGGTCACCATGACGTGGTCGGCGCTCGTCGGCTTCGTGCTGCTCTCCTGCCTCGTGCCGAGCGTCTGGACGGCGCCGAGCCTGAAGGAGGTGGCGATCGGCGCGGCGATCGGCCTGATCTCGACCACCGGGCACTGGATCGTCACCATCGCGTACCGGCACGCCCCGGCCTCGACGCTGGTGCCGTTCTCCTACAGCCAGATCGTCTGGGCGGCCCTGATCGGCGCGGCGGCGTTCGGCACGGTGCCGGACCTCTATGTCGGGATCGGCGTCCTTGTGATCGCCGCGAGCGGCCTCTACACCGCCCACCGCGAGCGGGTCAGGGGCGTCCGGCGGGGCTGAGGCACCGGGGCTGCAGTCCCGATCCGGCTCGCACGGGGCCAGGATCGAGGCATGCAGAGCATCAACCAGCGCATCGCGGCCGAACTCGGCGCGCAGGAGTGGCAGGTCAAGGCGGCGGTGGACCTCCTGGACGGCGGCTCGACCGTCCCGTTCATCGCCCGCTACCGCAAGGAGGCGACCGGCACGCTCGACGATGCGCAGCTGCGCACCCTGGAGGAGCGCCTGCGCTACCTGCGCGAGCTGGAGGAGCGCCGCCGGGCGATCCTCGACAGCGTGGAGGCGCAGGGCAAGCTCGACGATGCCTTGCGCGGGCAGCTCCTCGCCGCCGACACCAAGGCGCGGCTCGAAGACCTCTACCTGCCCTACAAGCCCAGGCGCCGCACCAAGGCGCAGATCGCCCGCGAGGCCGGCCTCGGGCCGCTGGCCGAGGCGCTGCTGTCCGATCCCTCCCGCACGCCCCTGGAGGCGGCCGCGGCCTACGTGGATGCCGACAAGGGCGTCGCGACCCCGGAGGCGGCGCTGGAGGGCGCCCGCGCGATCCTGGTCGAGCGCTTCGCGGAGGATGCGGAGCTGGTGGGCACCCTGCGCGAATCCTTCTGGAGCCGGGGCCGCCTCGTCTCGTCGGTCCGCGCCGGCAAGGCCGAGGCGGGCGCCAAGTTTTCCGACTATTTCGACTTCTCCGAGCCGCTGACGCGCCTGCCCTCGCACCGTGTGCTGGCGCTGTTCCGGGGCGAGAAGGAGGAGGTGCTGGACCTGCGCCTCGACGAGAACCCGGCGAATGCGGAACCCGGCGCGCCGAACCTCTACGAGGGGCGCATCGCGCTGCGCTTCGGCCTGCGCGACGCCGGCCGGCCGGGCGACCGCTGGCTCGCCGAGACGGTGCGCTGGGCATGGCGCACGAAGCTGCGGCTGTCGGTGGAACTCGACCTGCGGGCGCGCCTGTGGGAGGCGGCCGAGACGGAGGCCGTGCGGGTCTTCGCCGGCAACCTGCGCGACCTGCTGCTGGCGGCGCCCGCGGGCGCCCGCCCGACGCTCGGGCTCGACCCCGGCTACCGCACGGGCGTGAAGGTCGCGGTGGTGGACGCCACCGGCAAGGTGGTGGCCACCGACACGATCTACCCGCACGAGCCGCGCCGCGACTGGGACCGCGCGCTCGCCACCCTGGCGCGCCTGTGCCGGGCGCACGCGGTGGAGCTGGTGTCGATCGGCAACGGCACCGCCTCGCGGGAGACCGACCGGCTGGCGGCGGAACTCGCGGCCAAGCACCCCGAGCTGAAGCTCACCAAGGTGATGGTCTCGGAGGCCGGCGCCTCCGTCTACTCGGCCTCGGCCTATGCCAGCCAGGAACTGCCCGATCTCGACGTGTCGCTGCGCGGGGCGGTCTCGATCGCCAGGCGGCTGCAGGACCCGCTCGCCGAACTCGTGAAGATCGAGCCGCGCTCGATCGGCGTCGGCCAGTACCAGCACGACCTCGCGGAGGGGAAGCTGTCGCGCTCCCTCGACGCGGTGGTGGAGGATTGCGTCAACGGCGTCGGGGTCGACGTCAACACGGCCTCCGCGCCGCTCCTGGCGCGCGTCTCGGGCCTCTCGGAGCGGGTGGCGCAGAACGTGGTCGGCCACCGCGACGCGAACGGGCCGTTCCGCAGCCGCGGCGGGCTCAAGAAGGTGGCGGGGCTCGGGCCGAAGGCGTTCGAGCTCTCGGCGGGCTTCCTGCGCATCACCGGGGGCGAGGACCCGCTCGACGCCTCGGGCGTCCATCCCGAGGCCTATCCGGTGGTGCGCCGCATCCTGCAGGCGACGAAGAGCGACATCACGGGCGTGATCGGCAACGCCAAGCTGCTGCGCAGCCTCGACCCCAGGACCTTTACGGACGCGACCTTCGGGCTGCCCACCGTCACCGACATCATCGCCGAACTGGAGAAGCCCGGCCGCGATCCGCGCCCGACCTTCCGCACGGCGACCTTCCAGGAGGGCGTCGAGACGATCGGCGACCTCAAGCCCGGCATGGTGCTGGAGGGCGTGGTGACGAACGTCGCCGCCTTCGGGGCCTTCGTGGATGTCGGCGTGCACCAGGACGGGCTCGTCCACATCTCGGCGCTGGCCAACAGCTTCGTGAAGGACCCGCGGACGGTCGTGAAGCCGGGCGACGTGGTGCGCGTCAAGGTGATGGACGTGGACGTGCCGCGCAAGCGCATCTCGCTCTCAATGCGGCTCGACGATCAGGCCGGCCCGCGCGAGCGCGACGGCGGCCGGCGCGAGCCCGCGCCGCGGATGCCGAAGCCGGAGCCGCGGCCGGCGGCGGACGGCGCGCTCGCCGACGCGCTGCGCCGGGCGGGGCTCGACCGGACGCGGCGGTAGGGGCCGGCGCGGGATCCTCTCTCCCGCGCGCTCGCATCTACAACACACCTCGCGAGAGAAGGCGCGGGGTTCTCCTCTCCCCGCGAGCGGGGAGAGGCGATGCGCACGTGCCGAAGTGTGCAGCCACTGGACCACTCGGCAGAGGCGATCCCGACGCGCCTCAATCGTCATAGCCGCGCAGCCCGCAACCGGCCCCCCGCTTCACCCCCGCGCCGTCACGCGCATGCGCAGCCCATCGCGCGGGCGCAGCGTCACCCGGTGCAGGGGCACCACCGGGCCGGCCTCCGGCGAGCGGTCGAGGCGGACGCGATGGAGCAGGTGGGCCAGAACCAGCGTCGCCTCCATCAGCGAGAAGCTCAGGCCGATGCACACCCGCGGCCCCGCCCCGAACGGCAGGTAGGCGAAGCGGTCGATGCGGGCGCGGTTCTCGGGCAGGAACCGTTCGGGCAGGAAGGCGTCCGGGTCCTGCCACAGCCGGCGGTGTCGGTGGAGCACGTAGGGCGCGACCGTGACGAGGGAGCCGCGCGGGATCTTGATGCGCCCGAGCCGGTCCTCGGCCAGCGCCTGCCGGCTCAAGAACGGCACCGGCGGAAACAGCCGGATCGCCTCCTCCAGCGCCGCCCGGGTGAACGGAAAGGCCTCGGCGGGCGGCATCGCGCCGCTTTGCGCGAAGGCCCCGTCGATCTCGGCCTCGGCCCGCCCGCGGGCCTCCTCGTCCTGCGACAGGCAGTAGAGCGTCCAGGTGAGCGCGTTGGCGGTGGTCTCGTGGCCCGCGCCGATGAAGGTGACGATGTTCGCCTTCACTTCGAGATCCGAGAGGCCCTGGCCGGTCTCCGGGTCCTGCGCCCGCAGGAGCAGGGTCATCAGGTCGTGCGGCGCCTCGCCGGCGGCCAGCAGCGCGCGGCGGCGCTCGATCAGCTCGTCCACCACCTCGGCGAAGAAGCGCAGGGCCGGCCGCGCCCGGATGCGGCCGATCCGCGGCACCCAGTCGGGCATTCCGAACACGTCGAGGGGATCGATGGGGCCGATCGCCTCGAAGTAGCGGGTGATGGCGCGCCCGAGCGCGTCGGGATCGCGCGGCAGGCCGTGGGTGAAGATCGTCCGCTCCAGCACGTCCAGGGTGACGCGGGTCATCTCCAGCGCCACGTCCACGCTCTGGCCGTCGCGCCGCGCCACTCGGCGGGCAAGGCGCTCGGCCGCCTCGCCCATCGGGGCCTGGAAGCCCGCCACGTGGCGGGGCGAAAAAATCGGGGCGAGCGTGCGCCGCTGCAGGCGCCATTCCTCACCCTCCGCGGTGAGGAGCCCGTTGCCCAGGCCCGGGGCGAGCACCCGGCGCTGCAGGTCGTCCTTGCGGTAGTTGGCGGCGTTGTCGACGAGGATGTGCCGGATGGCGGCGGGATCGCTCACCACCGTCACGCGGCCGAGCGCCCCGTCGCCGGCCACGATCGGGTGCTCGAAATGCTCGCGGAACCACGTGGTCAGCGGGTTGGCCCGGGCCGCGCGCAGGAAGGCGAACAGGTCCATCGGCTCGGTGCGCGGGCGCGGCACCGCCGGGCGGAACGGGGACCGGCTGCCGCCGGGGAGGATCGCGGCGTCTGACAGAATGGGGCTCCTGTGATGCGCGACGCACGCTGGCGCCGATCCGGCATCGCACAATGCCGCTCTTTGCCTTAAGTAGGCGCGGTTCCGACCCGCCAAAGAGGCCATGATGTCGCCCACCGAGACGCCCACCCGCACGGAATCCGACACGTTCGGCCCGATCGAGGTCCCGGCGGACCGCTACTGGGGCGCGCAGACGCAGCGCTCGATCCAGAACTTCCGCATCGGCACCGAGCGCATGCCCGCGCCGCTGGTGCACGCGCTCGGCCTCGTGAAGCAGGCGGCCGCCCTGGTGAACCGCGACCTCGGCGTGCTGGAGCCGCGCGTCGCGGACGCCGTCGCGGCCGCGGCCGCGGAGGTGGTCGAGGGCCGGCACGACGGCGAGTTTCCGCTGGTGGTCTGGCAGACCGGCTCGGGCACGCAGTCGAACATGAACGCCAACGAGGTGATTGCGAGCCTCGCCAACGAGCGCCTCGGCGGCAAGCGGGGCGGCAAGTCGCCGGTGCACCCCAACGACCACGTCAACCGCGGCCAATCCTCGAACGACGTCTTCCCGACCGCGATGCACATCGCGGTGGCGCGCGAGATCAACGGCCGGCTGATGCCGGCGCTCCACCACCTGCACGGGGCGCTGGACGCCAAGGCCAGGGAGTTCGAGGGCATCGTCAAGATCGGCCGCACGCATCTCCAGGACGCGACGCCGGTCACGCTCGGCCAGGAATTCTCCGGCTATGCGACGCAGATCGCGCTCGGCGGCGCGCGGATCGGCGCGACCCTGCCGGGCGTCCTGGCGCTGGCGCAGGGCGGGACCGCGGTGGGCACCGGCCTCAACGCCCATCCCGAATTCGCCGAGCGCTTCGCCGCCAAGGTGGCGGAGCTGACCGGCCTGCCCTTCACCTCGGCCGACAACAAGTTCGAGGCGCTGGCGACCCACGACGCCCTCGTGTTCGCGCAAGGGGCGCTCACCAGCCTCGCGAGCGGCCTGTTCAAGATCGCCAACGACATCCGGCTGATGGGCTCGGGGCCTCGCTCGGGTCTCGGCGAGATCTCGCTGCCCGAGAACGAGCCCGGCTCCTCGATCATGCCCGGCAAGGTCAACCCGACCCAGGCCGAGGCGATGACGATGGTCTGCGCCCAGGTGATCGGCAACGGCACCACCGTGTCGGTCGCCGGCAGCCAGGGCCATTTCGAACTCAACGTGTTCAAGCCGGTGATCGCCAACGCGGTGCTGCAATCGGTGCGGCTGATCGCCGACGCGGCGGTGAGCTTCGCGGACAATTGCGTGGTCGGCATCACGCCGAACCACGACCGCATCGCCGACCTGATGAGCCGCTCGCTGATGCTGGTCACCGCGCTCGCCCCGACGATCGGCTACGACAAGGCCGCCGAGATCGCCAAGACCGCCCACAAGAACGGCACCACCCTCAAGGAAGAGGCGCTGCGGCTCGGCTACGTCACGGCCGAGCAGTTCGACGCGGTGGTGCGTCCCGAGACGATGCTTGCCCCCAGCGCGGAGTAGCCGCATGGCCGACATCATCAATCTGCGTCAGGCCCGCAAGGCGAAGGCCCGGGTCCTGAAGGCCGCCGAGGCGGCCGAGAACAGGGTCGCCTTCGGGGCGCCGAAGAAGGCCAAGACCCTGGCGGAAGCCCGCCGGGCCATCGAGGTGTCCCGCCACGAGGGCCACCGCCTCGAAGGCCCCGACCGCTCCGAATGACCCGTGCGGCCGGCGGCGTCCTGAAGCGGTCGCTGATGATCGCCGGCCATCGCACGAGCGTGTCCCTGGAGACGCCGTTCTGGGACGCCCTGCGGGAGATCGCGGCCGGCCGCGGCCTCTCGGTGCAGGCGCTGGTCGGCCAGATCGATGCCGGGCGGGGCGAGCAGAACCTGTCCTCGGCGGTGCGGGTGTTCGTGCTGCGCGCCGTGCAGGAGCGGGATTGAGGGCCGTTCATCGCGGACGGACACCCCTGTCGTGTCCGGATGCTTGCGCCGGCCGGGTTTCCCTTACCAGCGGTCGTTTCCAATGACTGCTGGTTCGGTTCTGGATTCTTCGTCGAATCTCGGATTCGGCATCGACCAATCGGGATGCCTCAACGGCCCCGTCGATCCCGGGCTTGCCCGGGATCGAGAGCGATGCGTCAGCATCCTGGGCCTTTGGCATCACACGGCGAAGCGCGCGAGGCGGAAGGGCGCGAGATCGATCGCGGAGCGGCCGGTGGCGATCCGCTCGGCGACCGCCGCGCCGACTCCGGCGGAATGCTTGAAGCCGTGGCCGGAGCAGGCCGAGACGACGAGGATGCGCTCCGAGTCCGGGTGCTCGTCGATGATGAAGTGGTGATCGGGCGTGATCGTGTAGAGGCAGGCCGCGGCCTCCACGGCCCGCGCCGTCACGCCGGCGAGGCGCCCCTGCACGTGGGCGCGGTGGAACTCCTGCGCTTCCTCGGGCGCCACCGCCCGCATGGCCGTGTCGGCCTGCGTCGCGGTGCGGTACTGCTCGGTCGCGAGCTTGAGGCGGCGCTCGCCCGGCATCGGCGGGAAGCCGTAGAGATAGTCGGCGGCGTGCGGCCCGTGCATCCAGATGAAGGCCGGCGCAGTCGGGCCGTAGGCGGAGGCGTCGTCGAGGGCGAACCAGTGCAGCACCTGGCGGCGAACCGTGAGCAGCCGGTCGAACGGTGCCCCGAGGAGCGGCGCGGTCCAGGCCCCGGCCGCCACCACCGCACGCTCGGCCCGGATCGTCTCCGTCTCGGTCTCGATCCGCACGGCCCCCGCCTCGGGCACGATCGCCCGGACCGCCTCGCCTGAGCGGATCGCCGCTCCGAGCGCGACGGCCCGGCGCAGCTGCGCGGCGATGCAGGCCTCCGGCCGGACGTAGCCGCCGCCCGGCTCGAAATAGGCCCGCTCCGCACCGGTGAGCCCAAGGAACTGGGGAAAGCGCCGGGCGATCGCGGCGCCGTCCAGCACCTCGTGCGGGACGGCGCAGGCCCGGGCGCTGGCGATCGACCGGTCGACGAAGTCGGGCTGCCCGTGATGGATGGCGTCGCTGTCGCCCGACCGCATCACCAGGAGGCCGCAGGCGCTGAGCAGGGTCTCCCCGGTCGCCTCCTCCAGCGCGCGCCAGATCCGGTGCGCCGCCACCGCGAACGGTCCGTAGGCGGCGCCCTCGCCGACGCCCTGGCGGGTGATGCGGCTCTCGCCGTGGCTCGATCCCAGCGCGTGGGGCGGCGCGAAGCGGTCGATGCCGACGGCGCGGAGGCCTTGCCGGGCGAGCTGGTAGAGCGCCGCGCTGCCCATCGCGCCGAGGCCGATCACGGCGACGTCGGCCGGGGTCGAGGTCGAAGGCATCAGGGTCCCCGGCAGGTCAGGAGAAGGGTGTGCGTCGACCGGCACGCGGCCGGAGCGATGCCGCGCGGCGGCTCAGCGGCACCAGTCCCGGATCAGTGCGGCGTAGATCCGGTGGGCGGTCGCGATGGCATCGGTCGCGCACCACTCGTCGGTCTGATGCGCTTGGCCCGGCTCGCCCGGGCCGAGGATCACGGTCGGGCAGCCGCCGAGCGCCCCCTGCAGCACCGACCCGTCGGTGAAGTACGGCATCCCGATCACCTGGCCCGCGCCGGGCACGACCTCCCGCACGATGCGGGCCACGGCGGTCGCGAACGGATCAGAGGGGTCGGTGCCGACGGCCGGCAGGTCGGCGAGCGGCGGATCGAGCGCGACCTCCGGCCCCATCGCCTCCTGCAGCCGCGCGAGCGTGGCGGCGTGGTCCTGGCCCGGCAGCGTGCGCAGGTCGAGGGTGAGGGTGCAGCTGTCCGGGATGACGTTCACGGCCTCGCCGCCGTGCAGGCTCGTCACGGCGAGCGTCGGCGTGCCGAGCAGCGGATGGGCGGGCCGCTCGATCGCGAAGCCGCGCAGGGCTTCCACGGCCCGCGTCGCCTTGAGCACCGCGTTGTCGCCGAGGTCGGGCATCGATCCGTGCGCCGTCGCCCCGCGGGTGCGCCCCCGCAGGTGCAGCGCGCCCTTGTGGGCGAGGGCGAGGCGGTTGGCGGTCGGCTCGGCCACCACGAGCCCGCTCGCCTCGCCCATGAGGCCCTGCCGGGCGAGGTCGGCCGCGCCGCGGCAACCGGTCTCCTCGCCGGCCGTCAGGACCAGGGTGATGCCGCGGGCCGGCGCCGGGGCGGCGCGCGCCCGATCGGTCACCGCCGCCACGAAGGCGGCGACCCCGGCCTTCATGTCGGAGGCGCCGCGCCCGTAGAGCCGTCCGTCGCGGATCTCGCCGCGGGGATCGACGGACCAGGGCGCGCTGCCGAGCGGCACCGTGTCGAGATGGCCGGTGAACACCAGGGGCGCCAGCGCCGCGTCGGTGCCCGCGAGCCGGGCGATCAGGCTCACGCGGCCGGGGGCGAAGGCGTGCTCGGCGACCGCGAGGCCCGCCTCGCGCAGGAGGGCCGCGAGATGCGCCGCGCAGGCCTCCTCCGTGCCGGGCGGGCTGATCGTGTCGAAGCGCACCAGATCGCGCGCCAGGGCCACGGAATCGTCCATCGGCATCACTCCTCGCAGGGTCGTTGCGCGCAAGGGTGGGCCGCCCGGGCCTCCACGGCAACCTGCCGGGACGTCAGCGCCCGCCGTGCCGGGGCGCCGGCACCTCCTCGCCGGCCTCGGGGCTCTCGGTCCGCCAGGACGGATCGAGGAGCAGGGCCGCCGGTGCGGCGACGAGCCCCAGGACCGAGGCGAGGACCAGCCAGCGGATGGCGCCCGGATCGTAGGACAGGGCGACGATCAGCATGAGGCCGGCGCCGATCAGGGATCCGAGCCATTGCACCGGCCCGAAGTTCCAGCCGTCGAGGGCGGCGGCGGCCAGGAGCGAGAGGGCGATGAGCGTCCAGCCGGCCAGCCGCAGCAGCACGACGCGCCGCAGCGCCAGGACGGCCGCGGAGACGGCGCCGTGATGCCGGGGCAGGCTGACGCAGAGCGCGGTGAGCCCCAGGAAACTGAGGCCGAGATTCAGGGCGAGGACGAGGGGCGTCATGCGCGCTCGAACCGCCGCCCGGCCTCCTCGCGCCCGGCCGGGACGGGCTGGAGCGCCGTGCGGGCCTGGGCCGCCGGCATCGGCCGGCCCTCGGCCGGGCTTCGCCGCCCGCGCGCGGGGGCGACGTAGCGGGTGACCTTGCGCGCGACGAGCGCGCAGGCCGCCGCCAGGGCCAGCATCGCCGCGTCGAAGGCCAGGAACCACGCGGGATCGTCCCAGAGCGCGCGGGTCGTCAGCCCGTCCGCGACCGCGACCGCGAGGAAGAGGATCGCCGCGAACGCCATCGCCCCGCTCCAGGCCCGGCGCGGCGCCGGGACCAGGGCAACCAGCGTCACGGCGAGCCAGGTGCCGAAGAAGGCCCACACCTCCCACTCCGCCCGCCCGGCGAGGCCGGCGGGCAGGAGGCGGTTGGCGAGCAGCATCATGGCCACCGCCGCCGGCAGGCCCGCGACGGTGCCGACGTTGAGGGCGTGGACGAGGCGCCAGCCGAGCCCGGGCGCCCGACCCTCCTTGGGCAGGCGCGCCACCGTCCAGAGCACGAGCCCGGTCGCCACCATCGCGCTGCCCATCAGCCCGCAGAGGAAGAACAGGAGCCGCAAGCCGGGCCCGGCGAAATGGGCTTCGTGCAGGCCCACCATCGTGGTGAAGGTCTTGGCGGCCGGCTGGAGCCCGCCCCGGCGCACTTCGAGGACCGCGCCGCTCGTGCCGTCGAAGGCGATCTGGGGATGCTCGTGCGAGAGGCCGTGCGGCTCCTCGAACACCGCCACCACGGTGGCGTGCGCGTCGCGCGGGTGGCTGATCGTCAGCCTTTCGAGCGGCTCGGGGATGGTCGCCAGGGCCTCGCGCACCATCGGCCCGACCGGGACCAGCGCGCCGGGGCGCCCGGCCGCCGGGCGCGGCTGCGTGATCTGGCCTGATTCGGCGAAGAAGGCCTGCTGGTCGCCCTTGTAGGCGACCGTGACGCCCCAGGGCATGTATATCAGCGCGAGCGTGACGACGCCCGTGTAGGTGATCATCAGGTGGAACGGCAGCGCCAGCACGCCGGTGACGTTGTGCGCGTCGAGCCAGCCGCGCTGCGCCGCCTTGTCCCGGCGCAGGGTGAAGAAATCGGCGAAGATGCGCCGATGGGTGACGACGCCGCTCACCAGGGCCACCAGCATGATCATCGCGCAGATGCCGACGATCCAGCGGCCCCAGAGCGGGGGCAGGTGCAGCTCGAAATGGAAGCGGTAGAAGAAGTCGCCGCCCCTCGTCTCGCGCAGGGCGGCGGGCTCGCCCGTGCGGGCGTCGAGCACGGCCCGGCCCGGCGGGGTGCCGGGCTTCGTGCGCCAGAACAGGTCGATCAGCGGCCGGTCCGGCTGCGGCAGCGCGATGAACCACGTCCGCGCCCCGGCGGCGTGCTGCTGCAGGTGGGCGACGCCGAGTTCGGCCGCGCGGGCGAGCGCGTCCGGCCCGATCGTCGCCTCGCGCCGCAACTCGGGCTGCATCCAGCGCGAGATCTCGGCCCGGTAGTAGCTGGCCGTGCCGGTGACGAACACGGCGAACAGCACCCAGCCGACGATGAGGCCCGACCACGTGTGGAGCCAAGCCATGCTCTGGCGGAAGCCGTGTCTCATGTCGGAACCACCGGAGTGAGCGGGCCGGCGACGAGCCAGAGGGCGCCGCCGAGAAGGAGGGTTGCGATGGCGATCGCGGCGAGCGCCCGCCCGAGGCTGCGCGCGGCGAACACGACCACCACCACCGCGATCATGATCGCGAAGCTCGCCAGCGTCGCGGCCGTGACCGCCTCCGACCGCGGCAGCGGCAGCACCAGCGACAGGAGCGCCGTGGCGAGCGCCGCGATCGCGTAGCCGCCGCCCGCGGCGAGCACGATCCGCCCCAGGACGGCGGCACGCCCGAGACGATCCGCCAGGGCGGAGGGCCGTAGCGTCATGGCCACGTCCTACCAGCGGTAGCGCAGCGTCGCGTAGACGGTGCGCGGCAGCCCGTAGAAGCAGCTCGCGTAGTCGAAGCAGCCGGTCACGTAGCGCTCGTCGAGCAGGTTCTGGGCGTTGAGCTGGAGGTCGAAGCCGGTGAGTCGCGGGTCGAGATGCTTGAGGTCGTAGCGCACCAGGGCGTCGACGAGAAGGCTCTCCGGCACCTTGAAGGTGTTGGCCGGGTCGCCCCAGGACGAGCCAAGATAGCGCACGCCGCCGCCGATGTTGAGGCCGAGGAGCGGACCCGACTGGAAGGTGTAGTCGAGAAAGAGCGAGGCGGTGGTGTCGGGGACCTGGACAGGACGGCGGCCGAGCAGCGGCACCTCCTGGTTGGTGAGCGCGCTGACGGTGGTGCCGGCACCCCCGGTGTTGCGGATGTCCAGGAGCGAGAAGCCGCCGATCAGGTTCAGTCCCTCGGCGAGGCTGGCGCGCGCCTCGAATTCGACGCCCTGCACCCCGACTTCGCCCGTCTGCAGGCTGAAGCCGCGGTTGGCCGGATCCGGCGTCAGCCGGTTGGCCTGCTTGATGTCGAAGGCCGCCGCGGTGAGCAGGATGTCGGTGCCGGGCGGCTGGACCTTGATGCCGGCCTCGTATTGCCGGCTGGTGATCGGGTCGGGGATGCGTCCCGTCGTCCCGAAGGCCGGGTCGAAGATGCGGCCGTTGACGATCGGCTCGAACGCCTCGCTGTAGGAGACGTAGGGCGCAATGCCGTTGTCGAAGAGGTAGAGCAGGCTCGCCCGGTAGGTCATGGCGTCCGCCGGCACGTTCTGGAACGCCACGGCGCCGTTTGCCAGCGTGGTCGTCGGCCCCTTCTGGCGCGCCACGTCGTAGCGCCCGCCGAGGGTGAGGACGAGGCGGTCGAACTTGATCTGGTCCTGGAGGTAGACGCCGGTCTGCTCGGCGGTGATGCGGGCCTCCGTGGTGAAGGGCGGCACCGGGATCATCATGTCGTAGTTGGGAAACAGCACGTTGAGGGCCGGGGCCGACGGAAACGGCCCCGACAGGGTGCGCGTGCGGATCGTGCGATGGTCGACGCCGAGAAGGGCCGTGTGGGCGAAGAAGCCGGTGTCGAACTTGGCCTCGAAATAGTTGTCGATGGTGGAGGCGTCGATCGCCACGTCGGTGGCGATGCGCGAGCGGTTGAGCAGGGGCCCGCTGGCGAAGGGTCCGTTGCTGGCCTCGAAGGCGCTGTAGACGCTGCGGTACTGCCCGTCTGTGCTCAGGTAGCGCCCGGCCGAGTGGAACCGCAGGCTGTCGCTGAAGCGGTGGTCGAACAGGTAGGTGACGGAGGCCTGCGTGCGGTCCGACTGCTCGAAGTTGCGGTCGCCGTCGTAGAAGTCGACCGGCAGGAAGCCGGTGCGGCCGCTGCCGAAGTTGCGCGGAAACAGCGTGCCCACCGCCGGGAAGCCGCCGTAGAATCCTGAGAACGGGTCGCGCTGGTACAGCCCGAGCACCGTGAGCGAGGTGTCGGCCGAGGGCCGCCAGGTGATGCTCGGGGCGATGAAGGCGCGCTCGACCTTGGTGGTCACCGCCGGCCCGTCGCCGTTCCAGCCGAGCCCGATCACCCGGTAGGCGAACTGCTCGGTTCCGGGCACGTCGGTCGGCACGGGACCGCCGATGTCGAAGCCGCTGCGCACCTCGCTGAACCCGCCCCCCTGCACGAAGACCTCGCCGTGCTGGAGAAAGCGCGGGACCTTGGAGACGAGATTGACGATGCCGCCGGGGCCGGCCTGTCCGTACAGGACGGAGGCCGGGCCCTTGATGATGTCGATGCGCTCCAGCCGGAACGGGTCGATGGAGGGACCAGCGTCGCGGCTGCCGGGCAGGGCCATGCCGTCGAGATAGAGCGGGGCCGTGAAGCCGCGGATCGAGAATTGTTCGAGGCGCGTCGAGCCGGCCCCGCCCCGCTGCTCGGTGGTGACGCTCGGCGTGTAGCGCAGGGCCTGGTTGATCGTGAGGGCGTTCTGGTCCTCGATCTGCTCGCGGCCGATAACCGAGATCGACTGGGCCGTCTCGAGGATCGGCGTGTCCGTCTTCGTGCCCACCACGCTGCGGGAGGCGACGTAACCCGGCACCGGACCGCGCGGCCCCCCGGGCGCCGTCCCGGCCGCGTTCCGCCGCGGGCCGACACCCTCGACATCGATGGTGTCGAGGGCGACCTCCCCGGCTTCCTGCGCCGCCGCCGCCAGGATGCTGCCGCAGCCGAGCAGCAGGCCCGCCGCGGCCGCCCGCCCGACCCGCTTGCGATCAGGGCCGCGGCGGTGCGGCGGACAGGACGGAGCGGCATTCGGCATGATCAGACTCGCATGGCACAAGGCGGTTCACCGTGGGTCGACCAGAGCTGCCGCGCTTAATGACCTTGCTTGTCCGCAATACTGATAGTGATGCAAGCGATATGTTTGCTTCTTGTAATAATTATAGTTTGTAAGTACGAATTTCCACTCAACACACTGATCGAACGTGATCCTATATTTGAGAAAATCCGAAGCTGTCGGTGCAATCCGGCTCGCCGCCGGGGCATCCGGAGGGGGCCTGCCATGATGCGGCGCAGCACGAGGCCGAACCGGGCAAGCAGGGCTCAATCGTCGGGCGCGGGACGCCCGCCCGAATGCCTGCCCGGCGTACGGGCCGTGATGAAGGCGCGGCGGATCCCTGCGTCAGGTCCGGTCGGGACGCGTTGATCCGGCGGTGCGACGGAGCGGGGCACAAGGGCAGATCGCCGGGACAGATCGGGTTCCTCGCCCTCTCTTCGGCCGCTGCTGCGCCTCCTTCCGTCCGGCACACCGGCCGCATGCCGGCATTCGGGCGATGACCTGCGCGGCTGCGGTTGCGGCACGCCGTTGCTGCGCGGGCGAAACCGCGGGCCGCTACGACGCGGGGGCGCACCTCCGCACTGCTCCACAGGATTCCCGGTCGCTTTTTCGGTGCAGGTGCCTACCGTGGCAGGCTCACGCCGCCCGACCGGGATGCTCCGCATGACTTATCGCTGTGACCACCTCCATCTGCGCAGCCGCGATGCCGTGGCGGCCGCGCGCTTCTATGTCGAGGTGCTCGGCGCCCGCGAGACCGGCCGGGACGGCGCCCCCACGGTCAGCCGCATCATGCTCGATCTCGGGGGTCTCGCCCTGTTCATCGAGCAGGCGCCCGAGGCGACCGGCCCCGCGGCCATGCCGCCCAACCTCGGCATCGAGCATATCGGCCTGCGGGTGAACGACATCGAGGCCACGGTCGCCGACCTGCAGGCCCGCGGCATCCGCCTCGTCTCCGGGATCACCGACGTGCGGCCCGGACTGCGCATCGCCTTCTTCGACGGGCCGGACAACGTCCGCATCGAGGTGCTGCAGCGGGGAGAGCCGGTCCGGGCGTGAGGAGCGGCCGCCTCCTCGTCAGGGCTTCAGGGCGATGGCCGGCTTGAACGAGGGCGGAGCATCGCTCCGACCCAAACCGCCCGACCGGAATGCAACCGCCCGCTTCAGGGCAGCCAGAACGACGACCATGGACCATAAGGCCAGCGAGGCGTCGATCTCGGTGGCCGCGTACCGGACCACGCCGCCGAGGCCGTCGCGCACCGACAGATACGTGAAGCACGACCGCGTCCTGGTGATGGCCGCGTGGAGATCGCAGGCCGAACCGACCCAGACGCCACGGTCATGCAGGAGCATGAGCTGCGAACCCAGCACGGCCACCGCGTAGATCAGGACGATAATCAGAATATTGAAAATCATCGCATCGGCGAAGCCGATCGACTTTGCCGTGAATGTGTCGTTGCGCGTGCGCGTTGGCATCATCGTCCGATCTGCTTCCAGCCTGCATCGCCGCAACCGCGATGATCGCCACGCGGCGTGAGCGTCGCCGCGTGCCAAGCCGTGCAAAGATCGGACCAGGACGCGACACTTCGGCGGTCGCATGGAGCGCGGCGGACCGGACCCCGGATCGCTCGCGCTTTGCCTGCCTGTTAGGCATACTGCATACCAGATTTGCACTTCAGCGCCCCATCCGCTAGAAGGTGCGCCAAGCATGTATCTTTGAAGGGGAGGTCGAATGCCAGCACCGATCGCCATCGGCAGGCGAGCCAGCACGCCGATCCGCGCCAGCGGTACGGCTCCCGGCAGACCATCCTGGCGCTAGGCGCAGGACTCCGTCGTCCATCCCGCCCCAGAGCGATATCCGGCAACATTGGGATAGCCGTCGCATGCCCAAGTCGATCACGTCACCGCAGCGAAGCAGCCGCGCTCCGGGCTTCCGCCTCTTCAGGCCGATCCTGGCCGGTGCCACGCTTCGGGAGCGCCTGATCGCCTGCGTGGGCGCCCTGATCGGCATCACGCTCACCGGCCTGATCTGCGGTCTGGTGTTCGGAGAAGGCCCGCACATCCCGCTCATCGTGGCCCCTATGGGCGCATCGGCGGTGCTGATCTTCGTGGTGCCCGCCAGTCCGCTTGCCCAACCCTGGCCGGTGATCGGCGGCAACACGATCTCCGCCTTCATGGGGGTCCTGGCGGCGCATCTCATCGCGGATCCGGTGGTGGCCATCGGGGTCGGCGTCTCGCTCGCCATCGCGGCGATGTCGCTCACCCGGTCCCTTCACCCGCCGGGCGGAGCGGCCGCCCTGACGGCCCTGATCGGCGGGCCCGCCGTCACCTCCGCCGGCTTCCTGTTCCCGCTGTTTCCCGTCTGCATCAACTCCGTGATCCTCGTGGCCCTCGGGATCACCTTCCACAAGATCGCACGCCGCAACTACCCCCATGTGCCGGTGGCGGTCGCCTCCAACACGCACGGGACCGCCGACCTCCCGGCTCCGCTCCGGGTCGGGTTCAGGCCGGAGGACGTCGATGCGGCGCTCGTCACGCTGGGCGAGACGCTGGATATCGACCGGTCCGACCTCGACAGGCTTCTGCGCCAGGTCGAGATGCAGGCTCTCGTGCGCACGCAGGGCGGTCTGACCTGCGGGGAGGTCATGTCGCGCGATCTGATCACGATCGGCCTCGACGACGGTTCCGAGCGGGCGCGCACGCTTCTCCTGGCCCACAACATCAGGACCCTGCCGGTGGTCGATGCGGCCGGCCGGCTCGTGGGGACGCTCGGCTTGCGGGACTTGGCGCTCCGGGACGCGGGCCGCATCGCCGAGGTGATGTCCGAGGCGAGGACGGCGGCCGTCGATGACCCGGCCGTCGGCCTGGTCCCCGCGCTGACGGACGGGCGGACCCACGCGATCTTCGTCACCTCCGCCGACCGCACGGTGCTCGGCGTCATCACGCAGACGGATCTGCTCGCGACCCTGGCGCGGACCGCCTCGGCCAAGGCGTTCGATCTGCCGGCGGAGAACGCGGCCTGACGGCGTCGTCCCGGACGACGCTCGCAGGGTCGGAACGTCTCCGTTCAGCGGGCGGCCGTTGACGGCCGGACGCGGGCGGCGTCCTGCAAAGCCAGGGCAGGATCCTGATGAATTCGATACAACGGCGCGACCGGCCCACCGGTGCCGCCAAGCCGCTGCGACATAGGGCTTGGCGCCGGAGGGTGGGAACAGAACCCGGCTGGCCTATATTCAATTGGGCTCGATTTTTTGCGGTTCGAGGCATTTCCCGCCTGGACCAGGGGGAGCCTGCCGCCGATGCCGTCGTCACCGGAGAAGCCCAAAGCATCGGGACCGCCGACGCCCGTGACCGGAAGCGGACCGTCCGGGGTCGAGGACGTTCATCACGACATCTTCTTCGCGGCGGTCGAGACAACCCGCATGCCGATGATCGTCATCGACCCCCACCAGCCCGACAACCCGATCATCTTCGCCAACCGCGCCTTCATCCGCATGACGGGCTACGAGCGCGACGAATTGATCGGGCACAATTGCCGCTTCCTGCAGGGACGGGAGACCGACCGCGACACCGTCGCCGAGGTGCGCGCCGCGATCGCCGACCAGCGGGAATTCGCCACCGAGATCCTGAACTACCGCAAGGACGGCTCCACGTTCTGGAACGCCCTGTTCGTCAGTCCGGTGTTCAACCGTCAGGGCGACCTCGTCTATTTCTTCGGCTCGCAGCTCGACGTCTCCCGCCGCCGCGACGCCGAGGAAAGCCTGCACCAAGCGCAGAAGATGGAGAGCCTCGGCCAGCTCACCGGCGGCATCGCGCACGACTTCAACAACCTGCTGCAGGTCATCTGCGGCCACAACGAGGTGATGCTCGCGCTGCTCGACCATCCCACCCTCGATGTCGGGCGCATGCGCCGCGCCGGCGAGGCGGTGCGCGAGGCCGGCGACCGGGCCGCCAAGCTGACGCATCAGCTTCTCGCCTTCTCGCGCAAGCAGCGGCTGGAGGGCCGGCTCCTCAATCTCAACGGCCTCGTCCAGGGCATGAGCGAGATGGCCGAGCGGACGCTCGGGGACCACGTGGTGCTGAACCAGGACCTCGCCCCGGAGCTCTGGAACACGCGCATCGACCCGACCCAGGCGGAGGTGGCGCTGCTCAACGTGCTCCTCAATGCGCGCGACGCCATGCCGGGCGGGGGCACGGTGACGGTGAAGACCGAGAACCTCCTGATCGCGAACGAGGACGCGGCGCTCTCCCGAATGGTGAGCCCCGGCGCCTACGCGGTCGTGTCGGTGATGGATACCGGCACCGGCATGGCGCCCGAGGTCCTGGCGCGGGTGATGGAACCGTTCTTCACCACGAAGGACGAGGGCAAGGGGACGGGGCTCGGCCTCGCGATGGTCTACGGCTTCGCCAAGCAGTCCGGTGGGGCGGTCAGGATCTCGTCCGGCATCGGCCGGGGCACCACGGTGCGGCTTCTGTTCCCGGCGAGCGAGTCGAAGCTGGAGGACGACCGCAAGGCGCCGCCGCGGGCCGCGGACCGGCACGGGACTGAGTCGGTGCTGGTCGTCGACGACCGGCCGGACGTGGCGGCGACGGCAGGCATCATCCTGGAGGATTTCGGCTACAGGGTCACGGTGGTCGACGGCCCGAAGGCCGCGCTCGCAGTGCTGGACGGGGAGGCGCGCATCGACCTGCTGTTCACCGACCTGATCATGCCCGGCGGCATGAACGGGGTGATGCTCGCCCGCGCGGCACGCGAGCGCCAGCCGAAGATCAAGGTGCTGCTGACCACGGGCTACGCGGAGGCCTCGCTGGAGCGCACGGATGCGGGCGGCACCGAGTACGAGGTCATCAACAAGCCCTACAAGCGCATGGACCTGGCCCGGCGCGTGCGGCGGATCCTCGATGGCCCCACGGGCGTGGGCTGAGACCGGGTTCCTGCCCGCCTGAGGGTGCAGGCGGTGCGGCCCTTGGCCGGGGAGGGCTCGCCTGCGTCCCTGCCCGAAGCCCCCTCCCCTCGCGCATCGCCAGGGAGCACGGACCGGCCGGAGCGGTGCGCCCCCCTTCCTGGTTCGCGCCGCGCCAGCGCGAAGCGCCCCTGCCCTGCGCCGCGGCGGCGCGACGTCCGTCCGAATGCCTGTGCGGCGGGGACCAGCGGCCGTTTTACGAGGCGGCGTTAATCCATGTTAGGGCGGCTTGAGCCGCACACGCGCATTCCTGAGAGGAATTACGGGTCACAACCCCTGGGCATGCCCGCAAGTGAGAGCGTTCCCGCTCCCGCCTCCCAAGCTGGACAGGCGCATGCCTCGCTTCTTCTTCCGCATCCACGACGGCGCCGATTATCCGGATACGCAGGGCACGGAGCTGTCCGACTGGCGCGAGGCGCAGGTCGAGGCCGTTCGCCGCGCCGGAACCATCATCGCCGACACCGCCCGGCAGGTGAAGCTCGGCGAGGACTGGAGCATGGAGGTCACGAACGAGACCGGCCTCGTCCTGTTCCGCCTCGACTTTCACATCTCCAGTTCCGCGGCCGTCATGGGCTCGGATTGGAGAAAGGACGGGCCGTCTTCGGCGGGACACGCGCCGCAACCGCCAGAGCACGGGCTCGCCGAGCCCGACGTGATCACGAATTTTTCCGGGGACCGCCAGACCAACGCTGCCATCGGCTCATCAGCCCGTACCAGAGACAGCCCGCCACCGCGCCGGCCGCCAGCCAGATGACGACGGCGACCGCATCGAGCGGGGCCGACCACCACAGCATTCCCCCCGTCCACAGGACCGCGAAGGCCAACGAGGCCCATCTCAGCCGAACGTCATCGCTCATCTCAGCCACTCCGCAGGTCGGGAGAGCTTACGCAGACGGATCGATCGGACGGTGTGACGGAGCACATCGGCGGGCCGCGACCGCTCCGCTTGTCGCGCCGGCGCTCACGATGCACGCGCGCCGCCGGCCGTGTTGACCAGTTCGGCGATGCGGATATCGGCTTGGCGGAGACGACGGCACAGCTCGCGGTTGATGTTCTGCAGCACCATGACGTAGGCGTGAATATCGGTCTTGTAATACGTGTAGAGGTTGCGAGCCGTGAGCTCGTACAGGATGACCGGGCCTTCCGCCACCAGGGTGGCCGAGCGGTTCTGCACCGCGATGAGCGTCATCTCGCCGAAGAAGTCACCGGGTCCGAGGCGGTTCAGATCGATGACGCGCCCGGACGCTCCGCGCTTGCTCACCGCAAGCGCTCCGGAGTGCACGATGTACATCGAGCGCCCCGGCTCTCCCTCCGCGATGATGACGGCGCCGGCCTCGAAGCGGCGTTCGACCAGCATGGCGATCAGGAGATCGAGGCTCGCGTCCGACAGGCCACCGAAGAACGGTGTCTCGACCAGGAAGGCCTTCAGTTCGGGCGAACTCTCAGCCATCAGCCGGTGCACTCCCGTTCTCGGAACGCGGCCGTGCTGCATTGTCGTGGACCCTGCATCGGTGCGCAACCGCTTTCGGCGGGTGGCTTTTGGGCGTGGGTCGGCACCGGGCGGGATCGCGATCCCGCCCGGTGCCAGCCTGCGGAGAGCGGGCCGCTCAGCTGAACGTGAAGTTGTCGGCGGTCAGGCTGGTCGCGGTCGTGTTGGCGAGGGTGATGCTGTCGCCGTTCCCGTAGTTGATCACCGTGTCGGCTCCGACCTGCCGGCTCGCGGCCTGGACCTGGGCGAACGACGAGAAGGCGCCGTTGTTGAACGCGATCACGTCCCGCTCGGAGCCACCGACCACGAAGTCGACCACGAAATCCGCCCCGTCACCGGCGCCGAAGGCGAACGTGTCGGGGCCGGCGCCGCCCGTCAGGCGATCGTTGCCGGCGTTGCCGAACAGCAGATCGGAGCCGTCCTCTCCGAAAAGCCAGTCGTCGCCGGCCCCTCCGGACGCGTAATCGTTGCCGGCCCCGGCGCCGATGAAGTCGGCTCCATCCTCTCCGAGCACTTGGTCGTCGCCGAACTCTCCGAAGATGATGTCGTTGCCGAGGCCGCCGGCGGCGATGTCGTTGTCGCTGCCGGCCAGCAGACGGTCGTCGCCGGCATCGCCGTAGAGCACGTCCTGCCCGGCATCGCCGCTGAGCGTATCGTTGCCGAGGTCGCCGTCGACGAGATCGTCGCCGTCGCCGCCGGAGACGTCGTCATTGTCGTCGCCGCCGGCCACGAAGTCGTTCCCCGCCTCGCCTCGGACGACATCGTTGCCCGCCTCACCGACGAAGAAGTCGTCTCCGTTGCCGCCGAAGATGCTGTCGTTGCCCGGGTTGCCGGCGGCGTAGTCGTTGCCTTCATTGCCGTAAATCAGATCGTCACCGGCCTCGCCGATCAGCTGATCGAAGCCGCCGCGCCCGTAGATCACGTCGTTGCCCGGCCCGCCGGCTGCGTAATCCGTACCGTCGCCGGCATCGATGATGTCGTTGCCGTCCTGCGCATCGATGCGATCGAAGCCCTCGCCACCAAAGATCTGGTCGTCGCCGAGATTTCCGAGAAGGATGTCGTCTCCTGCGAACCCGTTGATCACATCGGCCACTGGCGTGCCGATGAAGCGATCAGGACCCTGCGTGCCGTCGATCTGAGCCATGGCGTTCTCCCTTGCGAGCCACGACTAACCACACGCCTCTGCCTTTGTTCCTGATGTTTCAACCCGACGGATCTCAAATTTTTTGATGAAATAAAGATGTTCTACTTAGATGCGCGGGATAAAGCTCCCATTTAACCTATGTTGCTGGTGAGATTTAGGATTATTGTCTTCATCAAGACCGCCATCACCAACGGTCGCACGCACGTCGAAGGCGAGGCGCCATCGGCCTTCGGATCCAGGCGTCCGAGAGGAGGTCAAGGCCACGAACCAGCCCTAAGCGGCTCCCGAGACCATGCACAAGGATGCCGCCCGTCCGCCTCCCGGCCAGGGGAGACGTGACCTCCTGATCGGTCGGTCGATCCCGTCGGGATGGTAGATTTCAGGTTCGCCGCGCGGACTTGCCAATCGGCGGGCCGCCTTGGCCAAGCGGAGGGCGAATCAATTGCCTTCGTTCCGATAGGCGCAGTAGGAGCCCCGGTCCTCGTACCCTCCCGGGCACGAGCGGACGCAAGCGCCCGCCGCACTCTTGTAGCCGGGCGGGCAGTTGCCCCATTGCGCACCGGCAGGGCTCGCCGCGCCCGCCAGCAGGATGATCGCCACAAGGGCCGCGGATCGAAGCCAGCGGGACATCGGGATCTGCACCCTTCGCGCCGTCAGACCATGCGAAGGTGCGGCTCAGTCTTCCGCAAGTGAAGGGGCAGCGGCGGCCGCAACGCGATTTGGACCTGCGCGCACGCACGACGCGTGCGGTAGCGCACGTCCGGTCGATTCCGTGACGACCCGGCCGGTGCGACTTCGCCCGGTCTGGTCATGATGGCGGGGCGCCGTGCCATCCGGTCCATGCGCCGGGAAGCGCCTCGACCGGGCCGACGGTGAAGACCACGAGGAGGCCGGCTGAGTCCTCGAAACCCGAACTCTCCTCCCGCGCGATGCCGACGAGCGCGCCCGTCATCGCTCCGAGACCGACGAGCAGGACGGCGCGGAGCGCTGTGGCTGGCCTGCGCGCCAAGAGACCGCTTTAGAATTCGACGCAGATCTTTCCGAAATGCGCGCCGGATTCCTCGTGGCGGAACGCTTCAGCGAGCGCGTCGAGACCGAAGCTGCGGTCGATGACCGGCTCGATCCCCGTGGCTTCGAGGCCGCGCACGAAGTCCTGTTGCTGCCGGCGACTGCCGACCACCAATCCCTGCAGCCGCACCTGCTTCACCATCATCGCCGCGGTGGGCACCTCGCCGCCCCGCCCCGTCAGCACCCCGATCAGCGAGATGTGGCCGCCGTTACGGACGGCGGTGATGGATTGCGGCAGCGTTCCCGGGCCGCCGACTTCGACCACGTGGTCGACGCCGCGTCCGCCCGTCCAGCGCCGCACGGCCTCACCCCAGTTCGGCTCGGCCTTGTAGTTGATGGTGTGGTCAGCGCCGAGCGCCTTCGCCTTCTCCAGCTTGGCCTCCGACGAGGAGGTGGCGATCACGGTCGCGCCCATCGCCTTGGCGATCTGCAGGGCGAAGATCGAGACGCCGCCGGTGCCCAGCGTCAGGACGCTGTCGCCGGCCTTCAGGCCGCCATCCGCCACCAGCGCGCGCCACGCGGTCAGGCCGGCGGTGGTCAGGGTCGCGGCCTGCGCGTGGCTGTAGCGCTGCGGCGCCCGCGTGAACCACGTGGCCGGCCGGACGACGATCTCCCGCGCATAGCCGTCCACGCCGTCGCCCGGCACGGTCGCGAAGTCGCCCGTGGTCGCGGGACCATCGAGCCAGAGAGGGAAGAAACAGGACACGACCGCGTCGCCGGCCGCGAACTCCGTCACGCCCTCGCCGACGGCTTCGACGACGCCCGCTCCATCGGACATCGGAATACGACCGCGGAACTTCGGGTCGCCCGACCGGACCACGCCGTAATCGTGATAATTGAGGGAGCTGGCGTGGATCCGCACCCGGATGTCGCCCGGCCCCGGCGCACCCGGGTCGGGCAGGTCGACGCGTTCCAGCCCATCCAGTCCGCCCGCGGCGCCGATCCTGACTGCGTTCATGTGAGCCTCCCGTTGCGCCCGGACATAGGGTGCCGGCCGATGGCGCCCACCGTCGCGGCGGCAGGCGCCTGCGGGGCAGGCCGCGCGCCATCGCCACGCGGCAGCCGCCTGTCCGCTCCGGCGGAGCAGGACCTTCTCTCGATCTGCAGCGAAAGAAAACCTTCTTTCCTGCAGCACTTTCGTTATGCGTCAGACGGAGATCAGCCATGCACCAAAAGTCTATTTTAAGGGTCTTGCAGTACTCATCCGCCCGTTCGACTGATTTGCGGCCAACCCATGTGCGCCAGCGCACATGCGATCGCAGGCGAGACACCTAAATCGAGGCTCATCGACGGCGCGGACACGACGCGCTGTGATGGACCTTCATGGGTGACAATATGACCAAGTCGATCCTGCTCCTTGCCGGCGCGATGACGCTCGCCGCGACGGCCGCGTCCGCCCAGACCGCCAAGGAGAACTACAGCTACAAGGCGCCCTCCGGCATGTTCAGCGAGGGCACGACGAAGTGGGAGATGTACCGCTTCATGGCCGAGGATGCCGAGCGGCGCGCCGGGCTGGCCAACGGCCCGGCGGCGGCACCCGCGGTCGCCCCGGGCGCGGCCACCCGCTACACCGGCACGGCCCGCCCGCGCCGCTGAGCCGCGGCTCACGCGGCGGCCGGCCGCCGCGCCGCGCGGATGGCCGGCCCGGCCTCGCCGAGGTCCCAGAACAGCCCGGCCATCATGGCGAGCCCCTCCCGCACCACCGGCGCGAGCAGGTGCTCGTCGGGGGCATGCTGCGAGCAGGCCGGGTAGGAATGGGGCACCCACAGGGTCGGCATGCCGAGGATGTCCGAGAAGGCGTCGTTCGGCAGCGACCCGCCGATGTTCGGCAGCAGCGCCGGCGCCTTGCCGGTGGTGCGGGCGAGCGAGTCCATCGCCCAGGCGACCCACGGGTCGTCCACGGCGAGCCGGGTCGCGCGAAACACCTCGCCGCGGGCTGGCCGCACCTCCACCATCGGGAAGCCGTGCCGGTCGAGATGCGCACGCAGGATCGCGGGCGCGTTCTCCCAGTCGGTCCCGACCACGAAGCGCAGCTGCAGCGTCGCCGTGGCGTGCGCCGGCACGGCGTTGAGCGGCCCCTCCGGATTGCCGGTCAGGAAGGCCAGCACCTCCAGGGTGTTTCAGGCGAAGACGCGCTCGGCCGGGGTGAGGCCGGGCTCGCCCCAGTCCGGGTCGATGTCCGGATCGGTCGGCCCGCCGGCGGGCGCGATCCCGCGCAGGGCCGCCCGCACGCCCTCGGGGATCGGCGGCGGGCGCAGCCCCTCGACCAGCAGGCGCCCGTTGCCGTCGACGAGGCAGGCGATGGCGTTGGCCAGGATGGTGCCGGGATTGCGCAGCAGGCCGCCCCAGTTGCCCGAGTGGTGTGCGCCCTCGCGCAGCGCCACCACGAGATCGACTGTGATGCCGCCGCGCGAGCCGAGAAAGAGTGTCGGGCGCTCCGCGCTCAGGCGCGGCCCGTCCGAGGCGATCAGGAGGTCCGCCGCAAGCGCGGCGCGCTGCGCGGCGCAGAGCGCCCGCAGGCCCGGCGAGCCCACCTCCTCCCCGGTCTCGATCAGCAGCCGCACGTTGAAGCCGAGGCGCCCGCCGCGGGCCGCCGCAACCGCCTCCAGGGCCGCGAGATTGACGAGGTGCTGGCCCTTGTTGTCGGCGGTGCCCCGCCCGTACCAGCGCTCGCCCTCGACCACGACCCGCCAGGGATCGAGGCCGGCGCGCCACTGCGCCGGATAGCCCTGCACGGTGTCGCCGTGGCCGTAGATCAGCACGGTGGGCAGCGCCGGATCCTCGCGCCGCTCGGCGATCAGGAAGGGGCCGTGGCAACCATCCGGGTTGTCGAGGATGCCGGACGAGAAGCCGAGGCGCGCGAGGTCGGGGCCGAGCCCGTCCGTAAGGTAGGCCCGCAGGGCCGGCCCCTGGTCCGCGACCTGGCTCTCGGTGCGCAGCGCCACCTTGTCCCGCAGGTTTGCCAGGAAGGCGCCGCCATCGAACAGGGCGGTGGCGCGGGCGACGGCATCGTCTCGGCTCATGGTCTCTCGGCTCTCCGGCACGCGTCCGGCCACCGTCCGACAGGCGGTCCGCCCAGGCAAGCGCCGTGCGGTGCGGACGCCCCGCGGCCGCGATCCGACCGGTTTGCAAAGCGCTCACCCCGCGCTATCGCCGGGCAACGGCCTCGTCCCCGGTGCGGTGAAGAGCCGGGGGAGGATGCGGCGTGACGATCGAACCCGCGCTCGCGAGCCGGGCCGTGCTGCCGGCGGGCGCCGTCGGCGGCATCGCCATGATGCTGCTCGGCACGCTGCTGTTCGCCATGAACGACACCGTCGGCAAGTGGCTGCTGGGCGCCTACACGGTCGGTCAGCTGATGCTGGTGCGCAGCATCGCCGGCCTCTGCGTCCTGGCCCCGGCCATCCGGCGTGCCGGACCCGAGGCGTTCCGCCGGGCGCCGCACCCGCGGCTGCAACTGCTGCGGGCGGCGTTCTCCACGCTCGAAGCGTCGCTGTTCTTCTGGGGCGTCAGCACGCTGCCGCTGGCCGAGGTCATCACCTACTACATGGCCGGCCCGATCTACGTCACCGCCCTCTCCCCGCTGCTGCTCGGGGAGCGGGTCGGCTGGCGCCGCTGGACGGCCGTCGTGGCGGGCTTCGGCGGGGTCGTGCTCGCCCTGCATCCGTCCCCGGGCACGCTCTCGCCGGGGGCCCTCTGCGCCCTCAGCGGCAGCCTCGTCTACGCGCTCTTCCTGGTCACCACCCGCAAACTTGCGGGCGTGCCGGGAACCGTCCTGATGAGCGGTCAGCTCCTGACCTCGCTCGTCTTCGGCGGCGCGCTGGTGCTGGCGTACGGGTGGACGCCGCCCGGTGCCGTGGATCTCGCGCTCATGCTCCTCCTCGGCATCGGCTCTCTCGCCGGCAATCTCTGCGTCAACCACTCGCTTCGCCTGGCGCCGGCCACGGCCGTCGTCCCCTACCAATACACGCTGATCCTGTGGGGCATGCTCTTCGGCTATGTCTTCTTCGGCGAAGTGGTGGGACCGCTCACCCTGACCGGAGCCGCCATCATCGTCATCAGCGGCCTCTGCCTGTTCCTGCGTGAGCAGCACCTGCAGGGGCGGCCATCCCGCCCTACGATGCCCTGAAGGCGACGGCGGGCGTCGATCCCGACGACCGGCACGGCGAAGGGCCACGCCCCGTGGTCGAGCGGCAGGCCCCCGCGCAAAGGGGTCCGGACGCACGTGCAGCGCGATCGGCTCCTGCTCCAGGCGCCGGAGGTGCGATCAGCCGCGATCGGCCTTGTCGTCCGACCGCGCCTTCGCCTCGGGGCGCTGGTACGACAGCGAATTCAGGACGATGGATGATCGCCTGAGAACCTCGTACGAGCGGTCGATCATCCTCCGGCTGTGTGCCAGCGCCTTCTCGGACCACAGCAGATAAGGCAGATTGCGGCCATCGAGCTTGGCCATGGCGGCGCTCCTGCATGCTGTAAGCGGGAGCACACGCGTCTCTCTGCCGCTGGCGCCTACGGATTCGGAACTGCCAACGATGGCGGAGCCTACCTCAGGCCACTCAGCCAAGCCTAATGCGGCCGCTCACGGCGGCGGATCGGGCGCCCCGGCGCGCGGTCGGATCCGTCCCGTCCGGGCCTCGTAGAGGGGCTGGCGCAGCAGTTCGCGCGAGATCGCCAGAGCTTCCAGCGACCGGCTCAGGCACGCCCGCGTGAGCTGAACCAGCACCCAGTTCTGGACGATCAGCGACCGGGTCTCGGCATTGGCTCTGTCGAGACCGTTCAGGGACGCGGGAGGGGCCGCCTGTCTCATCGCGATGGTCTGCCAGCACGGCGGCCGGGGTTCATTCGCCTGCGTGAATCCCGCACGCCCTGCCCTGGCCCGGGCACAGGGGACGCACGCCCCCGAACCGGCATCGGGCGCGGCCGCGGCCTGCCTCGCCCGCCAGGACGAGGCCGGGGCGGTGGTCGATCCGACCGGGCGGGTGACCGACGACAAGGGGGCTCACCGTCGCGGACGCCTCTGTGATGTCGAGTCTGCCGAGCGCCGACACCACGGTGCCGACCTTCATGATCGGCGATCTGTTCGCCAATCACCGCGGCGGGCGGCTGGAGGCCTGAAGCGGCCGGCCCCATCGCCCTCGGGTGAGGCGGGACCCGCGAGCGCCGCTCGGAGTACCGTCCGCTGCTGCGCTGCAATCTGCCCTTCAGCGCCAGGAACTCGGTTGCGTTCGGGCTTACCAGGACGGCATCGACGAGGGCGAGGCGCTTCGCGACCGCGTGCGGGCCGGCTGCCGGATCGGCCAAGCCGACGGCATCAGCGCCTCTCAGGACGCCCTCCTGCAGCAGGGCATCCAGATCGCCGCCCGGGCAATCACGGGATCGGCGTCGGTCTCAAGTTGCTGCTTGATCTGATTTGGCTGGGGGACGTGGATTCGAACCACGACTAACGGAGTCAGAGTCCGCTGTTCTACCGTTAAACTATCCCCCACCAGGACGCCGCGCTCGCGCAGGCGACCCGACCGGCGGGCTGACCGTGATGCGGTCGGCTCGGGTGCGGTGCAGATAGGACGGTTCCCCGGGGCGGTCAAGGGATTCCTTGAGGGCCGAGGCCCGGGGTCGTCCGCGTTCAGCGCAGGGCGCCGCAGAAGCGCTGGATGCGGGTGCAGGCCTCCTCCAGCACTTGGTTCGAGGTGGCGTAGGAGATGCGCAGGTTGGGACCGAGGCCGAAGGCGGAGCCGTGGACGGCCGCCACGCCCTCGCTCTCCAGGAGCGCGGTGACGAAGTCCTCGTCGGTCTCGATCACCTTGCCGTCGGGCGTGCGGCGCCCGATCAGCTCGGCGCAGGACGGGTAGACGTAGAAGGCGCCCTCGGGCATCGGGCAGCGCAGGCCGTTGGTCTGGTTGAGCATCGAGACCACGAGGTCGCGACGGGTCTGGAAGGCGGCGCGGAAGCGCGCCAGGTGCTCCTGCGGACCGTCGAGGGCCGCCACCGCCGCCCATTGCGAGATCGTCGCGGCGCCCGAGGTCTGCTGGCCCTGGACGAAGTCCATCGCCTTGATCAGAGGCTCCGGGCCGGCCGCGTAGCCGATGCGCCAGCCCGTCATCGCGTAGGCCTTCGACACGCCGTTCATGGTCAGCGTGCGCTCGTAGAGGCCGGGCTCGACCTGGGCCGGCGTCACGAAGCTGAAGTCGCCGTAGCAGAGGTGCTCGTACATGTCGTCGGTGAGCACCCAGACGTGCGGATGACGCATCAGCACGTCGGTGAGCTTCTTCATCTCGGCATGCGCGTAGGCGGCGCCCGAGGGGTTCGAGGGCGAGTTCAGGATCAGCCACTTGGTCCGCGGCGTGATCGCGCGCTCCAGATCCTCGGGCTGCAGCTTGAAGTCGTTCTCCATGGTGGTGTCGGCAAAGACCGGCGTGCCGCCGCACAGGCCCACCATCTCCGGGTAGGACACCCAGTAGGGCCGCGGGATCACCACCTCGTCCCCCGGGTTCAGGGTGGCCAGGAGCGCGTTGTAGATGACCTGCTTGCCGCCCGTCCCGACGATGGTCTGCGCCGGCTTGTAGTCGAGGCCGTTCTCGCGCTTGAACTTGCGGGCGATCGCCTCGCGCAGCGGCACGATGCCGGAGACCGGCGGATACTTGGTCTCGCCGCGCCCGATCGCCTCCACGGCCGCCCGCTTGATGTGGTCGGGCGTGTCGAAATCCGGCTCGCCCACCGACAGGCTGATGACGTCGCGCCCCTGCGCTTTGAGGTCCCGCGCCTTCTGGGTCATCATGATGGTCGCGGACGGCTTCACGCGCGAGAGGGCGTCGGCCAGAAAGCCCATGGGACACTCCACCTTCAGGATGATCCTGCCGCACGGCAGGACGGCCGGGATCGACGCCGGCCGGTTCGTCAAGCGGCGCGGACCCTAGTCCCGGGCACGGGGCCGGGCAAGCGGCCCGCAGGAGAACGCAGGCGATCGCCGGGCGCGGCGCTCAGGCGGCGCGCACGGAGCGGCCCGGCGGCTTGTCCTCGCCCGCCATCTCGACGGCCGGCAGCGCATCCATGACCCGCGTGGCCGGGAAGGTGACGATCACCTCGGTGCCCTCGCGGGGCCTCGACTTGAGCTGGAAGCCGCCGCCGTGCAGGTCGACGAGGCCCTTGACGATCGGCAGCCCCAGCCCCGAGCCCTGCTCGGCGGTCTTGATCGCCAGCGAGCCGCGGCCGAAGGACGACATCACGGTGGGGATCTCGTCCTCCGGGATGCCCGGCCCGGTGTCGCGGATGCTCACGTACTGCCCGCCCGACGAGGTCCAGCCGACCTTGATGGTGATCTCGCCCCCCGGCGGCGTGAACTTGATGGCGTTCGACAGGATGTTGAGCACCACCTGCCGCATCGCCCGCTCGTCCGCCCACAGCCGCGGCAGCGAGGGATCGACCATCTCCCGGAAGGTCTGGTTCTTGGCCCGCGCGCGCAGGGCCATCATGTGGCGGCACTCCTCCACCACGTAGGCGAGCGCCACCGCCTCCTCTTTCAGCTCGTAGCGGCCCGCCTCGATGCGCGAGAGATCGAGGATCTCGTTGATGAGGTTGAGCAGGTGCAGGCCGCTATCGTGGATGTCGGTGGAGTATTCCTGGTAGGACGGGGCGGCGTGCGGGCCGAAGACCTCGTTCTTCATCACCTCCGAGAAGCCCAGGATGGCGTTGAGCGGCGTGCGCAGCTCGTGGCTCATGGTGGCGAGGAAGCGGGACTTGGCGAGGTTCGCCTCCTCGGCCCGCCGCCGCGCCTCGTCGGAATTGGCCTTGGCCTGCTCCAGCTCGCCGAAGATCGCATCCTTCTCCGCCCGCGACTGCAGGGCGGCCACCGTCGAGGCGAAGAGGTGGCGGGACAGGACGAGGAAGAACAGCTGCGCGCCCACCGCCATCAGGATCAGCAGCACCGATTCCATCGCCCGCGTCTCGACGAGGAGGCAGAGCGTGGCGAGGGTGAGCGGCAGGAGGCCGGCCAGGGCCGCGAGCGGCACCGTGGCGGCGAGCATCGTGGTGACGGCCGCCACGATGACCAGCACGAACAGCACGAAGGCGCGCGCGTTCGCCGCGTCGACTGAGACGAGCACCAGCACCAGCATCGCCCAGGCGACGCTGCGCAGGACCTCGCCGGCCACCGCCCGCCGCCGGGCGGCCGGCAGCGAGACCGCCTCCGGCTCCTGGCGCAGGAACCCGCGCGAGAGCGCCGTCCCCACGCCGGTGGCCAGGATGACGCCGCCGCACCACAGGGCGCTCCACAGGACCGGCGACCAGAACACCGAGGCCGCCCCGATGCACAGCGCCAGGAGGACGAGCGGCAGGAGCGCGCCGACGCGGTACTGCGCGAAGGTGCGCAGGAGTTCGTAGTCGAAGGCCCGCTCCAGCCCGATCGAGGAGGTCAGCCGCTCGCGCGCCGAGCGCACGTCGCGCGCCCGCTGCCGGCGCCGGGCCGCCTCCTCGGCGGTCGGGCCACGCCCCCGCTGCACCATCTGCGCCGTGAGTTCGGACATGGGGTGAGGTCGTGCCGCTCCCTGGACGCCGGCACGGGTCTCGCGCGGCCTGAACAGGCGGATGGAAGCCGGAGCGTTGCGGAAAATTGTTAAGGTTGCCCTGCCCCGAAGGCGCGAATTGCGCGCGATCGCCCCGCCCTCCCCCGAAGCCGCGGCGGGCGCGCCCCGGATGTGCGGCAGCGCACACCGGCCCGGCTTGCGCGGATGGCAGGTGTGGCGCCACACCCTGGCAGGCTGGAGCGGCGCCAGCCTGTCGCCCCGCCTCTCGTCGGAGACCGCGATGCCGAAGCTGACCGTCAATGGCACGACCCACGAGGTCGATGCCGACCCCGACATGCCGCTCCTCTGGGCGATCCGAGATCACCTCAACCTGACCGGCACCAAGTACGGCTGCGGCATCGCGCAATGCGGCGCCTGCACGGTGCATGTCGACGGCCAGCCCGCCCGCGCCTGCCAGACGCGCATCGGCGACGTGGCCGAGGCCAAGATCACCACCATCGAGGGCGTCTCGGGCCGGGTCGCGGAGGCGGTCCAGGCCGCGTGGCGCAAGCTCGACGTGGTGCAGTGCGGCTATTGCCAGTCCGGCCAGATCATGTCGGCGATCGGGCTCCTGTCCGAAAACAAGGCGCCGAGCGACGCCGACATCGCGGGCGCGCTCGACGGCAACATCTGCCGCTGCGGCACCTATCAACGCATCAAGGCGGCCGTCCACGACGCCGCCCGTTCTCTCGCCTGAGCCGGAGGCCGCCCATGTTCCACGCCCTGCGCGCGCCTGCGCCCGTGCCCTCCCGCCGCGCCTTCCTGGCCGGGGCCGCCACCGTCGGCGGCGCCCTGGTGGTCGGCTTCCACCTCGACCTGCCCGGCACGAAGGCCCGCGCCGCCGGGGCGCCCGACTTCTCGAAGGTTCCGACCCAGCCCAACGCCTTCGTGCGCATCGCCCCGGACGACAGCGTCACGGTGCTGATCAAGCATCTCGACATGGGCCAGGGCAACACGACCGGGCTCGCCACCATCGTGGCCGAGGAACTCGACGCCGACTGGAGCCAGATGCGCGCCGCCTTCGCGCCCGCCGACGCCTCGCTCTACGCGAACCTCGCCTTCGGGCCGATCCAGGGCACCGGCGGCTCGACCGCCGTGGCCAATTCCTGGATCCAGCTGCGCAAGGCGGGTGCGGCCGCCCGCGCCATGCTGGTCGCGGCCGCCGCCGCCGAGTGGACGGTGCCGGCCGGCGAGATCACGGTGGAGAAGGGCGTGCTGCGCCACGCCCGGACGGGCCGGGAATCCCGCTTCGGCCCCTTCGCGGCGGCGGCCGCCGCCCAGCCGGTGCCGGAGAATCCGCGCCTGAAGGAGCCGGGCGAGTGGCGGCTGATCGGCACCACGCTGCCGCGTCTCGACTCAGAAGCCAAGACCACGGGCCGCGCCGTCTATGCCCTCGACGTGCGCCGGCCGAACCAGCTCACCGCCGTGGTGGCGCGCGCGCCGCGCTTCGGCGCAACGCTCAGGAGCGTGGACGACGCGGCGGCCCGCAAGGTCCGGGGCGTGGTCGACGTTGTGCGGATCCCGAGCGGCGTCGCCGTCGTCGCCCGCGACACGTGGTCGGCCATGAAGGGCCGCGAGGCGCTGGTGCTCGCCTGGGACGAGGCGGGCGCCGACAGGCGCTCCTCGGACGCGCAGCTCGCCGCCTACAGGGCGCTCGCCGCAAAGCCCGGCCTCGTCGCGTCCCGCCAGGGCGATGCCGCGGCCGGCATCAAGAACGCCGCGAAGGTGCTGGAGGCCGAGTTCAGCTTCCCGTTCCTGGCCCACGCCCCGATGGAGCCCCTCAACGCCACGATCGAGAAGAGCGGCGACGGCTACCTGATCCATGCCGGCTCGCAGTTCCAGACCATCGAGCAGGCGGTGACGGCGCAGATCCTCGGCACCACGCCGGACAGGATCCGCATCAACACCCTGTGGGCCGGCGGCTCCTTCGGGCGGCGGGCGACCTCCTCGGCCGACTACATCGCGGAGGCCGCCGCGGTGCTGAAGGCCACGGGGGAGAAGAACCCGATCCACCTCGTCTGGACCCGCGAGGACGACATCACCGGCGGCTACTACCGGCCGGCGGCCTACCACCGCATCCGCGCCGGGCTTGACGCCCAGGGCGGGATCACCGGCTGGGAGCACAGCATCGTCGGCAAGTCGATCCTGATCGGCACGCCGATGGAGGCGATGATGGTCAGGAACGGGGTCGACGCGACCACCGTCGAGGGCGCGGCGGACACGCCCTACGCGCTGCCGGTCTATCGCTTCGAGGTGCACAACGTGCGCGACGCGGTGCCGGTGCTGTGGTGGCGCTCGGTCGGCCACTCGCACACCGCGCAGGCGATGGAGGTGTTCATCGACGAGATCGCCCACGCGGCCGGCCGGGATCCGGTGGAGTACCGGCTCTCCCTGCTGCAGAAGGCGCCGCGGCTCTCGGCGGCCCTGCGGCTGGCGGCCGACAAGGCGGGCTGGGCCGGGCGGCAGGCCAAGCCCGGGCAGGGGCTCGGCGTGGCCGCGCACGAAAGCTTCGGCTCCTACGTGGCGATGGTGGCCGACGTGACGGCCGAGGCCGGCAAGGTGACGGTCAGCCGCATCGTCGCGGCGGTGGATGTCGGCGTGGCGGTCAACCCGGACGTGATCCGGGCGCAGGTCGAGGGAGCGGTCGGCTTCGCCCTCTCGGCGGTGCTGCGCAACCGCATCACCTTCAAGGACGGCGCGGTGCAGGAGACGAACTTCGACGCCTACGAGCCGACCCGGATGAGCGAGATGCCGGTGGTCGAAGTGCACATCGTCCCCTCGACCGCGGCCCCGACCGGCATCGGCGAGCCGGGCGTGCCGGTGCTGGCACCCGCGATCTCCAACGCGATCTTCGCGGCGACCGGCCAGCGGCTGCGCTCGCTGCCGCTCGATCTCGCGGCGCTGCGCGGTGTGTGACAGCGCACCGCCACGCTTCCGGGTCCGTGCGACACCGATGGCACTCCAGACGTTTCGACACCTTCGAGAGCGCGGCCCCCGCCGCGCTTCTTTTTTTATGCGGTCGCCGCGATGAGCGACTTCGCGGAGAGCGCGGCGGCGATCCGTGCCTGCCGCCTGTGCGCCGAGGCGCCGCGGCACGGCCCTCCCCTGCCGGTCGCGCCGCGGCCGATCGTGCAGGGCAGCGCCACCGCACGGCTGTGCATCGCGAGCCAAGCGCCCGGCCACCGCGCGTGGCGCAGCGGCATCCCGTTCCAGGATCCGTCCGGCCACCGGCTGCGCGCATGGCTCGGCCTCGACGCGGCGACCTTCTACGATTCCACCCGGATCGCCATCCTGCCGATGGGCGCCTGCTTTCCCGGCCACCATGCCACGGGCGGGGATCTGCCGCCGCGGCGGGAATGCGCCGAGACGTGGCGGGCGCGGCTCCTCGCCGGGCTGCCGGACCTGGACCTGATCCTCGTCATCGGCCTCTACGCGCAGCACTGGCATCTCGGGCGCTCGCCCGACGGGCTCACCGGGACGGTGGCGCGCTGGCGCACGCTGCTGGCGGAGCCGCGCCGCCCCCGGGTGCTGCCGCTGCCCCACCCGTCCTGGCGAAACGGCGGCTGGCTGCGGCGCCACCCCTGGTTCGAGGCGGAGCTGCTGCCGGTGCTGCGCTGGGAGGTCGCACGCGTGGTCGGCGACGGACCGGCCCCGGCGGCTTGACGGCGCGGCGCTCCGGCCCGAGGAGCAGCGCCCCCTCCCTCTCCCCGACAGCCAAGGTCACGATGCCCGGCCCGCAGACCTCTCCCGTGTCGATCGGGATCGATTTCGGCACGACCAACACCGTGGTGGCGCTCGCCGACGCCGAGGGCCGCGTCGAGGCCGTGCGGTTCCGCCACCGCGACGCGCAGCACGCCGTCTACCTGTCGGCCCTCGCCTTCTGGCAGGAGGGCCGGGGCCTGAGCGCCCGCACCCGCATGGCGGGCGGCCCCTTCGCGGTCGAGGCCTTCCTCGAAGGGCATCCCGGGCTGCGCTTCATCCAGTCCTTCAAGAGCTTCGCGGCGAGCGGCGCCTTTCGCGAGACCCGCATCTTCCGCGACCGCTTCGCCTTCGAGGACCTGCTCGCCGCCTTCCTGCGCACGCTGGTGCAGGATGCCGGCGGGCTCGACCTCGCGGGAAGCCGGGTGGTGGTCGGCCGCCCGGTGCGGTTCGTCGGCCGCACTCCCGACGACGCGCTGGCGATGCGCCGCTACGCCGGGGCCCTCGCGCGGCTCGGCGTGCGCGACGCGCTCTACGCCTACGAGCCGGTCGGCGCCGCCTTCTTCTACGCCCGGCGCCTGGAGGCCGAGGCCACGGTGCTGATCGCGGATTTCGGCGGCGGCACCAGCGATTTCTCGGTGATGCGCTTCGCGCGCGGCGCCGACGGGCGCCTCGGCGCGACGCCGCTCGGCCATAGCGGCCTCGGGATCGCGGGCGACACCTTCGATGCGCGCATCGTCGACCACCTCGTCGCGCCGCATCTCGGCAAGGGCGGCAGCTACCGCTCGATGGGCGACAAGATCCTGCCGCTGCCGGCGCATTACTTCGCCAGCCTGTCGCGCTGGCACCAGCTCGCCCTGATGAAGTGGTCGGGCGACCTCAAAGAGCTGCAGGACCTCGCGGGCGTGGCCCTCGACCCGGCGCCGCTGGAGCGCTTCATCACGCTGATCGAGCACGATCTCGGCTTCGCGCTCTACCAGGCGGTCTCGGCCACCAAGGTCGCGCTCTCGGGGGCGCCGAGCGCCGAGCTGTCGTTCCGGGGCGCGGGGACCGACGTCGAGGTGACCGGCACCCTCACCCGGGCGACGTTCGACGCCCTGATCGCCCCGGACATCGCCCGGATCGCAGCGGCGGTGGATCAGGCGCTGGCCGCCGCCGGCCTCGCCCCCGGGGCCATCGATCAGGTCTTCCTCACCGGCGGGACATCCTTCGTCCCGGCGATCCGCGCCCTGTTCGTGGACCGCTTCGGCGCCGGGCGCGTCGCGACCTCGGACCAGTTCGAGTCGATCGCGCACGGCCTCGCGCTGATCGGCCGGCAGCCGGATGCCGGCCGCTGGGCGGCCGAGGCCGCCTGACCGGGCGACACGCGGCCTGGGGCGGGCCTTCCGGCAGCGCGCTCAGCCGCGCGGGAAGACCCGCGCCTCGCTCGCCTGCAGGGCGACGCGGTCGCCCTTGCGGTGGACGTCCGTGACCTTGACCTCGACGGGGGAGTCCGAGCCGTCGAGCAGGATCTCCGCCACGGTGCCGCGGGCGGTGCGGCGCCATTCTCGGACCGTGCCGAGCAGCGCGGCCTCGTCGCCGCCCACCGTCAGGTGCCAGGGCCGCAGGCAGAGATCGACCGGCCCCTCGGGCCAGTCCTCGCGGGCGCGCAGGGCCGCGCGGCCGTCGACCCAGACCTGGCCGCCCGCGATGTCGGCGGCCACGCGGGCGGTCTCGCCGACGAAGGACATCACGAAGCGCGAGGCCGGATCGTCCTGGACCTCGTGCGGCGCACCCACCTGCTCGATGCGGCCGCGGTTGAGGATCGCGATGCGGTCGGCGAGTTCGAGCGCCTCGTCCTGGTCGTGGGTGACGAAGACCGTGGTCTGGCCGGTCTCGCGGTGGATCTCGCGCAGCCAGCGGCGCAGGTCCTTGCGCACCTGCGCATCGAGCGCCCCGAAGGGCTCGTCGAGGAGGAGGACCGAGGGCTCGACGGCGAGTGCCCGGGCGAGCGCGACGCGCTGGCGCTGGCCGCCCGAGAGCTGCCCCGGATAGCGCGACGCGAGGGTCGGCAGCTGCACGAGGTCGAGGAGCTGGCCGACGCGGCGGCGGATCTCGGCCTCGCCCGGACGGCGGCTGCGCTCGCGCGAGCGCAGGCCGTAGGCGATGTTCTCGAACACCGTCAGATGGCGGAACAGGGCGTAGTGCTGGAACACGAAGCCGACGCCGCGGCGCTGCACCGGCACGTCGGTGGTGTCGGTGGCTCCGAAGAAGACCCGGCCGGCATCCGGGATCTCAAGCCCGGCGATCACGCGCAGCAGCGTGGTCTTGCCCGAGCCCGAGGGGCCGAGCAGCGCCAGGAGCTCGCCCGGCGCGATGGCGAGGCTCACGCCCTCCAGCGCCGCCGGACCGTCGCCGCTGAAGGTCTTGACGATGCCGTCGACCCGCACCTCGGAGCCGGGCTTACGCACCGTGCGGGCGGCGACCGGCTCGGCCTCCGCGCGCCCGCGCGGGGCCGCGAGGGCGTCAGAGGGCGCGAAGCCCGCCACCATCTCAGTGCGCGCCCCGCCCGGCGAGGGCGTCGGCGTGGCGCCATTCGAGGAAGGTCTTGCCCGCCAGGGTGACGAGGGCCAGGAGCGCCAGGAGAGAGGCGATCCCGAAAGCCGCGACGTAGTTGTATTCATTGTACAAAATCTCGACGTGAAGCGGCATGGTGTTGGTGAGGCCCCGGATCCGGCCCGAGACCACGGAGACAGCGCCGAACTCGCCCATCGCCCGGGCGTTGCACAGGAGTACGCCGTACAGAAGCGCCCACTTGATGTTGGGCAGCGTCACGGTGAGGAAGACCCGCCAGGGGCTCGCCCCGAGGGTTAACGCGGCCTCCTCGTCCGTGGTGCCCTGATCCTGCATCAGGGGGATCAACTCGCGCGCCACGAACGGGAAGGTGACGAACACCGTCGCCAGCACGATGCCCGGCACCGCGAAGATGATCTCGATGCCGTGGCGCTGCAGGAACGGCCCGAGCACGCCCTGCGAGCCGAAGATCAGCACGTAGATCAGCCCGGCCACCACCGGCGAGACCGAGAAGGGCAGGTCGATCAGCGTGATGAGGAGGTTGCGGCCGCGGAAGTCGAACTTGGCGATGGCCCAGGAGGCCGCGATGCCGAACACCACGTTGAGCGGCACCGAGATTAGGGCCACGAGGAGCGTCAGGCGGATGGCCGCCTGCGCGTCGGGCTCCGCGAAGGTCGCGAGGTAATTGCCGAGGCCCTTGCTTAGCGCCTCCGCGAACACCACCGCGAGCGGCAGCAGCAGGAAGAGCGCCAGGAAGCCGATGGCGGTGGCGATGAGCAGGACGCGCACCCCCTTCGGCTCCGTGAGGGCGGCGTGCGGCGCGGCCGGGAGGGACGGGCTGGACATGGCCGGACTAGACATGGCCGAACCTGCGGCGGCTGAAATCCTGGATCAGGTTGATCGCGAGCAGCGCCCCGAAGGACATCAGCAGCATCACGGCCGCGATGGCGGTGGCGCCCGTGTAGTTGAACTCCTCCAGCTTGATCACGATCAGGAGCGGCGCGATCTCCGAGACGTAGGGCAGGTTGCCGGCGACGAAGATCACCGAGCCGTACTCGCCGACCGCGCGCGCGAAGGCGAGCGCGAAGCCCGTGAGCACCGCCGGGATCAGCGGCGGCAGGATCACGGTGGCGAGCGCCCGGGCGCGGGAGGCGCCCAGGATCGCAGCCGCCTCCTCGCTCGACCGGTCGATCTCGGCGATGAGGGGCTGCACCGTGCGCACGCAGAAGGGCAGGCCGACGAAGACCAGCGCCACCAGGATGCCGAGCGGCGTGTAGGCGACCTTGAGGCCGAGCGCCTCCAGCGGCGCGCCGAGCCAGCCGTTGCCCGAATACAGGGTGGCGAGGCAGATGCCCGCCACGGCGGTGGGCAGGGCGAAGGGCAGGTCGACCAGCGCGTCGATCAGCCGGCGCCCGGGGAAGGTGTAGCGGGTGAGCACCCAGGCGATCAGCAGGCCGAACACCGCGTCGATGGCCGCGGCCGCGAGCGACAGGCCGAAGGAGGTCTTGAGCGCCGCGAGGTTGCGGCTGTCGGTGACGAGGTCCCACAGGCCGGACGGCCCGAGCGCCGAGGCCCGCAGGAGCAGCACCGCGAGCGGGATCAGCACGATGAGGCTGAGATAGGCGACGGCGAAGCCGAAGGTGAGACGGAAGCCGGGCATGGCGCTCGGCCGGCGGAAGCGCCGGCGCGAGGCGGCCCGGACCGGCAGGCCGAGGGCCGCGGCCCCGCTCATTGACGTGCCTTCAGGAGCGAATCGAAGACGCCGCCGTCGTCGAAATGCGTCTTCTGCGCCTTGGCCCAGCCGCCGAACGCGCCGTCGATGGTGACGAGCTTCAGCTTCGGGAAGCGCGCGAGGTCCTCCTTGGCGGCGGCCGATTCGTCGCGCGGGCGGTAGAAGTGCTTGGCGATGATCGCCTGAGCGCGCGGCGTGTAGAGGAACTGCAGGTAGGCCTCGGCGGCCGCGCGGGTGCCCTTCTGGTCGACGTTGCCGTCCACGATCGTCACCGGCGGCTCGGCCAGGATCGAGAGCGAGGGCACGACGATGTCGAACTTGCCCTTGCCGAATTCCTCGTCGGCCAGGAAGGCCTCGTTCTCCCAGGCGATCAGCACGTCGCCGATGCCGCGCTGGACGAACGTCGTCGTCGAGCCGCGCGCGCCGGTGTCGAGCACCGGCACGTTCTTGAACAGGGCGCCCACGAAGGCGCGCGCCTTCTCGTCGTCGTTGCCGTTCTGCGCGAGGCCGTAGGCATAGGCCGCGAGGTAGTTCCAGCGCGCGCCGCCCGAGGTCTTCGGGTTCGGCGTGATCACCTGGATCCCCGGCTTCACGAGGTCGTCCCAGTCCTTGATGCCCTTCGGGTTGCCCTGGCGGACCAGGAAGACGATGGTCGAGGTGTAGGGCGTCGAGTTGTAGGGCAGGCGCGTCTGCCAGTCGGCCGGGATCTTCTTGGAGCGGGCGGCGATGGCGTCGATGTCGCTGGCGAGCGCCAGGGTCACGACGTCGGCGGGGAGCCCGTCGATCACCGCGCGGGCCTGCGCGCCCGAGCCGCCGTGCGAGGCGCGCACCGTCAGCGTCTCGCCGGTCTTCTGCTTCCACTCGGCCGCGAAGGCGGCGTCGATGGCCCGGTAGAGCTCGCGCGTGGGATCGTACGAGACGTTGAGCAGGACCTTCTGGGCCTGGACCGGCGACGGCGCCGCGCCGGCCAGCAGCGCCGCCCCGGCCAGCAGCGCGAGGCTCCTGGCGCCGAACAGCCGGCGGATCCCGGACAAGAGGCCGCCGCGCTGCGGCTCGGAACGCGCCGCCTCGGCCGCCGGGGCGTCGGACGACCTTGCCGCAGGCGCATTCACCGCAGGGGCCTGGACGAGGCCGAGGGCCGCCGTGTCGGTGGTCTCCCGGTCGATCAGGATCAGGCTGCCGGTGTCCCGGTTCTCGCGGTAGGGATCGACCGCGACCGCCCGGTCGAGGCTGAGCGTGACCTCGCCGATGTCGTTGACGGCGAGCCGGTCGGCCGCCTCCGACTGCCCGGTCTCGGGATCGATGCGGCTGCGGATGCTCTCGACGACGGCGTTCGCCGTCACGGTGCCGACCTTGGCGAGCAGCGTCGCGCCGGGCGTCAGGTCGCCCTCGCGCACCCAGAACAGGCGCACGGCGAGCCGCTCGGTCACGCGCGGCGGCGCGCCGGCCGCCGCGATCACGCTGCCGCGCGAGGCGTCGACCTCGTCGGCGAGCACCAGCGTCACCGACTGGCCGGCGATCGCGCCGTCGAGGTCGCCATCCGCCGTGACGATGCGGGCGATGCTGGAGGAGCGGCCGGAGGGGAGCACCGTCACGGGGTCGCCCGGCGCCACCCGCCCGGAGGCGATCCGCCCGGAGAAGCCGCGGAAATCCGGGTTCGGCCGGTTCACCCACTGCACCGCCATGCGGAAGGGCGCGGCCTCCTCCTCGACATGGGTCGGCACCTCTTCGAGGTATTGCAGCAGCGGCGGGCCGGCATACCAGGGCGCGGCCGCGCCGGGCAGCACGACGTTGTCGCCGTTGGCCGCCGAGAGCGGGATCGCCGTGACGTCGGTGAAGCCGAGCGGCTGCGCGAAATCCGAGAAGGCGGCGGCGATCGCCTCGAACCGGTCCTGCGACCAGCCGATCAGGTCCATCTTGTTGACGGCGAGCAGCACGCGCCGGATGCCCAGCATCGAGACGAGCAGCGCGTGGCGCCGCGTCTGTCGGCTCAGGCCCTTGCGGGCATCGACCAGCAGCACCGCGACGTCGGCCGTCGAGGCGCCGGTCGCCATGTTGCGGGTGTACTGCTCGTGGCCGGGGGTGTCGGCGACGATGAAGGAGCGCCGCTCGGTCGAGAAGAACCGGTAGGCGACGTCGATGGTGATGCCCTGCTCGCGCTCGGCCTGCAGGCCGTCGACGAGGAGCGCGAGGTCGATCTCGCCCCCGCGCGTGCCGTGGCGGCGCGAGTCGCGCTCCAGCGCGCTCACCTGATCGTCGAAGATCTGCTTGGTGTCGTGCAGCAGGCGCCCGATCAGGGTCGACTTGCCGTCGTCGACCGAGCCGCAGGCGATGAAGCGCAGCACCTCCTTGCGCTGGTGGACCGCGAGAAATGCCTCGTAGCCGAATGCGCGGGTGGACTGATGCACCGTCATCAGAAGTAGCCTTCCTGCTTCTTGCGCTCCATGGCGCCGGCCCCGTCCTTGTCGATGACCCGGCCCTGGCGCTCGGATGTGCGCGCCGCCAGGGTCTCGCCGATGATCTCGGGCAGCGTCGCCGCGTTGCTCTCCACCGCGCCGGTCAGCGGGTAGCAGCCGAGGGTCCGGAACCGGACCGTCCGCACTTCCGGCGTCTCGCCGGGCTCCAGCGGCAACCGCGCGTCGTCCACCATGATGAGCTGCCCCTCGCGCCGCACCACGGGGCGCTCGGCCGCGTAGTAGAGCGGGACGATCGGGATCTTCTCCTGCTCGATGTAGAGCCAGATATCGAGTTCGGTCCAGTTCGACAGCGGGAAGACGCGCAAGCTCTCGCCACGCTTCTTGCGCATGTTGTAGAGATGCCAGGGCTCGGCACGCTGGCGCTTGGGGTCCCAGCGATGCTGGGCGGTGCGCAGCGAGACGATGCGCTCCTTGGCGCGCGAGGCCTCCTCGTCGCGGCGCGCCCCGCCGAACGCCGCGTCGAACCTGTGCTGGTCGAGCGCCTGGCGCAGGGCCTGGGTCTTCATCACGTCCGTGTGGACCTCGGAGCCGTGGCTGATCGGCCCGATGCCGCGCGCCAGCCCGTCCTGGTTGGTGTGGACGATGAGGTCGAGGCCGAGTTCCTTCACCCGCCGGTCGCGGAAGGCGATCATGTCCCGGAACTTCCACGTCGTGTCGACGTGCAGGAGCGGGAACGGCAGCCTTCCGGGCGCGAAGGCCTTGAGGGCGAGGTGCAGCAGGACCGAGGAATCCTTGCCGATGGAATAGAGCATCACCGGGTTCTCGGTCTCGGCGACCGTCTCCCGCATGATGTGGATGCTCTCCGCCTCCAGCCGCTGCAGGTGCGTCAGGCGCGGTGCGGCCTCCGCGATGGACATCAAGGCGGCGCTCATGCGGCCAGCTCCGGGTTGGATGGTTGCGACAGGCTGCCGGCCGATTGTGCCGGGGCGGTGGCGGGGGCCCCGGGGGCGCCCGCCACGTGCAGGCCGCATTCCTTCTTGGAGGCCTGCTCCCACCACCAGCGTCCGGCGCGCTCGGGCTCGCCCACCTTCACGGCGCGCGTGCAGGGGGCGCAGCCGATCGACGGGAAGCCGCGGTCGTGCAGCACGTTGTAGGGGACGAAGTTGTCGTGGACGGCCTGGGCCACGTCCTCGCGCGACCAATCCGCCAGGGGGTTGATCTTGATGAGGCCGCGGGCCGGATCGGCTTCCGCGAGGGGCGTCGCGGCGCGGTTGGCCGATTGCCCGGCGCGCAGGCCGGTGATCCAGGCCGACGCCCCTTCGAGGGCACGGCCGAGCGGCACCACCTTGCGGAAGCCGCAGCAGGCCTGGCGGGCCTCCACCGAGTGCCGGAACCCGTTGATGCCAGCCTCCGCCACGAAGCGTTCCTCGGCCTCGCGGTCGGGCACGTAGGCGCGGATGCGGAAACCGTAGGCCGCCTCGGTCTCGGCCCAGACGTCGTAGGTCTCCGGGAAGAGCCGGCCGGTGTCGAGGGTGACAATCTCGGCCCGCGACTTTGCCATGCGCAGGAAATGCGTCAGGGCCTGATCCTCCAGGCCGAAGCTCGTCGTGAAGACGAGCCGGCCCGCGACCGAGCGGTCGACGAGGGCGAGGCGCGCCGCGACGTCGAGGGGGGCGAGCGCCGAGGCAAGCGCCTGCGCCGCGCGTTCGAGTGACTGCGTCATGGGGCCTGACAGAACGATGACCGTGGGGAACGCTGCTTGTCCGACCCGGTAGGTGTTCGCTATACCGAACGCTGTCAAGGCATGGCAGCCTTGCGCAGGCGGGAAATTTCGCGCCGCAGCGTCGATCTGTGGCCGCGAACGACCGATCGTCATGGATGGACACCGCCCGAGATAGAAGGTTCTTCTATGGCCGGGCCATCACTGCCGGAAAACCATCTACCGAATCCGGAGATTAACCGTTGGATGCCATCGATCTGAAGATTCTGGCCCTGCTCCAGCAGGATGCCACCCTGTCGATCGCCCAGATCGGAGAGCGCGTCGGCCTGTCGCAGACGCCCTGCTGGAAGCGCATCCAGCGCCTGGAGGCCGATGGGGTGATCGACCGACGGGTGGCGGTGCTCGATCCGGTGAAGCTCGGCCTCGGCCTCACCGTGTTCGTGTCGGTGGAGACCAGCGACCATTCCCGCGAATGGCTGGACCGCTTCGCCTCGGCGGTCGCGGCGATGCCGGAGGTGCTCGAATTCTACCGCATGGCCGGCGACGTCGACTACATGCTGCGGGTGGTGGTCTCCGACATGCAGGCCTACGACGCGTTCTACAAGCGCCTGATCGACTCCCTGCCGCTCAAGAACGTCACCTCGCGCTTCGCGATGGAGAAGGTGAAGAGCACCACCGCGCTGCCGCTGCCGACCGCCCCCTTCACCCCCGTGCTGGTCGCCGCGAGTGGAAAATAAAATTCTCCCGCAACGCGGCGCCGCGATAGCGTTGATCTCCCTCAGGCCCGTTCTTTAAACAGAACATCCCCATTGACTCGCGGCTCTCCGCGGCACACATGGTGCGCGCAATGTCTCGTCCCGCCCTGCTCCCCCGCACGGCCCCCTTCGGCGATGCCGAGCGGGCCCATCTCGACGCCGCCCTCGGTGCGGCGACCCCGATCCAGCGCGCGTGGCTCGCCGGCTTCCTGGCCGGTCTCGACGCGGCCTCCGGCGCGCCCGCCGGCGAACAGCCGCAGGCCGCCGCCCCGCCGCGGGCGGCCGAGCCGCTGACGATCCTGTTCGCGAGCGAGTCGGGCAACTCGGAAAAGCTCGCGGGCGACATCGCCAAGCAGGCGCGCAAGACCGGCTTCAAGCCGAAGGTCGTCGACTTCGCCGACCTCGACCTCGCGGCGCTGCCGAAGGAGAAGCGCGTCCTCGTGGTGGCGGCGACCTGGGGCGAGGGCGAGCCGCCGGCCCGCGCGGTGCGGGCCTACGGCGACCTGATGGGCGAGGGCGCCCCGCGCCTCGACGGGGTCGAGTTCGGCGTGCTGGCGCTCGGCGACACGTCCTACGCGGAGTTCTGCGCCATCGGAAAGCGCCTCGACGCGCGCTTCGAGGCGCTCGGCGCCAAGCGGGTGGTCGACCGGGTCGATTGCGACCTCGACTTCGACAAGCCGGCCGCGGCCTGGATCAAGGACGCGCTCAAGGCGCTCGCGCCGGCCGAGCCCGCCGGCAACGTCGTGGCGGTGGATTTCGCCCGCACGACCGGCGGCGAGGCGGAGGAGGCCGAGGTCAGCCGCGAGCCGGTCACCGTCGAGGTGGTCGAGCACGTCAACCTGAACTCCTCGCGCTCCGACAAGGAGACGATCCACCTCGCGCTCGCCTTCGAGGACGGGGCGCCGGCCTACGAGCCCGGCGACTCGCTCGAACTCTATCCGGAGAACGACCCGGCACTCGTCGACGAGATCCTGAAGGCGGCGGGCCTCGCGGGCGACGCGGCGCTGCGCCAAGCCCTCATCGCCGAGCGGGACATCACCACGCTGTCCTCAGCCGCGATCGAGCGCTTCGTGAAGGCCACCGGCCACGCGGAGGCGCGCCGGCTCCTCGACAGCGGCGAGGCCAGGGCCTGGATCGAGGGCCGCCACCTCATCGACCTGATCGAGACCTACCCGGCCAAGCTCTCGGCCGCGCATCTCACCGAGATCACCCGGCCGCTGCCGCCGCGGGCCTATTCCATCGCCTCCTCGCGCAAGGAAGTGGGAGACGAGGCGCACCTCACCATCGCGGCGGTGCGCTACGCCAGCCACGGCCGCGCGCGCACCGGCGTCGCCTCGGTCCACGTGGCCGACCGGATCCGCACCGGCGCCAAGCTGAAGGTGCGGGTGAAGCCCAACAAGCATTTCCGCCTGCCGGCCGACCCGGCCACCGACATCATCATGGTGGGGCCCGGCACCGGCGTCGCGCCCTTCCGGGCCTTCGTGCAGGAGCGCCGCGCCGCCGAGGCCCCGGGCCGCAACTGGCTGTTCTTCGGCGACCGGCACTTCACCCACGACTTCCTGTACCAGCTCGAATGGCAGGACGCCCTGGAGGACGGCTCGCTCCACCGCATCGACGTCGCCTTCTCGCGCGACCAGCCGGAGAAGATCTACGTGCAGGACCGCCTCTATGCCCAGCGCCGCGAGGTGGTGGAGTGGCTGGAGAACGGCGCCCACTTCTACGTCTGCGGCGACGCCAAGGCGATGGCCAAGGACGTGCGGGCCGCGCTGGTGCGGGCCTATGCGGACGTGAAGGCCCTCTCGCCCGAGGCCGCCGAGGCCGCGGTGGCGGGGCTGGAACGGGCCAAGCGCTACCAGCAGGACGTTTACTGAGACCCGCCTTTCCCACGATGGCGCGGGATCTCCGATCCCGCACGGGCTCCAAGAGCACGCATGAGCTCGGAGAGCCCGCATGAGGGTGGGGGACGGGCCGCCGGAAGGCCTGAACCGTCCCCTGCCCGTCTCGGCGCCTCACGCCATATGGTGGAGGCGCGCCATCCTCATCCCTGCCCCTCTCCCGCGCGGGGAGGGGTTTCGCGTCTGGCACGGATCACCGCCATGGACGATCACAAGACTCCCGCCGCCCCCCGCGAGCGCATCTACGAGACCCCGCCGGCGGAAGGCCCGATCACCGAGGCCGAGGCGGCCCGCGCCGCCGCGCTCTCGGCCAACGAGCACATCAAGATCGCCAGCGGCTACCTGCGCGGCACGCTCGCCGACGGCCTGCTCAAGCACGCCACCGGCGCGATCTCCGAGGATGACGGGCAGCTCGTGAAATTCCACGGGATGTACCTGCAGGACGACCGCGACCTGAGGGCCGAGCGCACCAAGAAGAAGCTGGAAAAGGCCTACTCCTTCATGATCCGCCTGCGCATCGCGGGCGGGGTCGTGACGCCCCGGCAGTGGCTCGTTCTCGACGACATCGCGCGCACCTACGCCAACGGGTCGCTGCGGGCGACGACGCGCCAGACCTTCCAGTATCACGGCGTCATCAAGTCGAACCTCAAGCGCACGATGGCGGCGATCGACTCGGCGCTGCTCGACACCATCGCGGCCTGCGGCGACGTCAACCGCAACGTGATGGCGGCGACGAACCCGGCCCAGACGGGCGCGCACAAGGCCGCCTACGCGCTCGCCAAGGACATCTCGGATTCGCTGCTGCCGAAGACCAATGCGTGGCGCGAGATCTGGCTCGACGGCGAGCGCGTGGTCGGGGGCGAGGACGACGCGGTGGAGCCGATCTACGGCAAGACCTACCTGCCGCGGAAGTTCAAGACCGTCGTGGCGGTGCCGCCCTCCAACGAGGTCGACATCTTCGCCCACGACCTCGGCTTCATCGCCATCCTTGACAAGAAGAACAAGCTGAAGGGCTGGAACGTCACGGTCGGCGGCGGCATGGGCATGACCCACGGCGAGACCGACACCTTCCCGCGCACCGCCGACGTGATGCTGTTCTGCGAGCCGCAGGACGCCCTCAAGGTCGCGGAGGCGGTGATGACCGTCCAGCGCGACTGGGGCAATCGCAAGGTGCGCAAGAACGCCCGGCTGAAGTACACGATCGAGCGCTACGGCCTCGCCGCCTTCCGGGCCGAGGTCGAGCGGCGGGTCGGCAAGCCGCTCCAGGACCCCAAGCCCTTCCGGTTCGAGTCGAACGGCGACCGTTACGGCTGGGTCGAGGGCGAGGACGGGCGCCACCACCTCACCCTCTACGTGCCCTCCGGCCGCATCCGCGACAACGAGGGCGGGCCGCAATACCTGTCGGGCCTGCGCCGGATCGCCGAGGTGCACCAGGGCGACTTCCGCCTCACCGGCAACCAGAACGTCATCATCGCCAACGTGCCGGCCGACCGGAAGGCGGAGATCGACGCGCTGGTCGCCGAGTACGGCCTCACCACCGGGGCGACCGCCTTGCGGCGCAACAGCCTCGCCTGCGTGGCCCTGCCGACCTGCGGCCTCGCGCTCGCGGAGAGCGAGCGCTACCTGCCCGACCTCGTCACCGAGCTGGAGGAGAGCCTCGCGGCGCACGGCTTGGCCGAGGAGGACATCACCATCCGGATGACCGGCTGCCCGAACGGCTGCGCGCGGCCCTTCATCGCCGAGATCGGCCTCGTGGGGCGCGGGCCCGAGCGCTACAACCTCTATCTCGGCGCCGCCTTCGACGGGTCGCGCCTCTCGAAGCTCTATGCCGAGGACGTCACGGCCGGCGAGATCCGCAACAGGCTCGACCCGCTCTTCGCCGCCTACGGGCGGGACCGGCAGCCGGGCGAGCGCTTCGGCGACTTCGTGATCCGCGCCGGCTACGTGGCCAAGACCATCAACGGCCCGGACTTCCACGACCGGACCGGCCCGCTGAAGGCGGTGGCGTAGCCGCCGGGCGGCGTCGCCTCCATCGCGAGAGTCCGGCTCCTGCGCGGGAGGCGGGCCCTCGCGCTGTCAGCGCCCGGCCGTCCTCCGCGCGCGCCCGGCCCCGATCGCTCTACTCCGAGGCTGGGTTCGCCGGCTGGGGCGGCGCGGAGGTGGTCGGCTGCGGGCCGTCGTAGCCCTCGATCACGATGAGGTCGATCTCGGCGCCGCCCTCCTGCTTGGCCCGCGCGGCCTGGTATTCGGGCGAGTTCCAGCAGGCCATCGCGTCGGCGTAGCTCGGAAATTCGATCACCACGTTGCGGGCGCGGCTGCTGCCGCTCACCGCCTCGAACGGCCCGCCGCGCACGAGGAAGCGCCCGCCGAACTTGGCGAAGGCGGCTCCGTTCGCCGCCACGTAGTTCTTGTAGGTGTCGGGATTCGTCACGTCGACGCGGCCGATCCAGTATCCCTTGGGCATTGTCATTCTCCCTGAGCGGTCAGAGCGCGTCCGCCATCTCGGCGACGATGCGCTGGGCCACGCCGCGCGGGTCGGACGCGGCGGTGATGGGGCGGCCGACCACGATGTGGTCGACCCCGGCGCGGATCGCCGCGGCCGGCGTCACCACGCGCTTCTGGTCGCCGGTGTCCGACCCTGCCGGGCGGATGCCCGGCGTCACGATGAGGCGGTCGGGACCGACGAGGTCGCGCACCTGCGCCGCCTCGGTCGCCGCGCAGACGATGCCGTCGATGCCGATCTCGCGCGCCGCGAGCGTGCGCACCGCCACGAGGTCGGAGACCGGCAGCGCGTAGCCCGCCTCCCGGGCATCCGCGTCGTCGTAGGAGGTGAGCACCGTCACGGCGAGCAGGCGCAGCGCGCTCCCCGCCACCGCGTCGCGCCCCCGCACCGCGGCCCGCATGGTCTGCGGGTAGGCGTGGACGGTGAGCAGGTGGGCGCCGAGCCGCGCCAGCGACTGCACGCCCTCCTCGACGGTGTTGCCGATGTCGTGGAGCTTGAGGTCGAGAAAGACCTTGGCCCCGCCCGCGACCAGCCGCTCGGCGAGCGCGAGCCCGCCCGCATAGCCCAGCCGATAGCCGATCTTGTAGAACGAGGCGGAATCGCCCAGGCGCTCGATCAGGCGCTCGGCCTCGCCGGGACTCGCCATGTCGAGGGCGACGATCAGGCGGTCGCGGACGGCGATCGGGTCGGGCTTCAGCGGATCGGGCATGAGCGCTCGCAGGGTGGCCGCCCCGCATCGCGGCCGGGGCGGCGGGGCACGCGCGGTCATCGCTCAAGGCGCCCCGCCGCGCAACCGACGCGCGGGCGCGCCGGCTCCATCCGCCGTGGATCCGGCAGGCCCGCCCTGGTGGGCGTTCGGCGCTACTTGGCCGTCAGGAACTCGCCGACGTCGAGCAGCACGAACTCGTTGTCGTCCACCGTGTTCGGCTCGCGGCTGGCGGAGAACGGCAGGTTGTTGTCGTTGCCCACCACGATGTGCCGGTCGTCGACCACCTCGACGTTCTCGATCGTGAAGAACGGGAAGGCCAGCGCCCCGTCGGTGAGCGGCTTGCGGGCGCGCTTATTCGGGTCGGCGATGCGCATCAGGTCGATCGAGCCGATCTTGCGCACGGGACCGCCCTGGTTGGCCTCCGTGAGTTCGATCTTGAAAACGCGCTTGAACTTGGCCGGCGTGGCGAAGCAATCCGGCCGCTTCTGGCCCTCCGGGCAGGCCTTGTCGGCGGTGCCCTCGCCGTCGTCACGCTCGATCACGAGGCCGGTCGTGGCATCGATCATGTTGAAGTCGCCGATGGCGTGACCGTTCGCCTCCAGCGGATAGGTCCAGAACCGTCCGGTCCAGCTCTGGGAGGCCACGTCGAATTCGAGGATGCGGAGCACCTCGCGGCCGTCGCGCTTCTCCCAATCCTTCGCCTCGGCGTCCCAGAGCGGGCCTTCGAGCAGCGGGTAGAGCCGGCTTCCGTCGGGCGAGGCCGCCATGCCCTCGAAGCCCTTGGAGCGGCGAACGTTGAAGCTCACCGAGCCGGCCGGCGTCGCGGGCGTGGTCACGGCCATGTGGTCGGGCGAGCGGGCCGGCTTGCCGCCGACGCTGGTCTCCACCACGGCCTGGATCCGCCCGGTGCGGTCGGCGCGGATCAGGTAGGGGCCGAATTCGTCGCCGATCCAGAAGCTGTCGCCGACGATCTGGATGCTCTCGGGATCGAAGTCGCTGCCGGTGAGGTAGCGGGTCTCCGTGCCCTCGTTGGCGATGCGGAACGGCACGCGCTTGTCGGGATCGCGCAGGAAGACCGTCTCCAGCCGTTCGACGCCGCCGTTCCCGAAGTCGATGCGGTAGCGGTCGAGATAGAGCATCGCGTCGGGCGAGTTGGCCTTCGCGCCGAAGCCGTTGTCGGTCAGCACCCAGAAGGTGCCGTCGGGCAGACGCTTGATGCCGGAATGGCCCTGGAGCGGCTGGCCGCGGAAGGGAAGCTTGAGCGAGGTCGGCCGGCCCATCGACTGCGCCTCCACCGTCCCGGGCGCCTCGACCCGGCGGCCCGAGGTGAACTTGCCGGAGACCGTCAGGTCCGCGGGCGCGTCGCTCGGCGCCGGGATGAAGCTCTGGGCGGGGAGCACGGCGTGGCCCGCCAGGACCGCCGGGAAGGTCAGGGATGGCTGCTGAGCGACCGCCGCCGGGGCGGCAGCGAGCAGGAGGGCGATGAGCGGCAGGCGGCAGGTCGTCATGGATGTCCTCACGAACCGTACGGCGCGCTTCTGGGACGAGTGCATGTCGCCCGGGTGACAGCCGGGACCCTTGTTCACCCCGGCCTCTGGCCCGAAGGCTTGCGCCTCCGGGCCAGACCGCACGATCAGGCGAAGGTGAAGTTGGCCGCGGT
>NZ_BPQQ01000080.1 GCF_022179325.1 Methylobacterium isbiliense | reverse complement strand
TCGTCGAGGATCAGGAGATCGAAGCGGTCCAGCCGGCCAAGCGCCGCTTCCAGGCTCAGCTCGCGTCGCGCCACCTGCAGCTTCTGCACCAGGTCGGTCGTGCGGGTGAACAGCACCTTCCAGCCGCCCTCCACCAGCGCCAACCCGATCGCCGCGGCGAGATGGCTCTTGCCGCCGCCGGGCGGGCCGAACAGGAGCAGGTTGGCCCCCTGCGCGAGCCAGGCGTCGCCAGCCGCGACCGCCATGACCTGGGCCTTGGAGAGCATCGGCACCGCCGCGAAGTCGAAGTTGTCGAGGGTCTTGCCGGGGGGCAGGCGGGCTTCGGCGAGGTGCCGCTCGATGCGCCGGCGATCGCGCTCGGCCAGCTCATGCTCGGCGATGGCCGCGAGGAAGCGGGCGGCGGGCCAGCCCTCCTTGTCGGCCTGCTCGGCAAAGCGTGGCCACACGGTCTTGATCGTGGGCAGGCGCAGCTCGCTCAGCATGACGCCGAGGCGGGCGGTGTCGATGGGCGCGGGGGCCATCACGCGGCCCCCGTCGCGGCGCCGAGCAGGTCCTCGTAGTGGCTCAGCGAGCCCAGCGCGACCGTGACGTGCGGGATCGTGGCCGGATCCGGCGCGAAGCGTGCGCGCAGGGCCGCGATGTCCGGGAGCCGTCCGGCGGCATGATCGGCGGCCAGGCAGGCGGCCAGTTCGGCCTCGCAGCCCCGCTCATGGGCGAGCGCGAGCAGGTCGACGGTGAGGCGGCAGGCCTGCCGCTCTGGCAGCGCGGCGCGCATGGCCTCGAAGGTCTGCCGGTAAGCCTCGCGCGGGAAGAGCCGGTCCCGATAGACGAGGTTGAGGAGCGCCATCGGCTTGCGGCGCAGTGCGTGGATCACGTGGCGGTAGTCCACGACCTGATCGTGCTGGCCGTTCGGCCGGGCCCGTCCGCGTGGCAGAGTGAAGAGGTGCGTGCCGCCGATCAGCACGTCGAGCCGATCGTCGTAGAGGCGCACGCGCAGGCGATGGCCGATGAGACGCGAGGGAACGGTGTAGAACACCTTGCGCACCCGGAAGCCGCCGGCGGAGGTGACGCGCACGCTGACCTCTTCGTAGTCGCAGGAGCGCCGCGGCGGGAGCGGCTGCAGGACCGCCCGCTCGCTGTCGATCCGCTTGGCATTGCGGGCGTTGCGGCGGCCCACCAGCTCATCGATGAAGGCGCGATAGGCCGGCAGGTCCGGGAACGCCGAGGTGGCCCGCAAGAGGAGCGCGTCGGCGATCGCGCGCTTGAGATGGCCGTGCGGGCCCTCCACCGCACCGTTCTCGTGGGCGAGACCGGCGTTGTTGCGGGTGGGCGTCATGCCGTAGTGGGCACACAGCGCCTCGTAGCGCCGGGTCAGGTCGTCCTCGGCGGGCTGATCGAGGTTGCGGAAGGCGGCCGAGAGGCTGTCGGTGCGGTGCTCGCGGGGGACGCCGCCAAGGGACCAGAGCGCGTTCTGCAGGCCTTCGGCCAGCGCCACGAAGCTCTCGCCGCCGAGCACGACGTGGGCGTGCTCGAAGCCCGAGTAGGCGAGCCGGAAGTGGTAA
>NZ_BPQQ01000079.1 GCF_022179325.1 Methylobacterium isbiliense | reverse complement strand
GCGAAGCCGAGGGAGGATCAAACAGCTCGCGCGGCACGATCCCGGCGTGCTCGCCGGGGTAGTGCCGTCCCTTGTGCCCCACCTCGCCCACGTAGATCCGGTTGCGCAGCAGGTAGCCGAGCGCCCCCTTGCCGAACGCCACCCCGCCCCGCACCCGCCCGTCCTTCAGCCGAGATGCCCGCGTCACCACGCCCCTCGTTCGCAGGTCCGCCACCAGCGCGCTCAGGCAGCCCTGCTCCAGGTAGCCCCGGAACAGCTCTCGCACCTGCTCGGCCTCCGCTTCGTCCACCACCAGCTTCTTGTCACGAACGCGATAGCCGAGCGGCACCGGGCCACCCATGCGCAGGCCCTTGCGCTTGGACGCCGCCACCTTGTCGCGGATGCGCTCGGCCGTGACCTCCCGCTCGAACTGCGCGAAGCTCAGCAGCACGTTCAGCGTCAGCCGGCCCATGCTGGAGGTGGTGTTGAACGCCTGCGTCACCGAGACGAACGACACGCCGTGCACATCGAACAGCTCGACCAGCTTGGCAAAGTCGGCCAGCGAACGGGTGAGCCGGTCGACCTTGTAGACCACGATCACGTCCACCCGCCCGGCCCGCACCTCGGCCAGCAGCCGCTGCAGGGCGGGCCGCTCCAGGCTGCCGCCCGAGTGGCCACCGTCATCGTAGCTCTCGGGCAGCAGGCGCCAGCCCTCGTGAGCCTGGCTCTTGATGTAGGCCTCAGCCGCCTCGCGCTGGTTGTCGAGCGAGTTGAAAGCCTGCTCCAGCCCGGCCTCGGTGGACTTGCGCGTGTAGATGGCGCAGCGCAGCGGCTTCGATGAGGGTGTCACGCCTGCCCTCCCCTGCTCTTGTCGCGCAGGCCGAAGAAGCGCGGGCCGTTCCACCGCGTGCCGGTGATGGCGCGCGCCACCTCCGACAGGCTGGTGAAGCGCTGCTCGTTCCAGCAGAAGCCCTCGGGCGTGACCGTGACGGTGTGCAGCTGTGCGGCGAACTCTCGCACCAGCAGCGTGCCTGGGCGCAGGCGTGATCCGGCCGGAGGTGGAGGAGCTGGCAGAGGTATCGGGATTGAACTTGGCGTCTCGGCCGAGCGGCGGGAGCGGATGCGCTGGCGGGCGATGCGCTCGAGGGTACGAGCGGTGTCGCGGTCGAGATCACCGTAGACTCTGGCCTGCAGCCTGTAGGCGAGCACCCGGATGAGCAGGGGACGGGAGAGCTGCGGGGGCGGTGCGCTGCGCAAACGCTGACGCCAGCGCGAGCGCAGTGCGTCCAGCTCGAGGGTGGGCAGTAGCGCGAGTTCGCGTTCGAGGGCCTCTCCGGACAGGAGGCCGGGATGCGAGGGAGTCGCGGCCATCAGTGCGCCCCCTTGAGGTTGGCATCCGAGCCGGCGGGAACTTCTGGGTCGAACGATGCTGCCGCGACTCGATAGACAGTCTGGCCGGTTTCGTTACGGGTGCGCTTGAGGGCATGCCCCTTCTTGCGCAGACCAGTAAGCGCCGCGCGGGTGCTGTGGGGCAGCCAGCCCGTGACGCTCATCAGCTCGTCCAGCGTGGCGCCGCCTGCACGCTGCAGCAGGGCTAGCATCCGGGTCTGCTTCGTGAGGCGTTGCTGTCCACCAGCGGGCGAGGCGCCGAGGTGCAACTCGCGAGATGGCTCCCGAGGCGGAAGGTCAGAACCGAGCGCGGCGCGTCCGGCGAGCGTGAGGTGCAGTACGGTCGCCTCGCCGGCCTTCCCAGGCCAACTGGGCTGGCCCTTGCGCGGCGGGATTGGCTCGGCGTGTCCGGCGCGCACCAGCCTGGAGAACAACGCCTGCACGGCTTTGCTGCTGAGCCCGTCCGGGCAGGTGAGGAGCTGATCGGAACGAGCGACTGCAGCGCGGAGGATGTCGCGACGGGAGGAGCTGAGGGGCATAGTGGATCCTGCGGTGAGCGGCAGCATGGGCTGCCACCACCGCAAGCCGGCCGACCGGGAGGGGTGGGCAGGCGGTCCGAACCGGGCTCTCGGGGCGGGCTGGACGCGAGCATGGACGCTCCGTTTGCAGCACAAGTCCAGTCCGGAATGCGCCCGCTCAGAAGAGAACAGGAGCGAGCGATCCTGTGTCTCTGCGGGCGTTCGAACGGGTCTCCCGGCGCGCAGGTCTGGCGAGCGCGGAAGCTGCAGTTGAGGGTCGGGAGATCGGGCTGAACAGGCGGGGTTTTGGGGGCTGTTTGCGGGCCTGAGAGAAAGGGCAGCAGAACGGCCGAATTCGGCTAAACGCCTGAGCTTGCGCCAGTCTCCGGCGCAGCTGGAAGAACCTAAACTTGACGGGAGTGGGTGGTGGGGGAAGTAGGACTCGAACCTACGAAGGCATAGCCAGCGGATTTACAGTCCGCCCCCTTTGCCGCTCGGGACATTCCCCCAGGGCCGCGGCCATGACCGCGGCGGTGTCTCCGCGCTGAGGCGGCGACCGGGGTCTTATGGTGAGGGCTCCGGCGGGTGTCAAGCCGGATCGCGCCGGGGGCTCACTCGGCCTCGGCGGCGTCGCACAGGCGCAGTTCGACCCGGTCGCCGCCGCGCCAGCGGTCGCGCGTCAAGGTGCCGGCGGCGTGGACGTCGCGCCCGATCCGGCGCAGCAGCATCTGGCCCAGCGGCCCCTCCGCGGCCCGGAACGCGATGGCCCCGACCGCGACGCCGTCGCGGCCGCGCAGCTGGGCCTTGACGTGCCCGTTGCCCACCACCCGGGCATCCGCGACCCGGTGCCGGGCGAGGGCGAAGACCGGCTCGGGGGCGCCCTGGCCGAAGGGTCCGGCGCGCTCCACGGCCGCCACGAGATCGGGCCGCACCCCGCCGGCCGACAGGAGACCGTCGACGAGGAGCGCCTGGGCGAGGCGGGCATCGCCCACCGAGGCGCCGAGATCCTCCGCGAGGCCGTCGCGGAAACGGTCGAGATCGACGGCGGCGATCGTCACGCCCGCGGCCATCGCGTGCCCCCCGCCCTTGGCGGCGAGGCCCGCCTCGACGGCGCGGCGCACGGCGCGCCCGAGATCGGCCCCGGCGATGGAGCGCCCCGAGCCCGTGGCGGTGCCGTCCGGGCGCAGCGCGAAGGCGAAGGCCGGCCGGCCGAACCGCTCCTTGAGCCGGGCGGCGATCAACCCGACCACGCCGGGGTGCCAGTCGGGGCTGCCCGCGACGATCACCGGCTGATCCGGGTCGCGCTCCAGGCGCAGGGCCGTCAGGGCTTCGGCCTCCGCGACGGCCGCGGCCTCGATGGCCTGCCGCTCGCGGTTCAGGGCGTCGAGCTGGGCCGCGATGCCGGCCGCCTCGACCGGGTCCCGGCTGAGGAGGAGGCGGCTGCCGAGCGTCGCGTCCCCGATCCGCCCGCCGGCGTTGATGCGCGGCCCGACCAGGAAGCCGAGGTGCCAGGCCTGCGGCGCCTCGGAGAGCCCGGCCGCGTCGAGGAGGGCGGCGAGCCCGGTGCGCCCGCGCCCGCGCATCACCGCGAGGCCCTGGCGCACGAAGGCGCGGTTGAGGCCGGTGAGCGGCACCACGTCGGCCACGGTGGCGAGCGCCACGAGGTCGAGGCCCGCCAGCAGGTCGGGGGCCTCGACGCCGTCCCGGCGCAGGCGGCGCTTGAGCGCGACGAGCGTCAGGAAGACCACGCCCGCCGCGCAGAGATGACCGAGACCCGAGAGGTCGTCGAGGCGGTTGGGGTTCACCACGGCGCAGGCCGGCGGCAGGGTCTCGGGGGCGCCGTGGTGGTCGAGCACGATGACGTCGAGGCCGAGGCGCGCCGCCTCCTCGAGGGGCGCATGGCCGGCGGTGCCGCAATCCACCGTGACGAGGAGCGAGGCCCCCTCCCCCGCCAGCCGGCGCACCGCCTCGACATTCGGGCCGTAGCCCTCGGTGATCCGGTCGGGGATGTGCAGGCGGAAGGGCACGCCGAGATCGCGCAGCACGCCCGCCAGCAGCGCCGCGCTCGCCGCACCGTCCACGTCGTAATCGCCGAAGATCGCGACCTGCTCGCGCCGGAGCACCGCCCGGGCGAGGCGGTCGGCCGCTGCCTCCATGTCCACGAGCACGGCCGGGTCCGGCATCAGGTCGCGCAGGCGCGGCTCCAGGAAGCCCGGCACGTCGGGCGGCGCGACGCCGCGCCCGGCGAGGATCCGGGCCAGCACCTCCGGCAGGCCGTGGCTCTGGGCGATGGCCGCGGCGGCCTGGAGCGTCTCGGCGCCGCGCTCACGCCAGGGCCGGCCGAGGGCCGAGCGGTGGACGTCGAGGAGCGGGCGCGGCAGGTCGATGAGGTCGGTCACGGGCGCGATCCTAGCGGGATTCCCGCCCGCGCGCTGCCGCCGCCGCGCGACACTCGGGCCCAGACGCGACGAAGCGGGGCACGAGGCCCCGCTTCGCCCGACAGCAGCCCGACCGGTCGAGGCTCAGAGGTTCTTGACGATCTCGTCGACCACCTTCTTGGCGTCACCGAACAGCATCATGGTGTTGTCGCGGAAGAAGACCTCGTTCTCGACGCCCGCATAGCCCGAGCCCATGCCGCGCTTGATGAACAGCACAGTCTTGGCCCGCTCCACGTCGAGGATCGGCATGCCGTAGATCGGCGATTGCGGATCGGTCTTGGCGGCCGGGTTGGTGACGTCGTTGGCGCCGATCACGAAGGCGACGTCCGCCTGCGGGAACTCGCCGTTGATGTCCTCCAGCTCGAACACCTCGTCGTAGGGCACGTTGGCCTCGGCGAGGAGCACGTTCATGTGGCCCGGCATGCGGCCCGCCACCGGGTGGATGGCGTACTTGACCTCGACGCCCTCCTTCTTGAGCTGGTCGGCCATCTCGCGCAGGCTGTGCTGGGCCTGCGCCACCGCCATGCCGTAGCCCGGCACGATGATGACCTTCTCGGCGTTCTTCATGATGTAGGCGGCGTCGTCCGCCGAGCCCTGCTTGACCGGCCGGGTCTCGACCTGCCCGCCGCCGGCCGCGGCGGCCGTGTCCCCGCCGAAGCCGCCGAGGATGACCGAGATGAACGAGCGGTTCATCGCGTGGCACATGATGTAGGACAGGATCGCGCCCGACGAGCCGACGAGCGAGCCGGTGATGATCAGCGCGAGGTTGCCCAGCGTGAAGCCGATGCCCGCCGCCGCCCAGCCCGAGTAGGAGTTGAGCATCGAGACCACGACCGGCATGTCGGCCCCGCCGATCGGGATGATCAGGAGCCCGCCGAGCGCGAAGGACAGGATCACGATCAGCCAGAAGACCGCCTTGCTCTCGTTGCCGATGAAGATCGCGAGCAGGACGACCAGCAGGACGCCGAGGCCGATGTTGATGAGGTGGCGCTGGGGCAGCATGATCGGCTTGCCCGACATGCGCCCGTCGAGCTTGAGGAAGGCGATCACCGAGCCCGTGAAGGTGATGGCGCCGATGGCGACGCCGAGCCCCATCTCGAACAGCGACTGCTTGTGGATGTGGCCGCGCTCCAGGATGCCGAAGGCCTGCGGCGCGTAGAGGGCGCCGGCCGCCACCGCCACCGCCGCGAGGCCGACGAGCGAGTGGAAGGCCGCGACGAGCTGCGGCATCGCCGTCATCGGCACGCGCCGGGCGATCACCGCGCCGGCGCCGCCGCCGATGCCGAGGCCGAGCAGAACGAGCAGCCACGCCCCCGCGCCGGAGGGCGGGTGGCCCACCAGCGTCGTCAGGATGGCGATGCCCATGCCGACCATGCCGTACAGGTTGCCCTGCCGGGAGGTGGTCGGATGCGAGAGGCCGCGCAGCGCCATGATGAACAGGACGCCGGCGACGATGTAGAGAAGGGATGAGACGTTCTCCGACATCGCCTCAGACCTTCTTCTTGTACATGGCGAGCATGCGCTGGGTGACGAGGAAGCCGCCGAAGATGTTCACGCTGGCGAAGACGAGGCCGAGGAAGCCGAAGAAGCGGGCGATCCCGGTGCCCTTCTCGACCAGCGGCACGCCGACCGAGAGGAGCGCGCCGACCACGATCACCGAGGAGATCGCGTTGGTGACGGACATCAGCGGGGTGTGGAGGGCCGGGGTCACCGACCAGACCACGTAGTAGCCGACGAAGATCGCCAGCACGAAGATGGCGAGACGGAAGACCGTGGGGTCGACGGCGCCGTGGGTGGCGGCCGCGAGGCCGTGGCCGGCCGCGTCGGCGATGGCCTGGGCCTGCTCGGCGGCGCGGGCGGCGATGTCGGCCGCGGTGCGGGCGGCGGCGGCGGCGGCCCGCGCCTGCTCGGCCGCCTGATCTGGGGGAAGCGTAGCCATGAAAGTCTCCGCGAGGCTCCGGGCTGGGGCGGCTCAGGCCTTGGGCTGGAAGTTCGGATGGACGACGGCGCCGTCGCGGGTCAGGCAGGTCGCCTTGACGAGTTCGTCGTCCCACTTCACCGCGAGGCTCTTCGAGCCCTTGTCGACCAGGGTCTCCACGAAGGCGTAGAGGTTGCGCGCGTAGAGGCTCGACGAGGTCGCGGCGAGGCGCCCCGGCACGTTGGCGTAGGCGACGATCTTCACGCCGTTCTCGGTCTCCACCACCTCGTCGGCCTTGGCGCCCTCGACGTTGCCGCCGCGCTCCACCGCGAGGTCGACCAGCACCGAGCCCGGCCGCATCGCCCTGATCATGTCGGCGGTGACGAGCGTCGGCGCCGGGCGCCCGGGGATCAGCGCCGTGGTGATGACGATGTCCTGCTTGGCGATGTGGCTCGCCACCAGCTCCGCCTGCTTCCTGCGGTACTCGGCCGACATCTCCTTGGCGTAGCCGCCCGCAGTCTCGGCCTGCTTGAACTCCTCGTCCTCGACGGCGATGAACTTGGCGCCGAGGGATTCCACCTGCTCCTTGGCGGCGGGCCGCACGTCGGTGGCGGTCACGACCGCGCCGAGGCGGCGCGCGGTGGCGATGGCCTGGAGGCCCGCCACGCCCGCGCCCATCACGAAGATGCGGGCGGCCGGCACGGTGCCGGCGGCGGTCATCATCATCGGCAGCGCCCGGCCGTAGACGGCGGCGCCGTCCACCACCGCGCGGTAGCCGGCGAGGTTCGCCTGGCTCGAGAGCACGTCCATCACCTGCGCGCGGGTGATGCGGGGCATCAGCTCCATGGCCATGGCGGCCACGCCCGCATCGGCCAGCGCCTTCACCTCGGCCTCGTGGCCGTAGGGATCCATGATGCCGATCACGACGGCGCCGCGCTTGAGGGCCTGCAGCTCGTCGCCGCCGGGGCGGCGCACCCGCAGCACCACGTCGGCGTCCTTGGCGGCCGAGGCGGCATCCGGCGCGATGGTGGCACCCACCGCCTGGTACTCGCCGTCGGGCAGGCCGGCCTTCGCGCCGGCGCCCGCCTGGACCGCGACCTCCGCCCCCAGCGCCAGATACTTCTTCACCGTCTCGGGGATCGCCGCGACGCGCGGCTCCGCCGGATCGGTCTCGGATAGCACCGCGATCCGCATCCATCCATCCTTCGGTCACACGTGAAGACCGGCCGCCGGAGTGCCGGCACCGAGAGGAAATCCACGCGACCGTCGAGCCGATTCCCCCCTGGATCGGCTCTAGTGTATTTTTCCCGTCATTGAAAGGCCGCGCTTCCGCCGCTTTCCGGACGCGCCTCGCCGGGTGCGCAACGCGAAACGGGCCG
>NZ_BPQQ01000078.1 GCF_022179325.1 Methylobacterium isbiliense | reverse complement strand
CCAAACTCGCCGATGAACCACTCCGGTGGGGACTGACCACAACATTCGGTCGATACCAATGCAACCGCCATACAACTATGAATCATTAGAGTATAGCAGCAGATGTTGCATTTTTGACACTTCGGCTCGACAGTCTGCCTGCTACAGCTTGATGGCAAGCGAACCGAGGGGGAAGAAGAATGGCTGCGGGACCATTTCCATCGAATGATGAACTCGCCAACGCATCGCTGATTACTGCAAGTACAACTTTTCAGAGCACAACAGGGGCGAGCACCGCGCCGGGCGAAGATGTGAGGGCCGAACCGTCAGGCTTCGATCAGGTCGGCAGCACTGTCTGGTTTAGGTATGTAGCCCCGACCACAGGCGCGAGTTCAGTCAACACTTTCGGCTCCAATTTCGATACTACGCTCCAAGTCTTTGCTGTGACCGACCCGTCCCAGCCAGTCTCGTATAGCAATCTAACACAAATCGCCTCGAACGACGATTCCCGCATTGGAAGCACTGTCAACCCTGATTTCCGGAACTCGACTGTCGATTTCAGCGCAGCGGCCGGTCAGACTTACTATATACAAGTCGGTGGGTTTAAGCCTGCAACGATCTCGGAAGGACAAACCGGCAATCTATCCCTCAACGTCACGCCAGTCTGCTTCACCTCCGGCACGCTCATCCGCACGCGGCGTGGAGATGTCCCAGTCGAGCATCTCGCCGTAGGCGACGTCGCCGTTACGGCGAGTGGTGGCCAGCGCCCAATCCGTTGGATCGGCCATACTACCCTCGACGGCTGCGGCCGCGAGTTCCGGGCCGTCCAGCCCGTGCGCATCGCCGCGGGTGCGTTCGGCGAAAGTCGGCCGTCTCAAGACCTCTTCGTGTCGCCCGGTCATGCCGTCTGCATCGACGTCCTCGGCGAGGTGCTGATCCCGGCCTCCCGTCTCACCAACGGCGCCACGGTCGCGCAGGTCGAGGTTGACGCTGTCACCTACTGGCATGTCGAACTCGACAGTCATGACATCCTCATCGCCAACGGCCTGCCGGCCGAGAGCTACATCGATTGCGGCAACCGCAACTTCTTCGCGACCGGGCAGGGCGCCGTCGATCCCGTTCGCAGCAGCAGCCTTGCCGATTATTGCCGCCCGCTTGCAGACGAGAGCGTTATACGCGCGGTGCGCAGCCGCCTGCACACACGCGCCCTCGATCTCGGCTGGACCTGCGCCACGGACCCGCTCGCCGGCCTCCATCTCGTGGCGGATGGGCTGGTGATCCGGCCGGACGTGGCCGGCACGACTGCACGCTTCCTGCTACCGGCTGATGCCCAGGACGTCTTGCTGGTGTCCGACACCAGCGTTCCGGCCGATCTGGGCGAGAGCAGCGACGAGCGTCGCCTCGGCGTCAGCCTGTCGGGCCTTAGCGTCGATGACGGCCTGACTGGGCGTCGCGAGATCGCGCTCGACGATCCGCGGCTTGATGCCGGCTTCCATGCGCTGGAGACTGAAGGCGGAGCGCACCGCTGGACGAACGGGCAGGCCCATCTTCCGTCCTCCCTATGGGTAGGCTGCCGCGGCCACGTGTTCGTCCGGGTGGATTGTCAGGCGAACGATCTGATGCGCTGGGTCGCGCCGATCGGCGCGGTCGAGGCATCCCGGCCGGTGTCGGCCATGCCGCATCTGCGCATCGTCGTCTCGGCCGCTTGAGCCAGAAGCGGGCGGTCATCGAGGCCGCCCGCCAGGTGTGAAGTCGAGGACATAACGCAGCCGAGACATCCTCTACACCGTGACGGTCGCCGACACCGTGGGCACCTCGGCGAGCCGCGTCGTGTAGCGCGGCGTGCGCATCTCGAACGTCGTCGACCACGTCCGCTCCGCCGCCGGATCCGCTCGCGCCGGCACCACGCTGCCCCGCCCGAAGCGCGCGTTGCAGGCGTCCATCGCCGCCATCAGCGCCGCCCCGCTCGCGGTCGAGCGCCCCGCACGGTGCCCAAGGGCTCTCGGCCGGGGCACGCGGTCGGTCATGATCACCCCGGCCTTGCTGTCGCGCCACGGCGCGCCGGCCGGCTCGCGCCGCGTGCGTGCCCTCCGAGCCGCACCGCCCGGATCGGCGCGAGGCTGTCGTTCGGGGCCTCCGGCAAATGCACCACCGTCGAGACCGAGCGCATCGGGTCGCCGCGGTCGTGCTCGCTGGTGTGGTCGAAGACCGTCACCTGATCGGTCGCCGGCCCGTCCCGCCGCAGCTTCTCGCCCCGCCGCGTCGCATGCGCCGCTACCGCCTGCTCCGGCAACGCCCGCTCGGCGGTGCGGGACGAGAAGCTCCGCGTCACCGCGCAGCGCTTGCGACGGCCCGGCACCAGATCCAGGGCCAACCAAGTGCGCCCGCGTAGCGCGTGGATGATGCGCTCGCCCACCACCATGAGCGCCTTGCGGGCCGGGCGCGGGTCGAGGTCGCGCAGGTCCGCCACCGTGTCGCGTCCAGCGCCGGCTGCTTGGCGAGCGACGCGCGTCCCACACCCCAGCCCTCGCCGACTGAGATCGCGATCAGCCACACCATGCCAAGGGGCAGGACCATTGGCTCGCTAGCCATACTGCAGGGCGCACCACTTCACGGGGGCTGATCCCCTCTTGCGAGAATGTCCATGACGGAACCGGGTCCTGAGCGCCCGCGCGCCGGGACGCAGCCTCCGCCGGCCGCACGGCCGAAGCTGCGGTGATTCACGGCGCCGAGGCGGCGGAACCGCCGCCGCGAACCGACTCCGGCGGGCCGCGCGTCTCCGCGCGTAGGGACGCCCGCAGGCCTCCAGTGACATGCGGGGGCAGACGGTGTTCAGGATCGAGCCCGACCTGCCGAAGCACTGACGGTTGACGGCCCGGCGACCGCACCCGTCCCACCTTCAGCCGGTCTTCATGCTCTGATTGCTTCGCATCGACCTCGGGTCACCGCCCAAATCTGGCCCAGGACGAATTCTTTTTATATTCGGAACTGCTCCGGACAGCAAATCTGCGCCAAACTGTCGGATGGTTGCCTTGGCGTTGGAGTTGTTGCAGATTTGCCGATGATTGGAAAAAAACTCAGTCTTTGCCGAAAATTTACCATTTGTTAATCATGTGAATCTCAGGTCGTCTTCCATCCGGCAACCACGCCATGGGAAGCGTGGGCGACGCCGCGGGCGCCTCGTCGATCCTGACGCGATCGGCACGGCGACCCGTCGAACGGATGACGCGACCGACTGGGGGATGGGCGATGGCGTATACCTACGAAGGCTACAAGTGGAACGGCAACCCGCTCGGCACGGCGGGCGGCAACGTCACATGGTCGGTCGACGGCACCGTTCCGGCGAGCTTCGAGAACGACCTGGCGCAGGCCTTCCGCTGGTCGGACTACGGCAACATCACCTTCACCAGGGTGGCGTCGAGCGCCAATATCACCTTTACGTATGGCAATATCGACGGTCCCCTGAACGTGGCCGGCCGGGCGACCACCAGCTTCAACCCGGCCAATGGCCGGATCAATTCGGTCAACATCATCCTCGACAGCTCCGAGAACTGGACGGAGGATGCCGGCGGGGTGGCGACCTCGTCGCTGTCCGGCGTGCGGCTGAGCACGGTGGCGCTGCACGAGGTCGGCCACGGCATCGGCCTCGGCCACATCGAATCCGAGCCCGCCATCATGAACTCGGTGTCGAGCCCGGCCGTCAACACGCTGCAGGCCTCCGACATCGAGGGCGTCCAGGCGATCTACGGCGTGGTCTGCTACGGCCCCGGCACGCTGATCCGGACCATCGCGGGCGACGTGGCGGTGGAGGATCTGCGGATCGGGGATCTGGTCGTCACGGGCTCCGGCGAGCATCGCCCGGTCCGCTGGCTCGGCCAGCGCACCGTCGCCTGCCGGCAGCACCCCGATCCGCGCATGGCCCATCCGGTCCGCATCGCCCGGGACGCGATCGGCCCCAACAGGCCTTGCCGCGACCTCACCGTGTCCCCGGAGCACGCCGTGGCGGTGACGGTGGTCGATGAGGTGCTGGTTCCCGCCCACCGCCTCGTGAACGGCGCGACCATCGCGTATGCCGAGTGCGAGACCATCACCTACTGGCACGTCGAACTGGACAGCCACGACATCCTGATCGCCAACGGCCTGCCCGCCGAGAGCTACATCGATTGCGGCAACCGCAGCTTCTTCACCGGCTGCCAGGGCGAGGCCGCCCGCGCCCCGTCCGGCTCGCTCGCCGCCTATTGCCGCCCGCTCGCGGATGAGACGGTGGTCAGGGCCGTGCGCAGCCGCCTGCGCGCCCGGGCGCTCGACCTCGGCTGGCAACTCGCCACCGATCCGCTCGCCGACCTGCACGTCGTCGCGGACGGGCGGGTGGTCCGGCCGGACGTCCTGGGCACGCGCGCGCGCTTCGTGCTGCCGGTCGACGCGCAGGAGGTCTGGCTGATGTCGGACACCGGCGTCCCGGCCGAGACGGGCGAGAGCGGAGACGTCCGCCGGCTCGGCGTCAGCCTGTCGGGGATGAGCGTCGATGATGGGCTGACCGGGTGCCGGGAGATCGCGCTCGACGATCCGCGGCTCGGCGAGGGCTTCCATGTCCTGGAGGAGGACGGCGCCCGGCACCGCTGGACGGACGGCCGCGCGCGTCTGCCGGCCTCGCTGTGGGCGGGCTGCCGCGGGCAGGTCTTCGTGCGCGTGGAACTCCTGGAGAGCGAGCTGGCCCGGTGGGTCCCGCCCGCCGCGGAGGCCGGGCCGAAGGGCCACGCGCCGCGGCTGGTCTGGTCGGCCTGAGGACCGGGCGCACCGGCCTCCGCGTCGTCAGGCACGGCCCTATTCGGCCGGGAGGTGCCCCGGTGCGGCCGCGGGGGGCTCCGGCTTCGCCGGGGGCCTCTGCGCCGCGGCCCCCCGGCCCTTGCCGCCCATGAGCCGCCACGCGCGCTCGCGCAGGCCCTGGAACACGACGTAGAGCGGCGGGATCACGAAGATGCCGAGGAAGGAGGCGGCGATCATGCCGCCGAAGACCGGCGTGCCGACGTTGCGCCGGGCAAGCTGCGAGGCGCCGGTGGCGATCACGAGCGGCAGCAGGCCGAGGATGAAGGCGAAGGAGGTCATCATCACCGGGCGGAAGCGCAGCCGTGCGCCTTCCGTGGCCGCCTCGTGCAGGCCGACGCCCCTCTCCCGCTGCTCCTTGGCGAACTCGACGATCAGGATGCCGTTCTTGGCCGCGAGCCCGATCAGCACCACCATGCCGATCTGGCCGTAGAGGTCGAGGGTGAGCCCGCCCCAGACCATCGCCGCGAAGGCGCCCAGGATGCCCACCGTCACCGACAGCAGCACCGGGACGGGAATCGTCCAGCTCTCGTAGAGGCCGACGAGGAACAGGAAGGCGAACAGCACCGCGAAGGCGAGGATGATCGCGGTCTTGCCCTCCGCCCGCTTCTCCTGGAAGGCGGTGTCGGTCCATTCGCCGCCGAAGCCGGCCGGCAGGGTGCGGGCCGCGACCGCCTCCATGGCGGCGAGCGCCTGACCCGAGGAGACGCCCGGGGCCGGCGAGCCCTGCAGCGTCACGGCGCGCAGATTGTTGTAGCGGATCAGCGCGGGCGGCCCGACCACGATGCGCACCTCGGCGAGGCTGCGCAGCGGCACCATCTCGCCCTCGCGGTTGCGCACGTTGATGCGGTAGATGTCGTCGATGCTCGCCCGGTCGGCGGCCTCGGCCTGGACCTGGACCTGCCAGGTGCGGCCGAACAGGTTGATGTCGTTGACGTAGTAGCCGCCGAGCGAGGCCTGCAGCGCCTGGAACACGCTGTCGAGCGACACCCCGAGGATCTGGACCTTGTTGCGGTCGATGTCGAGGAAGACCGAGGGGTTGGTCGCCGAGAAGGTGCTGAACACCCGGCTGAGCTGCGGCTCCTGGTTCGCCGCGATGACGAGACCGCGCAGCACCTGGGCGAGCTCCTTGGGGTCGCCGCCGCGCAGGTCCTCCAGCACGTAGGCGAAGCCGCCGCCGGTCCCCAGGCCGATGATCGGCGGGGGCGCCAGCGGCACCACCAGCCCGCCCGGGATCTCCCGGAAGCGCTGGCCGAGGCGTGCGATCAGCGCGTCCACCCCGTCGCCCGCCCCCTTGCGCTCCTCGAAGGGCTTGAGGGTCACCACCAGGAAGGCCGCGTTGCTCTGCGAGTAGTTGTCGATGAAGTTGAGGCCGATCACCGAGGTGACGTCGGCCACGGCGTGCTCCTGGCGCAGGGCCGCCTCGGCCCGGGCCGTGACCTCCGCGGTGCGGCCGACCGCGGCGCCCTCGGGCAGCTGCACCACGACGAAGAAGGCGCCCTGGTCGTCCTCCGGCAGGAAGCCCGTGGGCGTGACCTTGGCGAGCTGCGCCGTGCCCCAGGCGGCCGCGAGCGCCAGGACGAGGCCGATCGCCGACAGGCGCACGAGGCGCGCGACCGCCGCGCCGTAGCCGTCGCGCACCCGGTCGATGGTGCGCATCACCAGGCCCATGAGGCCGCGGCGCGGGCCGTGATGGGGCCGCAGCAGCACCCCGCACAGGGCGGGCGAGAGGGTGAGCGCGTTGATGGCCGACAGGGCCATCGAGACCGCGACCGCCACGGCGAACTGGCGGAAGAGTTCCCCCGAGATGCCGGGCACGAAGGCCACCGGCACGAAGACCGAGAGCAGCACCAGGGTGATGGCGATGATGGGGGCGGTGATCTCCGCCATGGCGCGCTTGGTCGCCTCGCGCGGAGACAGCTCCGGGTGCTCCTCCATCACCCGCTCGACGTTCTCGACCACCACGATGGCGTCGTCGACCACGATGCCGATGGCGAGCACCAGGGCGAGCAGCGAGACCGAGTTCGCCGAGTAGCCGACCGCCTTCAGCGCCACGAAGGTGCCGATCAGGCTCACCGGCACGGCGATCGTCGGGATCAGCGTCGCCCGCAGGCTGCCGAGGAAGAGAAAGACCACCACGACGACGAGCACGAACGCCTCGACGAGCGTCTTCTGCACCTCGTGCACCGTCTCGGTGATGAAGGCGGTGGGGTCGTAGGTGATCTTCCACTCCAGGCCCTCGGGGAAGGCCTTGGCGAGGTCGGCGACCCGCCGCCTGATCTCGGTCAGGGTGGTGATCGCGTTGGCGCCGGGGGACTGATAGATGGCGACGACCGTCGCCGGGCTGCCGTTGAGCCGCGTCTCGCGGTCGAGGCTCGCCGCGCCGAGTTCGATCCGGGCCACGTCGCCCAGGCGCAGGAGCGAGCCGTCCGGATTCGTGCGCAGCACGATGTCGCGGAACTGCTCGGGCGAGGTCAGCCGCCCCTGCGTCTGGATGGTGAGCTGGAGCTGCTGCTCGTCGGAGATCGGGCGGGCGCCGATCCGCCCGACCGGCGCCTGGACGTTCTGGGCCTGGATCGCCGCGATGACGTCGCCCGCCGTCAGGTTGAGGCCGGTGAGCTGGTCGGTGCGCAGCCAGGCCCGCATGGCGTAGTCCTGCGGTCCCCACAGCGTCGCGTCGCCGACCCCCGGCGTGCTCTTGATCCGGTCGAGCAGGTTGATGGTGACGTAGTTCGAGATGAAGAGCGGGTCCTGGATGCTCTTGGGCGAGGAGACCGCGAGCACGCCGAGCAGCGCCGAGGACTTCTTCTTGACCGTCACGCCCTGGCGGCGGACGTCCTCGGGCAGCTTGGCGAGCGCGATCTGGACCCGGTTGTTGACGTTGACGGCGTTGATGTCGGGGTCGGTGCCGAGTTCGAACGAGGCCGTGAGCGTGTAGCTGCCGTCGTTGCCGCTCACGCTCTTCATGTAGATCATCTTGTCGACGCCGACGACCTGGGACTCGATCGGCTGGGCCACCGTGGTCTCCACCACCGCCGCGGAGGCGCCCGGATACATCGTGGTCACCGAGACCTGCGGGGGCACGATGTCGGGGTACTGCGCCACCGGGATCGCGAAGAGCGCCAGCGCCCCCGCGATCGACGTGACGATGGCGATCACCACCGCGAGCCGCGGCCGGTCGACGAAGAGGGCGGAGAACATCGGCGTCAGGTCCTGCTGGTGGGCGGCGCGATCGGGTTCGCCCGCACGGCCAGCCCGGGCCGCACCCGCTGCAGGCCCTCGACGATGACGAGTTCGCCGCCCGAGAGCCCCTCCTCGATCACCGCGTCCTGGCCGTCCGCGCCGGGACCGGGCTTCACCCGCCGGACCACCGCCCGCCCGTCCTCGACCACGAAGACGTAGACCCCGCCCTGGTCGGCGATCAGGGCCGACTGGGGCACCACGACCTTCTCCTGCGGCGTCCCGGTCTGCAGGGCGACCTGCACCAGCTGCCCGTCGCGCAGGCCGCCGGAGGGATTGGGCATGACGGCGCGCACCAGCACCGTGTCGGTGGTGCGGTCGACGCTGACGTTGACGAAGTTCACCCGCCCGACCTGCCCGTAGGCGGAGCCGTCCGGGAAGCGGATCCGCACCGCGACCTTGCTGCGGTCGATCTGCTCCTGACCCTCCTGCGCGCGCAGGAACTCGCGCTGGCTCACCGGGAAGGTGACGTACATCGGGTCCTGGCTGACGATGCTGGTGAGGACCCCGCTGTCGGGACCCACCACGTTGCCCTTCGTCACGCTGGTGCGGCCGATGCGCCCGGCGATCGGCGCGGCGATCCGCGTGTAGCCGAGGTTGATCTGCGCGGTCCTCAGATTCGCCTCGTCGCCCATCACCGCGCCCTTCGACTGGTCGAGGGCGGCGCGGGCCTGGTCGCGGGCCACCACGGTGCCGGCGTTGCGGTCGAGCAGCTCCTGCGCCCGCTGCAGCTGGATCGCCGCGAGGGTCTGGGCCGCCCGGCTGCGCTCCAGCGCGCCCTCGGCCTGCATCACCGCCGCCTGGAACAGGTCGGGCTCGATCTGGTAGAGCGGGGCGCCCTCCTTGATCGGATCTCCCTCCTTGAACAGCACGGCCTCGAGGTAGCCGGTCACCCGCGCCCGCACCTCGACCCGGCTCACCGCCTCGACGCGGCCGACGAAGTCGAGCGCCTTGTCGATCGCCCGGCGCTGGGCCTGGACCGTGCCGACCGTGAGGACGGCGCCCGGATCGCCCTGGGCGCGGGCCGGCTCCGGAGGCCCGGCCGCCGGCACCAGGACCAGGAGGGCGAGGAGGAGGGAGGGACAGCGGAGCATGGTCGCTTCTCGCCCGGCCGCCATCTCGGGATGGCACTCCATCCTCGCAGGTCGGGCCCGCGCGGCTTGATCGGATGGGACAGTTCCGCTCGGCCCTGCGCCGATGCGGCGGCCCCCGCGCGAGGAATCAGTCGCCCATCAGGTGGCGGAGCGGCGCGTGGCGGAGCCGGATCCGCTTGGCGCCCGCCCGCAGGAGCGCGCCCTCGGCCTCCAGCCGCGTCACCGCGCGCGATACGGTCTCGATGGTGAGCCCGAGATAGTCGGCGATGTCGCGCCGGGTCATCGGCAGGACGAACCAGCCCGATCCGACCGAGCGCTGCTCGATCTCCGACAGGAAGGCCGCGACGCGCTCGACGGCCGAGCGGCGGCCGAGCAGCAGGACGTGATCCTGCCCCTGCTCCAGCTGGCGCAGCGCGGCCAGCCACAGGGTGCAGGCGAGGCGCGCGTCGCGGCGGGCGGCGTCCTCGATGGGCCGGCGGGGATAGACCATCGCCACCGTCTCGACGACGGCCTCGGCGGAATGGCTGTGCCGCGGCCCCGCGGTGAGGCCGAAGACGTCGCCCGCGAGATGGAACGCGCTGACCTGCCTTCGGCCGTCGGTGAGGACGGTGACGTCGCGGACCGCCCCGCTGATCACCCGATAGATGGATCTCGCCTCCTCGTCCGCCCCGAAGATCTCCTGCCTGCGTCCGAACAGGACGCGCGTGCCGATCAGGCCCGGTAGCGCCATCAGGCGCGGCAGATCCTCCGTGCAGCCATCGGCCGGGCCGGCCGGCGCGACCGGCACCGCGACGTCCCTCGCTGCGATCACCAAGGCGTCCTCCTCGCGCACCATCGGACGAGGGGCTGCGGACACGGGGCCTTCGCGTCGCAGCGGCCGCACGAGCCGACCCGACGGGGCGGCCAGCCGCCTGTCGACGACGTAAGAAAAACCGAAGAAAAACTAACCTATTTGATTCAGCCGATCAAGATAAACAAGCATCGTCTTCTCGCTCGCGTTCAAGCCGTGTGCGATGCGATCGAATACCTCCGTCCTCTCATCGATCAGGAGGGGGACGATTCGGTCGGATGCCCGGCGACATCGAACGAGACCGAGGGCAGCGGCCGCCCGGGCCGGAGGCCCCGCGGTCCTTGACCCAGATCAACGGCACCGCTGCCGCCCCGATTATCATCGCGGCGAGCCGGACGCGCCGGCATCCCGTGCCGCTGCCGGCCGGGTTCCTCGCGTCGATGCAGGACCAAGCGCCTCGGCCGGATGGCCCCGGGGCGCTTCCGGGTGGGGGACCGTCCTGCCCGCCCATGCGCAGGGGGGGCGCGAACCGTCATGACAGCCCGACCGCTTCCCCGCCCCGCAGGCGGAGCCGGCGAGGCGAACGGCGCCTCTGCGCAGGCCGTGCGGGCCGGTTCGCCGGCCCGGCGCGAGGGGGCGGCGTCCCGCGGCGAAGGCCGGCGCTTCAAGCCCGATGCCGCGCCGGACCGGATCGGGACGGCGGCGGGCGGCCCGGAGCGTCTCGCCCGCTCCCGACCCGTCGACCTCGTCCATGCCGGCGCGGTCCGGGCGATCTGCGGCCTGCTCGTCCAGGGCGGCATCGATCCCGCCGGCCTGCTCCAGCAGGCCGGGATCGAGGCGCGGTCGCCCGGTACGATCGAAGCCGTCCCGTTCGCCGCGCTCGGGCGCCTGACGGCGCTGGGCGCGGAGCGGACCGGGTGTCCGCATTTCGGGCTCCTCGTCGGCCAGCGCGCCACCCTCTCGTCGCTCGGCCTCCTCGGCGTGCTGATGCGGCACTCCGAGACGGTGGGCGATGCGCTGCAGGCGCTCGCGGACCATCACGGTCGCCTGGGCCGCGGGGCGGTGATCGAGGTGCCGACCAGCGGCAGCCTCGCCATCGCCAGCTACACGCCCTACCGGCCGGAGACCGAGGGCGTGGCGCTGCAGTGCGAGAGAGCCCTGGCGACCATGACGGCGCTGCTGCGCGCCCTCTGCGGCCGGGATTGGGCGCCGGACGAGGTGCTGATGCCGCGTCGCGAACCGCCCGATGCGGCGCCCTATGCCGCGTTCTTCCGGGCGCCCGTCCGGTTCGGCCATGAGAGCGCCGCCCTGGTGTTTCCGGCGCGTCTCCTGCGGCGGGCGATCGAGGACGCCAACCCGCTCGCGCACCGGATCGCCGAGCGGCGGATCCGGCAGATCGAGGCCGCCTGTCCCGCCGGCGTGACGGACGAGATCCGGCGGCGCCTGTGCACCACGACCACCCAGAAGCCGCTGAGCGGGCTGCAGGTCGCGCACATGCTGGCGATGCACCGCCGCACGCTGAGCCGCCGGCTGAAGGCCGAGGGGACGAGCTACCGGCTGGTGGCCAACGAGACCCGGCTCGGCCTCGCCAAGCAACTGCTCGCCGACACCGACATGAGCTTGGCGCAGATCTCGGCGACGCTGGACTTCTCCGAACCGGCCGCCTTCACGCACGCGTTCCGGCGCTGGACCGGCACCACCCCGAGCGCGTGGCGACGCGACGCCGTCGCGCCCGAGGAGACGGGCGATCAGGCCGCCGTGATCCCGCCCGGCAGGGTCTCGCCCTCGCGGCCGAGTTCGCCTGAGTAGCGCGACGGGTCCTGCGCGGCAGCGAGCCCGCGCGCCGAGGCCGATTCCGGCCCGCCCTCACTCGGACGGCGGCTGCTTGTCGGAATGGATGCCGAAATGATGGCGCCGCTCCGAGACCGTATATTGCAGGATGTAGTCCTGCAAACGGATGTGGTCGTCGCCGATGTATTGTCCCGTGCTCCCGAAGTTCTGCCTGGCTTTGGCTCCGGCGCCGTCGTGAACGACCGAGACCAGGGCTTGGACCTCGTCGGGCGCGAGGTCCGGCCTGAGGCTGGCGACCGCGAGCGCGACGGCCTCGAACCATGCGGCCAAGCCCGCAGGAGGACGGCTCCCCGTCGTGAGGCCGACCTGATGCAGCGAGTTCACCGCGACGCAGGCGATCACCACCTTCACCGCCCGGCTGGCCGGGATCGCGTAGGCGTCCCCAACCTGGACCTGCCGCACGAGGGGCGCCGCGCGGGCGCCGCGGGCCGCGAGGCTGCGCCTGTAGGCGTCGCAGGCCCTGTAGCCGGGCAGAGGCGGCGGACCCTCCGCCGGCCGCGCGAGGCCGGAGGAGCGGGATTCCTGCAGGTCGCCCGCCAGCACCATGACCGCCGCCAGGCAGGCGCCGCAGATCGCGGTTCGCGCCGCCCCGATGCGAGCAGGCCGGGTCGAGGGCGTGCCGGGCAGCGCAGGCCACATGTCTTGCTCCCTGCGATCAGGGGCGGGCTGCCGTTCGATCAGGGCCGTTCACGGCGTCGGCGCCGGATGAGCCACGGTGCGCGCAACCGCGCCCAGGGCGGGAGGAGCGGCGCCGTCCCGTCCGCCTCACCGCTGCCACTCTAGCGGACGGGGGCCAGCCCCGCATCATCCGGTCGGGTGAGGCCGGCGGCCCGGCCGAGCCCGCATCAGCGCGCGCCGCCCGCCTCGCCCGCCGGGCGCAGGGAGCCCCGCGCGAGGGCGATCGCCTCGGCGAGGACCGCCGGGTCTCCGACCTCGTGGGCGAGGATCAGCACGAGGCGGGCGTTGAGGGCCGCGCTCTGCGCCTCGCTCAACCCCTCGTGGGCGCGGATCAGCGCCTCGTAGACGGCATCGGCCGCGCCGGCGAAGCCGTCGTCCCGTCTCAGCCGCGTCGGCATCAGGCAGCCTCCCGGGCGGCCTCGGGCGGATGGCCGCAGGCGCGGGCGAGCGCCCGGGCGAGGGCCGGCGCGTCGATCCCGGACCAGCGCGCGGCCACGTGCGCGTCCGGCCGGATCAGGTAGGTGGTGCCGGGCCGTCCGCCGTAACGCAGCGCGGCCAGACCCTCCGGATCGCGCAGCACCTCGGCGCCCGGCAGCGCGAGCGGCCGGTCGGCGACGACCACCTGGCGGAGATCGGGCCGAGCCGGGACCGCATCGAGATCCGGCGCCTCGCCGCCGGCGAAGGTCAGGAGGGTGAAGGACCCGCCGAGCCGGTCGAGCAGCCAGCCGGCCCGGCCGGCCGCATCGACGACCGGGGCGTCGAGGCAGACCGCGCCGGGCGCGAGGCCGTCCGGCGGGGATTCGGCGTCGGGCGTCTGGAGCGAGAGACCCGCAAGGCCGCAGGGCCGCGACAGGCGCCCGGCATTGAGCAGGAGCCTTGCGAAGGGCGCCTCGGCGGCGAGGGCCAGCACCCCGTCGCGAAACAGCCGCTCGGCCCCGGTCTTCGGCGTCATGAAGCCGGTGGTGCGGCTCGAATGCAGGATGTTCTCGTCCGCCCCCCGGCCGCGCTCCTCGTCGTAGGTCGCGATCAGGCTCGCGGGCGCCCGGCCCTGCAGCACCAGCGCCAGCTTCCAGCACAGGTTGTCCGCATCCTGGATGCCGCCGTTGCCGCCGCGCGCGCCGAACGGGCTCACCACGTGGGCGCTGTCGCCCGCGAAGACCACGCGGCCGTGCACGAACCGCTCCAGCCGGGCGCAGCGGAACGAGTAGACCGAGCACCATTCGAGCGTGACCGGCGTGTCCGCGCCGACGATGGCGCGCACCCGCGGCATCACCCGCTCGGGCTGCCGCTCCAGCTCGGGATCCGCCTCCGGCCCGAGCTGGAAGTCGATGCGGAAGACGTCGTCCGGCTGGCGGTGCAGCAGCGCGCTCTGGCCGGCGTGGAAGGTCGGCTCGAACCAGAACAGGCGCTCGGTCGGAAAATCGGCCTTCATCCGCACGTCGGCGATGAGGAAGCGTTCCTCGAAGCGCTGGCCCGCGAAGGGCAGCCCCATCCGGGTGCGGGTGGGCGAGCGCGCGCCGTCGGCGGCGATCACCCAGGCGGCGTCGAGGCCATAGGGACCCTCCGGCGTCGCCACCGTCAGGCGCACCCCGTCCTCCCCCTGCACGAGGTCGGTGACCTCGCTCCGCCAGCGCAGGTCGATCAGGTCGGGGAACTCGGCCGCGCGCTCGATCAGGTACTGTTCGACGTAGTATTGCTGCAGGTTGACGAAGGCCGGGCGGCGGTGGCCGGTCTCGGGCAGAAGGTCGAAGCGGTAGAGTTCGCGGTCGCCGTGGAAGACGCGGCCGACGCTCCAGGTCACGCCCTTGTCCACCACGCGGTCCCCGACCCCGAGCCGGTCCCAGATCTCCAGCGTGCGCTTGGCCCAGCAGATCGCCCGGCTGCCGCTGGCGACGGTGTCGCCGTCGTCGAGCACCACCACCGGGACGCCGCGGGTCGCCAGATCGATGGCGCAGGTGAGCCCGACCGGCCCCGCGCCGATCACCGCCACGGGATGGCGGCGGGCCTCGCCCCGCAATTCCGGGGGCGCCGTGAAGGGAAAGCGTGGGGCGGTCATGCGGGACCCTCGGGCGTGTCCTCGATGCGAAGGGGGCCGGCCCGGTTCTCGTCCGGGCTCGTCCGGCGGCGTCAGCCTTCGAGGGCGCGCCACATCTCCATGTCGCGCTCGGCGGTCCAGATGCGCGGCGTGTCGAGGCCCTTCGCCTCGTCGTAGGCGCGGCTGACGTCGAAGGGCATGCAATGCTCGAAGATGACCCAATGCCCGTACCGGGGCCGCATCTCGCGCATGGCGCGGTCGTAGACGGCCTTGAGGTCGTGGCCGGCCGCAACGCCCTCGCGGGCGATGGCGTAGAGGTCGCGCAGGAAGGCGCGCGTGCCCTCCAGCCCCTCGCGGATCCGCTCGGGGGTCGTCAGCGCCTCGCCGCGGCCGGGCACCAGGGCCCGGGGCTGCAGCGCCTCCAGCCGGTCGAGGGTCGCGGGCCAGTCCTGGAAATGGGCGTCGCCGCAATACGGCGTGGCGCCGTACTCCACGAGATCGCCGGAGAACAGGACCTTCTCGTCGGGCAGCCACGCGATCGTGTCGCCGGCGGTGTGGCCGCGGCCGGCATGGATGATGCGCACCTCGCGCGAGCCGAGCCAGAGCGTCATCTCGCGGTGGAAGGTCAGCGTCGGCCACGTCAGCCCGGGAATCTCCTCGCGCCCGCGGAACAGGCGGGGAAAGCGCTGGATCTCCGACTCCATGTCCTGCTGCCCGCGCTCGACGATCATGGCGCGGGCGACGTCGCTGGCGATGACGTTGACGCGGTCGGGGTAGCCGGCGACGCCGAGCACGCGCACCGCGTGGTAGTGGGTCAGCAGCACGTGCCGGATCGGCTTGTCGGTGACTTCGCGGATGCGGGCCACGAGGTCGCCGGCCATGCGCGGCGTGGCGCGCGCATCGATGACGAGCACCGACTCGTCGCCCACCACCACGCCGGAATTCGGATCGCCCTCGGCGGTGAGCGCGTAGACGCCGGACGCGAGTTCCGTGAAGGTCTCCCGCTTCTCGGCCAGATCGGCCTGGCTCGCGAACCCTTTGCTCATGAGGCGTGTCCTCCCCCTCGCCGGGGCCGGCTGCGGCGCCCCCGCGGCGCCCGGCCGGGGCATTGCCAAGGCGGCGGCGCTGTGCTTGTTGCGTCTGCAACCACCTCTATGCGGTTGCGTCTGCAACGGTCAAGGGCAACGGTCGAGAGGATGCCGCGTTCTGCCGAAGCGGTGCGCCGGTCGGGAGCGCGCATGGATCCATCGAGCCCGGACCGCCTGAACCTGCTCAGCTTCGTGCCGTTCCGGCTCAACCGGCTCGCCGCCGAGTTCAGCAACGCGCTCGCGGCCGATTACGCGCGGTTCGGGATCGACATCCCGGAATGGCGCGTCCTGGCGACGCTCGGCATGCACGCCGCGCCGCGCAGCGCCACCTACGTGGTGCGCTGCACGCGCACGCACAAATCGCGCATCAGCCGGGCGGTCGGCCATCTCATCGAACTGGGACTGGTCGAGCGGCAGGAGGCGCCCGACGACCGGCGCGAGATCATGCTGCAGCTCACGCCGCGCGGGCGGGAGGTCTACCGGGAGCTGCTGCCGGTCCTGCTGGCGCGCGAGGAGCAGCTCCTGTCCTGCCTCGACGCCTCGCAGCGCCGCGCGCTGGAGGGGCTGCTGCACACGCTTGAGGAATCGCTCGGCCTGATGCGGTGCGAGCCGGACTGAGCAGACCTGCACGGGGACATTCTGCTTGGGCCTTTGCTGTTGCATCATGTCCGCCGCCGAGCCGGTGAGCACTTCCTCCGGCCTGTCCAGCACTGGCCGCTTGGCCGGTAGGATCGAGCGGAGGAACGCAGCGGTTGGGATGGGCCCAACCAACTCCGGCGCCCTACCCCACCCTCACCCCCGCGGCTGGCCGATCGCGTCCAAGAGGTCGGTGAACCAGGGGGTGGCGGGGTCGAAGGCCTTGCCGCCGCGGATGCGCGGGAAGGCGATGGCCTGCAGGCGGCCCTCCTGCTCCTCGTCGTGGCCGATCACCCCCGACACGCCCTTGAGCGCGCACTCCACCGCGAGGTCGACCATGCTCTGGATCAGTCGCAGGTCGTCGGCGTTCGGGGCGGCCGAGCGGGCGAAGTGGCCGGATTTCTGCACCAGCGCCTTCTCGACGCCGAGGCGCGGGCCGAAGCGGTCGGCGAACCACTTGCCGACATTGACCGTGTCGATCTTGACGTGGCCGAAGGGGTCGCGCCCGAGCACCTCGCCGCGGCTCTCGATCTCGGCCACGATCGCGTCGAGACCCGCCCCCTCGCTGATGAACAGCGTGACGCAGTCCTTCGCGGCCAGGCGGCCGCGCAGGCGCTCGGCCTCGCGGTCGAGGTCGATCGGGACCTCCGGCACGTAGACGGCGTCGATGTCGTGGTGGGCGGGCGCGAGGTTGAAGGCCGGCAGGAAGCGCTTGCGCGCCAGCCGCTCGCGGTAGGCGCGGGCGGTGGCGGCGGTGAGCCAGCCGCAGTTGCGGCCCATCACCTCGTGCACGAGCAGCATCTTCGGGTTGGCGCTCTGCTCGTTGACGATGTTCTCGAAGAACAGCGCCCCCTGCTCGGCCGCCGTCCAGGCGCCGAGCGACTGGCGGATCGGCACCACGTCGTTGTCGATGGTCTTCGGCAGGCCGACCACGGTGAGGTGGTAGCCGTTGCCGTCGAGATAGGCGGCGAGGTCGGCCGCCGTGGTGTTGGTGTCGTCGCCGCCGATCGTGTGCAGGATCGTCACGCCGTCGCGGGCGAGCTGGTCGGCCGCCACCTTCAGCGGGTCCTCGCCCTCGCGCACGAGGCCGCGCTTCACGCAATCCTTGACGTTGGTGAGCTTGACCCGGCTGTTGCCGAGCGGCGAGCCGCCGTGGCGCAGGAGCGTGGCGGCCTCGGCCCGCACCTGCGGGGTCACCGGCAGCGCCTCGCCCTTCAGCAGCCCATAGTAGCCGCTGCGGTAGCCGATGATCTCGATCTCGGGGGCGAGGTCGGTGTAGCGGCCGATCAGCCCGCCGACGGCCGCCGACAGGCAGGGCGCGAGGCCCCCGGCGGTGAGCATGGCGACTTTGGGGGTGGTCATGCGCGGCTCCCGGGCTCGTCCTCGCGACGGGACCCGCATGATGGACCCGGGCCGGCCGGGCGCCAAGCCCGGCGCCGGGCCCCGCCGGTCAGCCCTCGGCCTTGCTGATGTCGGGCGCCTCGGGGTTCTTCATGCCGACCACGTGGTAGCCGGCATCGACGTGCAGCACCTCGCCGGTCATGCCGCGCGACATGTCGGAGACGAGATAGGCGGCGGTCTCGCCGACTTCATCGGTGGTCACGGTCCGGCGCAGGGGCGCGTTGTACTCGTTCCACTTCAGGATGTAGCGGAAGTCGCCGATGCCGGAGGCGGCGAGCGTCTTGATCGGCCCGGCCGAGATGGCGTTGACCCTGATCTTCTGGGGGCCGAGATCCGCCGCGAGATAGCGCACGGAGGCTTCCAGCGCGGCCTTGGCGACGCCCATCACGTTGTAGTGCGGCATCCACTTCTCGGCGCCGTAATAGGTCAGCGTGACCAGCGAGCCGCCGTCGCGCATCAGCTTCTCGGCCCGCTGAGCGATCGCCGTGAACGAGTAGCAGGAGATCAGCAGCGACTTGGTGAAGTTTGCCTCGCTGGTCTCGACGTAGCGGCCGGTCAGCTCGTCCTTGTCCGAGAAGGCGATGCAGTGAATCACGAAGTCGAGCGCGCCGCCGAAATGCGTCCCCGCCGCCGCGAACACCGCGTCGATCGAGGCCGGATCGGTGACGTCGCAATGGCCGACGACCGCCGCGTCGAGCTCCCGGGCGAGCGGCTCGACGCGCTTCTTGAGCGCTTCGCCCTGGTAGGTGAAGGCGAGGGCGGCGCCGTGCTGGTGGGCGCTGCGCGCGATGCCCCAGGCGATCGAGCGGTTGTTGGCGACCCCCAGCACGAGGCCGCGCTTGCCGGCGAGCAGGCCGGGCCGGGGCGATGCCGCGTGCTCGAAATCCTCGATCTGTGCCCGGTTCGAATCCGCCATGTGTCACCCAGAAAGCTGCCGCGGAATGGCCTGCCGGGCCGCGGGTGCGGGCACCCGTGAGCGGCTCCGCACCGGCATCCTTAGCCGACCCCCGCAGGCGACGGAAGTCCGCGCCCTCCCGCGAGCGATGAAACGCAGGGTGGTGTGGCCCGGACGCCTGAGCGGGTTGGCTGTGCCGGGGGGGCGCCCGACCGGATGCGCCGAGCCGGCGCCGGCCTGGGCCTGATCTCCCGGGAGGAGCTGGACGATCTGCAACCGGTTCGAGAGGCGCGAGGATCGCCCGGCCGATCATGACGTGTTGCCCGTGCTCCCCCGCGACGTCCCGGCCGCGGCGAAGGGCCGTCAGCCCGCGGTGGCCTTCTGGCTGCGCCGCTTGCGGGCGTAGTCGGCGAGGGCCTCGTCGCTGCCCGCGGGCAGCACGATGGCGATCGCCGCCAGGAGGTCGCCGCGGCTGCCGTCCTTCTTCGGCAGGCCCTTGCCGCGCAGGCGGAAGGTGCGGCCGGAGCTGGTCATCGGCGGGATCTTCATCTCCACGGCGCCCGTGAGGGTCGGGACCCGGATCGGGCCGCCCAGCACCGCATCCTCCAGCGGCACCTCGACGGACAGGCGCAGGTCCGCGCCCTCGATCTGGAAGCGGGGATCGGGCGCGAAGCGCAGGGTGAGGAGCGCGTCGCCGGGCTCGGCCCCGCCCCGGCCGGGATGGCCGAGGCCGCGCAGGCGGATCGTCTGGCCGTCCGCGACGCCCTTGGGCACCACCACGTCGACCTCGCGCCCGGTCGGCAGCGCGAGGCGCAGCGTCGCCTCGTTCACCGCCTGCTCCAGGGTGATGGTGAGGTCGGCGGCCACGTCGTCGCCCTTCTGCGCCCCGCGGCCCGCGGCCCCGGCGCTGCGGAACGCCTCGCCGAAGAACTGCGAGAAGATGTCGTCGCCGAAGCCGCCCGCCCGCCCGGCCCCGCCCGGGAAGCCTTCGAAGCCCGAGAAGCCCCCGGCGCGCCCGCCGCCGCCGCCCGGAAATCCCTCGAAGCCGGTGAAGCGCGGCTTGCCCTCGGCGTCGATGGCGCCGCGGTCGAACTGCTCGCGCTTCTTGGCGTCGCCCAGGATCTCGTAGGCTTGGTTCACCTCGGCGAAGCGGTCCTTCGCCTTGGCGTCGTTGGCGTTGCGGTCGGGGTGGTAGGTCTTCGCGAGCTTGCGGAAGGCCTTCTTGATCTCCGCCTCGTCGGCGGTGCGGCTCACGCCGAGCACGTCGTAGGGGTTGCGCATGGGGGTCCGGAATGCCGTTGTGGAGCGTCGGCGCTCCGAGGGAATCGACTGCCCGCAATGTGGGCGGCGTGTTGCCGGATTGCAACGCGCCGTGCGAGGCAGCACCTCGACCCGCGGCGTCAGGCCGGCGCCCGCGTCGCCTTCAGGCTCTTCAGCTCCCAGCTGCCGCCCGAGGGCCGGCAGCCCGTGCCGCGCACGAACCGGCTGCCGGACGGCGCGATCACGGTCGCCAGGAAGTTGCGGCAGATCTCGTCGTTGGCGACATAGGGCAGGCCGGTCGGGTTGACCATGCCGCGCATCTGCGAGTCGGGGTTGTCCCACTTCACCGGCTGGCCGTTGCCCTGGGGGTCGAGGGCGACGCCGAGCGCCGCCTTGGCCCGCCGCCAATCCTCGACCGACAGGTCGGTGCCGAAGCTGCGCGGCGCGCCCGTCTCGATGCTGCCGGTGGTGGCCGGCTCCGGGGGCGGCGCCGGGCTGGCCGCGAAGGTGATGAGCGGCTGGGTGCAGCCGCCCAGGGCGACGAGGCCGAGCGCGCCGGCCAGCAGCGCCGGGCCGACCAGGAGGGCGGCCGTCAGGCCGCATTCCCTGCCATGTCCTTTACACGCGAAACGACGCATTACACCTGTTCTCACGGCGGGGGCGGTCCGGCGCCGCGACGCGAGCCTGCGACGCCGGTCTGCCCCCGCATCCGGATGTCACATGCGAGGACGATGCCGTGGGCGAGTTAAGGAAGGATGAGTTCACCGAGCGCGCGGATCCGTTCGCGCTGTTTCGGGACTGGTTCGAGGAGGCGAAGGCCTCCGAGCCCGAGGACCCGAACGCGATGGCGCTGGCGACCGCGGGCGCCGACGGGCTGCCGGACGTGCGGATCGTCCTGCTCAAGGGCTTCGACGAGCGCGGCTTCGTCTTCTACACCAACACCCGGTCGATGAAGGGCGTCGAACTCGCCGAGAACCCCCAGGCCGCCCTGGTCTTCCACTGGAAGAGCCGCCGCCGGCAGGTGCGCGCCCGCGGCGCCGTGAGCCGGGTGACGGAGGCGGAGGCCGACGCCTACTTCGCCACGCGCCCGCGCGACAGCCGGCTGGGGGCCTGGGCGAGCCGGCAGTCGCAGCCGCTCGCGAGCCGGGCCGACCTGGAGCGGGCGGTGGCGGAGACGGCGGCGCGCTTCCCCGAGGGCGACGTGCCGCGCCCGCCCCACTGGACCGGCTACCGCATCGCCCCCGCCACGATCGAGTTCTGGCAGGACGGCGCCTTCCGGCTCCACGACCGGGTGCGCTTCACCCGGGCGGGCGACGGGTGGGAGCGGGCGCGGCTGTTTCCCTGACGGGCCTCCGCGCGGACGGGCCTCCGCGCGCGGGCTTGCTGCGGCGCCGCGAGACTGGATTTCGCCGCCCGGGCGCCTTAGACCTGGGGCTCGTTCGCGTGCCCGCCTCCCGGGCGCGCCCCGCTCCGGATTCGAGGAACGGCCTTGGCCAACTCCAGCAACGAACGCCGGCGCGTGATGCTGCTCACGGGCGCGAGCCGCGGCATCGGGCACGCCACCGTGAAGCGCTTCTCCGCCGCCGGCTGGCGCGTCATCACCTGCTCGCGCCACGCCTTCCCGGAGAACTGCCCCTGGGAGATGGGGCCGGAGGACCACCTCCAGGTCGATCTCGCCGACCCGCAGGACACGGTCCGCGGCGTCGAGGAGGTGGCCCGGCGGCTGGAGGCCGAGGGCGGGCTCCTGCACGCCCTCGTCAACAACGCCGGCATCTCGCCCAAGGGCGAGGGCGGCGCGCGCATGGGCGCCATCGCCACCCCGTTCGCCGACTGGCAGCGGGTGTTCCAGGTCAACTTCTTCGCGCCGATCCTGCTGGCGCGCGGCCTGTGCGACGAACTCACCCGCGCCCGCGGCTCGATCGTCAACGTCACCTCCATCGCGGGCTCGCGGGTGCATCCCTTCGCGGGGGCGGCCTACGCCACCTCGAAGGCGGCGCTCGCCGGCCTCACCCGCGAGATGGCGGCGGATTTCGGCCCGCTCGGCGTGCGGGTGAACGCGATCTCGCCGGGCGAGATCGACACCTCGATCCTGTCGCCCGGCACCGACAAGCTCGTGGCGCAGATCCCGCAGCGCCGCCTCGGCACGCCCGACGAGGTCGCCAAGGCGATCTACTTCCTGTGCACGGAGGCGTCCTCCTACGTGAACGGGGCCGAACTCCACATCAACGGCGGACAGCATGTGTGAGCGCGCGCGCGCCGCGCTCGCCCTCCTGATCCTGGCGGCCGGGGCGGCGGCGAGCCCGGCCGCGGCCGACCCCGCTCCCGCGGCGGCCGGGTCCGTGGCCGCGACGTCCGTGGCGGCGATCCTGCCGCTCGCCTTCCGGGCCGACCAGATCCGCGGCCCCGGCAGCGAGGCGGCGCTGGCGGCCGAGACCTCCGGCCTCCTCGGCCGCAAGGTGTCGGGCGGCGTCGCCCTGCTCTGGGGCGAGGGCGGCGGCGCCGTGCTGTCCCTCTCGGGCGAGGCGGTGGCGGCGACGCCCGTCTCGGCGGAGGCCGCCGAGGGGCTCGCCGCGGCCGAGACGCCGCGGGACGCGTGGCCCGGCACCCGGCGCGCGCTGTCCGGACCGGTCTCGGCCTATCTGTCGGGCCGCGGCAGCGAGGCGGGCGCCCCGACGATCACCGTGCGCGAGCGCCAGCCCGTGGCGCTCGGCGGCGATCCGAAGCCCGTGCCGGTCTCCACCGCCACCGTGCCGGCCGGCCCCGATGCGGTCTTCACCGGCGACGAGGTGCGGGCGGCCGAGATCGACGGCGGCCTCGCGCTCCTCGCCCTCAAGGCGCGCGGCGCGGCCACCAGCCTCGCGGTGATCGGGCGCCGGGACGGGGCCTGGGGGCTGCGGGCTGAGACGCCGGCGCTCGCCGGCAGCCTCGGCCCGGTCGCGGCCGGCAACTTCGACGGCAGCGGCCGGCTCAGCCTCGCGCTGGTGCGCTCCGAGGCGGGCGAGGGCCGGCTGCAGCACTGGCGCATCGCAGAGGGGCGCGCGGTGCTCGCCGCCGAGGCGCCGGGCTATGCGGAATCGGGCGCCGCCCTCGATCTCGACGGCGACGGCACCGCCGAACTCGCAATCCCGACCCGCGACCGCCGGGCGCTCGCCGTGGTCTCGCTCAAGGGCGGCATCACCGAGCGGGCGCGCGTCGCGCTGCCGGCGCCCGCCAGGGCCGGGCCGCTGGTGCTGGGCAGCGGGCGCAAGGCCCACGTGCTGATCGGGCTGGAGGACGGCCGCGTGGCCGACTGGCGCCCGTGACGGCGGACGCCTCCGCCCGGCGCTACCCGGCCCGGCCGTTCCTGGCCGCCTCCGTGGCGGTGGTGCGCGACGGGCGCGCCCTGGTGGCGGCCCGCGGCGGCGCGGCGCTGCACGGCCTGTGGTCGCTGCCCGGCGGCCTCGTGGAGACCGGCGAGACCCTGGCCGAGACGGCGTTGCGCGAATTGCGCGAGGAGGTCGGCGTCGAGGCCGAGATCGTCGCGACCCTGAGCCCCGTCGAGGTGATCGAGCGCGACGCCGAGGGCCGGGTGCTGCACCATTTCGTGATCCAGCCGCACGCGGCGCGCTGGCTGCGGCACGAACCGGTGACCGGCGACGAGGCCCTGGCGGTCGGCTGGGTGACGGTCGAGGAGGTGCAGGCCCTGCCCACCACCCCGGGGCTTGCCGGGATCCTGGTCCAGGCGCTGGCCGCGGTGGCGGCGGCCGGGGAGCCCGCATGAGGCGCGCCCGCGTCCTCGCCGCCCTCGTGGTCCTGCTCCCGGCCGTCGCCGGGGGCGCGCTGGCGCAGGGGCGCTCGCGCCCGCCCGCCGCCAAGCCGCCCGAGAAGGAAGCCCCGCCCCCTCCCCCGCCGGACCTGCCCGCGCCCTACGACAAGGACCTGCTGCGCCTGTCCGAGATCATCGGCGCCTTGAGCTTCCTGCGCGATCTCTGCGGCCAGTCGGACGCCGCCGAGTGGCCCACCCGCATGAAGGCCCTCCTCGACGCGGAGGGCACCACCCCCGGGCGCCGCGACCGGCTCGCGGGCGCCTACAACCGCGGCTATCGCGGCTACGCCATCACCTACCGGATCTGCACCCCCTCCGCCCGCGAGGCGGCCACCCGCTTCATCGCCGAGGGCGAGCGGCTGAGCGCGGCGCTGGCGGGGCGGTTCGGGGGATGAGCCCGTCCGGGCGGAGCGCCGGGGGCGCTCCGTCCCATGCGGCGGGGCTCGGACGTTGCACGTCGTCAGAAGCTGCCCTTCCTCAGAAATTGCACTTCCTCAGAAGTTGCACTTGGCGGCCGGCACCGTGATGAAGCGGCCGGTGTTGGGGTTGTAGATCGCCTTCTTGCCGACCGCGCAGGCCCGGCCGTCGAGCCGGCCGTCGTCGTAGACCTTCTTGCCGGACTGGCCGTCGTAGATCGCGAAACGATGACCGGGGCGGGCAAAGCTCTCCGTGGCCATCGCCGAGAGGGCGGTCGCACCGATCAGGGCGGCGGTCATGATCTTGGTCAGCATCGTCGTTCTCCATTGGATCGTGATGGTTGATCGATGAAGGTGGAAGTCAAGCCGCGACGCGGAAGCTATCATCTGTTCATTCTGAGATAATTCGCTGATCTTGCCGCTTCCTGATGTCTTGATGATCTCGCCGGCGCCGTGAATGCTGGCTGAACAAAAGTACATTTAGAGGATATCGCCGATGTCACCGTGCGATTCGGCACGTCCGGCATCGCGGTGTGGTTTCTCACATCGTATAGCGAAAGACGAACATCGATGGCCCGGAGCTTTGGCTGGCGGTTCGGCAGCGGGCGCGAGGAATCTCGACGCCGGCAATGCCCGATCTCTCCATGAAAGACGATCACCGTGCACTGACGTCGGAAGCGTCGTGGCACCGAGATGATGCGAGATCTTAGACTTGGCCAAAGACGATGAAGCTGGAGAAAATTGCAGAAGTGATGCCTTGAGTACTATGCAACGCCGCGCTCCGCCTGTACGGTGAAGTCGTAGGTCTTCAGGACTCAGATATTGGGAGCGAACATGGCGCGGATGTTGCCTGTCGGTCTCTCGGTCATCCTGCTCTGGGCGGGCGCCGGTCTTGCGCAAGACAAGGCCGGCTTCGTCGAACTCGGCCCCAATGCGAGTCTCGGCGGGCGGCGTCTGCTGCCCGACGACAGCCCCTGGCATCGGGACGTCTCGCGCGATCGCGTCGATCCGCGATCCGACCGGATCCTCGCCCGCATCGGGCTGAACACGACGCTGCATCCCGATTTCGGCACGCAGTGGGAGGGTGCGCCGATCGGCATCCCGTACGTCGTCGTCGGCAAGGATCAGCCCCGGGTGCCGGTGCGCTTCACCGACGCGGACGAGAGCGACCCCGGCCCCTATCCGATCCCGCCCGACGCCCCGATCGAGGGCGGGCCGAAGGGAACGGGCGACCGGCACGTGCTGGTGCTCGACAAGGACCGCTGGATGCTGTGGGAGTTGTTCAACGCCCATCCCCTCGGCAAGGCCGGCTGGAAGGCGGACAGCGGCGCGGTCTGGGACCTGAAGACCAACCAGGTGCGCCCGCCCCGCTGGACCTCCGCCGACGCCGCGGGGCTGCCGATCCTGCCCGGGCTGATCCGCTACGACGAGGTGGTCGGGCAGAAGAGCCTCGACCACGCGGTGCGCTTCACCCTGAGCAAGACGCGCCGGGCCTACCTGCCGCCGGCCAGCCACTGGGCGAGCGACCGGCGCGACGAGGACCTGCCGCCGATGGGCATGCGCCTGCGCCTGAAGGCCGGCTTCGATCTGTCCGGCTACGCCGAGGAGGTGCGGGTGATCCTCCAGGCCCTGAAGACCTACGGCATGATCCTGGCCGACAACGGCAGCGACATCTTCCTCAGCGGCGCCCCCGATCCGCGCTGGAACGACGATGCGCTGCGGCAGCTGCGCCGGGTGAAGGCCAGGGATTTCGAGGTCGTGGAGATGAAGGGCATCGTGACCGAATGATGCCAACGGCCCAAGATGCCGACGCATCGATCTCGACCCCGGGCAAGCCCGGGATCGA
>NZ_BPQQ01000077.1 GCF_022179325.1 Methylobacterium isbiliense | reverse complement strand
AACCGCCTCAGCGACAGAGGAACCGATCCGGGTAACCCACCCGGCCCGAGCCCATGGCCTGTCGGAAAGAAGCGAAGGCGACCGAGCCGCTGAAGTCCGCGGCCGGCGCCGATGGGCAGTCGTATACGGCCGCCCCGCCCACCCGTCAACTCCCAACACGAAACTTTTGCGACAGGCCCCTCCCCTCCCCTCGTCTCTCAGGCCGTGGCGGTGCGCGGCAGCGGATCGGCCTCGGCGGCGAGGCGGTGCGCGAAGGCCTCCGGCGGCATGGCGCGCCCGAACAGGAAGCCCTGGCCGGCCTTGCAGCCCATCCGCCGCAGAGCCGCCACCTGCTCCTGCGTCTCGATGCCCTCCGCCACCACGTCGAGCCCGAGCCGGCCGGCGATCGCCAGCACGGCGCCGACGATCGCCTCGTCGTGCGGGTCCGAGAGGAGGTCGCGCACGAAGCTGCGGTCGATCTTCAGCTTCGTCAGCGGAAAGCGCTTGAGGGTGCTGAGCGCCGCGTAGCCGGTGCCGAAATCGTCGAAGGCGACACCGACGCCCCGGGCCTGGAGGGCGCGGATCGGCTCGATATCGGCCCCGTCATTCTGGAGCGCGATGGTCTCGGTGATCTCCAGTTCGAGCACGTCCGCCGGCAGGCGGTAGCGGTGGAGAGCCTCCTCGATGATCTGGGCCAGGGTCCCGGCCCGGAACTGGGCCGCGTAGAGGTTGAGCGCGATGCGCGTCCGCGGCAAGCCGGCCGCACGCCACGCCGCGATCTGGCGGCAGACCTCGTCGATGGTCCACCAGCCGAGGTGAAGCGCGAGCGCGGTCGACTCCACCGCCGGCAGGAAGGCTCCCGGCAGGAGGAGGCCGCGTTCCGGGTGCTGCCAGCGCACCAACGCCTCCGCCCCGACGATGCGTCCGCTGCGCAGATCCACCTGCGGCTGGTAGTGGAGCACGAGTTCGCGGCTCTCCAGGGCACGCCGCACAGCGTCCTGCAACGCGCGCCGCGAGGCCACCTGCTCGCGCATCGCCGGCTCGTAGAGGCGCACCCCGCGCGCGCTCGCTTGGCGCGCGCTCATCAGCGCGAGGTCGGCACTCGCCAGCACCTCCCCGGCGTCGCGTCCATGCAGAGGGCCGACCGCCGCGCCGATGCTCGCCCCGACATGCACGGAGCGCCCGCCGATCTCGAAGGCGCCCGCGAACGCGTCCTGCAGCGTGCAGGCGGCGCGCAGAAGGCCGGTCGGATCGGGATCGGGCAGCATCACGGCCAACCGGTCGCCGTCCCAGCGCGCCAGGGTGGCGGCGGCCTCCATGCGCGCCAGGAGCCGGATGATCACCGCCTGCAGCAGCGCGTCCCCGGCGGCGGAGCCGAGATCGTCGCTCGCCTCCTGCACGCCGTCGAGGTGCATGAGCAGCACCGCCGCGGTGCCCTCCGCGAGGCGGGCGGCCAGCAGGCTGGTGAAATGGCCCCGGTTCGGCAGGCCGGTGACGGGGTCGTGGTGGGCGAGGTTGAGGAGGCGGGCGTCGCGGGCTTGGCGCTCCGAGACATCGCAGATCACCGCCCCGATGCCGACTCCCTCCGCCCCCCGCCACGCCGACAGCGTCAGCTCGATCGGGACCTCGCTGCCGTCCCGACGCACGGCCGTGACCTGCACGGTCTTGCCGATGAGGCGCGACTCGCCGCCCGCCGCCAAGCGGGCGAAGCCGTCGCGGTGGCGCGCCCGCATGCCGGGCGGAACGATGATGTCCACCGGCTGCCCGATCATCTCGCCGGGCCCGTAGCCGAACAACCGCTCACCGGCCTCGTTGACGTAGGTGATGAGGCCGTCCGCACCCACGCCGAGGAGCGCGAAGGTGGTGGCGGCGGCGAAGCGCGCGACGTCGTCCCGGCGCAGATTGTCGCGACGCAGGTCGAGTTCGGCCATCACCAAGCGGGCGAGTTCGGCGAGCCGTGCGCACTGCTCCGCGTCGAGGCCCGGGCGCGGCTCGGGGTCGAGCACGCAGACCGCGCCGATCCGCTGCCCGGTGGCGGTGATCAGCGGCGCACCGGCGTAGAAGCGCACGCGCGGGTCTCCGGTGACGAGCGGGGAATCGCGGAAGCGCGGATCCTCGGCCGCATCCGGCACCACCATCACGGCGTCATCGCGGATGGTGTGGGTGCAGAACGAATCGGCCCGGGCGCTCTCGGCGAGGTCGAAGCCGACCCTCGCCTTGAACCATTGGCGGTCCTCGCCGATCAGCGTGACGGCAGCCTGGGACGTCCCGCACAGCGCGGCCGCCAGGGCGGCGATGCGGTCGATCAGCGGGTCGGGGCCGGATCCGACCGCGCGGGAGGCAGCCAGTTCGCGCAGGCGCGCGCGTTCGCCGGGTTCGAGGAAGTCGTCAGGGGCTGCCGATTTACCCATGTCGTCACGTCCGCTCAGCCGCCGCGGATGCGGTCTCTGTCCGGGCAGTGTTCAACCCCAGGTCTTAACATAAGCTTGTTGTACGAGCTCCGCGCAGCGGCGGCGTAACAGTCAAGCCGGCCGATTGCCGCCGCGTCCGCTCGGCCTCCGGCAGGTTCCAGAGGCTTTCCGCATCGGCTGCCTCAACTCTCCGCCGGCCGGGATCCAGGTCAGCGGCCGGCAGGACGGCCGGATTGCCTCGCACGAGCCGGAGCACGGGCCCATCCTCGACGGCCGGCGCCGCTCCTCAACACCGTTCCTCGCCAGCATCGCGCGAATACTGGGGAACCGAAGGGCGATCCGGCCTGTCCGAAGCATAGCCCCGCCTGCCGGCCGACGCCGCTCTCGCGCAAACGGCGAGGCCGCGGCAGACGTCTGGCTGCCGCGGCCTCCCGCGCTGGGCGTGACCATGATCGGATGTGGATGCCTGCCCGAGGACTTGCGATCAGCTTGGGATCGCGGCCGGGCTCCTGATCGAGCTAACCGTTAGGCTCGATGCCGGCGGGGTCAGGCCGGAGCGGAACTCAGTGGACGGTGCGATCCGCGGTGTCGGCCGCGGCCGCGGCCTTGCGGGCCTGCTGGATGATCGTGGCCTCGTAGAGCTCCGCCTGTGCGCGGGTGAGGCCGCTCACCAGCACGAGGGTCCCACGATAGACCGTGTAGGTTCCGTCCTGCGTCGGCCGGACCCGGATGGTGTCAGTGTTCATCGGCATCCCCAGTTGCTGCGTGAAACGCGAACGCTCACCCCGGGACTTCATCAACCCATGCACCTGGGCCGACGCTCCCTGACTCATGACCGGGACGTTAACGAATTGCGGCTTGGCCGCAAGGGGCCGGCCTGCGTTCGGCCGGATTGTCGACACGATCGCCGGGCTGGCCGTCAGGACGGCGAGCGCGCGACCGGTCCCTGTGCGGACGGCGCGAGTTGTTGCGGCGGGCCCGGCAGCGTCCACCAGCCCACGGCCGACTGGACCGCCACCGTGAGGGCGACGAGCAGCACCATGGTGAGGGCATGGCGCCCGAAGGTCGGCGCCGCCGGCGCGGCCGAGCGTGCTGCCGGCGCGGCGGCGTCGAACGGCTCAGGCTCGAGCGGCAGCAACGAGGTGTACACCCCCGCGGGCTGGCCGGCCGACCGGTAGAAGGGTCCAATGCTGAACATCGGCGTCTCCTGTCGAGGCCCCTGCGACGCAGGCCATCGGATAGCCGGAAGATTAACAGATGCTGAACGGAGCGCCACCCCCGTGCGCCAAATCGTCCTAACCCCCAGGTCGCGCACGGAATTTTCGCAGCGAATCGGCCCTCAGGCAAACAGCTGCGGGTGCCGCAGGCGCAGGGTCTGGACCAGCAGCAGGGTCTTCAGATCCCGAATCCCCCCGCTCTCGGCCGCCCGCGCGAGGCCGGCGAGAGACATCTCGACCACCGTGATGTTCTCGTGTTCCGAGGCCAGTCCACCCCCCTCGCCCTCCCGGTCCCGCGCGGCGTAGGGCGCGAGATAGAGGTCCATCCTCTCGGTCGAGATGCCCGGCATGGAAAAAACCTGCCCCACGCTCTCCAGGGCCGAGAGCCGCACGCCGACCTCCTCGAACGCCTCGCGGCGGGCACAGTCCTGCGGATCGTCCTCGTCGAGGCAGCCCGCCGGCGCCTCCAGCATGTCCGTGGTACCGTCGACGAGGCAGGGCGGCGCCCGGAACTGGCGGATCAGCAGGGCGGTCCGGCGCTCCGGGTCGTAGGGCAGCACGGCCACGGCGCGGCCATGATCCTCGATCTCCCGGGTGAATTCCGTGCCGTCTGGCATCCGCACGTCCGCGACGAGATACCGCCCCCAGCCCTCATGGAGGATGCGGGTCCGGCGGATCTGCGGCGCAGGGGAGCGGGGGGCGTGGGTCATGCGGGCCTCGCAGCGCGGGATCGGGGGCGGCCCACCTCGCCGGGACGGCGCGGCCGGGTCAATCCGGGGGCAACGCGCGGCGGATCGCGAAGGACAGCACGCCGTCATGCGCGTCGACGCCGTCGAGATGGTCGCCGGTCTCGCGCAGGAGGTGGGGGATGTCGATCGCCGCAAGGGGATCGGTGCAGCGCACGGTCAGGCGCTCGCCGGGGCTCAGGGCGCGCAGCGCCTTGCGGGTGCGCAGCACCGGCAGCGGGCATTTGAGGCCGCGCAGATCGAGATCCCTGCCGGCTCGGTCGTGACGATTCACCGCGCGCTCCCGGAGCCGCTCCGGTCACGACGAAGGCCCGGCGCGAGCGCCGGGCCTTCGTTCCGGGCGGCCGAAGCCTCAGTAGCCGTAATAGCCGTAGGCGGGGTAGCCGTAGCTGTAGCCGTAGGCCGGATAGCCGTACCCGTAGGCGGGGTAGCCGTAGCCGTAGCCGTAGGCCGGGGCGGACGAGACCGCGATGGCGCCGCCGATGATGCCGAGGGCCGCGCCGGCCGCCAGCGCGCCGCCGACGTTCCGGCGGTAGCCGTAGCCGCGATAACCGTAGCCGCGATAACCGTAGCCGCGATAGCCGCCGCCGTAATAGGCCCCGCGCCAGCGCACCTGGTCCACGGTGCCGGGCGTGCCCGCCACCGCCGCCGAGGTGGCGGCCGGGAGCGGAGCGGCCTGGGCGCCGCCGAGGGCGCCGGCCGAGAGGGCGGCCGCGGCGGTGCCGGCCAGGGCGAGGGTCTTCATGCGCGACATGGAGTCGGGTCTCCTGCGTTTCGGGGCCGATGGCCCTGTCGGGCTGAAAACGGCAGAAGGGCAAGTCTCGTTCCCTTCCTGCCTCCCGGTTCCCGACAGTCAGCCTCCGCGTCTGCGAAGCGGCACCGCCGGATTGCGGTGCCGTTCGTCGATCCGCGCAGAAGATCAGGACGGATGAGGCAGGCATGTGCGCGAACGCACAAGACGATCCGGCGATCGACCGCGCTGTCGTGCACAAGGAACCGGACCGGCTTCCGCTGCGTCCGGCTCAGAACGTACAGGCCGTGAAGACCGGATCGACCGAACCCTGCCAGGGGCCGTGATAGAGCGCGAGCAGATCCTCGGCACGCGTGCGCTCGGCCGCGATGGCCTGCAGCGGTGCGAGGTAGAGCGTTTCGTCGCGGCCCTGCGCGTCGCGGCGCGCGCGGGCGCGCAGCCCCCCCTCGGCGATGGCGAGGGCGTCGCGTGCGACCTCGCGCACCGTGCGGCCGGCGACGGGGGTGTCGAGGGCGCGGCGCGGCACCTCGGCGCGCATCGCCTCGCGCGTCGCCTCGTCCCAGGCCCGGACGAGGTCCCAGGCGGCGTCGAGGGCGGCCTCGTCGTACAGGAGCCCGACCCAGAACGCGGCCTGCGCGGCGATCATGTTCGGGTCGCCGACATCGGCCCCGCGCATCTCCAGGAAGCGCTTCAGGCGCACCTCCGGGAAGGCCGTGGAGGCGTGGTTCGCCCAGTCGGAGCGCGTGGCGCGCTCGCCCGGCAGCGCGGCCAGACGCCCGGCCATCAGATCGCCGAACGGCGCGCCGCTGACGTCGTGGTAGGTCTCGCCGCGCTTGACGAAGTACATCGGCACCGCGAGCAGCCAGTCCACGTAGGCCTCGTAGCCGAAGCCGGGCGCGAAGGCCTGCGGCAGCATGCCGGTGCGATGGGGATCGGTGTGGCGCCAGATCTCGGAGCGGCGCGACAGGAAGCCGTTGGGCTTGCCGTCGGTGAAGGGCGAATGCGCGAACAGCGCGGTGGCCACGGGCTGCAGGGCGAGGCTGACGCGCAGCTTCTTCACCATGTCGGCCTCGGAGGCGAAGTCGAGGTTCACCTGCACGGTGGCGGTGCGCAGCATCATGTCGAGGCCGAGGGTGCCGACCTTCGGCATGTAGCCCTTCATGATGCGGTAGCGGCTCTTGGGCATCACGGGCGTCTCGGCCCGGGTCCATTTCGGGCTCATGCCGAGCGTCAGGAAGCCGATGCCGAGGGGATCGGCGGCGGCGCGCACCGCATCGAGGTGGCGGGCGAGTTCGGTCGCAGTGGCATGGACGTCCGGCAGCGGCGCCCCGGAGAGTTCGAACTGGCCGCCCGGTTCGAGCGAGATCGCCCCGCCGCCCTCGACCGCCGCGAGCCCGATCACCCGGCCCGCATCGACGATCGGCTCCCAGCCGGTGGCGGCCCGCACGCCGGCCAGCAGCGCCTCGATGCCCTGCGGCCCCTCGTACGGGACGGGATCGAGACCGTCGCGGTAGAAGGGCACCTTCTCGTGCTCGGTGCCGATGGCGAAAGCCGATTTCGGCTTCTCGCCCGCCGCGAACCACTCGATGAGTTCGGCCCGGCGGGTGAGCGGGGTCGCGTCGGACTCGTCGCGCGCCATGCGCCACCTCGTTGTCGTCGGTTGTCTGGATCCCGGCGGAGGGAAGCGCGGCCCCCTGCCCGCTCCGCCGAAACGGTCGCGCTTAGATAGGCCGGCGCCCCCGGCGCCGCAACGCGGGGGCGCGACGCGGCAGCGGCCTCGACGATCGTGCGCGATCGATCATCGTGTCCGGTCCTCCGCACCTCTTCACGAAGCGTTTACCGCAGGACGCGGTTCCGCGGCAGCCCCCTTTGACTGCGAACGGAAGCCGAACAAAGATGGCCCCAACAGCGAACGAGGAACCCTGCCATGATGGTACGCAAGATCCTCCTCGGAGTCACCGAGGTCGCCTCGATGGGGCTGCTCGTGGGCGCCGTCGCCTTCTGGTCGGTGGCGCTGTCGCCCCTGCACTGAGGGTCAGGTCAGGCGTGCGGCGGCGCAGGCGTCGGGATTGGTGGAGAGCGCCTCCCGGACCCGCCCGCCCGGCAGCCCGCCCGGAATCGCCGCCCCGTCGCGGGCGACCGGGATCAGGGCGGAGAGGTCGATGCCGGTCGCCACGCCCATGCGCTCGAACAGCCAGACCACGTCCTCGGTCGCCACGTTGCCAGTCGCGCCGGGCGCGAAGGGACAGCCGCCGAGCCCCGCGAAGGAGGCATCGAAGACCCGCACGCCGCGCGCGTAGGCCGCGTGCACGTTGGCGAGGCCGAGCCCGTAGGTGTCGTGGGCGTGGAAGGCCCAGGTCCGGGCCTGCGGGACCCGCGCCTGCGCGGCCGCGAACAGGGCCCCGACCTGCGCCGGGTCGGCCCGCCCGGTGGTGTCGCACAGGCAGATCTCCGCATCCGGCTTCATCGGCACCAGCCGGTCGAGGAGCGCGAGCACCTGCGCCTCGCCGATGCGGCCCTCGAACGGGCAGTCGAAGGCGGTGGCGAGGTTGAGCCGCACGAAGGTGCCGGGCGGGAGGCCGTCGAGGAGCCGCGCGTACTCGTCGGCGGAGTCCGAGGGGCTGCGCCGCACGTTGTTGCGGTTGTGGGAGTCCGAGACCGAGAGCACGTAGGCGAGGTCCCGCGCCCCGGCGGCCGCGGCCTCGCGGCCCCGGCGCTCGCTCGGCACCAGCACCTGAGGACGAAGCGTCGGCCAGCGCGCGCAGGCGGCCAGGATCTCGGGCGTGTCGCGCATCTGCGGCAGCGCGCTCGCGCTCACGAAGGAGCCGATCTCGATCCGCCGCAGGCCCGCCCCGACGAGGCGCTCCAGGAAGGAGAGCTTCGTCTCGGTGGGAATGAACGGGCCGATGCCCTGGAAGCCGTCCCGGGGACCGACCTCGACGATCTCGACCGCCTCCGTCATGCCACGACTCCCTCGGCGCGCAGGGCCGCGATCTCCTCGGCCGAGAGGCCGAGCTCGCCGCCCAGGATCTCGTCGGTATGGGCGCCCGCCCGCGGCCCGGGCCAGCGGATGGCGCCCGGATCGTCGGGCAGATGGGGCACGATGCCGGCGTGGAGCACGGCGCCGAAGGCCGGGTCCTCCACCTCCCGCACCATGCCGCGCCCGCGGAACTGCGGATCGGCGGCGATTTCGGCCGCCGTGTAGGCGATGGTCGCCGGCACGTCGGCCACCGCCAGCATCCGGTCGAGGTCGCGGGCGGCGTAGCCGGCGGTCCAGGCGCCGATCAGCCGGTCGAGTTCCTCGACGTTCCTCACCCGCAGCGCATTGCCGCGGAAGCGCGGATCCTCTGCGAGGTCGGGCCTGCCCATCAGGCGGGTCAGGCGCTCGAAGATCGGGTCCGAGTTGCCGCCGATCAGGATCCAGGCGCCGTCCGCGGTCGGGTAGGCCGAGGAGGGCGCGGCGGTGGCGATGCGCGCGCCGGTCGGGTGGCGCACGCTGCCGAACACGCCGTATTCGGGCAGCATGCCCTCCATCATCGAGAGCACGGATTCGGTCAGCGCCACGTCGAGGGTGCGCCCGCGCCCGTCGCCGCCGCCCCGGTCGCGCGCCCAGAGGGCGGCGGCGACGCCGAAGGCGGCGTAGAGGCCGGCGATCGAGTCGCCGATCGAGACCCCCACCCGCACCGGCGGCAGGTCCGAGACCGAGGGCGGGTGGTTGGTGAGGTAGCGCAGGCCCCCGATCGCCTCGCCGATCACCCCGAAGGCCGCGCGGTCGCGGTAGAGCCCGTCCTGGCCGTAGCCGGAGATGTGCGCCACGATCAGGCCGGGCCGGGCCGCCTCCAGCTTCTCGCGGGTCAGGCCCATCCTGGCGAGCTGGCCGGGGCGGTAGTTCTCCACGAGGGCGTCGCAGCCGCGCGCGAGGCCGAGCACGATCTCCACCGCCCGCGGATGCTTCAGGTTCATCACCATCGAGCGCTTGTTGCGCCCGTGCATCGACCACCAGGGCGCGCCCGCGCCCTCGACCTGCCGGCCCCATTGCCGCACCGGATCGCCCCCGGGCGGCTCGATCTTGATCACCTCGGCGCCGAGGTCGGCGAGCAGGCGGGTGCAGAAGGGGGCCGCGATGAAGTGGCCGAGTTCGAGCACGCGCACGCCCGCGAGCGGGCCGGAGGGCGGAGGCGGCGCAGCGTCGCTCATCGGGGCTCACTCCCTGGATGGTCTTTGCCCTGGATCGTCGTTGCCCCGGTCTTCGCGCGCCCGGCCCGACAGGTAAAGGCCGAAAAAATTCCCACCCGCCCCGCCGCTACCTGACGTAACGTCGTGCGCTATCTGTACGGTGAACCCGGCTCCGACACCGGGACGTGCGCGGCGGAGACCCTGCCCGTGACCCAATCCCTTGCTTCGACGGAATCCGCCCCCCACACCGGGGGCCGGTTCAGTCCCGGCCTGCTGCTCGGGGCGCTCGGCGTCGTCTACGGCGACATCGGCACGAGCCCGCTCTACGCCTTCAAGGAGGCGGTGCGGGCGGCGAGCGGCGGCGCGCCGCCGGAGCCCGCGGCGGTGCTGGGCGCCGTGTCGCTGATCCTGTGGGCGCTGATCCTCATCGTCTCGATCAAGTACGCGGTGCTGATCCTGCGGGCCGACAACCGCGGCGAGGGTGGCATCATGGCGATGCTGGCGCTGCTCGGCGCCCGCCATGCGGCGCCCGGCACCTGGGCGGGGGCGCTCCTCGTCGTCGGGCTCGTCGGCGCGGCCCTGCTCTACGGCGACGGGGCGATCACCCCGGCGATCTCGGTCCTGAGCGCCGTCGAGGGCCTGAAGGTGGTCGCCCCCGGCCTCGCCCCCGCCGTCGTGCCGATCACGCTGGCGATCCTGATCGGGCTGTTCCTGATCCAGAACAAGGGCGCGGGCTTCATCGGGCGCATCTTCGGGCCGGTGATGCTGGCGTGGTTCTGCGTGCTCGCCGTGCTCGGCGTCGCGGGCATCCTGCACGCCCCGCAGGTGCTCACGGCCCTCAATCCGTGGCGGGCGGTGGATTTCGTCGGCCATGCGGGCCTGCATGTCGGCTTCGCGATGCTGGGGGCGGCCTTCCTGGCGGTCACCGGGGGCGAGGCAATGTACGCCGATCTCGGCCATTTCGGCGCCCGCCCGATCCGCGTCGCGTGGTTCGCGCTCGTGCTGCCGGCCCTGATGCTGAACTATCTCGGCCAGGGCGCGGCGCTGCTCGCGGAGCCGGGGGCGATCGAGAACCCGTTCTACCACCTCGCCCCCGACTGGGCGCAGTGGCCGCTGATCGGGCTCGCGACGCTCGCCACCGTGATCGCCTCGCAGGCGATCATCACCGGCGTGTTCTCGCTCACCCAGCAGGCGATGCAGCTCGGCTTCCTGCCCTTCATCCGCGTCGTCCACACGGCCCGCGACGAGCGCGGGCAGATCTACGTGCCGGCGGTGAACTGGCTGCTCGCCGTCGCGACGCTCGGCGCGGTGGTGCTGTTCGAGAGCTCCGACCGGCTCGCGGGCGCCTACGGCATCGCCGTCTCGATGCTGATGGCGATCACCACCCTGCTCGCCGCCCTCATCGCCCGCAGATGGGGCTACACCCTCGCGGCGGTGGCCGCCGTCAACGGCTTCTTCCTCGCCATCGACCTCTTGTTCCTGGCGGCCAACAGCGTGAAGGTGGTGGAGGGCGGCTGGTTCCCGCTGGTGCTCACCGCCCTCGTCGCCACCCTGATGCTGACATGGCGCAAAGGGACGATGCTGCTGGAGGCGGCGCGCGTGAACCTGCGGATGCCCGAGGAGGTCTTCCGCGCCCGCATGGCCAAGGACCCGCCGATCCGGCTCCCGGGCTCGGCGGTCTTCCTGTCCTCGGCGACCCGCGGCATCCCGCTCCACATGACGCGCTTCCTCGAACGCAGCCACGCGCTGCACGAGCGCGCCGTCATCGTCACGGCGCTCTACGAGGAGACGCCGAGCGTGCCCGCCCGGCACCGGGCGGAGGTGCGCCAGCTCACCCCCGACCTCTACCGCGTGACCCTGCGCTACGGCTTCATGGAGGACGCCTCCGTGCCGGAAGGCCTCGCCGAGGCCGTGCGGGCGGGCCTGCTGCCGGTGTGCTTCCAGGAGGATCCGACGGTGTTCATCGGCCACGAGACCATCATCCCGACGCACCGCGTGCCCGGGATGGCGGTGTGGCGCGAGAACCTGTTCGCCTTCATGATGCGCAACGCCGAGCGCACCGGCGCCTTCTTCTGCGTGCCGGCCCACCAGCTGATCGAAGTCGGGACCGAGATCGAGATCTGATCGCGACGGGTCCCGGCCGGGGAGGAACGCTTGAGTCTGCATCGCACGCTCGCGGCGCGCGCCGAATCCGGCCGCCCCGTCCGCATCGCCCTCATCGGCGCCGGCAAGTTCGGCTCGATGTTCCTCTCGCAGGCGCCGCGCACCCCGGGCCTGCACGTCGCCGGGATCGCCGACCTCGACCCCGCCCGCGCCCGGGCCGCGACCGAGCGCGTCGGCTGGGCGCGCGAGCGCACCGAGGCGCGCTGCGTCGCGGAGGCCCTCCGCACCGGGGGCACCTTCGTCACGGACGAGGCCGAGGCGCTGATCGCCGCGGACGGGATCGACGTGGTGGTGGAGGCGACCGGCCATCCGGCCGCCGGCATCCGTCACGCGCTCCTGTGCTGCCGTCACAAGCGCCACGTGGTGATGGTCAACGTGGAGGCGGACGCGCTCGCCGGCCCGCTGCTGGCGCGCCGCGCCGCGGAGGCCGGCATCCTGTATTCCTTCGCCTACGGCGACCAGCCGGCGCTGATCGCCGAACTCGTCGACTGGGCGCGCACGGCGGGCCTCCCGGTGGTCTGCGCCGGCAAGGGCACCAAGTACCTGCCCGCCTACCACGCCTCGACCCCCGACACGGTCTGGGGCCATTACGGCTTCACGCCCGAGCAGGTGGCGGGCGGCGACTTCAACCCGCAGATGTTCAACTCCTTCCTGGACGGCACCAAGTCCGCCCTGGAGATGGCCGCGGTGGCCAATGCCTGCGGGCTCGATCCGGCGCCGGGCGGCCTCGCCTTCCCGCCCTGCGGGGTCGACGACCTGCCGAGCGTGCTGCGCCCGCGCGAGGCCGGGGGCGTGCTGGCGCAGTCCGGCACCGTGGAGGTGGTGTCGTCCCTGGAGCGGGACGGCCGCCCGGTCTTCCGCGACCTGCGCTGGGGCGTCTACGTGGTGGTGGAGGCGCCCTCGGACTACGTGCGGCGCTGCTTTGCGGAGTACGGGCTCAGGACCGATGCGAGCGGACGCTTCGCGGCCATGTACAAGCCCTATCACCTGATCGGCCTCGAACTCGGCCTCTCGGTGGCGAGCCTCGCGGTACGGGGGGAGCCGACGGGGGCGACGCGGGACTTCCGCGGCGACGTGGTGGCGACGGCCAAGCGCGACCTCGCCGCGGGCGAGCGACTCGACGGCGAGGGCGGCCACACGGTCTACGGACGGCTGATGCCGGCCTCAGCCTCGCTGGCGGCCGGGGGCCTGCCGATCGGGCTCGCCCACGGCCTCGTCCTCACCCGCCCGGTCGCGGCCGGCTCTCCCGTCGCCTGGGCGGACGTCGCCGCGACCCCCGACGACCCGGCCGTGGCCTTCCGGCGGGAGATGGAGGCGACCTTCGCCCGGGAGGCGCTCAGGACTTGACGCTCGCCGGAGTCGGGCGCGGGCTCGCCGCGCGGTCGAGTTCGTTGAACACCGCCTGGCAGGAGGTGCTGAGGTTCTGCCGCTCGCGCCGCAGGCAGGCCTTGATGCGCCCCACGTCGGGAATCTCGCTGCTGCAGAGCCGGAAGACGTCGGGCGTGCAGGCGGCGCGCTGCGCCGCCGTCCCGTCCGCCGCAAGGCTCGCGCCCGCGCTGGTCACGAGGAGAAGGGTCGCGCAGAACTGGGTGATCGAACGGCACATGAGTCATTCCCCGCATCGCACAGCAGCGCCCGCGCGCTCGACCGCCGGGTCGAACGAGGATGACCGAGTGGCCTGCCGGTTCGTGTAAGAAAGACTATGAATGCCGGGGTAATGCGGTCAAGCGGCGATCCGGATCTTCCCACTGGACTTGGAGAGGCGGGTGCGGTGGAGCACAACCGGGCGGGGGGAGCGGCATTCGACTTCGCGACATCGCGCCGGTTTCCGGTTTGACAAACCTCCCGGCGGCGCCGAGACACCATGCCGGATCACGACCCCGCACGAACCGGGGCCATGCCAGGAGGACAGCATGATCGGACCTCAGGATCCCGCACGCCGGCGCCTGATGCTGGGCGCGGCCTCGGCGTTTGCCGTCGCGGCGGCGGGCGCGCACGCCAAGGCGCCGATGCTGGGCACGCAGAGCCCCACCTTCTACCGCTTCAAGCTCGGCGACGCGGAGGCGACGATCGTCTCGGACGGGCCGCTGCCGCTCGGCGATCCGCACGCCAACTTCCTCGGGCTCAGCACCGCCGAGATGGACGAGCAGTTGCGGCGCAACTTCCTGCCCCTCAGCAACGCGCTGCTCGAACAGAACGTCCTGATCCTCAACACCGGCAGCCGGCTCATCCTGTTCGACACCGGCATGGGGTCGCTGCAGCTCTTCGGCCCCACCACGGGCCGGCTGCTGCAGACGATGAAGCAGGCGGGGATCGACCCGAAGGACATCGACGCGGTGGTGATGAGCCACGCCCATGTCGACCATTGCGGGGGCTGCATGGCCGACGACGGCAGCCGGCACTTCCCAAACGCGCAATACTACATCAGCGAGGCCGACTTCCAGTTCTGGACCGATCCCGGCAAGGTGCCGCAGACGATGGGCGCCTTCCTCGACACGGCCCGCAAGAACCTGCTGCCGAACCGCGACCGCCTCGTGTTCTTCAAGGACGGGCAGGAATTCCTGCCGGGCATCCAGGCCCTGTCGGCGCCGGGCCATACGGTGGGTCACACCATCTTCATGATCTCGTCGGGCCGGGACTCGCTCTGCTACATCGCCGACCTCGCGCATCACCCGGTGCTGCTGCTGGAGAAGCCGCTGACCGAGTTCCTGTACGACACCGATCCGAAGCAGTCGGCCCAGACCCGGGTGCGGATGCTGACGATGCTGGCCGAGCGGCGCATCCCGATCCTCGCCTACCACTTCGCGTGGCCCGGCATCGGCCACGTCGCCAAGGCCGGCGACGGCTTCCGCTACGTGCCGGAGGCGATGCGCATGGTGCTGTGAGGGGCGGCCGACCTTCGCCTTCCTTGCGCCCTCCTCGCGACCGGCGGCCGATCAGGCGCCGGGACCTTCTTTCCCGTGCGGATCCCCGATCCCCTCTCCTGCCCGGGAGAGGGGACCCGGCGCCCGGCCGGGCGCATCGGGTGCGGGCCGCGCCGCCGCGCCGCGCGGCCTCAGCAGCACCGCGACGAAGATCAGGCTCATCAGGAGCACGATCGTCGGCGCGGGCGCGCTGTCGAGGAAGAAGCTCAGATAGACGCCCGCGAGGGAGCAGGCGACCGCCACCAGCACCGCCACGCCGAGCATCGCGCCGAAGCGGCGGGTCGTCAGGAAGGCGATGGCGCCCGGCGCGATCAGCAGCGCGATCACCAGGATGATGCCGACCGCCTTCAGCGCCCCCACGATCGTGAGCGACAGGAGCGTCAGCAGCCCGTAATGCAGCCACCGCACCGGCAGGCCGAGCGCCCGCGCCTGGGCCGGATCGAAGGCGTGCAGCATGAGGTCGCGCCACTTCGCCAGCAGCACCCCGGTCGCCACCGCGGCGATCAGGCCGGATTCCACCACGTCCGCGAGGCCGACGCCCAGCATGTCGCCGAACAGGATGTGGTCGAGGTGGACGTCCGCGCGGATCTTGGTGTGCAGCACGATGCCGAGCCCGAACAGGCCCGAGAAGACGACGCCCATCACCGTGTCCTGCTTCACCCGGCTGTTGCCGGCGAGGTAGCCGGTGGCGAGCGCGCAGGTCATGCCGGCCGCGAAGGCGCCGACCGCCAGGGGCAGGCCGGCGATGTAGGCCAGCACCACGCCGGGCAGCACCGCGTGCGAGATCGCGTCCCCCATCAGCGACCAGCCCTTGAGGACGAGGAAGCAGGACAGGAGCGCGCTCGGCACTGCCACCAGCACACAGATGAGCAGCGCGTCGCGCATGAAGGCGAACTGGAGCGGCAGCAGCAGGGCGTCGAGAAGGCTCACGGATGCGCCTCCCTGGCGCGGCGGCGCGCCGCCAGGAGACCGTGCTTGGGAGCGAGCAGGAAGGCGCCGAGGAAGACCAGGGTCTGCAGCACCACGATCAGCCCGCCCGTGGCGCCGTCGAGGAAGTAGCTCGCATAGGCGCCGACCACGCTGGTGGCGACCCCGATCCCGACGCTGAGCGCGAGCAGGCGCGGGAAGCGGTCGGTGAGGAGGTAGGCGGTGGCGCCCGGCGTCACCACCATGGCGATGACCAGGAAGGCGCCGACGGTCTGGAGCGCCGCCACCGTGCAGGCGGCGAGCAGGGTGAAGAACATCCCCTTGAGCAGCGCCGGGTTGAGGCCGACCGAGCGCGCGTGCCCCTCGTCGAAGAACACCACCATCAGGTCCTTCCACTTGGCCAGCAGCAGGGCGAGCGAGACGAGGCCGATGAGCGCGAGCTGCAGCGTGTCCTCCGGCGTCACCGCCAGCACGTTGCCGAGGATGATGGTCTGGATGTTCACCGCACTGGGCTTCAGCGAGACCATGAACAGGCCGAGCGCGAAGAAGGAGGTGAAGATCAGGCCGATGACCGTGTCCTCCTTGAGCTTGGTCCGGCGGGTGAGCAGGAACATGGCGCCGGCCGCGAGTGCGCCGGCCAGGAACGCGCCGAGCGAGAAGGGCAGGCCGAGAAGGGCCGCGCCCGCCACGCCGGGCACGATGGCGTGCGAGAGCGCGTCGCCGATCAGCGACCAGCCCTTGAGCATCAGGTAGGCGGACAGGAAGGCGCAGACCCCGCCGACGAGCCCGCTGACCCAGAGGGCGTTCAGCATGTAGCCGTAGCCGAAGGGTTCGAGGAGGACGCTCACGGCTCCTCCGGCGGCGCGAACTGGCGCAGCACCCCGCCGAAGGTGCGCTCCAGGTTGGCGCGGGTGAAGGTCTCGCGGATCGGACCGGCGGCGAGCACGGTGCGGTCGATCAGCACCGCACGGTCGCAGAAGTCCGGCACCCGGGTGAGGTCGTGCGTCGAGACGAGCATCACCCGCCCCTCCGCCCGCAACTGGCGCAGCAGGTCGATGATCGCGTCCTCGGTGGTGACGTCGACGCCCGTGAAGGGCTCGTCGAGCAGGATCACCTGCCCCTCCTGGGCGAGCGCGCGGGCCAGGAACACCCGCTTCCTCTGCCCGCCCGACAGCTCGCCGATCTGGCGATGGCGAAAGGCCGTCATGCCGACCCGCTCGAGCGCGCCCGCCACCGCCTCCCGGTCGTGCGGCTTGGCGCGCCGCAGCCAGTTCATCCGCCCGTAGCGCCCCATCATCACCACGTCCTCGACGAGGACCGGGAAGGTCCAGTCGACCTCCTCGCTCTGCGGCACGTAGGCGACGAGGCTCTTCCTCAGGGCGGCCTCAACCGGGCCGCCGAGCACCGTGATGCGGCCGGCCGCGAGCGGCACGAAGCCCATGATCGCCTTGAACAGGGTGGACTTGCCGCTGCCGTTGACCCCGACCAGGGCCGCGATGGTGGCGGTGGGCAGCGCGAAGGAGGCGTCGCGCAAGGCCGTGTGGCCGTTGCGGTAGGTGACGGTGGCGCCCTCCACCGACAGGCCGTCGGTCGCGCAGGCGGCGCGGATGTCGCGCGGGTCGACCCGGGCCGTCACGACGGCGCCTTCCCGGACAATTCCCGCGCCACGGTGCCGGCGGTGATGCGCAGGAGGTCGAGATAGGTCGGCACCGGCCCGCCCGGCTCGCTCAGGGAATCGACGTAGAGCACGCCGCCGTAGCGGGCGCCGGTCTCGCGCGCCACCTGCCGCGCGGGATCGGGCGAGACGGTGCTCTCGCTGAACACGACGCCGATGCGGTTCTGCCGCACGGCATCGATCACCTTGCGCACCTGCTGGGGCGTGCCCTGCTGGTCGGCGTTGATCGGCCAGAGGTAGAGTTCCTTCAGGTCGAAATCGCGGGTGAGGTAGCTGAAGGCGCCCTCGCTCGTCACCAGCCAGCGCTTCTCCGGCGGGATGCCCGCGAGGTCCTGGCGGATCGGCTCTACCGTGGCGCGGATCCTCTCCTTGTAGGCCTCGGCATTGGCCCGGTAGGCCGCCGCGTTGTTCGGATCGTGGCGCACGAAGGCGTCGCGGATGTTGTCGACGTAGGTCAGGCCCGCGCGCGGCGACATCCAGGCATGGGGGTTGGGCTTGCCCCGGTAGGGCCCGTCGCCGATGCCGATCGGCTCGATGCCCTGCGAGACCACCGCCTCCGGCACGCCGCGCAGGGTGCGGAAGAATTTTTCGAACCAGACCTCGAGGTTGAGCCCGTTCCAGAGGATGAGCTGCGCCCCTTGAGCCTTGAGGATGTCGCCGGGCGTCGGCTGGTAGTTGTGGATCTCGGCTCCCGGCTTGGTGATGGATTCCACCTGCGCGGCCTCGCCCGCGACGTTGCGGGCCATGTCGGCGATGACCGTGAAGGTCGTCACCGCCTTGAACCGGGCCGGTTCCTGCGCGGGCGCGCGCCCGGCCGCGAGACCGAAGGCCGTGGCGGCGAGGCCCGTGAGAACGCTGCGCCGGTCGCGGTCGAACACCATCCGATCCCTCTCCTCGTCAGACACCGGGCCACGGGCCCGATGGCCGCGCCGCACCGCCGAGCCTTGCTATACCGCGGCTATCTGATATAGCCAATGCTATAATGTTCAGAGGGGGCGGATATGTCGCGCACAGGCTATCTCCAACGGGCAGCCGCCGGGATGGTTCTGGCCGCGATGGTCGCAGGCGCGGCGCTGGCGCAGGACGAACCGACCGCCGCGGAGAACCGCGCCGGCCCCGATCTCGACAGCGAGCACCTGTTCGGCTTCACGGAGGGCACGGATCTCGGCGTGCCCGGCGAGCTGGAATTGGAGCAGGAGACCACGGGCCGGATCGGCAAGCGCGGCGGCACCTTCCGCGCCTTCGACCCGACGCTGACCCTGAAGATCCCCCTGAGCGAGAGCTTCCGCCTCGCCCCGGGCCTCTCCTTCGCGGCCTACGACGTCGCGCGCGGGGCCGGCCTGCCCTCCGCCGCGCGCGGCGGGTTCAACGGCGCCTTCCTGGAGACCCGCGCGCGCCTGCTCGACCGGCGCACCGCCCCGATCGGGCTCACCCTCAGCCTCGTGCCGAGCCTCGGCACGATCGATGCGGGCTCCGGCCTCGCCGCCGCCAGCCACGGTCTGGAGGCCGGCCTCCTCCTCGACCGCGAGCTGATCCCGGGCCGGCTCGTCGGCGCCGTGAACCTCACCTACGCCTTCGCCCGCACGCGCCCGGACGGCGTCGATGCAGCGGAGCTGGCATCGGGGCTCGAAGTCTCGGGTGCGCTCGCCTACCGGGTGCGGCCGAACGTCTTCCTCGGCGGCGAGTTGCGCTACCAGCGGGCCTATGACGGAATCGGGCTCGACCGGTTCGCGGGCGAGGCGGTCTATCTCGGCCCGACCGTCTACGCCTCGGTCTCGGACCACGCCTGGATGTCGTTCACCTGGGGGGTTCAGGTGGCGGGCCGCGCGGTCGGCGAGCCCGGTCCGCTCGACCTCACGAGCTTCGACCGCCACCAGGCGCGGCTGCGGATCGGCTACAGCTTCTGACGCCCGGCTCACCGGTAGGCGTTCGGGTCGAGCCCGTGCCGGGCGAGCTTGTCGTACAGGGTCTTGCGAGGCGTGCCGAGGGCCTCGGCGGCGAGCCGCACGTCGCCGCCCGCCATGATGAGTTCGTCGCGGATCAGCCCGCGCTCGAAGCGGTCCACCTGCTCGGCGAGCGTGAGGACCCGCTCGGGAGCGGAGGCCTCCGGGGCGCTGGGGCCGAGACCCAGCGCGCAGCGCTCCGCGAAATGGCCGAGTTCGCGCACGTTGCCCGGCCAGTCGTGCCGGCTCAGGAACTCGCGGATCGCGGGCGTGACCGGCGGCGGCGCGCGGTTGAAGCGGGCGGCGGCGCGGCCGAGGAAGTGCTCGAACAGCAGCGCCACGTCCTCCCGCCGCTCGCGCAGGGGGGGGATCGACACCGTCACCACGTTGAGCCGGAAATAGAGGTCGTCCCGGAAGGTGCCCTGCGCGGCGGCCTGCGCAAGGTCGATCTTGGTGGCGGCCACCACCCGCATGTCGACGGGCCGGATCTCGTTGGTGCCGAGGGGCTCGACCGAGCGCTCCTGCAGCACCCGCAGCAGCTTCACCTGGAGGCTGAGCGGCATGCTCTCGATCTCGTCGAGGAAGAGCGTGCCGCCATGCGCGTGCTCGATCTTGCCGACCCGGCGCTTGAGGGCGCCCGTGAAGGCCCCGGCCTCGTGGCCGAACAGCTCGCTCTCGACCACGCTGTCGGGGAGCGCCCCGCAATTCATCGCCACGAAGTTCCCGCGGGCGCGCCGGCTCCAGCGGTGGAGGGCGTTGGCCACCACCTCCTTGCCGGAGCCGGTCTCGCCGAGCACCAGCACGTCCACGTCCGCCTGCGCCACGTCGCGCACGAAGCGGCGCAGGCGGGTGATCTCGGGCGAGACGCCGAGGAAGGCCGGGTCCTCGGCCACCGCCGCGTCGAGCCGGGCCTGAAGGCCGCGGTTCTCCAGCACGAGGCGCCGCCGCTCCAGGGCGCGGCGCACCGAGCCGATCAGGCTGTCGGCCGGGTAGGGCTTGGCCAGGAAATCGTAGGCGCCCGCCCGCATGGCCCGGACCGCCATGGTGATGTCGCCGTGGCCGGTGATCAGGATGACCGGCAGATCGGGGTCGGCCTCCTGCAGCGCCTGGAACAGGCCGAGCCCGTCGAGGCCCGGCAGGCGCACGTCGGTGACGACGACGCCGGGCGGCTGGGCCAGGATCGCCTTCAGGGCCGGCTCGGCGGCCGGGAAGACCTCGACCGGGAAGCCGTCGAGTTCGAGGCTCTGGCGGTTGGCGAGCCGGACATCCTCCTCGTCGTCCACGAAGACGATGCGCTGCGACGGGTCGGTCATGCTGCCTCCTCGGCCGTCTCGGCCCGGACGAGTTCGATGCGGAAGACCGCGCCGGTCTCCCCGTTGCCGGCCGCGAGCGTGCCGCCGCATTCCTCGACGATGCCGCGCGAGATGGCGAGCCCGAGCCCGAGCCCGTCGGCCTTGGTGGTGAAGAAGGCGTCGAAGACCTGCCCCCGCACCTCCTCCGGGATGCCGGGACCGTTGTCGCTCACCTCCAGCACGGCCTTCGGGCCGGCCCGCGTCACCCGGACGGCCACGCGCGGCGCGGGCCGGCCCGCCACCGCGTCGATCGCGTTCTGGAGCAGGTTGACCACCACCTGCTCCAGCCGCGGGCCGTCGCCGAGGACGACCGGCGCGGGCTCGGGCAGCGCGATGTCGAGGGTCACGCCGACGGCCTCGACGCGCACCTCGACCACTTCGCGGGCGTTGTGCACCACGGTGCCGAGCGACACGGGCTCGCGCCGGCCCGAGGCGCGGCGCGCGAAGCCCTTGAGCTGGCGGGTGAGGCCGCCGATGCGCTCGGTGAGCCGGCCGATGGCCGAGAAGTTGGCGCTCGCATCCTCCACGCGCCCGCGCCGGATCAGGATCGCGGCGTTGTCCGCGTAGGTGCGGATCGCCGCGAGCGGCTGGTTGATCTCGTGCGCCATGCTGGCGGCGAACTGGCCGAGCGCCGCGAGGCGCCCGGCCTGGGCGAGTTCGCGCCCGAGGCGTTCGCGCTCGGCCTCGGCGCGCTGGCGCTCCTCCATCTCGGCGCGCAGCTGGGCGTTGGCGTCGGTGAGCGCCTGCGTGCGCTCCTGCACCCGCCGCTCCAGCTCCTCGCGCCGGACCGCCTCCTCGGCGAGGCGGGCGCGGATGCGGCGGCGGCGACCGAGCAGCACCGCGAGGCCGGCCCCGGCGGCGGCGGCCACGAGGCCGGCCAGCACCCGCGCCTGGACGCGCTCGCGCTCCACCGCCGCGCCCACCGGGGTCAGCGTGTGCAGGCGCCACGCCGTGCCGGGCACCTCGGCGTCGAGGGGCAGGACGAGGCGGGCGGGCTCGGACCCGCCGCCCACCCGCATCAGCCCGCCCGCGCGGGCCTCGGCGTGGAGGGGAAGGGGCGTGAGGAGGGCATCGCCGAATTCGAGCATGTGGCGGATGCGCTGGCGCTCGGTCGGATCGACCGGGCGCAGCGTGCGGAAGCGCCAGCCCGGCTCGCTCGCCACCAGCACGATGCCGCGCGGATCGGCCACGAAGACCCGCTCGCGGCCGGCCGCCCAGACCGCCTCGATGCCGTCGAACTCGACCTTGACCACGACGACGCCCGGCCGCGGCCCCGGCACGCGCCGCGCGAGGTAGTAGCCCGGCCGCCCGCTCACGGTGCCGAGGGCGAATTGCGAGCCGGTCCCGGTGGCCAGGGCCTCCCGGAAATAGGGCCGGAAGGCGTAGTTGATGCCGACGAAGCTCGTCGGCCCGCCCGCATTGCTGGCCGCCACTGCCAGGCCGTCCGACCGCATGACGTAGATCACGGCCGCCCCCGTCGCGCCGGCGACCTCGGCGAGCCGCCCGCTCACCCGGGCGAGGACGGCCGGATCCGCCGCCTCGCCGACGCTCGCCACGATCTCCGGGTCGGTGGCGAGCGCGAGCGGCAGGGAGGCCTGCTTCTCCATCTCGGCCCGCAGCGCCGCCACGTGGAGGGTCAGGCTGGCCTGCGCGGTGCGCCGCAGATCGGCGAGCGCGGCCTGCTCGGCGGCCCGCCCGGCGAGCCACGCCGCCAGGAGCGCGGCCAGCACCGTCAGCCCCACGGTCATCAGCCGGCGGCGCGCGGACAATCCGCCGAGCACCGGCCACCACCAGGCCGAAGCCCCCGGGGCGGTGGCGGATTCCCGCACGCCGCCGGGGCCTTGCGTGCGGGACGCCGGAACGGACTCGTTCGGCGCTGCATCCATCATGGAAAAATATCTCCTGTTTCCAGCGCCTTAACAAATTCTTCAGCGCTCGTGCAGCCTGGCACACCGGTTGCCATTGGGTCATCGAACGCAATCGTGCCTGGCAAGGCCCGGCTGCATACCGCAAGGTCAACAGCAAGAGTCGGAACGCCCCCGGGCCCCGCCCGCGGTCAAACCGGCCACCCTGCAATCCTCCAACCGGGAGAACGCCCGATGGCTGCCGTACCTGCCCCCCTCAACGCTCCGCACGATCCGCCCGCCCCCAAGCCGCTCTACAAGACCCTCTACTTCCAAGTGCTGGTCGCCGTCGCGATCGGCATCCTGCTCGGGCACTTCTACCCGCAGCTCGGCGCCGACATGAAGCCGCTCGGCGACGCCTTCATCAAGCTCGTCAAGATGATCATCGCCCCGGTGATCTTCCTCACGGTCGTCTCCGGCATCGCCGGCATGACGAATCTGGAGAAGGTCGGCCGCGTGGGCGTGAAGGCCCTGGTCTACTTCCTGACCTTCTCGACGCTGGCGCTGATCGTCGGGCTGATCGTCGCCAACCTGCTGCAGCCGGGCCACGGCATGCACATCGACCCGAAGTCGCTCGATCCCAAGGCCATCGCCACCTACGCGGGCAAGGCCAAGGAGCAGAGCATCGTCGAGTTCCTGATGAACGTCATCCCGTCGACGGCCGTGGGCGCCTTCGCGGGTGGCGAGATCCTGCAGGTCCTGTTCTTCTCGGTGCTGTTCGGCTTCGGCCTCGCCTTCCTGGGCGAGCGCGGCAAGCCGGTGCTCGACGTCATCAAGATCACCTCCGAGGCGGTGTTCGGCGTCGTCCACATCATCATGAAGGTGGCGCCGCTCGGGGCGTTCGGCGCGATGGCCTTCACCATCGGCAAGTATGGCGTGTCCTCGCTCGCCAACCTCGCCTACCTGGTCTTCGCCTTCTATCTGACCTCGGCGATCTTCGTGCTCCTCGTGCTCGGCGCGGTCGCCCGCTACAACGGCTTCTCCATCATCAAGCTGATCCGCTACATCAAGGAGGAACTCCTCTTGGTGCTCGGCACCTCGTCCTCGGAATCGGCGCTGCCGTCGCTGCTCACCAAGATGGAGCGGGCGGGCTGCTCGCGCCCGGTGGTCGGCCTCGTCGTGCCCACCGGCTACTCGTTCAACCTCGACGGCACCAACATCTACATGACGATGGCGGCCCTGTTCATCGCCCAGGCGACGGACACGCCCCTGTCGTACGGCGAGCAGGCGCTCCTGCTGCTCGTGGCGATGCTCTCCTCGAAGGGCGCGGCCGGCGTCACCGGCTCGGGCTTCATCACGCTCGCCGCGACGCTCGCGGTGGTGCCCTCCGTGCCGGTGGTCGGCATGGCGCTCATCCTCGGCATCGACCGCTTCATGTCGGAGTGCCGGGCGCTCACCAACTTCATCGGCAACGCGGTGGCCTGCATCGTGGTCGCCCGCTGGGAGGGCGAGGTCGACGAGGCCCGGCTCGCGGCGGCGCTCGACGGCAATGCGCTCCCGCTCGAGAGCGAGACCCCGGCCCTCCAGCCGGCGGAGTGATCCTCGACCGGTTGTCGCGCGACGCGGATCCCCGTGTCGCGCGACGGAAGCGCGCGGCCTCCCCCCCGGGGCCGCGCGCTTCGCCGTTCGGGCGGGTCAGGCGACGCGCAGGCAGGCCATCCCGGCCAGCGCCAGGAGCAGGGCGCCCGCGCGCCGCGGGGTGAGCGGCTCCCGCAGGACCAGGGCAGCGAGGAGGCCGGCGAACACGACGCTGGTGTCCCGCAGGGCCGCCCCGAGGGCAATCGGCCCCCGGCTCCACACCCAGAGGATCAGGAGGTAGGAGGCGATCGCCGCCCCCGCGCCGAGGGTCGCGAGCCCGCGATGGGCGCGCAGCACCGCCCGCACGCGGCCGCCCCGCATCCGCAGCAGCGCCGCGCAGGCGAGCGCGCTCAGCACCGAGAGCGACAGGCCGTAGCCCAGCACCGAGGGAGACAGGCGCGCGCCCTGCGCATCCGACAGGACGTAGGCGGCGGACAACGCCCCGGCCGCGAGCGCGTAGACGAGGGCCGCCGGACGCCGCAGGGCCTCGCCGCTGGCGAAGACCGCGACCGCGCCCGAGACCAGCGCGACGCCGGCCCAGCCCGTCGGGCTCAGGCGCTCGCCGACGAGGACCGTGGCGAACAGGGCGACGAGGAGCGGCGAGACGGCCCGGGCCACCGGATAGACGAACCCGAAGCCGCCCAGCGCGTAGCCGCGCACCAGCGCCCCGAGGATGAGCAGGTTGAGGAGCGTCGAGGAGGCGAGCCAGGGCAGCGACGCGGCCGGCGGCAGGGGCACGACGGCCAGCAGCGCCGCCGAGGCGAGCCCCGCGCCGATGACCTGCGCGGCCATCGCGTCCTGCGGGTCGGGGGCGGCCTTCACCCAGGCGTTCCAGGCCGCATGCAGGGCCGCGCTGAGGAGGGCCGCGGCCACCAGGATCCCGTCCATGCCCGGCGCTCAGGCGAGGGGCTTGTAGAAGAAGGTGGTGCCGCAGGGCCGCCCGTCCGGCAGCAGGGCGTAATCCGGCACGCGCCCGACCCGGATCCAGCCCTCGCGGGCGTAGAGGCGTTCGGCCTCCAGGCTCGCGGTGTCGAGGACGAGCAGCGTCTTGCCGGCAGCGCGCGCGGCGGCCTCGGCGGCCCGCATCAGGGCGGCGCCCAGGCCCCGGCGCCGGGCCGCCGGATGCACGAGCATCTTGGCGAGGTCGCCCCGGTGCGGCTGGTTCTCGGGCTGAGCCAGGACCACCTGCACGGTGCCGAGGAGGCCGCCCGCGGGATCCTCCGCGACCAGGAGCAGGCGCTCCCCCCGCCCCACCCCCGCCGCCACCTCGCCCCAGAAGGCCTCGGCCCGGGCGCGGGCGAGCGGCGCCATGAAGCTCACCGAGGCCCCGCCCTCCACGCAGGCGATCAGGAGCGCCGCGAGGTCGCCCGAACGGGCCGCGGCCTCGGCCGCGCCGAGCCGGCGGAGCGCCGCGGGCGGCCGGGTCACGGCCGGCCCCGCCAGGCGCCGGCCGCGAGCGCCACGAGGTAGCGGGCGGGCCGGCCTGCGGGATTGCGGAAGGTGGTCGGCCCGTCGAGGCGCATGGCGAGGCAATCGCCCGCCTCCAGCCGGTGCGTGCTCCCGCCCTCGGCCAGGTCGAGGCTGCCCTCCAGGATCCAGATCTGCTGGTCGAAGGGCGCCGCGCGCGGCCCGGTGTCGTAGGCGACGCGGGCGCCGGGCGGGAGCACCACCTCGACGAGGTCGAGGGCGGACGGGAAGCCGGAGGGCGAGAGGTTGCGGCGCTCGTAGCCCGTCTCGGGGTCGCGCCAGACCGCTTGGTCGGGGCGGCGGGAGACCGGCGTCGCGCCGGCCCGCTCCTCCTCGGCGAACAGCGCCGCGAGGGTGACCCCGAGGCCCGCGGCCAGCCGGTCGAGGAGGCTTGCGGTCGGGCTGCTCTCGCCGCGCTCCACCACCGAGATCATCGAGCGGCTCACCCCCGTCCGGGCCGCCAGGGCGTCGAGGCTGAGACCGCGCTCCGCCCGCAGGGTCCGCAGCCGCGCGGCCAAGCGCGCGTCGGGATCGGTGCCGCTCACGTCGCGCCCTCCATCAAAATGGAGGGTACGTCCTTTTTAATGGAGGGCGCAAGAGGCCGGAGGAGCGGCGCTCCCCCGGCCCCGGCGGATCACTTCGTGGCGGCTGGCGCCCCGGTCCGCACCGACCCCGTAGCGAGATCGTCGGCGTAATGCAGCAGGCCGCTGCGGTCGATCACGAGGCGGTCGCCCGGCTCGGCCGGCCGGTCGTAGCCGGAGCCGCGCACCCGCAGGGCGCATCCCTCGGGACAGTCGACCTGCACCGAGGTGCCCGGCGCCATGCGGGTGTCATCCTCCTGCATGCCCCGGTCGACCGTGAGAACGTGCTCCTTGGCGTCGCGGTTGCTCACCGTGATCGCGAAGGCAGGGCTCGCGACCAGCAGGGCCGCCCCGAAGGCAGGAGCGAATCTGTTGAACGACATCATTAATCCTCCCTGGAACGAAGGGGAGCCGTGCCACCTGGCGCTACGCTACAGGATGGACCCGGCCCCAGAAACAGATGGCGAATACACGACGACCATCAAGCAACATTGCTGAAAATTAATACTTCAGTACGCACGTATGGAAATCTTCTTTAATCCGCAAATAATCAATTCTTCCAAGATGCAGGGCGGAATCTTGCGGCCATCACGACATCGTGCGTCGTCGCGCCGGATTGGAGCAGGCCCCCATCACGTCGCCGTCGGAGCCTGCTCCAGCTCTTTGGTTTCCCCGCCCTCTCGTGTGCAAGCCGGCATCTGCTTCGTCGGACAAGACTCTGAGGACCGCGGCACGACGCGGGCGTGAGGCGGTGGCGATCATGGGCCATCGATCGCCACCCATCATGGGCCCTTGCGGCGGCTCCGGTCGAAGACGACGATGCGCCGGATGCGCACCGAGACCCGGACAGGGGACGCTATCCCGCCTCGCGCTGCGGGCGGTCGCGGGACTGCGATCGGCCGCCGTCAATCAATCCGCAGGACAAGCAATCCGCAGGAATTGCGTGTAGAACCCCGAGTCGGACCCTGCCTCAACAGAAGACTCCGCAATCGGGCGTGCATCATCGGTCATGACGTCGCTCTCCGCATGGGCCGCGGGCCTCCCTCGCCGGCCGCGGCTGCTCGGCAGCCCGGCGGTCGTCGCGTATCTGGCGGCGGCGCTGATGCTCAGTATCGGCGCGTGGCAGATCTGGCGCGGCCGCGAGGCGGCTCTGGCGGACGCCCAGGCCGACACCCGCAACCTCGCCCGCTCCCTGATCCAGCACACCGCCCGCAGCATCGAGGCGGCCGACCTGATCCTCAGCGGCGTCGTGGACCACATCGAGTCCGGGGCGCTCGCCGACCCTGCGGCGCTCAAGGCCCATCTGCAGCGGCGGCTGGCGCTGATCACGCACGTGAGCGGCCTCTCGGTGCAGGACGCACAGGGCGACTGGATCAGCGACTCGCTCGGCGAACCGGCCATGCCGATCAACAGCGGGGACCGGCCGTACTTCGTGCATCATCGAAGCACGCCGTCCCGCGACCTGCACATCGACGCGCCGATGCAGAGCCGGCGCAGCGGCCGGATCATCGTGCCGTTGTCCCGGCGCTGGAACGGCCCGGACGGCCGGTTCGGCGGCGTCGTGGTGGCCTCCCTGACGCCTGGGCACTTCCAGGCCTTCTACCGCGACCTCGGCGTCGGCGAGCGGGGGTCGATCGCCCTCCTGGACGCCGACGGCACGCTGCTGGTGCGCCACCCCTACGACGTCCGGACGGTGGGGCGGGACCTGTCCGGCACGGATCTGTTCCGGCGGGCGCTGCCGCAAGCCAGGAGCGGCGTGTTCCGCGCCCGCTCCAGCCTCGACGGCGAGGAGCGGATCGTCGCCTACGAGCGCCTGGACGCCTATCCGCTCGTCGTCACGGTCGCCCGCAGCGTGCCCGAGACGCTGACCGCGTGGCGCGACGACGCCCTGATCGACGGCCTCGCGCTCACCATCGCGGCCACCACCCTGTGCGGGCTGGGGATCGGCCTCGCGCGCCACCAGCGCCGCATCGCCGAGGCCGAGCGGGCGGTGCGGGCGAGCGAGGCGCGGTTCCGCCTCCTGTCGGAGCACGCCCTCGACATGATCGTGTGGGCCGACCTCGACACCGTCCGCCGCTACGTCTCCCCGGCGAGCCGCGAGGTCCTGGGCTACGAGCCCGAGGCGCTCATCGGGACCAAGCCGCTGGACAGGGTCCATCCGGACGACCGCGGCGGCTGGGCGGAGATGCTGAGCGACCTGACCGGAGGCCGGCGCGACACCGCCACGAGCCGGCTGCGCTACCGGCGCCAGGACGGCGCCTACATCTGGGTGGAGGCCAAGTACCGCCTGCTGCGCGACGCGGCCGGCGCCCCGACCGGCTACGTCGCCGTCGTGCGCGACGTCTCGGAGCGCCAGCGCCACAAGGAGGCGCTGGAGCAGGCCGCGGAGGCGGCCGAGCAGGCGAGCCGGGCCAAGAGCGACTTCCTGGCCTCGATGAGCCACGAGATCCGCACGCCGCTGAACGGCATCCTGGGCTACACGGAGCTGCTGCTCGACGATGCCGCCCTGAGCGAGGCGCAGCGCCGGCAGGCGGAGCGGATCCAGTCGGCGGGTTCGGCGCTGCTGACCATCGTGGACGATCTCCTCGACTTCTCGAAGATCGAGGCGGGGCAGATCGACCTCGACCTCCAGCCCTTCCGGCTCGGCGCCCTCATCGACAACACGGTGTCGATCATCCGCGGTGCGGCGGGCGCGAAGGACATCGCCGTGACGGTCACGGTGGCGCCCGGGGTGCCGGCCGTGCTCGTGGGCGACCACGGCCGGCTGCGCCAGATCCTGCTCAACCTCCTCAACAACGCGGTGAAGTTCACGCCGGCGGGCGCGGTGACGCTCGCCGTCACGCGCGAGGCCGCGACGCGGATGCTGCGGTTCACAGTGGCGGATACCGGCATCGGCATACCGGAGGAGCTGCAGGACCGGCTCTTCCAGCGCTTCAGCCAGGTGGACGGCTCGATCCGGCGCCGCTTCGGCGGCACGGGCCTGGGCCTCGCCATCTCCAAGACCCTCGTGGAGCGCATGGGCGGCACGATCGGCGTGGAGAGCCGGGCGGGGGCTGGCGCGACGTTCTGGTTCACGGTCGCCCTCGACGAGGCGGAGACGGAGACCGCCGCACCCGCAGCGCCCGAGACGAGCGGGGAGGCCGCCCCGGCCGATCTCCTCCTGGTGGAGGATCTGGAGATCAACCGCGAATTGGCCCGCGCCGTGCTGGAGGCGGCCGGACACCGCGTCGACCTCGCGGTCGACGGGGTCGAAGCGGTGCGCGCGGTGCAGAAGCGGGCCTACGACCTCGTGCTGATGGACGTGCAGATGCCCGGCATGGACGGCCTCACGGCGACGCGCCACATCCGCGCGCTGGCGGGACCGGTCGGCCGGGTGCCGATCGTCGCCATGACGGCCAACATCCTGCCGGAACAGGTCGCGGCCCTGCGCGAGGCGGGCATGGACGGGCATGTGGGCAAGCCGTTCAAGCGGGCCGACCTCGCGGCGGTCATCGCCCGGTACCGCGCCAAGCGGGCGGAGGGCCCGGAGGGCCGGGTGGACCCGGCCGCCTTCGCGGCGGTGCGCGACCTGCTCGGGGCGGAACGGGTCGACGGACTGCTGGCGCTGCTCGCCGCGGAGCTGGCGCACCGCGTCGACGGGACGGATCCCGACCGGGACCGGCTCGCACTCGACGCGCACGCGATGGTGTCGGCGGCCGGCATCCTGGGCTTTGCCAACCTGTCGGCGCTCTGCCGGGAGATCGAGCAGGCGGCCCGGGAGGCGCACGACCTCGGACCGCTCCTCGCGCGGTTCGGCGCGGCGCGGCGCACGGCGCTCGCCGAGATCGCACGCCTGCGCGGCGCCGAGCGGCGCCTGCAGGAGCCCACCGCCTGAGGCCGCCGGGCTCCATCGGCTTCGCGCGAGGGAGCATCGCCGCGGCTCCGCCGCGCCGGCTCGCGAGCCCGCGCCCGGAAGGCAGCGTCCGGAACCGGTCTCAGGCCGCGGTGCCCGGATGCGTCAGGCGGACCCATTGCCCGTTGCCGAGGCTCTGGCCCGTGAGGGCCAGGATGACGTGCCAGTGGCAGATCACCAGCGTGTGGTCCCAGTCCGGCCGCGCCGCGACCTCGTCGCGGAACGCGACCGTGCGGGCGTGGAAGAGGTCGTGGGGCTCGGCCTCCTTCGCCCACCACATCTCGGTGACGGCGCCGAGGTCGAGATGGGGCCAGGCCTGCGCGAGGTCGGTGCGGCAGGTGCCGATGTCGCAGCTCGCCGCGAAGCGTTCCCGCACGGCCGGCGTGACCAGCACCGGCAGGCCGAGCCGGGCCGCCACGGGCGCCGCGGTCTGCAGCGCCCGCGTGTAGGGCGAGCACAGGATGCGCCGGATGTCCTCGCCCGCCAGCGCCGCGGCGGCGGCCTCGGCCTGCTCGTGCCCGAGCGGCGTCAAGGGCGCGTCGGGAATGCCCGGATCGAGTCCGGTGGCGCCGTAATGCAGGTTGAAGGTGCTCTGGCCGTGCCGCAGCAGGATCATCGGGTCTCCATCATCGCGTCTGTTGCCGCAGCAGCGCGCGCAGGCGCTCCGTGTCGGCGGCGGCGGCGCGGGCGAGGCGGTCGGCCTCCTCGGGCGAGGCGGCCGCGGCCGCCATCGTGCCGGCGCCGATCCGGAAGGCGAGGTAGCACGGCGCAAGGAGCGCGAGCAGGTCGGGGGCGATCGCCCGCCCGGTGCCGCGCTCCACCGCTGCGACGAGGCGAGCGCGCGCCTGCGGCGGCAGCGCGAGTTCGATGCCCGCCCCGACGACGTCCCAGGCGACGTCCTGACAGCCGATGAGGTCGTGCGCGGCATGGTGGTCGAGGGCGTCCGCCTTGAGGAGGCCGCCATCCGGCAGGACGAGCCATTCCCACGGCTGAAGACGGTTGTCGGTTTCGACGGGACGCATCCCTGCGGCGAGCCGCGCGAGCGCGTCCGGGCTCCAGCGGTCGAACCACCTGCCGGCCTCGGCGCCGAGCGCCGTCCCGGCATTGTGGCGCGCCATGGCGACGAGGTCGGACAGCGAGGCGCCCCGCTCCGGCCCGGCCGGGAAGGCCTCGGCCCGGAAGGCGAGGTAGCGCCCGACACGGCCGGCGAGGCGCAGGGGATCGACCTGACCCGGCACGAGGGGCCGCGCCTCCTCCATCCAGCGCTCCACCAGGAAGCCGTGGCGGAACCCGGCGACCGGCGGCGTGAACCCGGCACCCGCCAGACGCCGCGCCCGGGCGAGCGCGGCCTCGCCGTCGGCCCCGAGTCCCACGAATTTCGCGAGCCACGAACGCCCGCCCGCCCGCACCACGACCTTGCGCCGCTCCTGCTGCGCATCGACCGGCGGCCAAGTCGCAGCAGGGCAAGTTGCGGGAGGATGGGGGGCGGGCGGCCAGAACCTGGCCCGCCATGCCCCGCCCGAGATGTCCTCCGGAGGGCCGTCGAGCGGGCCGAGCAGGTCGGCGAGCCAGGTGTCCAGGCGATGCTCGGGCCGGGGCGCGCGCAGCACGAGGTCGTCCACCGTCACCACGCAGCGCCGTGCCGCCGCCCAGCGGGCCCGGTGCGGCGCGCTCGCCTGCGGCCCCGGCGCGCCGGAATGGCTCGGGAAGAAGACGATCCGCTCGCGCGCGACGCCCCGCCCCTCCAGATGATCGGCCACCGCGCCGAAGGAACTGCCCGAGAGGCCCGGCCCCTCGTCCACGACCGCGTAGGTGGTGCCGGGCGGGGCCGCGAGCGCCGCCTCGATCGCGGGAGACAGCGACAGCCGGCGCCGGTACGGGTGCCCGACCGGCCGCACGGTGACGGGCGGGCGGGCGCCGAGCGCCGCCGCCGCCATCGCGCCGAGCGGCGCGCCGATGCTGCGGATGCCGATCACCCGCGTGTCGGCCCCGAAACCGGAGGCGCGGGCGGCCGCCGCAACGCTCTCGGGATAGAGCGCGTAGAAGGCGAAGCCCTCCGCCCGCTTGAGGACGAGGTCGCGCGGCAGGGCCGCGGCCGCCAGCGCCGCGAGGAGCCCGGGCACCGGCGCGCCGGCCTCGTGCAAGTCCGTCTCCCGGAACCCGGTCTCCCGGAACCCGGTCTCCCATGAGCGCCAGAGCGCCCGCGCGAGCGCCATCAGGAGCGCGAGGGCCGCGTCCTCGCCGGGGCTCGGCGCGTCCGCCTCCCGCTCGTGGAAGGCGGCATCCGCGATGCCCTGCGCGAGTTCGCCGGCGGTGATGAAGGCGGTCGCGAGCGTCCCGTGCCGCCCGATCCCAGGCGGCAGACCGGCGGCCTGCGCCGCGGCCCGGGCCACCCGGTCGATGGCCGAGGCCGTCTCCTCGTGCCGGCGCACATCCCCGTAGACGATCATCCGGCTCCCCGCGCGGGCCTTCCGCCCGCCGGGCTCGTCATCGCCCGGGATCCCGCCCCGGTTCCGTCAGCTCGGGAAGGCGGCGCCCGCGTCGCCCTCGTCGGCGGCTGGATCGGCGGTCTCGACCTCCTGGCGCGGGAAGCCCGCCAGCGGTCCGAGGGGCCTGACGTCGCGCCCGAACAGCACGTCGCTCTGGAGATAGTGGCAGGAGAGTTCGGCGAGCGAGCGCAGGGCGTTGACGTGGGTGCGCTCGTAGCCGTGCGAGGAATCGATGCCGAAGCAGATCAGCGCCGTGCGCAGATCGTTGCCCGCCTCCAGCGCCGAGGCGCTGTCGCTGCGGTAGAACCGGAAGACGTCGCGCTCATAGCGGATGTCGTTCGTCTCGCACAGCTCGATCAGGCGGCGGGTCAGGTGGAAGTCGAACGGCCCGGCCGAATCGGCCATGCTGATGGTCACGCCGGATTCGCGGCTCCCCTGCCCGGGGGCGACGGTGCCGTTGTCGATCGTCACCATCTCGGCGATGTCGCCGTGCAGCACCGAGGAGGCGCCGACTCCGACCTCCTCGGCGATGGTGAACAGCATGTAGGTGTCGACCGTGGGCTTCTGCCCGGCATCCGCCAGAGCCTTCATGGCGGCGAACATCACCGCCACGCCCGCCTTGTCGTCGAGGTAGCGGGAGTTGATGTAGCCCCGCGGCGAGATCTCCGGGTTGGGATCGACGGCCACGAAGTCGCCGACGTTGAAGCCCAGCCGCCGCAGGTCCTCGCAGCGGTACGAGAAGGCGTCGACCCGCATCTCGACGTTGGTCCAGTCGACCGGCTGGGTGTCGACCTCCTCGTTGAAGGTGTGGCCCGAGGCCTTGAGCGGCAGGATCGTGCCCCGGTAGCTGCCGCGATCGGTGAAGATGGTGCAGCGCGCGCCCTCCGCGAAGCGCGCCGACCACGTGCCGATCGGGATCAGCGCAAGGCGGCCGTTATCCTTGAGCTGCTTGACCATCGCGCCGAGCGTGTCGAGGTGCGAGACCATCGCCCGGGCCGGCCCCGGCCCGGCCCCGCGCAGGGTCGCCCGGATGGCGCCGCGGCGCGTCAGCTCGAAGGGCACCCCCAGCCGCTCCAGCTCGCGCCCGCAGAAATGCACCGCCTGATCGGTGTAGCCGGTCGGGCTCGGGATCTCGATCAGGCGCTTGAGGAAGTCGAGCATGTAGTCGACGTCGATCCGCACCGTGGCGGACGGCATCACGAACGGCTTGTTCACGCGTCAGTGCCTCCGGATCCGCGCGGCCGCGATCGTCTGCGGGAAGAGCATGTCGATGAACCGCTCGGCCGTGGGCTGCGGCTCGTGGTTGGCGAGGCCCGGCCGCTCGTTGGCCTCGATGAACCAGTGCGCGGGTCCTCGCACGTCCGGCACCATCAGGTCGAGGCCGACGACCGGGATGTCGATCACCCGGGCCGCCTTGACGCAGGCCGCGACGATGTCGGGATGGACCGCGTCCGTGACGTCGTGGATCGTGCCGCCCGTGTGGAGGTTGGCGGTGCGCCGCACGAGGAGCGTCTCGCCGGCGGGGAGCACGTCGTCGAGGCTGCGGCCCGCGCGCGTCACGCAGCGCGCGGTCTCGTCGTCGAGCGGGATCCTCGACTCGCCGCCCGTGGCCGCCGCGCGGCGCCGGCTCTGGCGCTCGATGAGCTCGCGCACGGTGTGGCGCCCGTCGCCCGCCACCTGGGCCGGCCGCCGGATCGCCGCCGCCACGACCTTGAAGTCGATGACGATGACGCGCAGGTCCTCGCCCTCCACGAACTCTTCGAGCAGCACCGTATCGCAGACGCGCCGCGCCTCCGCCACCGCCGCCGTCACCTCCTCCGGCGTGGTGAGGTTCACGGCGATGCCGCGGCCCTGCTCGCCGCGGGCGGGCTTCACCACCACCGCACCGTAACGGTCCAGGAAGGCCCGGGCCGCCTCGTCGTCGGTGACGGTCGCCTGGTCCGGCACGCGCAGGTCCGCCCCGGCGAGGAGCCGGCGCGTGAGGGCCTTGTCGTCGCAGATCGTCATCGCGGCCGCGGAGGTCGCCGAGGTGAGGCTCTCGCGGCAGACGAAGCTGCGCCCGCCGTGGGAGAGGCGGAACAGCGAGGTCGGCTCGTCCACCACCTCGACCGTGATGCCGCGCCGGCGCGCCTCGTCGGTCAGGATGCGCGCGTAGGGGTTCAGCGCCGCCTCCGGCGAGGGGCCGATGTAGAGTTTTTCGTTGAAGGAGTTCTTGGTCTTGATGGTGAAGGTCGGCAGGCGGGTGAAGCCGAGTTTGTCGTAGAGCGCGATCGCCTGCGTGTTGTCGTGCATGACCGAGAGGTCCATGAACGCCCGCCCGCGCGCCCGGAAATGGGCGGCGAGCGCCCGCACCAACCCCTCGCCGACGCCCGGATGCGGGCTCTGCGGGTCGACCGCGAGCGACCACAGGGAGGCCGCGTTCTCCGGGTCGTCGAAGGCCGCGACGTGGTCGACGCCGGTCGCCGCCCCCAGGATCGCACCCGTCCCGGCATCCTCGGCGACGAGGTAGGTGAGAAGCGAATCCCCGGCGGCGGGCCATGCCGAGGCCGGATCGATCTGCACCATGCGCCGGGCGAGGCAGATGCGGTTGATCTCGCCGATATCGGCCGGCCCGCGGATCCCGCGCACCCGGACACCGTGCGGCGGCGGCCCCTCGTCGAGGTCGGCGAGCGCGAGGCGGAAGGCGTGGGACGGGTCGAGGAAGAGTTCGGTCGGGGCGAGCGCCAGCACCACGTGCGGCTCGGCGACGTAGAAGGCCACGTCCCGCCGGCCCGGCTGCTCCTGCAGCAGGGTGTCCACGAGGTCGGCCGGATCGCGGAAGGTCTGGCCGAAGATCAGCCGCCCCCAGCCGCACTCGACGGCGACGTTGGCGCGGCCGGCGGGGGCGGCGTCGGAGGGGGCAGCCGGAGCGGGAGCGGGCCGCGGGCGGGGGCTCGTCATGTTGCGGACCTTGCCGGTTCAGATCGTGTGGGTCTGGAGCCAGAACTCGAGCAGCGCGACCTGCCAGAGCTTCGAGCCGCGCAAGGGGGTCATGTGCGCCTCGGGCTCGGCCAGGAGCCGGTCAACGTAGGCCGGCCGGAAGATCCCGCGCTCGCGGGCGGCCGGCTGGCTCAGCACGTCGCGCACGAGATCGAGGAAGGGGCCGCGCAGGTACTTGAGGGCCGGCACCGGGAAGTAGCCCTTGGGCCGGTCGATCACCTCGGCGGGCACGACGCGCCGGCCGGCCTCCTTGAGGATGTACTTGCCGCCGTCGCGGATCTTGAGCTCGGCCGGCACCCGGCCGGCGAGGCCCACGAGGTCGTGGTCGAGGAACGGCACGCGGGCCTCCAGCCCCCAGGCCATCGTCATGTTGTCGACGCGTTTGACCGGATCGTCGACCAGCATGATCTCGGTGTCGATGCGCAGCGCCTTGTCGATCGGCCGGGGCGCGCCGGGGCGGGCGAAATGCGCCGCCACGAAGGCGCGGCTCGCATCGTCGGCGAGGAAGCCCGGCTCCAGCACCTCGGCCATCTCGGCCTGATCGCGGTCGAAGAACACCCGCGCGTAGGCCGAGACGGCGTCGTCGGCCTGCATCATCGGCGGGTACCAGTGGTAGCCGCCGAAGATCTCGTCGGCCCCCTGCCCGCTCTGCACCACCTTGACGTGCTTCGAGACCTCCTCCGACAGGAGGTAGAAGCCGATCGCGTCGTGGCTGACCATCGGCTCGGACATCGCCGCCACCACCCCGTGCAGGGCCGGAAGCGCGCGGGCCGAGTCGATGCGGATGCGGTGGTGGTCGGTGCCGAAGCGCTCGGCGATGATGTCGGAGTACTTGAACTCGTCGCCGACCTCGTCGCCGACCGTCTCGAAGCCGATCGAGAAGGTCTTGAGGCCCCGCTGGCCCGCCTCGGCGAGCAGCGCCACCACGATCGAGGAATCGAGCCCCCCCGAGAGCAGCACGCCCACCGGCACGTCCGAGACGAGGCGCCGCTCGACCGCCTTGCGCAGGGTGGCGAGCACCGCCTCGCGCCAGTCGGCCTCGGTCATGTGGCGGTCCTCGGGGCGCTCTCCGACGACGGCCTCCCAGTAGGTGCGCTCGCGGCGCGTGCCGTCGGGCTCGATGACGATGGTCGTCGCGGGCGGCACCTTGCGCACGCCCTTCAGGATCGTCATCGGCGCGGGCACGACCGCGTGGAAGCTCATGTAGTGGTGGAGCGCGGCCCGGTCGATCGACGTGTCGACATCGCCCGCCGCCAGCAGCGCCGGCAGGCTCGACGCGAAGCGCAGCCGCCCGCCCGCTTCGGTGTAGTAGAGCGGCTTGATGCCGAGCCGGTCGCGGGCGATCAGGATGCGCCCGCTGTCGCGCTCCCACAGCACGAAGGCGAACATGCCGTAGAAGCGCTCGACGCAGGCCGGGCCCCAGGCGTGGTAGGCCTTGAGGATCACCTCCGTGTCGCCGTCCGAGAAGAACGCGTAGCCCTTGGCGCGCAGCTCCTCACGCAGCGGCCGGAAGTTGTAGATGCAGCCGTTGAACACGATCGCGAGGCCGAGGCCCGGATCGACCATCGGCTGCTGCGAGGCGGGGCTGAGATCGAGGATGCTGAGGCGGCGGTGCCCGAAGGCGACCGCGCCCTGCGAGAAGCTGCCCCCCGCATCCGGGCCGCGCGCCCGCAACGGTCCGGCCATCGCCGCCACCGCCGCCGCGTCCGGCGGCGCCCCGTCCAGGCGGATTTCGCCGCAGATCCCACACATCCGATCGATCCTTCGCCTCTGCCATGCGCCGACGCGCCCACGACGGATCGTTCCGCGGCGGGAGAATGCCGGCGCGGGGAAGCGATGCCGTGGGGGCGCCTGGGCCAATGCGCGCCGCCCGGCAAGGTTCCGCATCGCGGCATTCCGGCGGCGTGCCTGCCGCCGCAGCGCGAAAGCGCGTGCGCGCGACGCGAAGCCGTCGCATAGTCGGTGTCTCCTCCCGCCGAGTCCCGATCGGGCATTGCCTCCAAGCGACCAATCCTATGCTCGACTTCGTCGGCCGGCTCCTCCAGAAGGAGAGTCTCTCGCCTCACGGCATCTGCCTGTTGTGGCGCCCGGAACTGATCTGGACCCATGTGGTGGCTGATGCGGTGATCGGGCTCGCCTATTTCTCGATTCCCGTCGCGCTCGGCGTCTTCGCGACGCATCGGCGCGACATCGTCTTCGGGTGGATGTTCTGGTGCTTCGCCGCCTTCATCCTGGCCTGCGGAACGACGCATTTCGTGGCGATCTGGACGCTCTGGGTGCCCGATTACGGATTCGAGGCGATCGTGAAGGTCTTCACCGCGTTCGTCTCGGTGGCCACGGCGGCAGCGCTCTGGCCTCTGCTGCCGAAGGCCCTCGCGCTGCCCTCGCCGGAGGAATTGCGGCGCGTGAACGCGGCGCTGCGGGCGCGCATCGCCGAACGCGACGAGGCCCTGGAGGCCCTGCGCCGCGCGGTGGCCGAGCGCGAGCAGGCGGAGGCGATGCTGCGGCAATCGCAGAAGATGGAGGCGATCGGCCAGCTCACCGGAGGCGTCGCGCACGACTTCAACAACCTGCTCGGGGTCATCGTCGGCAACCTGGAGCGCATCCAGCGCCAGCTCCCGACCCGCAGCGAGGCCATCGCGTGCCTCAGGGG
>NZ_BPQQ01000076.1 GCF_022179325.1 Methylobacterium isbiliense | reverse complement strand
TCTGGCTTCGAACAATCGAGAGCCGAACCAGCGGTCGTTTCCAATGACCGCTGGTCTCAGAAATCCACGTGGAGGCGGCCGCCGAAGAAGTCCGCCGGCCCGCGGTCCCGGTTGTAGGCCGGGTTCTCTACGTGCTGGTAGTTGAACGTCATCGTCACGGCCTTGGTGAGACCGAGGGCGTAGAAGGCTTCCACCGCCCGCTCGGGCGCGTAGTTCAGCCGCCCGTCGCCGATCAGCAGGCCGAGGCCGCCGGTGGCGAAGAAGGCGCGGTGCGAGGGCGAGATCTCGTTGCGGCTGGTGCCGAGCCCCACCGTGTCGCCGGGCCGGCCCCAGGCGCTGCCCTTGAGCGAGAGGCCGCCCGAGACGCTGCGGTCGATGTCGGTGAAGGACAGGCTCTCGTTGCGCCCGTCGTTGACGCTCGCGCGGGCGAAGAGCCCGAGATCGTCCGTGATCGCCTGTTCGAGGTTGATGTAGGCGCCGCTCTTGCGGCGCGGACGGCGCGTCAGGCTGGCGGCGTCGTTGACGTCGTCGAACAGGCCGGCCTGGGTCAGGGCCACGACCTGCCGGAAGTTCGCGGTGTTGCCGACGTTGCTGAACAGGCCGATGCGCAGCTTGCCGGGCCGGTCGAGCACCGGCAGGGTGTGGCGCCCCTCGAACTCCACGGTGAGGCCGCCGCGCTCGAACACCCGCGGGTCGAGCACGTCGCTCGACGGCTGCTTGGGCACCTGGGTGTAGGCGGCCCGCAGGGCGAATTCCTTGCGGTTGTACTCGACCATCACGCCCTGGGTGAAGCCGGGCAGGTTGGCCGGGAAGTCCCAGGCCGCCGCCCCCCAGATCGCCCAGTTGAAGAAGTCCACCCGCGGGTCGTGCGCGTAGACGTTGCCGTCGAAGAAGTCGCCGAGCGCAAACTTGCCCGCCACCACGGTGAGGCGCTCGACGGAGCGGGTGGTGGCGACCTGGTTGGGTCCGTCGGGCACGTCCTCGGTCTCGCCGCCGAGGTTGAAGGTCTGGCGCACGAAGTAGCGGTTCGAGCGCAGCTTGGGGAAGGGGGCGCCCGCCTTCTGGGCTTCGCCGTTGACGAATCCCGCGACGCCGAGCGTCCGGCTCAGGCCGAAGCCCTGCGAGAATTCCGGGTTGTAGTAGAGCTCGGTCCCCTCGGTCAGCTTGAAGCCGAGGAAGAGCGTCGCCGTCGTGGTCTGCTGGGCTTGACGCGGCACGAGGCTCTGCTCGCCGCGATAGGGGGAGCGGAAGCCCGGCACGCCCTGGGCCAGCAGCGTCGCCTGCCCGTGCAGCGAGTAGCGCGTCCGCTCGGCCGCCTCCGCCGCCTCCTCGGCCTCGGGCGGCAGGCGCAGGCCGGAGGGCAGCCAGATCAGCCGCGCCATCATCTGGTGCGCGGTGAAGCGCGTGGCCGTCGAGACCGGGCCGCCGGCCGGCCCCGGCAGGGTGCCGAGCGGGAAGGACCCGCTCGATCCGAGATCGGCGTAGCGGTAGTCGATGCCGAGCGCGAGGTTCGGGTGCACGGCGACCTGCAGCCCGGCGCCGAGGGTGAAGCCCAGGAAGCCGAGGTCGCGCTGGGCCGTCGCGAGGCCGCCCGCGCCGTCCGGGTAGGTGGCGATCACCCGCGCATTCGCCCCCGCGATCCCGAAGCTGGCATAGACGAGCGAGTTCTCGAAGCTGTAGCCGAGGCGGCCGCGCACCGAGCCGTAGAGGTCGCTCTTGGCGCGGATCAGGGAGAAGGCCGGATTGGTCGCCTCTGTGCCGAAGCCCGGCACGGTGCTCGGCACCGGCCGCTTCAGGTTGGCGGCGTTGATGTCGACCTCCAGGCCGACCAGCCACGGCCCGGTCTGCCAGTTCCAGCCGCCGAACACCCCGCCGACCGCGGTGGTGGCGTCCCGCCCGATATCGTTGCTGCCGGTGGCATCCCCGGTCTTGAAGGGCGCGACGGTCCGCCCGCCGATCCGCGTCGGCGCGAAGGTGAAGGCGCCGTAGGAGGCGCCCGCGCTGCCCTGGAGGCCGAGATAGCCGCCCGACCAGTCGACGAAGGCGGCAGGGGCGGGGGCGCCGGGATCGGCGGCCTGCGCGGGCACGTTCAGGGCGAACCAGGCCAAGCTTGCCGCCGCGCCGAGGGCGGCGCGCGCGGGACTCCGAGCGGGCGGCGGGCAGGTCGTCATGCGGTGTCGGGCTCGGGCCGAGGGAAGGGGCGGGGTTGACCAGCCACGGGCCGGCGCGGCTGTAAAGCACCCGGCCGCGCTCCCGCCCGGGATGAACGGCCCGGGGACTGACTGCGCGGCAGGGCGTTGAGGATCGGCCACACCCCGAACCTTCCGGTTCCTGCTGCGAAGCCGGCAAAGATCCCTACGGTCGAGTTTGCGGCCGCCGCTTGCCCTGCGGCAGGTTTGGGCGGCAGATGGCGCTCCCTCACGCGAGTCCCCCCGATGGCCCTCATCACGTCCGTTCCCCCTGCCGACGAGCCCGGCGTCGTCGCGGCCGGCGTCTACGCGGAGGGGCGCAAGGTCGCCGACGTGCGCGTGGCGGAGGCCGGCGAGTGGGCGAGCCGGCCCGGGCACCTCGTCTGGATCGGGCTCTACGAGCCTTCGGCGGCGCTGCTGCGGGAGATCCAGGCGCAGTTCCGGCTGCACCCGCTCGCCATCGAGGACGCGCTCAACGCCCACCAGCGCCCCAAGCTCGAACGCTACGGCGACTGCCTGTTCGTGGTCACACGCACCGCGCAGCTCGTGCAGGGCCGGATCGCGCTGGGCGAGACGCACCTGTTCGTCGGCCGCGGCTACGTGGTCACGGTGCGCCACGGCGCCTCGGAATCCTACGCGCCGGTGCGCGAGAAGACTGAATCCTGCCCCAAGCTGCTCGCCCACGGCGAGGATTACATCCTCTACGCGGTGCTCGACTTCATCGTCGACAACTACGCCCCCGTGATGGAGACGGTGCTGGCGGAGGCCGAGTCGCTGGAGGACCGCATCCTCAGGCGCGAACTCCTGCCGGCCGAGATCGAGCGGCTGTACCTGCTGCGGCGCGATCTCCTGCGCCTGCGCACCGCGGTGGTGCCGCTGGTCGAGGTCTGCCGCAAGCTCGAACACGGCGATCTCGTCGCCATCGACGAGGAGATGCAGCCCCTGTTCCGGGACGTCTCGGACCACCTGCGGCGGGTGCAGGACGAGATCGACGCGCTGCGCGAGGTGCTGGCCTTCGCCTTCGAGGCGAGCCTGATGCTCGGCCAGGCGCAGCAGACGGTCATCACCCGAAGGCTCGCGGCCTGGGCGGCGATCCTGGCGGTGCCGACCGCGATCGCCGGCATCTACGGGATGAACTTCGAGAACATGCCGGAGCTGAAGTGGCGCTACGGCTACTTCCTGGTGCTCGCCGGCATCGCGGCGCTGTGCGGCGTCCTCTACTGGCGCTTCCGCAAGAACGACTGGCTGTAGCGATCCGTCAGGCGGCCGCCGGGAACTCGACGCGCACCACCGTGCCGCTCTCGCCCGCATAGGTGAGGACGCCGTCGAGCTGTCCGGCCAGCGCCTGAGAGATCCGCACGCCGAGGCTGCGGCTCGCCGCCGGGTCGAACGCCGCCGGCATGCCCCGGCCGTTGTCGGCGATCGTCAGCGCCACCCGGGCGGCGTCGAGGCGCTCCAGCCGGATGGTGATGGTGCCGCGCTCGCCCGCCGGGAAGGCGTGCTTGCAGGCGTTGGTGACCACCTCCACCACCAGCAGCGACAGGGTGGTCAGGCGCGTGAGGTCGAGCCGGACCGGCGGGACGTCCACGAGGCAGACGATGTTCTGCGCCCCCGTGGCGTCGAGGAGGTCGGCGCACAGCTCCTGCAGGTATTGGCCGATCGGCAGGCTGATCCGGTCCGGATCGTAGAGGCGGCGGTGGATGCGCGAGATCGTCTCCAGCCGCACCCGGGCCTCGTCGAGCGCCGCCGCGGCCGCCGCCGGGTCGCCGGCCACCTTGCGCTTCTGCAGGGTGAGCAGCGCGGCGATGAACTGCATGTTGTTGGCGACGCGGTGCTGCAGCTCCTGGAACATGGTCCGCTGCTGCTCGTAGAGGGCGGCGGTGACGGCCTTCTCCTGCTGCAGCCGGGCCCCCGCACGGTGCATGACGTGGATCAGCCCGATATCGACCGTGACGATGAAGGCGTAGAAGGCGAGCGCGAGCGCGGTCGGGCCGTTCAGGACGAAGGTGTCCTGCGGGCCGAGGAAGAAGTACCACGCGGACAGGCCGCACAGCACGGCGCAGGTGATGCCCGGCCGCAGGCCGCAGAAGAAGGTCGTGAGGACGACCGCCGGGAAGAAGGTCAGGTAGGGGAAGCCGGGCGGCAGCACGGCATCGAGGGCGAAGCGCAGGCCGAGCGCCACCGCAGTGGCGCCGAGCGCGATGAGGTCGCCGAGCCAGGGATGGGCGCGCAGCCGCTCGGTGGACTGAACCAGGGTCCAGAAGCCGCTACGCCGTGCCGAGGGTGTGGCCGCATCGGACACGCGAACTCCGGACTCGGGAACCAGGATGCAGGCCGGCGCGAATCGCGCGCCCGCCGGCACGGCACTCTGGCAGAAAACGGCATAGGCCGAAACTCTGCCGTGATGGCGCATGCGGCGGCCCGGGCCCGAACCGTCTTGACAGGCCGAAACGACTGAACGAACGTTTGATTAAACGGGGAGGGGCGACGCCACGCCCACTGGCCCCCGGGCCGGAACCGGCAAAACGGGCGCGGCCGGGACGGACCGCCCCGCGGGAGAGGAACGCCGATGCTGACGCGTGCGCAGAGCTACGCCGATCTCGTCGCGGATTTCCGCTGGCGGATCCCGCCGCGCTACAACATCGGCACCGACGTCTGCGACCGCCACGCCTCCGGCAACCCGCTCGCGCTGATCGCCCTCGACGAGCGCGGGGTCGAGCGCCGCTTCGGCTTCGAGGACATCCGGCGCGCCTCGAACCGGTTCGCCAACGTGCTGGCCGCCCACGGCCTCGCGCGCGGCGACCGGATCGGCGTGCTGCTGCCGCAGGGGCCCGAGACCGCGATCAGCCACGTCACCGGCTTCCGGGCGGGGCTGATCACCATCCCGCTCTTCACGCTGTTCGGGCCGGACGCGCTCGCCTACCGGCTCGCCGACAGCGGCGCGCGCGCCGTGGTCACCGACCGGGTCGGGGCCGAGACGCTTGCGCCTCTGCGCGACCGGCTGCCGGGCCTGGAGCGGGTCTACAGCATCGACGGCCCGGGTCCCGGCGCGGAGGATTTCCACGCCCTGTGCGGGCGCGCCTCCGACCGCTTCGCGCCGGCGGACACGGCGGCCGACGATCCGGCGGTGATCATCTACACGTCGGGCACCACGGGTGATCCGAAGGGGGCGCTGCACGCCCACCGGGTGCTGCTCGGCCACCTGCCGGGCGTCGAGATGCCCCAGCGCTTCCTGCCGCAGCCCGGCGACCGCTTCTGGACGCCGGCCGACTGGGCCTGGATCGGCGGACTGTTCGACGTGCTGCTGCCGGCCTGGCACCACGGCGTGCCGGTGGTGTCGCATCGCGCGCGCAAGTTCGACCCCGAGGCGGCGTTCCGGCTGATGGCCGAGCAGGGGGTGCGCAACGTCTTCCTGCCCCCCACCGCCATGAAGCTGATGCGGCAGGCCCGGTCGGCGCCCTATCCGGGCCTGTCCCTGCGCTCGGTCGGCAGCGGCGGCGAGAGCCTGGGGGCGGAGATGCTGGCCTGGGGCGAGGCGGTGCTGGGCCTCACCGTCAACGAGTTCTACGGCCAGACCGAGTGCAACCTCGTCGTCTCCTCCTGCGCCGACCTGTTCCCCCCGCGGCCCGGCGCGATGGGCCGGAGTGTGCCGGGCCACGACGTGCGCATCGTCGACGACGAGGGCCACGCCGTGCCGGACGGCACGGTCGGCCACATCGCCATCCGCCGGCCCGACCCGGTGATGTTCCTCGGCTACTGGCGCAACGAGGCGGCGACCACGGCCAAGTTCGCGGGCGAGATGCTGCTCACCGGCGATCTCGGGCGGCGCGACCCGGACGGCTTCCTGTGGTTCGTCGGCCGCAACGACGACGTCATCACCTCCGGGGGCTACCGGATCGGCCCCGGCGAGATCGAGGATTGCCTGCTGCGCCACCCGGGCGTCGCGCTCTGCGGCGTGGTCGGCGTGCCCGACCCCGTGCGCACCGAGGCGGTGAAGGCCTTCATCGTGCTGAAGGAGGGCGTCGCGGGCACGCCGGAGCTCGCCCGTGAGATCCAGGACTTCGTCAAAACGCGGCTCGCCGCCCACGAATACCCGCGCCACGTCGCCTTCGTGCCCGACCTGCCGATGACCGCCACCGGCAAGATCATCCGGCGGGCGCTGCGGGAGCGGGAAGCCGACGCCGCCTCATGAGGCCGGCCGCAGGCAGAGACGAGAACGAGAGGGAGGACACCGTGTCACGACTGAAGAACCTCGGCCGCGC
>NZ_BPQQ01000075.1 GCF_022179325.1 Methylobacterium isbiliense | reverse complement strand
GGTGCTGGTTCGTCCGGACGGCCACATCGCCTTCCGCGGCGATGCCGACCGGACCGACCGGCTGGAATCCGCCCGAGCGGACCGTTGCGTCCAGGGAGGATCGCAGCGATGGCTCGTACCGGCGCCCTGCCGTCCTGGAATCCCGGGGCGGTTCACACGCGCCGCGGATCCGCTCAATGGGCGGCCGCGAGGTCGTTCGGCGACCCGGCGGCCCTCGCACCGAAAACCTTCCGGCAATAGGATTCCAGCCGGTCGGTCCGGTCGGCATCGCCGCGGAAGGCGATGTGGCCGTCCGGACGAACCAGCACCAGCGCCGGTCGGCCCTCCAGCCCGTAGGCCCCGTGCGCCCTGCCGTCGAGGTCCGAGAGAACGGGGACGTCTGCGCCATCAACCATGGGACCTGCCAGAACGAGGCGAGGCCTCACCCAGGGCCACGGCGCGACCGCTTCGACGGCGTCGAGCAGCGAGGCGCCCGCGTCCGTGGACCGCCCGTCGAAGCACAGCAGCGCCCAGCCCGTGGTGCAGCCGTCCGGATTGGTAAGGAACGGGAACAGGCTCGCGGTCTCGCCGCGATGCATCACCTCGGCGTCGGGCGCACGCTCGCCCGGCTTCGGTCCCGACCTCAGAAGGTCGGCCAATCCGGACAGGCGGTCCTCGTTCAGAGCGCTCTTCGGGTAGGCCACGCCCATCTGCTGCATGTCGTCCGTCCCCTGCAGCAGCGAGCCGAGGTTCGGCAGCGCCTTGGCGGCCAGCCCCAGAACCGTATCGGTGACCGGGCCGCGGTAGACGGTCCATCGGAACCCGCGCGCCTGCTGCGCGCTCAGCCGGGCGTGCTCGCCGCCCCGCTCGCCGTCGTAGGAGTCGAGGATGACTGGCGCCGCCTCGCCCCGCAGGGTCATGGCGAGTCGCCACGCGATCTCGACCGCGTCGTGCAGGCCGGCATTCATCCCTTGCCCGCCGATGGGCAGCGACAGGTGCCCGGCATCGCCCGCCAGAAGGACGCGCCCCCGCGCGTAGCCGGGCGAGACCCCGTACTGGAAGCGGCTGTGGGTGAGCCACTGCGGGTCCGACAGGGTGAGGGTCTCGTCGCCCGTGACCTCGCGCGCGACCGCCTGGATCTCGTCGAGCGTCGGGTCGCGGTCGGGTACGCCCGTGTCGTCGGCCAGGAAGAACAGACGGTGGTAGCCGCCCCAGACCGGCAGGATGCCGGCGAAACCCCGCTCGTAGTAGAAGAACCAGAGCCGGTCGGGCTCCCGCGAGCGGCGCCAGGACAGCTTGGCGTCGGCCTGGCGGTTCATGCAGCCCTCGAATCTCTCCGGCTCGAAGTCCAGGCCCAGCAGCGGCCGGACCGTGCTCTTGGCGCCGTCGGCGGCCACGAGGTAGCGGCAGCGCCGCCGCTCCTCCGGCGCGTCCTCGCCCCGCCGGAGCACCACGGTGACGCCCTCGTCGTCCTGCTCGACGCCGACCACGGTGCAGCCCCGGTCCAGCCGGCCGCCGCGCGCCTCGAACGCGGCCGCCAGGGTCCGCTCGATGACGTCCTGCCCGCTGTAGAGGACCTTCGGGTAGGGGCTGGCGACGTCCGCAATGGAGATGGGCGTCGTCGGCGTGCCGTTGACGAAGAAGTTGATGGTGTCGATGGCGTAGGCGTTCTCGGCGAGGATGTCCCGCAGGCCGATGCCGGCGAGCAGTTCCTGCGGGCGGGCCCAGAGGTTGTTGGCGCGCGAATATTCCTTGACGTCGGTGCGCCGCTCCAGGAGCAGGCACGAGACGCCGTGGTGGCGCAGGGCGTTGCCCGTGGTCAGGCCGATGGGCCCGGCACCGACGACGATCACGTCGGCATCGTAGCCCTGCGTCGCAGTGGCGCGATTCATCCTTGCGTCTCCGTTCGTGTCGAGGCGGCGATGGTTGCGATGTGCCCGTGGGAAGCGCCGATCCGCTGCTGGAGCGTGCGCAGCAAGGTGCCGGCGGCCTCGATGGCCTCCGGTGACAGGCCTTCGGTGAGCACGTCGGCCCAGAGATCCTTGCGCGCGATGGCCTGCCTGTAGGCGGCTTCGCCGCGCGGGGTCATGGCGACGAGCGGTGCGCGGCGGTGATGGGGATTGGGTTCGAGCCGCACCAACCCGTCCGAGCGCATGTCGTCGACGACGCGCTGCACCGACTGGCGGGCGAGGCCCATGTTGCGGGCGATGTGGGCGACGGGGAGCGGCGCCGGTGCGAGGGCAATGGCGCCCAGCACCTGCCAGCGGGCGCTGGTCAGGCCCAGGTCGCGAACGAGGGCGTCGCCCGCCTCGATCAGGTCGCCGTTGAGGCGAAAGACCTCGATGACGAGGCCCGACCAAGCGTTGCGCGCCCGGAGCGTGTCCGCCGAAGCCTCTCCCATCGTGGCACTCATGGCGACTCCGACTGGGTAACTTGCTGCCATAATGACAGCTCGCTGTCGTTCGAGATAGGAACGGCGTTCGCCGCAACCAGTTCCAATGCCCTCACCGCGCGGCCTCGTGCCGGCCGAGCCCGCTTCCTCGCCCTCGCAGGCTCGGCGGCCCCGGGCGGCTACCCGGCCGCTGCGCCTTCGCGTCGCATCGCCCCTTCCACCGTCGACCGGCCCGTGCAGCGGCCGGGGTCACGCGTGCCCATGACAGGGGCCCGACGGAGCAAGCTGTGCCGGCGCGAGCGGGAGCTCGAAACCCGCGTGGCGATGCTGGAGGCGGAGCGGCGGCCGGCGAGACATGGAGGCTCGCGAACTTCAGCGACACCATCCACCGGGGCGGCGTCGGTCTCCGGGCCTGGTCGCCGGAGGGGCGCTTCGCCAAGCTCGATGGGCTCTGCCGCGCGTTCTGGGGCACGACCGGGGCCGTGTTCGGCATCGACGAGCTGTTCGCGCGCGTGAACGCCGAGGCTCATCCGGACGCGGACCACCCTGCCGAAGCGTCGGAAAAAATTTCGGAGCGGATGCGGAACTTATGGCGGCGCAATGCGTTTCACGCGCGCGAGGCCCGATCGGGCTCGCTGTTGGGCGCCGGACCGGGTGTTCGGCGGCCCTCGCCATCACGTTGCTCCCAGGAGGATGTGGTCATGAGGACCTACGACTTCGCGCCGCTTTACCGTTCCACCGTCGGCTTCGACCGCCTGTTCTCGATGCTCGATCAGGCCGCCCGCGTCGAACCCTCGACGCAGTGGCCGCCCTACGACATCGAGAAAGTCGCCGACGACGCCTACCGCATCACCATGGCGGTGGCCGGCTTCTCGCAGGACGAGATCGAGCTGACCCAGCACGACACCACGCTGCTCGTCACCGGCCAGAAGAAGGACAAGGACGGCGAGCGCGAGTACCTGCACCGGGGCATCGCCGCGCGCGCCTTCCGTCAGTCCTTCAGCCTCGCCGACCACGTCAAGGTCACGGGCGCCAGCCTTGAGAACGGGTTGCTCGCCGTCGACCTCAAGCGCGAGGTGCCGGAGGCGCTCAAGCCGCGGCGGATCGCCATCGGTGGTACGCGGACCGCCATCGGGCAGGACAACGCGCTCGCTCAGGTTGAGAACCGCGTCGCCGAGGATCGCGTCAGAGCCGCCTGATCCCGCCTTCAGCCCGACGACGAACCCACCCCGGGGGCCGGCGCCCCCGGGACCCTTTTCGTGCAACGCCACGCACCATCAGGGAGGATGATCCATGTCGACGACGGAGACGCATCTCACCCATGTCGGCCCGACGAACCCGCCCGGCCTGCAGCCCGCCGCCTTCGAGGCGTGGCAGGCGCTGGTCGCCCCTGGCGACGTGTTCCGCCACCCGCGCGAGGTTCTGGCGCACCCGCACCTGTCCGGCGCGGACAAGCGCGCGATCCTGGCCTCCTGGGCGTCGGACGCCTGCGCCCTTGAGAACGCGCCGGGCCTGCGCTGCCTGACCGGCTCCAGGGCCGAGCCGGTGTCGGTGGACGCCGTGCTGGCGACGCTGGCCGAGCTCGACCGGGAAGCGGCCCCTCCGATGAAGAACGAGCCGCCGCGCAAGCGACCGCGCCGCCCCGCGAACCTGCACCGGTACGTTCGCTCCCGCCGGAGGGACGACGACGACGATCCGCCACCGTGCCCCGCCGTGGCGATGCCACGTCCGCGGATGCCGTCCGGCAGCACGGCGCTCTTCCGCCCCATCGGCACCCGATGGCCCCCGGTGGAGCTGCATTTCGCGGCGGCGTGAGCGCACGGCGGAGGCCGGCAGGGGCAACCCGCCGCCTCCGCCACGAACGACGGGGCGGCCTCTCTCTCGCGGCGACGGCCTAACCGGTGGGACCGCCGCAATAGCGCATCAGGTCGGGCTCTCTGGGCGACCGCACCAGGAGCTTGGCCGCGCGGGCCGCCAGCGGCGGCCAGCTGGCGACCTTCAGGGCCGCGTGCAGCACCGTGATGCCCGTGCGTGTCTCCGGGCTCATCAGCGCCGGCACGAGCTTCGGGATGCCCTGCGCCTGCCCGACCATCGGCCTCATGGCGCGCTCGTAGGCCGCGAAGGCTTCCGGGATGGTGGTGCAGCGCGCCAGCTCCTGCGCCAGGACGTAGCCCCCGGTGACCGCCAGCGTGGCCCCGATGCCGCCCAGCGGCGTCACGCACCATGCCGCGTCGCCCGTCAGGGCTACGCGTCCCTTGGACCAGCGCGGCATGCGAACCTGCCGCAACACGTCGAAGTAGAAGTCGTCGGCCGATGCGAGGCCGGCGAGCACGCGCGGCGCCTCCCAGCCGGCATCACGGAACCGGTCGTGCAGGAACGCCTTCTGTCGCTCGCCGCCCCAGGTGTGCTCCCCCTCCGGCGGCTTGCGGATGCCGAGCATGGCACGGGTGGTGCCCTGGCTGTCGGGCCGCAACGAGACGCTGCGCCCGCCCGTCGCATGGTACCAGCGCCACAGGCGGTCGTCGGTCGAGACCCGCGGGATCGTCCAGTACGCCAGCATCACGTCCAGCCACCGTGGGCTGTTCTCGCCGGGGAAGAGGAGGTCGCGCGTGGCCGAGCCGACCCCCTCGGCCACGATCAGGGCGTCGAACCGCACGTCGCGCCCGACACCGCCGTCCCGGCTCACATTTGAATAGTATACTCGAAGTACAGCGGGGTTTGCACCAGGCTCCGCGCGAAGGCCTGGCTCTCGGGATTGCTGCTGGCCTCGAAGTCCCTGTCGGCCTGCAGCACGCGGTTTTGTGTCTGCGCCTTCAAGGCCTTCACGAGAGAGGGCAGAGGCATCTGGTTCCAACCCTTCTGCCGCGCCATGGCCTCGTCGACGGGGATAAAGGCCACGAGATCGCCGGAGGTCATCAGCTCGAGACCCTTCGCCTGCAGCGTCGCATTGTGGCTGCCATGATGCCCGACCTTGTAGAACACCGTGCGGGCCATGAGCTCCGGTCCTGTGACCGTCCGGCCCTCGATGGGCCACGTCCGTTCGTGCCAGCTCAGCCAGTTCCCCACCTGAGCATCGCCCGCAAGCAGGATGACCTTGCCGCTCTCGACGAGTTCAAGGGCGAGCACCAGACTCGTGTTGTTCGTCGCGCTGTCGAGGGCGAGCGCAAAGTCGGCGGCCGGGCCAAGCCAGGCGGTGTCGATCCGCCGCCAGCCTCTGGCTGTGTCGAGGCTCGGGTCGGCGTCGAGGTAGTGGCGCTCCAGGAAGTCGCGGAGGGGGTCGGGATCGGGCGCAACGGTCGAGGGCTGCGGCCGGTCGAGCAGGGGCTGCAGCATCACCCCGACGTCTTGGTCGAAGGGGCAGAAGGCATCCCACGGTCCGGTGGGGTCCATGGCGCGCTTGTCAGCCTGAAAGAGCGGATTCCCCGTCCCGCCAAGATGGTAGACTTCGCTCTTGGCGAACGTCTTCTTGATTGCCTTCTCGTCCTGGGGTGGCCCGAGAGCGTAGATGCGCACGCACGGTGCCCGCGGCGGCACGAGCGGCGGATCGGTCGGACGCCAGTAGACGGGCTTCTCGCCTCGCAGACATTCGCGCGCCTTGACGAGCGCGTCCTTGGTGCTGGCGCCGGCCGCACCGAAACCCATGTTGAAGAAGTCGAGCACTGACGACAGGCCCTGGACGACGGGCTCGCCGGCAAGCCCTCGTGCGCTCAGATTGCCGGCGAACGCCGCGAGTTTCCTGAGCTTCTCCTCGCGTTCCTCTCGCAACTGCGTGGCAAGTTTATCCTTCGGGTCCTCAGTCCAGGCCATCCACACCGCATCGATGGCGAGCGCCTTGAACTCGGCTTCGGCCAGAACAAAGCCGGAGACATGGTCCCAGTGTTCATGCGTGACGACGAGCACGTCGAGGCGGCCGCCCGTGACGGCGGTGACGTCGGCAAGGATCTCCTTGATCTTCGCTGCGGCGTTCTGGGTACCGAGAATCAGCCCGCAATCGACGAGCATCCAGAACGGACGCCCCTGGCCCGGAATGCGAACGAGCAGGCAATCGCCCAGGCCCTGGCGGTACATCCGGATCGTGATCCCATCCCGATGCTGGTCCCGCCTGCGGGCGGGCCTCTTCGAGCTGGTCGCAGCCCCTGTTGCCTTCGGTGCTGCCTTGCGTGGAACGCGGCCGCGGGCTTCATCCGCGGGCTTGCCGGCTGCGGTGCGGCGTGTCCTGGGTGTTCGTGCCATCAGGGGTCCCCCCTATAGCATTTTCCGACGAAGTTGATGCCCGTTCGTCGTGGAAAATGCGGCAGAATCAAATACCGAGAGCAGGCTTCACGGTTCAATCTGATCGAAGCCTGCTAGTGCCCGCAATGGATCATCGCGAACGGTTCGCGCTGCTCGTCCTCAGTGCCGAAATAGAGGGAGCGTAGGCTCGCCCGCCGGGACAGGTAGGTGCGCTGCGCCGTCTCCCGGTTCGCGCTGCCCGCCCGTTTGGTGATGCAGTAGCGGATCGGGGCCGTGTCGTTGTTGAGATCCACGACGAGCGTGCAGCCCCCGCGGAAGCGAAACATCCGGCCGTGCGGGTCCTCGGGCTCGTACGGCACGTTGCGGGATTGGGTGATGGTCACGATCAGATCGTTGCTGATGCTGCCGTCGCGCGCGACGCGTCGGGCCGGCCGCACGGAATGCACCTCGAATGGAACGCGTGGCTCGGAGAAGTCGAGGCCAAACAGCGGTGCGACCTGAGCGCCGATGTTCTTTTGAATCCAGACATGCAGGGCCTTGGCGCTCGCCTTCGCGGCCCGGTATGCCTCCTCGCGATCGGTGCCGACCCGCCATTGCAGGGCAAGACCGCGCAGGAACGGACCGATCCCGGCGGGCTGTGAGGCGGGGCCTGCCCAGCGCAGGCTCTCGACCGACAGACTGCGCACGCCCTCGGGATAGATGTCGCGCGCGGCGAACGCCTCCAGGAAGGCCACCCGGTAGCCATGCCGGTCCTCCGCGACAAGGTCGCTGTCGGCCGTGATGAGCGCCCGCAGGTAATCCCCGAAGGTGATGTCGACCGGGGGGCAATAATCCAGCGCCCTGATGCAGATCGTCAGGATGTCGGAGGCCGTGCCGGCCGCCTCGTCGGCGAGGCGCTTGACGAGGTCCGGGTGCAAGGCCCCGGGCGCCAGCACGCCGGTTCCGCTGGTGGCGATGCGCAACAAGTCGTCGATGCGTCGGCGGTAGACGGCCAAGAATGCATCGAAGATGGCGGCCACCAGCACCGAACCGCGCTCGTGAGGCTCGTGCGCCGTCGCCAACGTCTTCTTAGGGTCACCGATCGCGCTCCGCAGCGCCCGGGAATAGCCGATGGCCTGACCGAACTCCTGGGCGAGGCTCATCAGAAGTTCGCCCTTGCGCAGATCCGCCTGGCTTTGCTGGATTTGGTGCGCCAGCACGTCCGGGAAGGTAAAGTGCTGGAAGATCGCGACGATGTCGGCGAGCGCCTCGTGGAAGGCGTGCACGTCCGGGTTTGTGTCCTCCTGGTAGCGCCGGTGCAGCCCGTCCAGGATGGCGTGGGTCACCTCGTGGGCGACGATGTCGTGGGAGAGACAGGTAAAGACGATGCGGGCGCCGCCATCGGCGCCCGCTTCGCTGCGCGCATCCGGGAAATAGCCGAACAGGAGGGCGACCTTGTCGGGGCTGTAGAAGGCATTCGCCTGGCGCAACGCGTGCGGATAGATGCGCAAGCGCCTGACGTAGAGTTCCGTCAGGCGCTCCGAGACGACCACGTCGGACCGTCGCCCGACGGCAGGGCTCGCCTGAGCCTGGGTTCGAATGTGTTTCGGCGCCCAGAGAACGAGGCGCCCGAGAGCGGTTTCGAAATGCTCGATGGTCTTCATGGCCACCGCGTAGACCATCTGCTGATGGAATTGCGGGTTCCCGACGGACGGAGCGTGCCCATCCTGGGCCAGCAGGAAGGGATCGTTGAGATCGACGGGCTCGTAGAGCCGTCCGCTCGCCGGGTCGATGTCGACGACTTCGAGGTATTCGCCGACAGGACCCGGCTGTAGAAGTTCGGCCGACCCGGCGCTCACTTCCCAGGGGATCCGGACCACGGTGCGGTTGAGGAACGCGGTCGCGAGCTTGGTCGAGGCGCCTGGATCCATGGCGAAGATCTGCAGGCGCCGGTGCTTGGGCGGCGGACGGACGATGCGCCGTTCAACAGGGGGCGGCGGCGTCCGGGCGACGCCCTGCGCCGCGACCTGCGGCGGGGGAGGCATCGGCGCCGCACGGCTCGTGGAGCGTCCGAGCGCGCTCTCCAGGCGGCGGCGCAACGCCCGCGACGTGCGGCCTTCGTCCAGGAGCGCAGCGAGGAGGCGGGCGCGGTCCCGGTCCGCGATGCCACGGCTCGGGTCGAGGTCCGGCACCGCCTCGCGCGCCGCTTTCGACGTCAGGGCCAGCTGGGCGAGTTCCAGCTCGTACAGCGGGGTGCGCGGCTCCTCGGCGGCACCGAGCCCCGTGAGCAGCTTCAGCAGGCTGAAATCGGCGCTGTCGGGAGGCGAATACCACGCGTGGAGCTCCTCCGCGCTGGCAGGGCCGACGTCGAGAGCCGCGCGGGCCGCCAGGATGCCCTGGCCGAAATACTCGTCGACGGCATTCCCCGTCGCCCCCAGACCCTCGCCCTTCTGGGCCGATTGGAACAGCGCCCGCCGGACGGCGGCCACCCGCATCCAGCCGGCCGGATAGCGCGTCTCGTGCCGCATGAGCCAAAGCGCCGCCGCCGCGGCCACCTGAGGCGTTGCCGCAGACGTTCCGGCACCGTCGAGATCGACCGTGTCAGGGCAGCCCCAGCGCGCCCACGGGATGTTCGGCGTATAGGCGGCCAGCGCCGTCGCCATCTTGCTGCGGGGCCCGAAGCAGCCCTGCATCACGAAGGGCGGCAGGTTGAAGTAGGGGGCGTCGTTCGCCATCACCCCGCAAGCCGCGATCACGCGCTGGAACCGTGCGGGATAAACGATGGAGGATGTCGGCAGGCCCCCGAAATTGTTGCCCGCCGCGCAGACGATCACGATACCGGCCTCATAGGCGGCATTGACGGCGTCCGCCCAGGCGGCCGACGGCAGCCCGCCCATGCTCATCGAGATCACATCGACCTTCAAGGCACGGGCGGCGTTGATCGCCTCCGCGACGCTGGAGGTCGAAAAATGCACGACCGAGTTCGCGATCCGCATCGGGATGACCGAGGCCTGGGGAGCCGCGCCCAGATAATCGCCCGTGTTGATGTCTCGTGGGCTCCCCCCGAGCGGCACGGGCTCGAGCCCGTCCAGCCGCCCTCCGGCCAGGATGCCGAGCGTGCCCATCCCGTGGCCGGGATTCTGGAGGAGGCCGTCCATGCCGGGATCGCGGGCATCCGCCTGCTGCTCGTCGCGAACGAAATTCCGCTGACGCTCGCGGTCGAGCCGCTCCGGGAGAAGCCGGTGGCCTTCGAAATAGCCGGTGTCGAGATGGGCGATCGTCACGTTGCGCGGGTTCTTGCCGACAGCCTCGCGCGCGGCCTTGAAGTCGGAGTAGTCGGCGTCGAGATGCCAGGCGAAGCGATCCACGCGCGGCAGGGGGCCGCCGTCCTGGGGCTGCGGCCGATTGCACGGGCGGGCCTCTGCCGCAAAAGGGGCTTGGGGCGGGCGGTTCGGGTCCTCGAAGACCCAAACCTGTTCCAGGTCAGGCTCGACCGCCAGCACGTCCGTGATGCCGCGTCCGGCGAGCTCCCGGCTCAAGGCATGCGCGAGATCCCAGGAGGATTGCCCGGCGAGCTCCGCCTGCATCGTGAAGGTGTCCGTGTGATCGAGGGGCTCGGCCAAGAACCACGCGCCCCGGCGCGGAGCGGCCGCCGCCAGGGACGGACCGTCCGGCGTTGGCATCCCAGCCGATCCCGGCGCCTCGAACAGGGGCTTGAGCCTCAGGTTCGCACCGGCCAGGGTGGGCTGGACGGCGGCGAACGCCGGATCCGGCTGGCGGCCGAGCTTGACCAAGAAGCGCTTCGTCGTCATCACGGAGATCCTCCGAGAACCTGACCATACAGACGAAAGATGAGGTTTGTCACTTTCGGCGGCCTTCATCCCTGTAGAGCCGAAGACCCTCTTGTGGTTGACCGGCAGCTCTCGCGGCGCAGGAGAAGGGAGATCCGGAAATAGCCGTTCCGCACTTGGCTCTTGGCCGGATCGCAGATGCGCATCCGCAATGGGGCCTGATCGGGCTTGGTCGAGCGGTCGCGGATGCTCGACTTTGGCGCACGGCCGAACAAGCCCGGTCTGAGTCCATCACTCTCGTATGCTTGCGTGTATGCCGTCGGACCCTTGCCTGTACTCAGGAACTAGCCGACCACGCTCGAGCACGGCACGTCACGGGTGTTGTCATGGTAGCGCAGCGTCCAGCCCAGGGCCCGAAGCGGATCGAGGAGGCGGTTGTCGGCGATGCGATGCAGTTGCAGGTGGATGTGCGTGGAATACGTGCCGCAGCTGTTCGGGGCGAGGCAGGGCTGGCCGCTCGCGGCGTTGCCGGTGCATCCCGCGTACCCGATGACGGTGCCCTTGGCGACCGTCATCGGGCCGCCCTCGAAGCGGTCGAGGTGCCCGACCACGAACTTGTAGCGCACCCCAAAGGCGCTGAAGGCGAGGTGGACGCGATTCCCCATGCCGTTGTTGTCTGCCGCCGAAATCTGCGTGACGTCGCCGTCCACCATGGCCACGATCCGGGTGCCCCGGGGGGCGTAGATGTCGACGCCCCCGTGCGCGTTGCCTCCCCCGCGCGGATGCCGGTAAGCGCTCCAGGCAGGGCGCCACCGGTTCCCGCCGTAGAAGCCGCGCTGCTCCCCGGCCAGCCCGAGGACCGGTGCCGCGTCGATCTGGGTCGGATACACGGCATCGGTGAACGGACCGAGGATGACCATCGCGCCCGGACGGACCGGCGTGTCGGCCTGACCAGATCCGGCTGTGGCTGAGATCGCGGTGATCACAGCGGCAAAGCTACACCACGCCTCGGGCACGATCTTGTGTGGCGAACCGGCGTCGACGGCACCGTTCTTCGAGACGCGCACGCATGGCTTGCCGAAGCGCGGGTTGATCGGCCGAACCTCGTGCCCGGCCGCGTGGAACGCTCGCGCCCAATGATGGGCCGTCGCGCAAGCCTCCATGGCGATCACCGTCGGGGCGGGCGGCTGGCCACCAGCGCCGGACGTTGGCTGCGCCCCACGCGCCGGGAGATCACCTGACCGTCGGCATCGGCGCCGTGAACGTGAAACGACGGCTTGGCCGATCGATGGCGGGCATCGGCATGGCTCTTCTCTCCTCTCAGTCTCGCCCGACTTGGGCGGGGAGAGGAAGGCGGTCATCCCATGACGCATGGCGGAGACGATCCACGGCCTGTTCGAGGCGGAGGTGATCCATCGGCGCGGGCCGTGGCGCACCTTCGAGGCGGTCGGGTACGTCACCCGGGGGTGGGTCGACCGGTACGACCACCGTCGCCTGCCCGCGCCGATCGGCACCGTGCCTCCTGCCGAGGCCGAAGCGTGCTCCTCTACCCAGGTGCAGGCCCAGGTGCAGAAGCCAGCCCTGGCCGCCTGCTACCGTTTCCGGCTGCGAGACTCGGGGGAGGCGTCCCGCTGAGGCGACATGAGGTTGGCCTGTGCGTCTTCTGGCGGAGACGGACATGGCCCACAGCGCGGATCATCTGAGCCTCGCCCGACCCAGACCGCTGGACGCTTCGCGGAGCCTCGAAGGAAGAGGGCACCGAGCGGCCGCGGCTCAAACGGCAGATAGCCCTTGTCCCCGCGCCCGGACCTGCTCCGTCGGCAGGATTGGCTCCGCAAGGACAAACCGGGAACAAATGACCGGATGGCGAACGAAAACAGTATGTGAAAACAGCTACTTCAATGGGGGAAAAGGAATGGCGGAGACGGAGGGATTCGAACCCTCGAAGCCCCTTTCGAGGCTTGCTCATTTAGCAAACGAGTGCCTTCAGCCGCTCGGCCACGTCTCCGGGTCGGTCCGCTCTAGGGAATCGGCGGGATTCGGTCAACCCGGATTTGCCGCGGCGGGCCGGGTTGACCGCGCGGGCGCGCGGGACGCCGATGGCGGGCGCGGTCCGGCGCGGGAGATCCGAGCAGGGCCCCACGGAGATCGTCGCGTCCGACGGGTGGACGTCGACGCGGTGGCGGGCTGCCTCGGCTCCTGCGGCGGCGAGGACAGCCCATGCGGCATCTCGCGGGGCGTCTTCGCGGGCAAGGCCGCCAGGCCGCCCCTGCTGCGGATGGTCGAGCGCTGGGAGATGGGGACCACGTGGCTCATCCCCGGCCACGCGATCGAGACCTTTCCCGAGGAGATGAAGGCGGTGGCCGCCGGGCACGGGATCGGCATGCACGGCTACGGCGCGCTTCCGGGCCGAGGCGGAGCCCACGCCCCTGGCCGGCCCATGCCGGCATCGCCGCCATCCTCCGGGAGAGCGGCCCGGTCGACGGGATCCGGTTCGGACTCTGGCGCTTGATGCTGCTCCACCGGCACGGGAAGCGCATCCTGTGGCTGAAGGGCCTCGTCGCGGTGGAAGGAAGGCGTCGCGACGCCGGTGGTGGTCCAGGGCGTGCCGCACCGGATCCCCCTGCCGCTCCACCTCGCCGCGCGGCCGGAAGGGCGGCCAGGAGCCCGGAAGGCGTCGTTAACGAAACCTGTCTAGATGCCTCGGGACCGTGACCGCGGAGGGACGCTGAGGTGAACGCCTGGGTGCCGAAGGAACTCGCCACGAAGCTCAGCGCGCTGCCGCGCCGGCCCTGCGCGCTCCACGCGGCCGGCCACGAGCCGCACCGCCCGGTCTTCGCCGAGATTCTCGACCGCTCCGGCCACGGCACCGGCCACTTCGTCCGCCTGCCGCAGAGCCTCGTCGAGATGATCGTGCGCGAGGCCCGGACCGGACACGATTCCCCTCCCCCGCCCGTGGCGCCGCCGCCGGAGAAGAAGCCCCGGTCGAGGCGCAAGGCGGCCTGAGCGGCCGCATCCGGGCTCCGGCCTCGGCCCGCCGCGCTGGGGCGGCGGACGGTCGTTCCGCCGCTCAGGCGAAGGGCTGGCCGGCCTGCGCCTGGGCCTCGGCGGCCTTCTGGCGGTAGAGCCCGACGAAGTCGATCGGGTCGATGTAGAGGGGCGGGAAGCCGCCGTTGCGCACCGCGTCCGCGATGATCTGCCGGGCGAACGGGAACAGCAGGCGCGGGCACTCGATCATCACCGCCGGGTGGATCTGATCCTGCGGGATGTTGCGCAGGCGGAAGATGCCCGCATAGGTCAGCTCGAAGGCGAACAGCACCTCGGCGCCGATCTTGGCGTCGCCCTCCAGGCGCAGGTCGACCTCGAAATCGGCCTCCGCGAGCTGGCGGGCGTTGACGTTCACCTGGATGTTGATCTGCGGGCCCTGGCCCTGCTGCGGCTGCAGCGAGCGCGGCGCGTTCGGGTTCTCGAAGGAGAGATCCTTGGCGTACTGCGCCAGCGCGTTGAGAGCGGGCGTGAGGTCGTCGGGCTGCGCCGCGGCGCCACCGTTGCCGTTCGGGACCGGGGAATCGGCCATGGTGGAGGTTCCTTCGAGAGTCGTGTGAGCCAAGGCTTGGCGCCGCGCTGGCGCGAAAAGCGGCGCGCGCGGCGGCGCGGTTGGCGCTATCATGCCGGCTGCGCGCGAACAAGCTGAGGCCCGGCCATCCTGCGGTTTGCCCTTCCCCAGCGGCACGGTGCGGCCGACGGCCCGGCCCGCGCGGGCCGCCTGGAAGCCCGGGGGGCGCCCCCCCATATGGAGAGGGACCCGTTGCGGCATGCCGCAGGGCCGTGGATCGGCTCGCGGCTTGCCTTCCGGGGGTGCCGATGCCAAAGCCGACTGCACACGGCGTTCAGGCCCGGGCGGCGCGCGGCGGCCGCCACGATCGGATCGATGATGCAGGACTCCCTCGACCTTACGACCCTCATCTTTCTCGGGCTTGCGGTCTTCGTGATCTGGAAGCTGCGCTCGGTGCTCGGCCAGAAGACCGGCAACGAGCGGCCGCCCTTCAACCCGCTGGTCCGCCGCCGCGAGGAGCCGCCGGCGGCCCCCCGCGACGGGGGGGACAACGTGGTGCGGCTGCCGGGTGCGGGGCCCGACCGGGCCGCCGCCGCGCCCGCCACCGCGACGGTGGCGCGCAACTGGAAGGGCGTGGTGGAGCCGAACTCGCCCGCGGCCCGCGGCCTCGATCAGGTGCTCCAGCTGGAGCCGGCCTTCGACCCCCGCGCCTTCGCGGACGGCGCCAAGGTGGCCTACGAGACCATCGTGATGGCCTTTGCCAAGGGCGACCGCCGCACCCTCAAGAGCCTGCTCTCGCGCGAGGTGGCGGAGGGGTTCGAGCGGGCGATCCAGAGCCGCGAGCGCGCCGGGCAGACCGTCGAGACCACTTTCGTGTCGATCGACCGGGCGGAGATCGTCGGCGTCGACGTGCGCAACCGCGTCGCCCAGATCACCGTGCGCTTCCTCTCCAAGCTGATCACAGCGACGCGCAATGCCCAGGGCGCGGTGGTGGACGGCAGCCCGGAGACCGTGGTGGACGTGACCGACGTGTGGACCTTCGCCCGCACCCTCGGCAGCCGCGACCCGAACTGGCAGCTGGTCGCGACTGAAGCCGGACAATAGCCGCCGGCCGGGTTCGCGCGCATGCCGCCGCAATCCGGTCCGCTCCCGGCCTGCGCCGGCCTTCTGCTCCTGCTCGCGCTGCCCGCCCGCGCCGAGACGCTGCGCCTCGGCGAGGCGGTGCTGGAGCCGGTGGCGATCGCCGCGCTCGCGGGCTTCGCCGAGGATGACCTCGGGGCGGCGCTCGCCGCCTTCCGGGCCTCCTGCGCCCAGCCGCCCCGGCCCGTCCCCGCCGAGGCCACGCCCGGCGCGCCGGGCCAGGACCTCGCGGCGGCCTGTGCGGCCGTGCCCGACGATCCGGCCGCGGCGGGCCGCTTCTTCTCCACCCATTTCGACGCCTACCGGGTCACCCGGCCCGCCCGCGAGGCCCCGCCGGAGCGCCGGGCCGGCTTCCTCACCGGATATTTCGAGCCGGAGCTGCAGGGCGCGCTCGCGGCCTCCCCCGACTTTCCCGTGCCGGCCCTCGCCCGGCCCGGCGACCTCGTCTCGTTCGAGCCGGGCCAGACCCCTCCGGGGCTCGATCCGTCCCTGCGCGCCGCCCGCCGGACGGAGGGCGGACTCGTGCCCTATCCGGACCGGGCGGCGATCGAGGACGGGGCGCTCGGCAGCCAAGCCAGGCCCGTCCTGTGGCTGCGCGACGCGGTCGATCTGCTGGTGCTGCAGGTGCAGGGGTCGGGACGGGTGCGGCTGCCGGACGGGCGCGTGGTGCGCCTCGCCTATGACGGGCGCAACGGCCAGCCCTACACCTCGGTGGCCCGGCTGATCGTGGCCGGGGGCCACCTGCCGCTGGAGGGCCTGACGCTGGCGCGCTGGACCGGCTGGCTGCGCGCCAATCCCCGCATCGCCCGCGAGCTGATCCGCCGCAACGCCTCCTACGTCTTCTTCCGCCTGGAGGAGCCGCAGGCCGGCGCCCCCGGTCCCCTCGGCGGCGGCGGCGTGCCGCTCACCCCGGGCCGCAGCCTCGCGGTGGACGCCGCGCTGTGGCGCTACGGCCTGCCCTTCTGGCTCGAAGGCCGCCTGCCGACGCCGGACGGGGGCACGGTGCCGCTGGCCCGCCTCGTGATCGCGCAGGATACCGGCTCGGCCATCGTGGGTCCGGCCCGGGGCGATCTCTATCTCGGCACCGGCCCCGAAGCCGGCGTCGTGGCGGGGCTGCTGCGGGACGCCGCCCGCTTCACGGTGCTGCTGCCCCGATCGGCCGCCGGCGCCTCGGCGGCCCCGCAGCCGGACCCCGCCCGGTGACCGCGCCGCGCCGCCCGCGGGAGCGCCGCCTCACGGCGGAGGAGCGCCGTCTCTGGGCCGAGATCGCCCGCCTCGTCACGCCGCTGCCGGGCCGGCCCGAGCCCGAACCGGCGCCCGCGCAGGCGCCCGCCGCGGCGGAGCCGCCCTCCCCGCCCCCCTCCCCTCCCGCATCCAGGCCCATCGCGGCGCCTCGCGCGACGGTGCCGGTGAGGCCGGCGCTGCCGCCGCTCGCCCCGATGGAGCGGCGCGTGCGCACCGCCCTGCGCCGCGGATCGCGCACGGTGGACGCGGTGATCGACCTGCACGGCCTGCGGCAGGCGGAGGCCCATGCGGCACTGATCGGCTTCCTGCACCGCTCCCGGAGCGCCGGGCACGCGCTGGTGCTCGTCGTCACCGGCAAGGGCGGCGCCGGGGACGATACCTTCGCCGAGCGCGGCGTCCTGCGCCGCAGCGTGCCCCACTGGCTGCGCCTGCCCGATCTGCGTCCGCTCGTGCTCGGCTTCGAGGAGGCCGCCCTTCACCACGGCGGCAGCGGCGCCCTCTACGTGCGTCTGCGGCGGCGCGGCCCTTAAGGGCGCCGCCGCGCGAAAACAGGATCCGAGCGCCGAATGTTAATGCGACCGGCGCGCGAGCCGCCCGATACTGACGGCGTGCCGGGGTGCTGGGACCGGCATTCGCGTTCGGGGGTCTTGAGTTCATCCCAAGAAGCATCTATGTAAGGGTCTCCCTCCCCAAAGTCAGGTCACGTCGCTTCCGAGCCCCCCGGTTCGACCCTCGCGACCTCCCGGGACAAGCAGGCGACGATCCGCGGCCGGCTTTCCGGTTCGGCACCCGCCTTTCTCCTCTCCAGGCCGCCCCACGGCCGAGGCGCTTCCCGACACGACTCTCTCCCCGCACCGCTCTCACAGCGAATTCCGATGATCGAAGATACCCTCGCACCGATCGAGACCTTCACACCCCCGATGCGGGAGGTGAAGCTTCAGGATCTCAAGTCCAAGACCCCCACCGAACTGATTGCCTTCGCCGAGGAAGTCGAGGTCGAGAACGCCTCGACCATGCGCAAGCAGGAGCTGATGTTCGCGATCCTGAAGCAGCTCGCTGCCAAGGACGTCGAGATCATCGGCGCCGGCACGGTGGAGGTGCTGCAGGACGGGTTTGGCTTCCTGCGCTCGTCCGACTCGAACTATCTGCCCGGGCCCGACGACATCTACGTCTCGCCGACGCAGATCCGCCGCTTCGGCCTGCGCACCGGCGACACGGTCGAGGGGCCGATCCGCGGACCGAAGGAGGGCGAGCGCTACTTCGCGCTCCTGAAGGTCAACACCATCAACTTCGAGAATCCGGACAAGATCAAGCACAAGGTCCACTTCGACAACCTGACGCCGCTGTTCCCGACGCAGCGCTTCAAGCTCGAACTCAGCGAACCGACCCGCAAGGACTTCTCGCCCCGGATCATCGACATCGTCTCGCCGATCGGCAAGGGACAGCGCGCCCTGATCGTGGCGCCGCCCCGCACCGGCAAGACGGTGCTGATGCAGAACATCGCCCAGTCGATCACCCTGAACCATCCCGAGTGCTACCTCATCGTCCTGCTCATCGACGAGCGGCCCGAGGAGGTCACGGACATGCAGCGCTCCGTGAAGGGCGAGGTCATCGCCTCCACCTTCGACGAGCCGGCGACCCGCCACGTCCAGGTGGCCGAGATGGTGATCGAGAAGGCCAAGCGCCTCGTCGAGCACGGGCGCGACGTGGTGATCCTGCTCGACTCGATCACCCGGCTCGGCCGCGCCTACAACACTGTGGTGCCCTCCTCGGGCAAGGTGCTGACCGGCGGCGTGGATGCCAACGCGCTGCAGCGCCCGAAGCGGTTCTTCGGTGCGGCCCGCAACATCGAGGAGGGCGGCTCCCTCTCCATCATCGCGACCGCGCTGATCGACACCGGCTCGCGCATGGACGAGGTGATCTTCGAGGAGTTCAAGGGCACCGGCAACTCCGAGATCATCCTGGACCGCAAGGTCGCCGACAAGCGCACCTTCCCGGCCATCGACATCACCCGCTCCGGCACCCGCAAGGAGGAGCTGCTGGTGCCGCCGGACATGCTCAAGAAGACCTACGTGCTGCGCCGCATCCTCAACCCGATGGGCGTCACCGACGCGATCGAGTTCCTGCTCGACAAGCTGCGGCAGACCAAGAGCAACGCCGACTTCTTCGACTCGATGAACACCTGACGGGACGTGAGGCGCCCTCCGGGGCGCCTTTTTCTTTGCCGGCAAATACAAGAATGTCCCGGCAGGCGAGCCGCACAGCGGCGCCGCCGGGATGCAGGGCGTGACGCCCCTCGGACCCGCATGGAGACGATCTTCGCGCCTGCATCGGGCTTCGGCCGGGCCGCGGTGGCGGTGGTGCGCATCAGCGGACCGCAGGCCCGCGCCGCGCTGGAGCGCCTGAGCCACCACGCGCCCCCTCCCCCGCCGCGCCGCCTGTCGCTCCGGATCCTGCACGATCCGCAGACCGGGGCGCCCCTCGATCAGGCCCTCGTCGCGTGGCTGCCCGGCCCCGGGACCTTCACGGGCGAGGATGTCGTGGAGCTGCACCTGCACGGCGGTGTGGCGGTGCGCGCCGCGGTGCTGCGGGCGCTCGGGCGGCTGCCCGGCCTCGTCCCGGCCGAACCGGGTGCCTTCACCCGCCGGGCCTTCCTCAACGGCCGCATGGACCTCACGGCCGTCGAGGGCTTGGCGGACCTGATCGACGCGGAGACCGAGGCCCAGCGGCGCCAGGCGATGCGCCAGCTCGACGGTGCGCTCGGCCGCCACGTGGAGGCTTGGCGCACGAGCCTGCTCGATGCGCTCGCGGCGACCGAGGCGGCGCTGGACTTCTCGGACGAGGGCGACGTCGATGCCGACGCGCTGCCGCAGGCAAGCCTCGCGGTCGTCGTGCGGGTGCGCAACGGGATCCGGGCGGCCCTCGCCGACGGACGTCGGGGCGAGCGCCTGCGCGACGGTTACACGGTGGTGCTGGCCGGGCCGCCCAATGCCGGCAAGTCCACGCTGCTCAACGCACTGGCCCGCCGCGATGCCGCGATCGTCTCGGCGATTCCCGGGACCACCCGCGATGCCATCGAGGTGCGCTGCGATCTCGGCGGGTTGCCGGTGGTGCTGGTGGACACCGCGGGCCTGCGCGAGAGCAGCGACGTGATCGAAGCCGAAGGCGTCGCCCGGACCCGACGGCGCATGGAGAGTGCCGATCTGGTGCTGTGGCTCGCCGGTCCGGGCGACCCCATCGAGAGGCCCCACTCGCATACGCTGGTGGTGCGCACCAAGGCGGACCTCGTCGCGGCGGCGTCCGGCGGGGCCCTCGCCATTTCGGCCCTCACGGGCGCGGGTCTCGACCGGCTCCTCGATGCCCTCCAGGAAGCGGCCGCGAATGCCCTCGGCGAGGGCGATGCGGTGGTCACCCGCGAGCGCCAGCGCCTCGCCTTGGAGCGCTGCGTCGAACATCTCGACCGGGCCGCTGCCGGAGCGGCGACCATGCCGCCGGAACTCGTCGCCGAGGATCTCCGCCTCGCCGTCAGGGCACTGGGCGAGGTGGCCGGCCGCGTTGGCGTCGAGGAGATGCTGGACCGGCTGTTCGCGAGTTTTTGCATTGGCAAATGACGGGCAGCCGATGCGGCGAACCGGGGCGTTTCACGTGAAAACATCGTGCGCGTTGACGCGCCGCACCGGCCGGTCCACATCAGCCGCATGCACCCTCCCGCCCCTTCCCGCTTCGACGTCATCGTCGTCGGCGGCGGCCATGCCGGCGCCGAGGCCGCAGCCGCCGCGGCCCGCATCGGCGCACGCACCGCCCTCGTCACCCACCGCCGTGACACGCTCGGCGCAATGTCGTGCAACCCGGCGATCGGCGGCCTCGGCAAGGGCCATCTCGTGCGCGAGGTCGACGCCCTCGACGGGCTGATGGGGCACATCGCCGACCGGGCTGGCATCCAGTTCCGCCTCCTCAACCGCCGCAAGGGACCGGCGGTGCGCGGGCCCCGCACCCAGGCCGACCGCAAGCTCTACGCCCGGGCGATGCAGACCGCCCTGGCGGCGACCGAGACCCTCACCATCGTGGAGGGCGAGGTCCACGACTTGACCCTGCAAGGCGGCCGGATCACCGGTGTGACGCTGGCGGACCGGCGCACGCTCTCCTGCGCCGCCGTGGTCCTCACCACCGGCACCTTCCTGCGCGGCCTCATCCATATCGGCGAGCGCAGCGTTCCGGCGGGCCGCGTGGGCGAAGGCCCGGCGATCGGGCTCGCCCACACCCTCGACCGCCACGGCTTCGCACTCGGCCGCCTCAAAACGGGAACACCGCCGCGCCTCGACGGGCGCAGCATCGACTGGCAGACGATCGAGATGCAGGCCGCGGACGACGATCCGGTACCGTTCTCGACGCTCACGCGGCGGATCACCACGCCCCAGATCACCTGCGGGGTGACCCGCACCACCACGGCCGGGCACGATCTCATCCGCGCCAACCTGCACCGCTCGCCGATGTATTCCGGCGGCATCACCAGCCGCGGGCCGCGCTACTGCCCCTCCATCGAGGATAAGGTCGTGCGATTCGGCGACCGCGATGGTCACCAGATCTTCCTGGAACCCGAAGGTCTCGACGACCCGACGGTCTACCCGAACGGCATCTCGACCTCCCTGCCCGAAGAGGTGCAACGGGGGCTTCTCGCCCTGATCCCGGGCTGCGAGCGCGCCGTGATGCTGCGGCCTGGCTACGCCATCGAGTACGATTACGTCGATCCCCGCGAACTCGATCCGACCCTGCAGACCCGCCGGATCCAAGGCCTGTTCCTGGCCGGGCAGATCAACGGCACCACCGGCTACGAGGAGGCAGCGGGCCAGGGGATCGTCGCCGGGATCAACGCTGCCCGGGCCGCAGGCGGGCAGGTTCCGGCGGTGTTCGATCGCGCGGAATCCTACATCGGCGTGATGATCGACGATCTCGTCACCCACGGGGTGAGCGAGCCGTACCGCATGTTCACCTCCCGCTCCGAGTACCGCCTGAGCCTGCGGGTCGACAATGCCGACGAGCGTCTGACCCCGCGCGGGCTCGCCCTCGGCTGCGTCTCGCCAGAACGCGCCCGGCACTACGCCGCTCAGCAAGCCGCTCTCGCGGCCGTGCGCGCCCGCCTCGATGCGTTGAGCCTGACACCGACCGAAGCCGCCCGTCATTCCCTCGGCATCAACCGGGACGGTGTCCGGCGCACCGCCTTTCAGCTCCTCTCCTATCCGGAGATCACCTGGGACCGGCTGGCGGCGATCTGGCCGGAGCTGCGCGCGATGCCGCCCGCCCTCGCGGACCGCCTGTGCACCGACGCCACCTACGCCGTGTATCTCGACCGGCAGCAAGCCGACATCGCCGCCTTCCGCAAGGATGAGGCGATCCGCCTGCCCGCCTCCCTCGATTATGGGCGCATCCCCGGGCTCTCGAACGAGATGCGGGCCAAGCTCGAAGGCGTGCGTCCGCTCACCCTGGGCCAGGCCGCCCGCATCGAGGGGGTGACACCAGCCGCCCTGACCCTGCTCGCGGCCCATGCCCGGCGCGGCGAGACCAACCCCGTAGCCGGGTGAGCCGGCCGAGCCTCTGCCAGACACGCGTGTGCCGGCACCGACCCCGTTCCCTTGCCTGACGACGAGAGCCGATGCCCTTCCTCCGAGACCGCGACGCCGTCCTGGCGCAAGCCGGTGTTTCACGTGAAACAGCCGCGCGGCTCGATCTGTACGTCGCCCAGCTCACGCGTTGGCAGACTGTGAAGAACCTCGTCGGTCCCGGGACTCTGCCCGAGGTCTGGAACCGCCACATCGCCGACTCGCTCCAACTCCTCGACGCCGCTCCCGCCGCCACGCGCTGGCTCGACCTCGGCAGTGGTGCCGGCATCCCGGGCCTGATCCTCGCCATCGCGGGAAGGGAGCGCCCCGGCTTCCATGTCGACCTCGTCGAGAGCAACGGCCGCAAGGGCGCCTTCCTGCAGGAGACGGCCCGCCTCACCGGCGCGCCGGCCCGCATCCACGTGGCCCGGATCGAGGCCGTCGTCGCGACGTTCACGCAGGCCGAGGTGGTCTGCGCCCGCGCGCTCGCTCCCCTTCCCCAGTTGTTGTCCTGGACGGCACCATTGTTGAAAAACGGTGTCACCGGCCTGTTTCCGAAGGGTCGGGAGGCTGCCGCCGAATTGACCGCCGCCCGGGAAACGTGGACATTCGAGGCCGACGTGATCCCGAGCCGGACCGATTCCGCCGCCGGTATCCTCCGCATCTCCAGCTTGAGCGGCCCACTTTCATGAATGCGGACCGAACCGAGGTGAAGGCGGGTCCCTCCCCTCGCCCTCTTCGCATCATCGCGCTCGCCAACCAGAAGGGCGGCGTCGGCAAGACGACGACCGCCATCAATCTCGGCACGGCCCTCGCCGCCATCGGCGAACAGGTGCTGATCATCGATCTCGATCCGCAGGGCAATGCCTCGACCGGACTCGGCATCGACCGCCGCCAGCGCCGCCTCTCCACCTACGACGTCCTGGCGGGCGAGGTCCCGTTGATGCAGGCCGTCCAGGCCACCGCGGTGCCGCGCCTCTCCGTCGCCCCCTCGACGATGGACCTGCTCGGCCTTGAGATGGAGATGGCGAGCGCGCAGGACCGGGCGCAGCGCCTGCGCCGGGTTCTGGAGCCGGTGGTGAGCGACGAGCGGCCGGAGGACGAGCGCTTCTCGTACGTGCTGATCGACTGCCCGCCCTCGCTCAACCTGCTCACCATCAATGCGCTCGCGGCGGCGCACGCCGTGCTGGTGCCGCTGCAATGCGAGTTCTTTGCGCTCGAAGGGCTGAGCCAGCTCCTGCGCACCGTCGAGCAGGTCCGGGGGGCGCTCAACCCGCGCCTCACCATCCAGGGCATCGTCCTGACGATGTTCGACCCGCGCAACAACCTCTCGGCCCAGGTGGTCGCCGACGTACGCGAGTTCATGGGCGACAAGGTGTACGAGACCATGATCCCGCGCAACGTCCGCGTCTCCGAGGCGCCGTCGCACGGCAAGCCGGTTCTGCTCTACGACCTGAAATGCGCCGGCTCCCAAGCCTATCTGCGCCTCGCCTCCGAGATCATCCAGCGCGAGGGGCGCCTACCCGCTGCGGCCTAAGCAGATTTCGCAAAAGTGGTCGCCGGTTTTGCGAAATCTGCGAAGAAACAAGAACCTAAGCGGACGAAGCGTTGGCTTGCCAACGCAAGTCTGCTTAGTTCTGCCGGCGCGATTACGAGACGAGGATCACCTTATGGCGGACGAGACGACCCGCCCGCGGCTCGGGCGGGGGCTCGCGGCACTGATCGGCGATGTCGGTGACGATCCCTCCCCGGCGCCCGCCGACCGCAAGGGCCAGCGCCGGGTCCCCATCGAGTTCCTGCGCCCGAATCCCCGCAACCCGCGCCGCCACTTCGCCGAGACCGAGCTGGAGGAACTCGCCGCCTCGATCCGCACCCGCGGCGTCATCCAGCCGATCGTGGCGCGGGCGGTCGCCAAGGTCCCGGACGCGTTCGAGATCGTGGCCGGCGAGCGGCGCTGGCGCGCCGCCCAGCGCGCCGGCCTGCACGAGGTGCCGGTGGTGGTGGTCGAGATCGACGACCGCACCTCGCTCGAATACGCCATCTTGGAGAACGTCCAGCGCGCCGACCTCAACGCCATCGAGGAGGCGGCCGGCTACGAGCGGCTGATGAGCGAGTTTCGCTACAGCCAGACCGAACTGGCCGAGATCATCGGCAAGAGCCGCAGCCATCTCGCCAACACCCTGAGATTGCTGCAGCTGCCGCCCTCGGTGCAGGAGCAGGTCATCGCCGGCACGCTCACGGCCGGGCATGCCCGGGCGCTCCTCGCCGTGCGCGACCCGGAAGCGGTGGCGCGCCGCGTCGTCCAAGAGGGCATGACCGTCCGCGAGGTCGAAGCCCTGGGGGCCGCCGAGCAGCCCGCGGAGGGCGGCCCGCGTCCCGGCCGCCCGCGCAAGCAGCCGCCCGTCAAGGACGCGGACACGCGCGCCCTGGAGCGGCGACTGGAGGACCTCCTCGGCGTCACCGTGTCGATCGAGCACCGCGGCGGCGGCGGCGAGGTGCGGCTGCGCTACGGCAGCCTCGACCAGCTCGACGGCCTCTGCCGCCGGCTCGAAGTGCACTAGGGCGTTGTCCGACGAAGCGGATACCGGTTCGTCAAAGACGACGCGGAAAAATCAGAGACCTCAAGCGGGATCCGATCGCACCATGATCGGATCCTTCTAGCCGGGCGCGACCCCGGTCAGGAGCGGCGGGCGGCGTCGAGGGCGAGCCGCACCAGCATGTCGGCGGCCAGGGCGTGCGCGAAGACGCCGCCGGCCCGCCGACAGGCCAGCACCGCCTCCTGAAGGCGCGTCACAGCGCGTCGCAGCGCCTCGGGCGACCAGCGGGCGAAGTGGGTCTCGACGATCTTTTGCCGGCGAAAATGCAATCCGCGCCAGCCCGCCACTAGGGCGCTCGGGCTCTTTCCGTCCCCGTCGAGGCGCATCGCCAGGAGCGTCAGGGCGTGCCGCAGGGCGCCACCCAGCATCACCGACGCGTCGAGCCCCTCGGTCTGAAAGCGGCGGTAGAGACGTTCCACCTCGCTCACCTGCCCGGCGAACGCCGCGTCGACCAGCGTGTTCAGCGCCGAGGCCGAGACGTCGCTCGCGATCGCCTCGACATCCTCCAGTTCGATCTCGGCTTGGCCGCGGGCGTAGAGCGCCAGCTTCTCGATCTCGCCGAGGCTCGCCCGCCGGTCTCCTCCCAGACTCGCCGCCAGCGTCTCGCGGGCCTCGCGGCTGATGCGCAGGCCCTCATCCCGCAGGCGGCCATCGATCAGGTCCGCCAGCGAGCGGGCATCGTCCGGATAGCAGGGAATAGCGAGCGCCTCGGCGGCGCGCTCGCAGAGCACGCGCAGCGGCGCCGACTTGGCGAGATCTCCCGCCTCCACGACGATCCGGGTCGCGGCGGAGCCGCCCTTCAGCACGGCTTCAACCGCCGGCGCGTAGTTGCGGCTGCCGGACCGAACCCAGATCGCGCGCTGTCCGCCGAACAGCCCCACCGTGCCGGCCTCGTCGACGAGCCGGCCGGGATCGGCGGCGAGGGTGTCGCCGTCGAGCTTCACCAGCGCGAAGGGATCGGCCGGGTCGGTCACCGCGCTCTCGGCGAGGCGTCGGGCGCGCTCGGCCACCAAGCCGGTATCGGGTCCGTAGACGAGGATGACGGCGATGCGCGGATCCGGCCCGCGCCGCAGCAGGCCCTCGACGTCGCCGGGGCGGACGGCCGTCACCGCCGCCTCAGGGCTGCGTCGCCAGGATCGCGGCGACGCGGCCCTTGATCTGCTCGGAGAGCAGCTTGGCGAGCCGGATCTCCGCCTCGCGTGCGGCTCGGACGCTGGCGTAGCGCTGGACCGACCGGTCGTAGGTGGCCGAGCCCGTCGCGGTGCCGTCCGTCAGCACCCGGCTGCCGTCGAGGGTGGTCACCTTGAAGGTGGCGGTGCCGAACAGGGTCGCGGATTCCGCCCGGCCAGTCACCGAGCTGACGATGGGGGTCTGGACCGACTCGCTCACCGCGAGCTGGAGGCGATAGCGCTTCTCGGAGGGCAGGCCCGAGCCGTCGAGGTCGAACACCAGTTCGCTGCGCAGGTAATGCCCGAGGCGCTCCTGCCCCTGGGGCGTGGTCGCCGGGTCGACCTGGATCGCCGCGAGCACGGCGCTCAGCGGCGCGCCTGAGGCGGTCGGCCCGTAGAGCGGCCGGAAGCAGGCGGTGAGCCCGAGCGTCAGGGTTGCCGCCAGCGCGAGCCGCCGCGCCGTCCTCGCCGTGCTGCCTGCCATTCCGGTCCGTCCTGCCTCGCCAGCACCCCGCCGCATAGCGGGGCGCTCGCCGACTGCCAAGGTTTTCTTCGTAAGCCGTCCCGGCAGGCCGGGTCCGGCCCGCCCGCTCTCGCCGCAGGCTTACCGGCTCCGCCTTAAGGAAGCTCTGCGGCAGGAGCGTGGTGGGGTTCAGGCCACCACGTTCACGATCCGCTGCGGCACGACGATTACCTTGCGCGGAGCCTTGCCGTCGAGCGCGCGCTGCACGGCCTCGAGCGCGAGCACGGCCGCCTCCACCGCCGCGACATCGGCCTCCCGCGGCACGGTGACGTCCGCCCGCTTCTTGCCGTTGATCTGCACCGGCAGGGTCACGCTGTCCTCCACCAGCAGGTCGCGCTCGACCTGCGGCCACGCCGCCTCGGCCACGAGGCCCGGCCGCGCCAGCACGGCCCAGCAGGCCTCGGCGAGGTGAGGCATCATCGGGGCGAGGAGCTGCACCAGGATGCCGGCTGCCTCCGCCAGGGCAGGGGGGCCTGCGCGGCCGAGCCCGTCCTGCAGGGAATTGGCGAGTTCGTAGATATGCGCGACGCAGCGGTTGAAGCGCAGGCGCTCGATGTCCTCCTCGACCGCGGCCAGCGCCTTGTGGGCTGCCTTGCGCACCGCAAGGTCGTCCGCCGGACTTCCGCCGCTATCGCTGCGTTCCGTGATCTCGTTGACGATGCGCCAGACGCGCTGGACGAAGCGGGACGCGCCCTGGACGCCGTCCTCGGTCCAGATCACATCGCGCTCGGGCGGCGAATCCGAGAGCATGAACCAGCGGGCGGTGTCGGCGCCATAAGACGCGATGATGTCGTCGGGATCGACGACGTTGCGCTTCGACTTCGACATCTTCTCGATCGGGCCGATCGCGACCGGCGCGTCGGTTTTCACGTGAAACGCCTGCCGGCCGCCATCGGCCGCGACGATGCGCACCTCGGCCGGCTGCACCCAGGCTCCCGCCGCGTCCTTGTAGGTCTCATGGACCACCATGCCCTGCGTGAACAGGCCGGCAAAGGGCTCGTCGGCACCGCCCCAGCCCACTTTGCGCATCGCCCGGGCGAAGAAGCGCGAGTAGAGCAGGTGCAGGATCGCGTGCTCGATGCCGCCGATATACTGGTCCACCGGCAGCCAGCGGTCGGCGGTCGCCGGATCGGTCGGCTCGTCCGTGAGCCACGGCGCGGTGAAGCGCGCGAAGTACCACGACGAATCCACGAAGGTATCCATCGTGTCGGTCTCGCGCAGGGCGTCGGCGCCGCAGCTGGGGCAGGGGACCCGGCGCCACGCGAGGTCGCGTTCCAGCGGGTTGCCGGGCTGATCGAACGAGACCTCCTCGGGCAGCGTCACCGGTAGATCCTCGACCGGCACCGGAACCACGCCGCAGGATTCGCAGTGGATCACCGGGATCGGGCAGCCCCAGTAGCGCTGGCGCGAGACGCCCCAGTCCCGCAGGCGGAACTGCACCCGGCGCTGCGCCACCGGCGCATCGCCGAGGATCTCGGCCTCAAGGCGGTCCGCCACCGCCGCGAAGGCCTGCTGCGTAGTCATCCCGTCGAGGAAGCGCGAGTTGATCATCCGGCCGTCGCCGTCATAGGCGGTGTCGGTGATGACGAAGGAGGCCGGGTCCTGGCCGGGCGGGCAGACCACCGGCGTGTTGCCGAGCCCGTACTTGTTGGCGAAGTCGAGGTCGCGCTGGTCGTGCGCCGGGCAGCCGAACACCGCGCCGGTGCCGTACTCCATCAGCACGAAGTTCGCGACATAGACCGGCAGGGTCCAGGCCGGATCGAACGGGTGGCGCACCCGCAGGCCCGTGTCGAAGCCGAGCTTCTCGGCGGTGTCGATCGCCTCCTGGGCGGTGCCCATGCGGTGGCAGGCGGCGATGAAATCTTGCAAGGCAGGCGAGGTCGCGGCCACGGCCGCCGCCAGCGGATGGTCGGCCGCCACCGCCAGGAACTTCGCGCCGAACAGCGTGTCGGGGCGGGTGGTGTAGACCTTCACCTCCTCGGGCACGCCGGCGGGCGGCGCGTCGAGGGCGAAGCGCAGCTCCAGACCCTCCGATCGGCCGATCCAGTTCTTCTGCATCAGCCGGACCTTCTCCGGCCAGCGCTCCAGCGTGTCGAGCCGATCGTTCAGGTCCTGCGCGTAGTCGGTGATCCGGAAGAACCACTGCGTCAGCTCGCGCTGCTCCACCAGCGCGCCTGAGCGCCAGCCGCGGCCGTCGATCACCTGCTCGTTGGCCAGCACGGTGTGGTCGACCGGGTCCCAGTTCACTTTGGCGGTGCGCCGCGTCACCAGCCCGGCCTTCAGGAAGTCGAGGAACATCCGCTGCTGGTGCTTGTAGTAGGACGGATCGCAGGTCGCGATCTCCCGGCTCCAGTCGAGCGACAGGCCCATGGATTGCAGCTGTGTCCGCATCGTCGCGATGTTGGCGTAGGTCCACTCGCGCGGATTGACCTTGCGCTCCATGGCGGCGTTCTCGGCCGGCAGGCCGAAGGCGTCCCAGCCCATCGGGTGGAGGACGTTGAAGCCCTTGGCGCGCTTGTAGCGCGCCACCACATCGCCCATTGCGTAGTTGCGGACATGGCCCATATGGATGCGCCCCGACGGATAGGGGAACATCTCCAGCACGTAGTAGGTGGGGCGCGGATCGTCGTTGCGGGTGCGGAAGAGGTCGCGTTCGGCCCACACCGCCTGCCAGTGCGGCTCGGACTCCTTCGCGTTGTAACGTTCGGCCATGAGGGCGTCTTTTCGGACCATGCGGCGCCGGCGGGGAGCCGGCGTCAGAGGGGCAAGGGGAAACCGTCGCGGCGGCAAACGGTTGAGCTTGCCGGGCCCGGCGCCGCGGGACTAGGACACGGTTTGCCAGCCGGGGTCAACGGTCCTGCCGGTCACCCGGGGATCGGCATGGCGGCGGGGTGACGAGGAGGTCCCATGATCGAGCCTGACGCGGTCGCCGCCCGACTCGCGGCGGTGCGGGCCGAGATCGCCCGCGCGGCCATCGACCACGGGCGCGACCCGGCCTCCGTCGCCCTGGTGGCGGTCTCGAAGACGATCCCGGCGGAGGGCATCGTGCCCGCGCTGGAGGCCGGCCAGCGGCTCTTCGGCGAGAACTACGTGCAGGAGGCCAAGGCCAAGTGGCCGGCCCTGAAGGCGCGCTACGCGGATGTCGAACTCCACATGATCGGCCCGCTGCAATCCAACAAGGCACGGGAGGCGGTGGAGCTGTTCGACGTGATCCACTCCCTCGACCGGTCCTCGCTCGCCGCCGCGCTTGCTCGGGAGATGCAGCGGCTCGGCCGCCGGCCGGTGCTCCTCGTGCAGGTCAATACCGGGGACGAGCCGCAGAAGGGCGGCGTGTCGCCCTCCGAAGCCGACGCCTTCCTGGCGGCCTGCCGCACCGAGCACGGCCTGACCATCGACGGGCTGATGTGCATCCCGCCGGCCGAGGATCCGCCCTCGGCGCATTTCGCGCTGCTGCACGCGATCGCGGCCCGGCACGGCCTGACGCGGCTATCGATGGGGATGAGTGCGGATTTTCCGGCGGCGATCCAGATGGGTGCCACCCTGGTGCGGGTGGGTACGGCGATCTTCGGGGCGCGCGCCGCGAAGGGCTGATGCGCCGGCCAGCGAGCGCGGCCAGAAGGCGTCAGTTGGTGCGAAGGTGACGGATCTCGGCCCGCGCCTGCTCCAGGAAGCGCAGGCGATCGTCGTCGGTCAGCGCCTCCGGATCCGTCAAGTCGCCGCGGTAGCGGACGCCGTGGTCCCACAGCGTATTCTTCGGTCCTTCCGCTGCATGGATCTGCCGGGCCCGTACGATCTCGGTCGCAGTGTAGGCGTCGAGCTGCATGGGCGCCTCCCTGGGGTCTCGTTCTGCTGTGAAGTGGACCGGACCATACAGAATGTCGAGGGGGTACGCGAGTATGGCAGCGTTACCAATACGTCCGGCTTCGGACGAATGGACGCTGCATCGCAGCACACGACGTGACGAGAAGAAGAAAATTCTACGGAAACCTGTGTGCGGCTGCGAAGTCGCCGATCAGATCAGCAGGCGGGTGTCCGGCCCGAGCCGAGCCAGCAGGCGGACCAGATCGGCGCGGCGCAGGGCCACGCAGCCTTCCGTCGGCAGGAAGCCCGGGCGCGCCACGTGCAGGAAGATCGCGCTGCCGCGCCCGCGGCGGATCGGGCCGCGGTTGTAGTCGAGATCGATTACGAGGTCGTAGAGCCCGTCCTCGCGCCACAGCCGCTCGGCGCTGATGCCGGGGGCCGGCAGCGGAATCGGCCGGTTGTAGCGCCGGTCCCGCGGGTCGTCGCACCAGCCATCCCCCGGCCGGATCGGACGCAGCGCGAGGCCGGCCGGCGGGCGGGCGCCGAAATGGTCGGGGCGGTAGAAGCCGCCGCGCAGGCGGAAGCAGCCCTGCGGGGAGGCCCCGTCGCCCTCGCGCTTCGCGCGGGTGCGGCCGGTCTTGCCGAGCGCGCAGGGAAACTGCGCCGGCCCGGCGATCAGGGTGCCGCGGGACCGGTCGCGCACGCTGGCGCGCACGCGCAGGAGCGGGAGGGTGAGACGCTTCATCGCCCCCTCATAGGGCGAGCGCCGCCGCGGCTCCAGCGGGCGCGTGACAGGTCGGCGCCGCCCCGCCTAACCTGAGCGCGCGAGGTCCCGGTGACGCAACGATTGACCACACCCGACTGGCTCGGCTGGCTGCCGCCGCGGCTCGTCGTCCTCGATGTCGAGACCACGGGCCTCGGCGACCGGGACCGCGTGGTGAGCTTCGGGGCGGTCGCCCTCGCCACCCGCTCCCTCCTCGATCCCCGCCCGGCCCTGACCTGCCACCACCTGATCTTCGATCCGCGGCGCGCGAGCCATCCCCGGGCCGAGGCGGTGCACGGTTACGACGACTGGCTGCTGCGCCATCAGGAGCCCGCCGCCGCCCATCTCGGCACCCTGGCGGATCTCTTCGCCGACACCGACCTGATCGTGGCCCACAACGCCGCCTTCGACCTCGGCTTCCTCAACCGCGAATTCGCGGCCGCCGGCCGGCCCGCCGTCGCCGGGCGGGTCTACTGCACGATGGAGGCCTATCGCCGCCGCGGCGAGGCCGGCTCGGCCTCCCTCGATGCCGTCTGCCGCCGGGTCGGCGTCGGGCGCACCACCCACCGCCACGGCGCGCTGGAGGATGCGTGGCTGGCGCTGCGGGTCTATCTCTGGCTGCAGGCCTGCCCGGTGGCCGTGGCACGGCCGACGATCGGCCCGCCGACGAACCTGCGCACCCCGCCTCCGCGTCCCGACGGCGCGCTGCCCCCGCGCGTCCCTGCGTAAGCGGGCCCGGAGAGCGCCGCGCGTCGAACCGTGGACACGCCTCTGCCGGGCCTTGCCGCGGCACCGCGCTCCGCTACTCTGCGTCCTGCCAAGCGGCACCATCAGGCCGCGCGCTCTCTGCCGGCCGGGGCGGCCGTCCGGCAGGAGCGGGTTCCGAGCAGGTTCCGTAAGAAGTGTCCCGCTGTTGTCCGACGAGATCCTGCGCCACGTCGAAAACCCCGATCGGGCGAAGCGTCGGTCCGCCGATGCCAGCCTGCTCCCGAGAGCCGGCGGCGTCCGCCTGATCGCGTCCCGAAAGTGCCGTTCCGATGTCGAACGTCCATCGCCTGCTCGTCGTCGATGACGATCCCTCCCTGCGCGAGACCCTCACCGAGCAGCTCGAACTCCAGGCCGAGTTCGAGGTGGTGACGGAGGAGACCGCCCTCGGCGCCGTGGCGCGGGTGGGGGCGGAGCGGGTCGACCTCGTGGTGATGGATGTCGGCCTGCCCGACATGGACGGGCGCGATGCCGTGAAGCAGATGCGCCAGAACGGCTTTCGCAGCCCGGTGATCATGCTCACCGCCCAGACCTCCGAGATCGACACCGTGATGGGTCTCGACGCGGGCGCCAACGACTACGTGACCAAGCCCTTCAAGTTCGCGGTGCTGCTCGCCCGCATCCGGGCGCAGCTGCGCCAGTACGAGGCGAGCGAGGACGCGATCTTCCAGATCGGCCCCTACACCTTCCGGCCCGGCGCCAAGCTGCTCGTCGGCGAGCGCGGCTCGAAGCTGAAGCTCACCGAGAAGGAGACCGCGATCCTGCGGTTCCTGTACCGGGCGGGCCGGCAGGTGGTCGGGCGCGACACGCTGCTCGCCGAGGTATGGGGCTACAACGCGCAGGTCACCACCCACACGCTGGAGACCCACATCTACCGGCTGCGCCAGAAGATCGAGCCGAACCCCGCCGCGGCCTCGATCCTCGTGACGGAAGGCGGCGGCTACAAGCTGCTGCCCTGACGCCCTACCGCGGCGTGGTGCGGCCAAGCCGGATCGGCTAAGCAGGCGGTCGACCGCCCCCGGGCGGCTGGGGGAGACCGGGGCCGTTGGCGCTCGACGACGACATCGCGATTCTGGCCGCCGCCCCGCTGTTCGGATTGATGAACCGGGATGCCCTGCGGCTGATCTCGTTCGCGGCCGAGCATCGCAGCCTGGACGCGGAGGCGGTGCTGTTCACGCGCGGCGACGCGGCGGATGGCGGCTACGTCGTCCTGCGCGGCACGATCCGCCTCGATCCGCGCCCCGCCTCCGCGCCAGCCGTCGAGGCCGGGCCGTCGAGCCTGATCGGCCGCACCGCCCTGTTCCTGACCCAGACGCGCCCGACCACGGCCCGGGCCGCCACCCCCGCCGAGGTGATGGTGATCACGCGCGCCCTGATGCGCCGCGTCCTCGAAGTCTTCCCGGACGCCGCCGCGGCGATCCACGACGATCTGGCGGAGGATCTCGCGCGCCTGACGGGAGATCTCGCCGGCAGCCGCGCCGCACGCCCTGACCCGCCCGGCTGACCGGCGCGCGAGGATGCCGAGGCAAGGATGCGCCGGGAATTGCGCGCCGCACCCGATTGCAAGGCGATCGGATGCTGCTCTAAGCAGACGCCCGGTCCCATCCCGTCAGGAACCCGCCGTAGGAACCCGCCATGTCGCACGCCGAACTCGCCCGGACCATCGAAGCCGCCTGGGAGGACCGCGCACAGATCGGCGCGTCCACGCAAGGCACCGTGCGCGAGGCCGTCGAGGCGGCGCTGGCGCTGCTCGATTCCGGTACGGCGCGGGTCGCCGAGAAGACCGGCTCCCACGACTGGCAGGTCAACCAGTGGCTCAAGAAGGCGGTGCTGCTGTCCTTCCGCCTCAACGACATGGCGGTGATCCCGGGCGGCCCCGGCGGGGCGGCGTGGTGGGACAAGGTCCCGTCCAAGTTCGAGGGCTGGGATGCCGACCGCTTCCGCGAGGCGGGCTTCCGGGCCGTGCCGGGCGCCGTCGTCCGCCGCAGCGCCTACATCGCGCCGGGCGCCGTGCTGATGCCCTCCTTCGTCAATCTCGGCGCCTATGTGGGCGAGGGGACGATGGTCGATACCTGGGCCACCGTCGGCTCCTGCGCGCAGATCGGGAAGAACTGCCACATCTCCGGCGGCGCCGGCATCGGCGGCGTGCTGGAGCCGCTCCAGGCGAACCCGGTCGTCATCGAGGACAATTGCTTCATCGGGGCCCGGGCCGAGGTGGCCGAGGGCGTGATCGTCGGCGAGGGCAGCGTGCTCTCGATGGGCGTCTATCTCGGGGCCTCGACCAAGATCGTCGACCGTGCCACCGGCGAGGTGATGCTCGGCCGCGTGCCGCCCTATTCGGTGGTGGTATCGGGCTCGCTGCCCGGCAAGCCGCTGCCGGACGGCAGCCCCGGCCCCTCGCTCTACTGCGCGGTGATCGTCAAGCGCGTCGATGCCGGCACCCGGGCCAAGACCAGCATCAACGAGCTGCTGCGCGACTGACCTGCGTCAGACGGCGATGTTGTCGATGAGCCGCGTGCGGCCGAGATAGGCCGCCGCGAGCACCCGGGCCGGGCCGTCCACCCGCTCGAGCGGCGCGAGCGATTCCGCGTCGTTCACCGAGAGGTACTGCACCGGGCCGAAGCCCGCGGCGTCGAGCGAGGCGCGGCCCTCCGCCAGCGCGGGCGCGGTCTCGGAGCCGTCCCGCACAGCCTCCGCCACCCGGGTGAGCACCGCGTGCAGCCGCGGCGCCACGGCGCGTTCCTCCGCCGAGAGATACTGGTTGCGCGAGGACAGGGCGAGCCCGTCCTCCTCCCGCACGGTCGGCACGCCCTCGATCACCACCGGGATGTCGAGGTCGCGCACGAAGCGGCGGATCACCTGGAGCTGCTGATAATCCTTCTCGCCGAAGAGCGCCCGGTTGGGCAGGGCCTGGAGCAGCAGCTTCGTCACCACCGTGGCCACGCCCGCGAAATGGCCGGGCCGCAGCGGGCCGCACAGGACATCGGTCAGCCCGGCCACGCTCACGGTGGTGGCAAAGCCCGGCGGATACATGGTGGACACGTCCGGCAGGTAGGCCGCATCCGCGCCTTCCTGGGCGAGCAGCGCCAGATCGCGCTCGGTGTCGCGAGGATACTGGGCGAAGTCCTCGGTCGGGGCGAACTGCGTCGGATTGACGAAGATGCTCACCACCACCCGCGCGCAGCTGCGGCGGGCCTGGCGCACCAGCATCAGATGGCCCTCGTGCAGCGCCCCCATCGTCGGCACGAGCGCGACGCTCTCCTCGGCCACGCGCCACGCGCCGACCTGCGCGCGCAGCGCCGGCAGGTCCGTCAGGCGTGCGACGGGGGAGGGGGGGTGGCTCGACATAGGACGGCTCCAGGCACCGGATTCGGCGCGACCCTAGTGTGGCGGAGGTCCGGGCGCCAGCCGCTGACTCTTGGGCAGGGCTTATGGGCAAGGGCTTATGGGCAGGGGCTCATGGACAAGCGCGCAGGCGGCGCCCGTAGGGATCGTCCGTTCCGAGCGGCGGAGTGAAGCCGTAGCGGCTCGGCTTGCCGAGGCCATAAGCCGAGCCGACGTAGCTCGGATCGTCGAGGCCGTTCGTCGGCACGCGGCCGTAGCCGGGCGGGCAGGCCGGGAGCAGCAGGGGAGGGGGCGGGGGAGGGCGCCGCACCACCGTCTCGTCGCTGCGGGGAAAATAGCGGATGACCGGATTGTAAGCCGGCTCAAGAAGATCGGCCGCGGAGGCGGCGGGCGTCCATGCCAGGAGCCAGAGCACGGCTGCGCCGCGGGGCATCGCCCCGCACCCCACGGGGCTCCGCCCTCGACCCGCCGGGGTCGCGGACCCCGGACCCCGTTCTCGTCCGTCCCGCCGCACGATCCGCCACGCTTGAGATGCCGGCGCCAGGATCCCGCCGCATGGTTAAGACTTCGTCACGTCACGGCCTCGGTGCGCGCGCCCAGCGCGGCCACGAGGTCCGCGGGCGCCAGCAGGATCTGCAACCCGCGCTGCCCGCCATTGACGAAGACCTGCGCGTGGCCGAGCGCGTCGGCGTCGATCAGAACCGGCACGGCCCGCTTCTGGCCAAGCGGCGAGATGCCGCCGACATGATACCCGGTCAGGCGCTCCGCCTCGGCCGGCCGCATCATCGCCGCCGATTTGCCGCCGAAGGCCGCCGCGAGCCTCTTCAGCGACACCTCGCGGTCGGAGGGCACCAGCACGCAGACCGGCTTTCCGTCCACCTGCGCCATCAGCGTCTTGAGCAGCCGCTCGGGTGGCACGCCGAGCGCCTCCGCAGCCTGGAGGCCGATGCGTGCCGCGTCGGGATCGTACGCGTAGGCGTGCACGCTGTGGGCGACGCCGGCCCTGGTCAGCGCCAGGGTGGCCCGGGTGGTCTTCGACATGGGAGGTCGGGAGGTCAGGCCGGGAAGGTGCGGGTGACGAGCCGCCCGACTTCGGCATGGAGCGCATTGCGCGCATCCGGCGTGCCGGGCGATTGCGTGAGATACACCGCAGCGATGAGGGGCGCACTATTTTGCCGGCGAATGACCGCCACGACATTGGCGGTGCCGTTCTCGCCGGTGCCGGTCTTGTCGCCGACCTGCCAGTCCGGCGGCAGCCCGGCGCGCAGTCGCTTGGCGCCGGTCGGGCTCTCGGCCATCCAGCCGAGGAGCCGCGTGCGGCTCGCAGGCGACAGCGCCGGACCCAGCAGGATGCGCTCCAGCAGGCCCGCGATCGCCGCGGGCGTCGTGGTGTCCCGCGGATCGCCCGGGATGGCCGTGTTGAGGGTCGGTTCCGTGCGGTCGAGCCGCGTGACCGTGTCGCCCTGGGAGCGCACGTAGGCGGTGAAGCCCTCCGGGCCGTCCAGCGCCTGAAGCAGCAGATTGCCGGCGGTGTTGTCGCTCCACACCACCGCGGCGGCGCAGAGATCCTCGAGGGTCATCGCCCCCTCGGCCACATGCTTGGCCGTGACCGGCGCGTAGGTGTCGAGGTCGCCCGGGCCATAGGCCATGCGCCGCTCCAGCCGCTCCTCGCCCCGGTCGACCCGCGCCAGCACCGCGGCCGCCGCCACGGCCTTGAAGGTGCTGCACAGGGCGAAGCGCTCGTCCGCCCGATAGGACAGGACGCGGCCGGTGCCGGTGTCGCGCACGCACACGCCGAGGCGTCCGCCCTCCTGCCGTTCGAGGGCGGCGAGCCGCGCGACAGCCTCCTCGGGCCCCTCCGCCGCGACGGCGCGGCAGGCGGCCAACGCGGTGCCGACCAGCATCGCACGGCGGGTAAACTGCAACATGAACACGCTCCGGTTGAGATTCCGGGCGCGGACCCTCGCGGAGAACCTTGGCCCTTTCGGGCTGCCGCCGTGACGGAACCGGGGCGGCGATGTCAGCGCGCGGCCCCGTCCAGGGCGGCCAGGGGATCGGGCGCGGCGGCCTGCGGGGCGGGCGTGCTGCGGGCGAGCGCGCGGGCGAGCCGGCGCAGGTCCGGCAGCGGGGCCGTTCCCTCGCCGAACAGCGCCCGGTCGAGGGCCGCGAGACCGGGGGCGGTGCACGGATCGCCGGCCCAATGGGCCGCGAGCGCCGGATCGGCCGCCGCGAGGTGGGACCGGAATGCCCGGGCCTCACCCCGTCGCGCGGCCCGCGCCAGGCGCCGCAGCAGCGCGGCGCGCGGATCGGGCACCCGGCCGGCGCGGGCGAACAGCGGCAGCCCGAGCGCGAAGGCGCCGAGACCGGCGAGCACCGCGAGCCAGGGCGAGGCCGGGGGCGGGGCGTCGGCCTCGTCGGGATCGGCCTTCGCCCGGCTGCCGACGATCCGGGCCGGGATCTCCGCCTCGCGCATCGTGCGCGTCACGGTGTCGAACCACGGCACCTGGATCGCCGCCAGCGTCACCGGCTCGGCCACGCCGGGCCGCACGTCCCACTGGTAGGTGGCCCGGCTCACCGGCCCGGAGGGGGTGATGGCGGTCTGCCGGTCGATCGGCCCCGCGAAGGTGAGCACGCCGCGGCTGCGCAGGATCGGGCGCGGCGGCAGGCCGTCGCCGGTCATGCCCTTCGCCTCGATGGTGACGGTGCGGCGGGCCGATTCGCCGACCCGCAGGGTCTCGGGTTCGGGCGACCAGACGTCCGTGACCGTCACGGCGGAGGCCGGCAGCCACCACGGCTCCTTCACGTCCGGGCCTCCGGGACCGGTCCAGGCCTTCACCTCCACCGGCACGGGGCTGGAGCGCACGTCGACCACCCTCCGCCCGCCGCCATCGACCACGGTCAGCCGGTGCACGAAGGGATCGATGGTGAAGCGCCCGGCCGCCTGGGGAAACACCGCGATCACCCGCTCGAAGCCGCGCGCCTCCAGGCCGTCGACGCTGGTCTTGAACCAGCGGTCGCGGCCGAGCTGGGTCCAGCTGAAGTTCTGCAGCGGCGGCTGGCGCAGCTCCTCCAGGGTGATCTGCGTCCGGTAGGTGCCCTGGATGCGCAGCAGGATCATCTCGCGCGGATACGGCACGGCGTTGCCGCCGACCTCCGGCGTCACCGTGAGGGTGAGGTCGCCCTCGTCGAGGGCGAGCGCCGGGGCCGGGACACCGAGCAGCGCCGCCAGGACTGCGCGGTGAAGGTGGCGCCGGACGAGGCGCGGGATCCGGTCGGGCGATCGTCTCACCACGGGTTGCTCCCCGGCTGGACGGCGGTGCCGGCCTCCTTGCGGCGCAGGTGCTCGGCCTCGATCCGGCGCTTGAGGAAGCGGCCGGGATCGTCCGTCATGGTGGCGAGCCAGTGCCGGTCGGCGCGGATCTCCTTGGCCTCGAAGCTCTTCGAGATCCGGCGCGCCTCCCGCTCGTAGGCCTGGGTGGCCGCCGCGATGCCCCCGCCGCTGCGCCCGCCCCCCTCCGCGTCGCTCGCCGAGCCCCGGGCCTGGCCCCGGCCGGGATCGATGGAGCGCTGCTCGGCCTTGCCGGTGCGCGAGGCCTTCGAGGTGCCGGGCGCGTCGGAGGCCGACGATGCCTCCAGGCTGCCGGCGAGGCCCTCGCCGAAGGAATTGGTACCCGGATCGTTCGGATCGGCGCTGGCCTTGGGGTTGTAGCGGGTGGTCTGGTCGGCCCGGGCATTGGCCTCGCCGGCCGCATTGCCGCCGAGCGTCAGCCTCTCGTCGAGGAGGCGGGCGACGAGGTCGCGGTTGGCCCGCGCATCCTCGTTGCCGGGGTCGCGCGCCAGCACCGCCTCGTAGGCCGCGAGCGCGCCCGGGAGGTCGCCGGCCCGCGCCAGCGCGTTGCCGCGGTTGTAGGCGGCGGCCCGGCCCTTCGCCTCGCCGAAGGCCGCGGCGGCCTCCGCGTAGCGGCCTGCGGCGTAGAGCGCGGTGCCGCGCCAGCCCGGATCGTCGGCGATCTGCGCCGCGAGGCCCGGCAGACCGGCGGCGAGAAGCGCCCGGCCGACCGTGGCCCGCGGCACCGCCAGCGCGCAGAGGCCGAGGAGCGCGAGACCGGCGGCGAGCGCGCGCGCGCCGGGCCGCGGCAGGCGCCAGCGCAGCGGCCCGGTCGGGAAGGCGGGGACCGCCGGCATCAGGCGGGTCTCCGGAAGAGCAGCAGGGCCGGCAGCAGCGCGAGAAGCACCAGCCAGCGCCCGACATCCTGCCACGCCAGCACCGCGTAGCTGCCGGCCGCGAGGTGGCCCGCGCCCGTCTCGGCCACCGCCGCGACCACCGGGGAGGGGGCGTCGATCTCGCCCGCCGCGCCCCCGCCCGTGCGGGCCAGCCGGTCGAGCGCCGCGCGGTCGCTCCGCGGCGCCTCGGCGGGCAGGCCGGGCGTCGGGATCGCCAGGGTGTGGAGCCGGTGCCCGTCCCCCGCCAGTCCCGCCGCCTCCCGGCGCGCCGGATCGTCGATGCCGCCGCCGTCCGAGAGCAGCACCACGTCGGCCGCCACGGCGCCCATCTCGGCCAGGATCCGGCGGGCGAGCGCGAGCCCCCGGGCCGGGTTGCTGCCGCGGTCCGGCACCGTGGCGCCGTCGAGGGCGAACAGCACCGTGCCGAGGGCGTCCCGGTCGGTGGTCGGCGTGGCCGCCACGTAGGCGTCGCCGGCATAGACCACGACGGCAACCTGACGGGTGCCTGCCGCCTCGGCGAGGCTCTGGGCGACGCTGCGGGCCTCGTCGAGGCGCCCGCCCTCGGCGACGGAGCGCGACAGGTCCATCACCAGGATCGTGGCGTCGAGGTTGCGGTAGCCCGCCGCGTCGCTGCGCTCGAAGGCCGGCCCGGCGAGCGCCAGCGCCAGGATGGCCGCGGCCGCCACGAGGGCGCCCTGTGCCTGGCGCCGCCCGGGCAGGATGGCCCCGCGGGCCCTGAGGCTCGCGAGCAGGTGCGGCTCCACCGCCCGCGGCCAGTCGCCGAGCGGGGCGGCCCGGAACACCGCCCGCCATGCCACGAGCGCGACGACCGGCAGCGCGAGCAGCCACCAGGGCCGCAGCAGGGTGACGGCCTCGATCATGCGGTGCGCCTCGCCAGGATGAGCGCGAGCGCGGTGAGGAGCGCGAGCCCCCCCGGCCAGGGCCAGAGGTCGCGCCGCAGCGGCACCGGCGGCGCCTTGGCGCGGCCGCCCTCGATCGCGTCGATGGAGGCGGCCACCGCCGCGAGGTCGTCGGTGGTGCGCACGCGGAAGAAGCGCCCGCCGCTGGTCTCGGCCACGTCGCGCAGCGCCTCCGCGTCGACCACGTCCGGGTCGCCCTGCACGTCGGCGGTGTCGCGCGGGCCGAGCGCGATGGTGTGGACCTTGATGCCGAGGTCCCGCGCCAGCACCGCCACGTCGTGCGGCGTGGTCTGGCCGGCGTTGTTGGCCCCGTCCGAGAGCAGCACCACCACCTTCTCGCGCGCCGGCGCGGCGTCGAGGCGCTTGAGCGCGAGGCCGAGACCGTCGCCGATGCCGGTGGAGCGGCCGACGAGGCCGATCTGCGCCTCCTCCAGCGCATGCGCCACCGAGGCGGTGTCGAAGGTGAGCGCGGCCGCCACGTCCGCCTGGTCGGCGAAGATCACGAGGCCGATGCGGTCGCCGGCCCGGCGCCGGATGAAATCCGCCCCGACGCGCTTCACGGCGGCCAGCCGCGCGACGTTGCGGCCGTCGAGCGCGAAGTCGATCCGCTCCATGCTGCCGGAGAGGTCGAGCGCCAGCATGATCTCGCGGCCCGAGGCCGGCAGCGCGGCGGCGGGCAGCACGAGGCGGGGACCCGCGAGCGCCGCCACGAGGCAGACCCAGAGCAGCCAGCCGAGGAGCGCGCGGCGGCGCGCGCGCGCCGCCAGCGCCTCGGCCCGTCCCACGCCCGCGACGAGCGAGCCCGGCACCACCAGGGCGCCGCTGCCGCCCGCGCGCTCCGGCGGCAGGAACCGGCGCGCGAAGAGCGGCAGCGGCAGCAGGAGCAGCGCGAGCGGCGCCGCGAGATCGAACCCCGAGAGGCCGAGCGCGCCCATGCTCAGGTCCGGACCCGCGCGAGGAGCCGGACGAGCCCGGCATCGATCGCCTCGGTGTCGGGCACCGTCCGCGCGTAGAGGTCGCGGGTGAGCGCCCGGCCCGGCCCGGCGGTGAAGAAGTCGGTGGCAAGGAGCCGGTCGAGGGCGGCGGCCCGGTCGGCGCCCTCGGCGCCCAGGGTGCGGGCGAGGCGCGCGACGAGGCGCGCCTGCGCGAGGAGCCGGGCGGCCGGGTCGAGCCCGCGGGAGGCGGCGAGGTCGGCGAGCGCGGCGCGGCGCACCGAGACGCGGCGGCGCGCGAGCCAGCCGCGCAGGAGGAGGGTCACGGCGGCGAGCAGCAGGCCGAGGCCGATCGCCGCCAGCACGTCGAGGCGCAGGCCGCCGGGATCGGGCGGCGGGTGCAGGCCGCGCAGATCCGCGAGCGCCGCCTGCGCGGCCGGCGTGAGCGCGCCCTCACAGCACGGCATCGAGCCGCTCCATCAGGGGTGCGAAGGATTCGGGACCGCCCTCGCTGTCGAGGCGCACCCCTTCCAGCCCCACCCGTGCCCAGCGGGCGAGGCGAACGTCGCCGGGCGGCCGGCGGCCCACCTGCGCGGTGCCGCGCCGGCCCTCCGGCGTCGCGAAGGGATAGAGGCCGGGGGGCGGCTCGCGCTCGAAGGCGTCGCTGACCAGGACGAGGCTCAGGGACACCCGCTCGGCGAGCGCCGTCAGCGCCGCCTCGAAGCCCTCGCCCGGCTGGTCGAGGGCGCTCGCGATCACGAGGTGGCCGCCGGCCGGCAGCAGCGTCTGGGCGCGTTCCAGCGCCGGGGTGAGGGGCGGATCGGGCTGGAGCGGAGCCGCGAGGGCGAGCGCGTGGGCGCGGGCGAGCGCGCCGGCCATCGCTCCCATGCCGCGCCCGCCGCCCGTGGGCCGCAGCGCGACCGGCTCCGGGGCGCAGGAGGCCACCACGAGGCCGATGCGGCCCCCGTCGCCGACGATGCGCCAGCCGAGCAGCGCCAGCCCCTCGGCGGCGGCGACCGAGCGCAGCGCCCGGCGGGTGCCGACCAGCATCGAGGGCCGGAAATCCGCCAGCAGCACCACGGCGCGGTCGCGCTCCTCGTGGTGGGTGCGCACGTGCAGCGTGCCGGTGCGGGCGGTGGCGTTGCGGTCGATGTGGCGCACGTCGTCGCCCTCGGCCCAGGGCCGCACGTCGTCGGGCTCCGAGCCGCGCCCGCGCCGCCGCGTGACGATGCCGCCGGGCAGGCCGACGAAGCTGCGCGACGCGAGCCCCGCCCCCCGCCGGGCGAGGTGGCGCAGGCCCATCAGGGCTCCTGCCTCCAGGGCGACGCCGGGGGCGGCGAGGGGATCACCCTCGGGGAGGTCGGGCAGGAGCCCGGATGGAGCGGGGCGTGCCACGGCGCGGCTCAGAGCGGCCGGACCCGCTCGAGCAGGCCGGCCACGAGGTGGCGCGCGGTCCGCCCCTCGGCCGCGGCCCGCCACGTGACGGCGAGACGGTGCGAGAGCGCGTCCGCCGCGAGCGCGGTCACGTCCTCCGGCACCACGTGGTCGCGCCCGTGCAGGTAGGCCCGGGCCTTGCCGGCCAGCATCAGGGCCAGCGTGCCGCGCGGCGAGACCGGGTGCTCGATCGCGGCACGCAGATCCGGCGCCGTGGTGTCGTTGCGGGTGCCCGCCACGAGCCGCACGAGGTAATCCTTGAGGGCCGGGGAGACGTAGGTCCTGAGGGCCGCGGCGCGGGCCGCCCGCAGATCCTCGGCGGTGAGCCGCAGCGGCATCGGGGCGGCCTCCTCGTTCATCTCGCCCTCCACGAGGTCGAGGATGCGCCGCTCGGACGCCTCGTCGGGCATCTCCACCACGACGTGGAGCAGGAAGCGGTCGAGCTGCGCCTCCGGCAGCGGGTAGGTGCCCGCGTGCTCGATCGGGTTCTGGGTCGCCACCACCATGAAGGGGTCGGGCAGGGGGTGCGTGGTGCCGGCGATGGTCACCTGATGCTCGGCCATGGCTTCGAGCAGGGCCGACTGCACCTTCGGCGGCGCGCGGTTGATCTCGTCCACGAGCACCAGCGAGTGGAAGAGCGGGCCGGCCAGGAACTCGAACCGGCCGCCATCCGGCCGCCAGACCGTGGTGCCGGTGAGGTCGGCGGGCATCAGGTCGGGGGTGCACTGCACGCGCGCGAAGCCCGTGTGGAGCCCCTCCGCGAGCCGCTTCACCGCCCGGGTCTTGGCGAGTCCCGGTGCTCCCTCGATCAGCAGGTGGCCGCCGGTCAGCAGGCCGATGAGCAGCCGCTCCACGAGACCGGAACAGCCGATCAGCCCCTCGGCGAGCCCGTCGCGCAGCCGCAGCACCCGGGCGCGCAGGGCGTCGTCGGACGGCCCCGCACCCGTCGGCGGTTCTGCGAGATCCGCGGTTCTCATCACGCCCGGACTCTCGGCTTCGTCTGCACCGCGCACCACACCATCGTCGGCGTCTCCTCGGGCGGGGCTTCTGGTGTGTCCCGCTCGCAGGCGATGTGGCCGCAGCTTGAATCGAGCGTCAATCCCGACAGGGGTCCAACGGGAGAAGCGCCCGAGCAGCACCCTCTCCCGGATGGGAGAGGGGCAGGGGATCGAAGATCCCGCATGGGCCCTCGCCCGCGTGAGGATGTGACGCTTCAGTGTGAAGAGGCGAGCGTAGTGAGGGGAGCGGGACGGGTCCGATTCAGCCGAAAGCCTCGGTGCTGGCAGCGGGCCTCGTCGAGTCTGCTTGCGGCAGCGTCCCACCCTCACCCCTGCCCCTCTCCCACCCGGGAGAGGGGAGTCCGCGCATCACCTTGCTGCGGTCATAAGATATTGAGAGATCGGCAATTCTTGTGGTCACGACGATGCTTCGCGCACTGACGGGCCTGCTGCCGGCGGGATCGTCCAGTGCCCTCAAGCGCTAGATCTGTGCACGGCTATAGGATTTTGATTTGCCAGCTTATTAATGCCTTCACCTCACCGACGATGTTCCTCGATCGCCGTCGCCTCACCATCAGGGCGCCTCGCCGACGCAGGCCCGTCAGGACGCCGGTATGACGAGCCCGGACGGCGCGACGCGTGCGGCCGGCCGGCGGCGCGCGGTCAGCCGCCGCAGGCCGCCCGGCAGCCGCCTGTAGAGCCGCTTGGCCACACCGCGCAGGGTGACGAGCGCGAAAGCGGCGGCCCGGCCGCGGGCCGTCAGCACCAGGACGCGGCCGCGCACCGGCATCCGCCCGGTGGCCCAGCGGGTCTTGTAGGTGTCGTCGGGCGGCAGGAAGTCGTAGAGGGCGGCCCCCTGGCCGGACAGGTGATGCAGCAGGGCCGCCGTCATGGCATGGCCGGGGGCGTAGCGGGCATAGGCCGGATCGAAGCTGCCCACCAGCGAGCGGTAGACCGGCCCGGCCGACAGGCCGAGATCGTACGCGATCGCCCGCGGGCCGACCCGCAGGCGGTGCACGGCGAGATCGCCCGCCGCCGCGGCCTCCTCCAGGAAGGGCGCCACCACCGGATGGGACAACCCTGCACTCACGAGCCCGCGCTGGGCCAGCCATGCCGCCTTGAGACCGAGCGCGGCGCGGACCGCGTCGCGGGCCGCGGCACCGGCCGGCACCGCTTCCACCTGCGGCGGTCCGTCGTCGGCGAAGTCCCGGGCCAGCAGGCGCAGGCGACGCCGCCGCGACTTGGTGCAGGGCGGGTCGCGCCGCGGCAGCGGCACCTGCGGCGCCATCGCGGCCGCGCCGGCCGGCACCCCGGGGGCCGCCCCGCTCCGCGCCAGCACGCCGTCGTCGCGCAGCCGCCCGAGATGGACGAGATCGACGTCGTCCCAGCCCCGCATGACGGCGGCGGCCCGGGCGATCCACACCTCGCGCTGGGGGCCCGGTTCGGCCAGCACGTCACCGTAGGGGGTGATCGGCTCGCCGATCCAGCGGGCGATCCGGGCGCCGAAGCGACGCTCGACCATCAGGGGCCACAGCATCACCAGACGGCCGGCCACGCGCAGCGCGATCACGCGCGGTGTCGCCGCATGGCCCCGCTGCCGGCAGGCCGCGACCCATGTCCGGCACCACGCGTAGGATTGGAAACCCGTCGCCTCGGGCGTGCGCGCTTGGAGCGCGCGCCAGTCCTGCGCGCAGGCGTCGATCGCCTCGAGACTGTCGAGGATCGCGATCTCGGGCATCGCCCCGGCGGCCATCGGCCTCAAGCCCCGCCTAGACCGCGCGCGCGCCGGGCGCGGTGTCGCGGATCCCCTCGGCCGCGGCGGGATCGACCCGGAAGCTCGACCGCGCCGGGTGCGGAGGGGTCGAGGCGAGGAGCTTGTGCAGGCCCGCGAGCGCGAGCTTGGCCCAGGCGCCGGGTCCGAGGGAGGCCTGCGAGAGGACGGCGTCGCGCCCGGTCGCACGGCGGATCAGCCCGTTCGCGTAGTTCACCGCGTAGGCCGCGCGCAGGGCATCGGTCCAGTGTTCCAGCGTGAAGGAGACGCTGAGGCCGCCGCCGTTCACGACCCGGTGCGGGGCGTTCAGCGGCCACGTCGCTATCGTGCCGGGCGCGAGGTCGAGGCAGGCGGCATGGTCGTCGAAGCCGTCCTCGTAGGCGAGCGCGGTGTCGGCGGCCCGCTTCAGGATGATGTCCTCCAGCGCCGCCTGAGGCAGGAAGGGCGGGCGGGGCGGATAGATCCAGACCCGCTTCTCGCCCCGCACCTGCCACAGGCTCTGGCCCGGTACGTCGACATGGTAGGCGACGTTCATGCCGGGCGAGGAGACGAGCACGCTCATGGAGTGCCGGTAGGTGCGCAAGCCCGGCAGCCGCCGCTCCCACTCGGCGAAGATGTCCGCCATCAGGGCGCGATAGCGCGCATCGGTCTCGTGGACCCGCCGCAGATGCACCCAGATGAACCCGCGGCGCACCGCGTCGAGAACCGCCCGGCCGCCCAGGGATCCGAGGTCGCCCTCCCGCCAGGAAGCCGGATCGCGCGCGGTACGGTGCATGGTGCCGACCTGGACGCGGTCGCGCGGGGTCGCGTCGATGAGCTGCTCCAGGGCGTCGTCGTCGAACAGGGGCGAACCCGAGAGGCTATGGCCGAGCCGCAGGGGCCGGGATCCGAACGCAGTCCTCTCCTCCTCCGTCCAGTCGGCGAGAACGCCAGCCATGCCCCGATCCTCCTGCCCCGATCGTCTGCCGGAGGGTAGGAGGACGGACGCGCCTCATCCAGGGCCGACCTTCGGCAGCCCCCATGATGATGCCCGTAACCTTTACTGTCGCTTGGGGTGGAGTGCGGACGGGCCTCAGGCGCAGCGCGCCGCGGGCTCGGATCCGGCGGCCCCCGGGCCCGGCCGCTGCGCCAGCAGGCGCCGGATGCGGCCGGCGACGTGGACGGGCTCGTAGGGCTTGCCCAGGAGCGGCCCGGTCTCGCACAGATCCGCGGCGATCTCGGCGGAGCGGGCCGCGCCGGAGGTGAGGATCACCGGGATGCCCGGATGATGGGTGCGCACCCACCGGGCGAGGCCGAACCCGTCCATCGAGCCCTTGGGCATCTCGACGTCGGAGAAGACCACATCGATGTGCAGGCCCGGGGTGTTGAGGATCGTCACCGCCTCGTCGGCCTGCGAGGCCTCGTGCACCCGGTAGCCGCAGTCGCGCAGGTAATCGGCGATGACGAGGCGGATCAGCACCTCGTCCTCGACGATGAGGATCGTGCGGTCGGCGGCGTCGGGCGAGGGCGTGCTCATGCGGCAGGCCAACCGCCCGGCGCGGCCGAGGTTCCGCGCGATCCGGCGGGCGAGCCGCCGTCCCGTGCCGCCGCGGCCTTCGCCAGGGCCTCCTGACGGCGGCCGAGCCAGAGGGCGTTGAGGAGCCACACGACGGAGAGCGGCACCGCGAGGACCGGCAACGCCGTGGGACCGAGGCCGAGGAATCCGGCGAGCGCATAGGACCACGCGCCCACCTGATCGCCGAGGCGGTACATCACCGTGTCGATGAAGCTCTTGGCCTTGTAGCGGTCCTCCCGCGCCAGCACCGTGAACAGCACCTCGCGCACGGGCCGCGCGATGGCGAAGTTGCCGGCCCGGCGCAGCACCCCGAACACCACCACGGCCGCGATGGTCGGCGTGGCCGCGAGCAGCCCGAAGCCGAGCACGCTCACGAGCGGCAGGATCGCCAGGGTGAGGCCGACGCCGAGCACGCGCACGATCCGCCCGGTGAGGAAGAGCTGCACCCCGAGCGTCAGCACGTTCACGGCGAGGTCGACGCTGGCGAAGAACGCCGTCTGGGCGCCCCGGTCGGGGAAGCTGCGCTTGGCGATCGCCGCCTGCTCGAAATACAGGAAGGTCGAGGTGATGGAGAACAGCACCAGGAACAGGCTGATGGCGAGGAGGTAGGGCGACCTCAGGGTGTGGGTGATGCCCGCCACCACGCTGCCGCCGATCGCCTGCGTGCTCGCCCCCGGCTCGCGCCGCAGCGCGTCCGAGAGCCGGGCCAGCCCGCGCATGCTGAACACCGCGACCTCCAAGAGGAGGGCCGCCGCGACGAGGAGCACACCGGTGGCCACGTCCCGCGCCAGCACCGCCGTGAAGGCCGAGCCGGTGATGGCGCCGAGCGTCGCGCCCGCCGCGATGAAGCCGAACAGCCGCTTGCCCTGCTCGGTGTCGAACACGTCGACGATGGTGGCCCAGAAGATCGAGACCACGAACAGGTTGAAGATCGAGAGCCAGACGAAGAAGGCCCGGCCGATCCACACCGTCTGCTCGCCGTCCGAGAGCGCGATGGCGCCCGCGAACAGCAGGATGTTGGCCGAGAAGAAGCGGTAGGTGAGGGGTACGAAGCGGGCCCGCGGCAGGGTGCGCACCAGCCAGCCGAACGGCAGGTTGATGAGGAGCATGCCGACGAGCGTCGCGGTGAACAGCCAGGGCAGGTTCTCCAGCCCGCCCGCGAGCCCCATCTGGTCGCGGATCGGCCGCATCACGTAGTACGACGACAGGATCGAGAAGATGTAGAGCCAGGACCAGCCGAGCGCCGGCACCTCCTCGGGCCGCACGTCGATCAGGCGCCGCAGCCAGTCCGGGACCCGCAGCCCGGCGCCCCGCGCGGCCGGAATGGCCTCACTCTCGCTCATCCGCCACTCCTCGCGCTCCGCGGCCGGACCCGTGCCACGGGCCTTCCGCGGTGCGTGCTTGGCGGAGGCGCGCGTCGCCCGCAAGACGCACGGCCCGGCCTGCCGATCACCGTGCCGCGACCGCTACTCGACGAAGACCTCGTCGCGGCTGCGGCGGATCGACGGCAGCAGGGCGACGACGAGCAGCACCACCGCGACGAGCAGCAGGCCCGCCGAGATCGGCCGGTCGATGAAGGTGCTCATCTCCCCGCGCGAGATGATGAGCGCCCGGCGCAGGTTCTCCTCCATCAGCTTGCCGAGCACGAAGCCGAGCAGGAGCGGCGCGGGCTCGAAGTCGAGCCGGATCAGCACGTAGCCCACCGCGCCGAACAGGCCGATGAACAGGATGTCGGTCGGCAGCGAGTTGATGGAGTAGATTCCGACGCAGCACAGGAGCAGGATCGCCGGGAACATCAGCCGGTAGGGCACCTTCAGGAGGCGCACCCAGAGCCCGATCAGCGGCAGGTTGATGATGAGCAGCATGACGTTGCCGACCCACATCGAGGCGATCATGCCCCAGAACAGGCCGGCGTTCTTGGTCATCACCTGCGGCCCCGGGACGATGCCGTGGATCGTCATGGCGCCCACCATCAGCGCCATCACGGCGTTCGGCGGGATGCCGAGGGTGAGGAGGGGGATGAACGAGGTCTGCGCCCCGGCGTTGTTGGCGCTCTCCGGCCCGGCCACGCCCTCGATGGCGCCGCTGCCGAAGCGGGAGGGATCGCGCGCGAGCCGCTTCTCCAGCGTGTAGGAGGCGAAGGGGCCGAGCACGGCGCCGTTGCCCGGCAGGATGCCGAGCACCGCGCCGATCGCGGTGCCGCGCAGGATCGGCAGGCCCGACTGGCGCAGGTCGTCGCGGCCCGGGAGCAGCCGCCCGATCGCCTGCCGGACCACGTCGCGGGCCTCGGTGTGGTCGAGGTTGCGCAGGATCTCGGCGATGCCGAACAGGCCCATCGCCAGCACCGGGAAGTCGATCCCGTCGGAGAGGAACGGCAGTCCGAAGGTCATGCGCTCCTGGCCGGTCTCCAGGTCGGCCCCGACCGTCGAGAGCAGGACGCCGAGCAGGATCATCGCCACGGCCTTGAGGATCGAGCCGCGGGCGAGCACGACCGCGAAGACGAGCCCCATGACCATGAGCGAGAAGTACTCCGCCGGCCCGAACACCAGGGCGAGGCGGGTGAGCGGCGCGCCCAAAGCCGCGATCATTACGGTAGCGACGCAGCCCGCCACGAAGGAGCCGATCGCCGCGATGCCGAGCGCCACTCCGGCGCGGCCCTGGCGGGCCATCTGGTGGCCGTCGAGCGTGGTGACGACGGAGGTCGCCTCGCCCGGGATGTTGACGAGGATCGCCGTGGTCGAGCCGCCGTACTGCGCCCCGTAATAGATGCCCGCCAGCATGATGAGCGCGCCGGTGGGATCGAACTTGAAGGTGATGGGCAGGAGCATCGCGATCGTCGCGACCGGCCCGACCCCGGGCAGAACCCCGATCAGGGTGCCGACGAGGCAGCCGATGAAGCAGAGCACGACGTTCATCGGCAGCGGCACGGGGCCGAGGCCGGGCAGCTCCACGGGCACGACCTGCAGGACGGTGCCGAAGCCCAGCGCGAGATTGCCGAGGAGATCACCCATCAGGCGCCCCCGGCGACGTCGGGCTGGGCCACGGGCCGGCGCGGCCCGACGAGCAGCAGCGCGAGGGCGGCCCCGCCCAGGAGCCCGGCGGTGGCCCGCAGGCGCCCGTCCTGCGACCAGCCGGTCGGGAACAGGGCCGCATAGGCCTCCGGGAACATCGGGATCGGCAGGTTGAGGAGATCGCCGAACAGCAGCATGGCGAAGGCGGTGAGGCCGAACCCGAGGGCCAGCAATTCGCGCAGCCGCGCCTCCGCCGTGGCGTAGCCGCCGATCAGCACGGTGAGCGGGCCGGCGCCGAGCAGGCCGAGCCCGGGCGTGGTGATCCCGCCGAGCGCGAAGGGCCGGATGGTGAGCGCGAAGGCGGCGATCGCCAGCAGGATCACCACGGGGCCGCGCAGGGAGAAGCGTTCCAGCGGGTGGCCGGGCCGCACGAGGCCGGCGCCCACGAGGGCGAGGCCGCACAGGCCGAGCCCGACCGCCAGCGCGCGCGGCACCATGCCCGGCCCCATGCTGCGCAGGGTGCCCTGGCTCAGGTCGGCGGTGAGATAGAGCGCGAGCGCCGCGAGCCCGACGAGGATCAGGCCGCCCACGAGGCTGCGCGGACCGCGGATCGGCCCGCGCGCATGAGTGTCGGAACTGGCCGGAATGGCGCGTCCTCCCTGGCTGTCGGGCCGATGGTTCCGGATCCCGCCTTGCCGACGTTGTGCACGATGCTTCGGCGGCCGATCAAGCGGTTCGGCCGTCTTCGTCTCGCCATGCCCCTGGGTTTCTGCCTAAGATGCGTCACCGGTAACGGGCCACGGACACGATGGCCGGCCGAGGGAGGAGACCTGCATGACGTCCGGACTGTCACGACGTTCGCTGCTCGGCGCCGCGGCGCTCGCGCCCCTGGCGAGCCCCGGCCTGCTCGCCCAGCAGGGCTACCCGACGCGGCCGATCCGCTGGGTGGTCGGCTATCCGCCGGGCGGCACCACCGACGTCCTGGCCCGCCTCATCGCCGAGCCGCTCAGCCGCCGCCTCGGCCAGCAGGTCTACATCGAGAACCGGCCCGGGGCCGGCAACAACATCGGCACCGACGCCGTGGTGAAGGCCGATCCCGACGGCTACACGATCCTGCTCGTCAACCCGGCGAACGGCATCAACGCGACGCTCTACAAGAAGCTGAACTTCAATTTCGTCGATGACATCGCCCCGGTGGCGGGCATCACGCGCTCGCCCAACATCATGGAGGTGACGCCGAGCCTGCCGGTGAAGACGGTCGCGGAGTTCATCGCCTACTGCAAGGCCAATCCCGGCAAGGTGAACATGGCCTCCTCGGGCCTCGGCACCTCGGTGCACATGTCCGGGGAGCTGTTCAAGAAGATGACCGGGGTCGACATGGTGCACGTGCCCTACCGCGGGGCGGGCCCGGCGCTGACCGACATGCTCTCGGGGCAGGCCCACGTGCTGTTCGACAACCTGCCCTCCTCGATCGAGCACGTCCGCGCGGGGGGCCTGCGGGCGCTGGCCGTCACCACGGCCGAGCGCTCCCCGGCGCTTCCAGACGTGCCGACCGTCGCCGAGACCGTGCCGGGCTACGAGGCGAGCGCGTGGTTCGGGGTCGGCGCGCCCAAGCGCACCCCGCCCGAGCTGATCGCGCGCCTGAACCGGGAGATCAACGAGGTTCTGACCGATCAGGAGACGGCCAGGAAACTCGCCAACCTCGGCGGCACGCCGCTGCGCCTCACGCCCGAGGCGTTCGGCAAGGTCATCGTCGACGAGACCGAGAAGTGGAAGAAGGTGGTCGAGTTCTCGGGCGCGAAGCTGGATTGACCGACCCCGTCACGGCGCCAGCCCGAAGGCCTTGCGCGCCTCGGGCGCCGTGACGTCGAGGCCGAAGCCGGGGCTGCCCATGGCGAAGCGGCGCGCCGCGTCGAGCGGCCCGACCACGACCGGATCGAAGCCGGCGTCGCGCACCAGCCCCTCCGCCACCGCGACCGCCCCGGGATCGTCGCCCGCGAGCGGCACCGCCATGCGGGCGCCCTCGCGGTGGGCGTTCTTCTGGAAGACCCGGTAATTGGCCGCGTTGAACACCCGCACGAGGCGCGCCCCGGGCAGGTACTTGGCCGAGACCGCGCCGATGCCGGCGGCCTCCGCCTCCGCCGCGAGGTCGCCGTCGCGGGCCTTCGTGGCGTTGCCGGCATCGAGCACGATCTTCCCCTTGAGCGCGGCCGCGTGCTCGCGTCCGATCTCCGGATAGGCCCTGTAGGGCACCGCGATCAGCACCGCCTCGCCGAAGGCCAGCGCCTCGGCGACGCTGCCGGCCCTGGCGAGAGGCCCCAGCCCCGCGACGAGCCCGGCGAGTTCCTCCGGATGGCGGGACGCGAACAGCACCGGATGCCCGGCCTTCACCCACAGCCCCCCGATGGTGCTGCCGATGTTGCCCGCGCCGATCACCCCGACCGGGATCCTGTCGGAGGGTTGGGCGCGGGCGGGCAGCGCGAGCGCGGCGCCGGCCGCCAGCAGGGTGCGGCGGGTGAGATCAGAGGCCATCGATCCACTCCTCCATCTTGCGGCGCTGCGCGGCGTCGGGCAGGCGCCCGCGGGCGGCCCCGAGGTTGTCCTCGACGTAGCGGCGCTGGGCCATGCCGGGGACCGGGCAGGTCACGGCCTCGTGCGAGAGGACGTATTTCAGGAAGAATTGCGGCCAGGTCGCGCAGTCGAACTCCGCCGCGAAGGGGGGCAGCTCCTTGCCCTTCACGAGGTTGAACAGGCGCTCGCGCCCGAACGGCACGTTGACCATCACGGCCGTGCCGCGGTCGCGCGCGAGCGGCAGGATGCGGGCGGCGGCCTCGCGGGCGTCGATGGCGTAGTTCACCTGGATCACGTCGAGGCGCTCGCGCCGCATCAGGGCTTCGAGGTCGCCGTACTGGCGCTCGACCCAGGTGGTGGCGCCGAGGTAGCGGATGCGCCCGGCCTCCTTCAGCGCCTTGAGCTCGGCGAGCTGCGTGTCCGTGTCGATGAGGTTGTGGACCGCGATCAGGTCGATGAGGTCGGTGCGCAGGCGGCGGAAGGACTGCGCGATCTGCGCCTGACCGGCCTCCCGCCCCTGCGCCGCCACCTTGGTGCAGAGGAAGGCCCGCTGGCGCAGGTCGCCCTCGGCCATGATCGCGCCCATCACCTCCTCGGCGCGGCCGTAATCGGGCGCGGTGTCGATGACCCGCCCGCCGAGATCGAGGAAACGCACCACCGCCTCGCGCAAGGGGGGAAATCCCTCCGATCCGGGCTCGACGTTGTAGCGGCGCGAGGTGCCGATCCCGATCACCGGCACCGGCTCGCCCGAGGAGGGGATCGGGCGCCGCAGCAGGTCCGACGCCTGGGGGCTCTGGGCTTGAGCGCTCTGGGCTTGGGCGCGGCCGGCCAGGGGAAGGAGCGACGCGGCCGTCGCTCCGGCCAGGACGGCGCGGCGGGTCAAACTCATCGGCGGTCTCCTCCCGGTTTCATGCGGCAGGACCGATCTAGGGCAGCCCCCGGCCGCGAAACGGCGCATCGCGGACAAATCTGCTTGAGGCGCTATCTCGCTCGCATAAATCGTGGCGCGACCGGACCGATCTGCTCCGATCGCAGGGACGTCGCATCGGTGCGCGACCCGCCGGCCCTGCCGGCGACCGATGCGGCGGGAGAACCGGGAGAGGCGCATGTCCATGCCCACCGCCGTCGTCGTGGGAGTCGGGGCCGAGCAGGGCCTCGGCGCCGCCCTCTGCCGCCGCTTCGCGCGCGCCGGCCACCACGTCCTGGTCGCCGGCCGCACGCAGGCGCGCATCGCGGGCATCGCGGCGGGCCTCGCCGCCGCGGGCGGGAGCGCCGAGGCGGTGCCCACCGACGCCACCGTCGAGGCGGAGGTGGCGCGGCTGTTCGCCCGCGCGGCGGCACCCGGCCCCGGACGGGAGCCCGCGGATCTCGTGGCGTTCAACGCCGGCAACAACCGCCGCATCGACATCCTCGACGTCGCCGCGGCCGAGTTCGAGGATTTTTGGCGGGTCGGCTGCCTCGCGGGCTTCCTCGTCGGCCGCGAGGCCGCGCGCCTCATGGCCCCGCTCGGGCGCGGCACGATCCTGTTCACGGGCGCCTCGGCGAGCCTGCGCGGCAAGCCCGGCTACGCCCACTTCGCAGCCGCAAAGGCGGGCCTGCGCATGGTGGCCCAGAGCATGGCGCGCGAGTTCGGCCCGCAGGGCCTGCACGTCGCCCACGTGGTGATCGACGGGGGCATCGCGGGGGAGCGCCTGCTCACCCGCGCCCCCGCCCTGGCCGAAGCCCGCGGCGAGGACGGGCTGTTGTCGGTCGAGGCCATCGCCGAGTCCTACTGGCAGCTCCACCGCCAGCACCGCTCCGCCTGGACGCAGGAGATCGACCTGCGGCCGTTCCGGGAGCCGTTCTGAGACCGACGGCCAGGGATGCCGACGCATCGGGCCGTCGAGGCATCTCGATGTTTCGACGCCATCAGAGATTCGGCGACAGATCGAGAACCGAACCGTCGGTCATGTCCATTGACCGCCGGTATGGGGCGTCAGTCGCCGCCCCCGCCGCCGTCGCCTCCGCCGTCACCGCCTCCATCCGCGGCGCTGTCGAACCCGGCGTCGAAGGCGTCGAGCCCGTCGAAGGCGTCCCACAGATCGGCATCGACGCCCGCGAGGTCGACGTCCCGGCCTGCGGCCTCGTCGCCTGTGCCGCCCGACCCGCCGTCGCCGCCCGCATCCCGGTGCGCCCGCAGGACGCCGGCGATGCGCTCGAAATGCGGCTGCAGCCCCGGCACGAGCAGGATCGCGCCGCCGAGGGCCGCCGCGAGGGCGGCGGCCTGGGCCGGGTCGCGGTCGAGCCAGACCGGGATGTCGGCCGCCCGCGCCATTAGCCCGGTGAGGCGCTGCCGCTCGGCCTCGCCCGCCGGCGTGGTCCGGAAGCGCTCCACCGGCACGAACAGCACGCGCGTGCGGCAGGCCTCCAGAAGGCCCCGGCGCACGAGGCGGGGCCGCACCAGATCCTTGACGAAGCCCGCGAGGTTCGCGCCGTGATCGCGGCGCGCGAGGCGCACCACCTCCCGCAGGCTTCCCTGGCGGCCCTGCGCCGCGTGCACGAACCGCATCGCCGCCGCGGCCGGGACTGGGAGGCTCGGCTCAGGCCGCCCGGTCGCGACGAGGTTGGGAGGGCGCCGCCCGCCGAACCAGCCCGGCGGCGCCGGGACGATCCGGATGGAGCCCTGCAGGATCAGCGACATCAGGGTCAGCTTGAGCGCCTCGCTGCCCCGGGCCCCGTCGGGGTCGAGGAGCACCAGGGCTTCCGCGGCGGAAAGGGTCGGAGCGGGAGGCATGGCACGGGCTCGGCACGGCGCAGGGGACAAGCGGGCCCCGCGCCCTTCATCCTAGGCTCAGGGCGGGTTAACGATTGCCATCCTACGAGACTTGAGCGGGATCCGCCCGCCTTCAACCGCCAGGAGAGCCGCCGGCGTGCTGCGCGAGATCGTCCTCGACACCGAGACCACGGGCACGGATGCCAAGACCGACCGGCTGATCGAGATCGGCGGCATCGAACTGCTCAACCACATCCCCACCGGCCGCGAGTTCCACCGCTACATCAACCCGCAGCGGGCGGTGTCGCAGGGAGCCTTCGCGGTGCACGGGCTCTCGGACGCGTTCCTGGCCGACAAGCCGGTCTTCGCCGCGGTGCTGCCGGACCTCCTCGCCTTCTGCGGCGACGCGACCCTGGTGATCCACAACGCGGCCTTCGACGTGGGCTTCCTCAACGCCGAGTACGCCCGGCTCGGCGAGGCGGCCCCGCCCGCGATCGACCTCGCAGGCGTCGTCGACACGCTGGCGCTCGCCCGCCGCAAGCATCCGGGCGCGGCCAACAACCTCGACGCGCTCTGCGCCCGCTACGGCATCGACAACACCAAGCGCGTCAAGCACGGCGCGCTCCTCGACGCGCAGATCCTGGCCGAGGTCTATATCGAGCTGCTCGGCGGCAAGCAGACCAGCCTGGGGCTCACGCTGGAGAGCGCCGGCCCGGTGCGGGTCGCGAGCCACGCCGTCCCCGCGGCGCTCGGAGAGCGCGCGGTGAGGAGCCGCCTCACCGAGGCCGAGCGGGCCGCGCACGCGGCCTTCACGGCGAGCCTCGGCGCCTCCGCGATCTGGCGCGACTACGTCTCGGACGAGGCGGCCGGCTGAGCGGCGACGCTCGAACCTGCGGGAGGCGCGGGGCGTTGGGCCGGTCCCTCTTCCGGAGATCCGCGATGGCCCCGCCCAGCCACAAGCCCGAGAGAACCACCAACACCGTGCGGCCGGCGCTCCTCGGGATCGCCCTTCTGGTGATCGTCGTCGCGCTGGTGCTCTACGCGATCGGCTTCTCGCCACGCTGAGCCCCCGACAGATCGCCGCGCCGGGCCGCGGCGATCAGCGCCTCCACCTGCGCCTCGGCGTGCGGGAAGCCGAAGCCGGTCTCGATCAGCGCGTCCGCCCGCCGGCGCTTCTCGGCGTCGGGCATCTGCTTGGCGAGGATCGCCGCGAAGGTCGCCTCGGTCATGCCGGGCCGGGCCAGCACGCGGGCGCGCTGCACCTCGGGCGGGGCCGTGACGACCGCGACCGCGTCGCAGCGCGCCTCGCCGCCGGTCTCGAACAGCAGCGGCACGTCGAGCACCACCAGGGGCGCGTCCGCGTGGGCGGCGAGGAAGGCCTGTTCCGCCTCGCGCACCAGCGGGTGAACCAGCCCTTCCAGCCGCGTCAGGCGTGCGGGATCCCCGATCACCGCGGCGCGCAGGCGGTCGCGGTCGACCGCGCCGTCGGGGGTGAGCGTGCCCGGGAAGGCCGCCCCGATCCGCGCCGCCGCGGCTCCCCCGGGGCCGTAGAGGGCGTGCACGCAGGCATCGGCGTCGTGCACCGGCACGCCGCGGGCGCGGAACATCGCCGCGGTGGCGCTCTTGCCCATGCCGATCGAGCCGGTGAGGCCGAGGATGACGGGCCGGCTCACCGCCGTCCCTCGATGTCGGCGACGATCAGCGCGCGCAGCGCCGGGGTCACCTGCGGCGTCACCCCGAACCAGCGGGCGAAGCCCGGCACCGCCTGGTGCAGCAGCATGCCGAGCCCGTCCACGGTCCGCAGGTCCCGGGCGCGGGCCGCCGCGAGGAGCGGCGTGTCGAGGGGCACGTAGACGATGTCGGCCACGGCCGCCTCGGGCGGCAGCGGGGCGGGATCGGCCGGCAGGCCGGGCGCCGCGGCCATGCCGAGCGAGGTGGTGTTGACGAGGAGACCGACCTCGGCGAGGCGGCCGGGCACCTCCGCGGCGGCCAGGGTCCCGATGCGGTGCGGGTCGAGGGCGCGCAGCGCCTCGGCGCGCGCTGCCGTGCGGTTGGCGATCAGGAGCCGCGGCACGCCGCGGTCGAGCAGCCCCACCGCGATGGCGCGCGCCGCCCCGCCCGCCCCGAGGAGCAGCGCGGGGCGCCCCGCCGCGATGCCGGTCGTGTCGAGCCAGTCCGCGCCGAGCGTGGCGTCGAGATGGGCGACGAAGCCCGTCGCGTCGGTGTTGTCGCCGACGAGCCGGCCGGCCTCGTCGAGGCTGAGGGTGTTCACGGCGCCGATCCGCTCGGCCCGGGGCGTGCGGATGTCGACGAGGCGATAGGCCGCCTCCTTGTGCGGGATCGTCACGTTGCCGCCGACGAAGCCGGCCTCGCGCAGACCCGCCAGGAAGGCCGGGAAGGCCTCGGGCCCGACGTCGATGCGCTCGTAGGAGCCGGGCAGGCCGTGGGCCGACAGCCAGTGGCCGTGGATCAGCGGCGAGCGCGAATGCGCGATGGGATGCCCGACCACGAAGGCCTTGCGCGGGGAGGTCATGGGAGGTCCGGTCGTCAGAAGGCCAGGAGGTCGCGCGCGCGCAGGCGCGCCAGGAGCGGGAGGAGCGGCAGGCCCAGGATCGTCGTGTGGTCGCCCTCGATGCGGGCGAACAGGTGGATGCCGGGTCCTTCGAGCTGGTAGGCGCCGACGCTGCCCAGCACCCGCGCCCCCGCCACCGCGAGGTAGGTGTCGATGGCGGCCCCGTCGAGCGGGCGCATGGCGAGCCGGGCGGTCTCGACGAACGCGTCGGCGAGACGCCCGCCCACGGCCACGGCCACCGCCGCATGGAGCGCGTGGGTGCGGCCCTGGAGCCGGGCCAGATGGTCTCGCGCCCCGCGCAGATCCGCCGGCTTGTGGAACACCTCGCCGTCGAGGTCGAGCACCTGATCGGCGCCGACCACCACCCGGTCGGGGGATGCGGCGGCGACCGCCAGGGCCTTCGCGGTCGCGAGCCGCCGGGCGAGGTCCTGCGGCCCGTCGCCCGGCCGCTCCGCCTCCAGGGCGCGCTCGTCGATGCCGGGCGAGCGCGTCTCGACGGGCAGGCCCGCGGCTTCGAGGAGGGCGCGCCGGGTCGGGCTCGCCGAGGCGAGGAGCAGCGGCGCCGGGGCGCGCCAGAGCGAAGCGGTCATGTGGCGGACCGGGGCTGGGCCATGCCCGCACCAATGCCCGTTTCGGCGGGTTTCGCAAGGCCGGGGCGGGGCTCGCCCAGGACCTCGCCCCAGCGCCCCGGTCAGGCCGCGCGCGAGCCCGTCTCGCCGTCGCGCGCCAGGGCCGCGGCCAGCGCCGCGCGGGCCGCCGCCACGTCGGGCGCCGCCCGGGTCGCCTGCGCGCGGGTGAGGCGCTGGTGGACGTCGAGCCAGTGGTAGCCCGAGCGCACCACCGGGAGCCGCTCGCGCTCCACGAAGGCGCGGGCCTCCTCGACGCTGCGCAGCTGCGCCGGGCAGCCGGCGCGGCCGGAGGTGAGGATGGCAGGGGAGAACAGGGTGCCGGAGAGGACGGTCATCGCGCGACGATCCCGTGCAGTGGGTCACCGCGACGGAACAGGCCGAAGATGGCCACCCGAAGGCAACCGCCTCGGGACAGACCGGCCGTCACGCCAGGCTCAGACGGCGATGAACTTGAGGCGATGCTCGCGATGCAGCTCGACGATTGCCGCGGCGGTCTCCTCGATGGAGCGGCGGGTGACGTCGATCACCGGCCAGCGGTGCTTGGCGAAGAGCTTGCGCGAGGCCGCGACCTCGTTGGCCACCGCCTCGCGGTCGACGTAGGAGGAGGAATCGTCGGCCTTGAGGCTGAGCAGGCGGTTCTGGCGGATCTGCACGATCCGCTCCGGCGAGGCGAGCAGGCCGACGATGAGGGGCTTGCGCGCGCGCTCCAGCGCGGGCGGCAGCGGCATGCCGGGCACCAGGGGAATGTTCGCGGTCTTGAGGCCGCGGTTGGCGAGGTAGATCGAGGTCGGGGTCTTCGACGAGCGGCTGACGCCGAGCAGGATCACGTCCGCCTCGTCGAGATCGAGCGGCAGGTTGCCGTCGTCGTGGGCGAGGGTGAAGTTCATCGCGTCGATACGCTTGAAATACTCGGCGTTCAGCATGTGCTGCGCCCCCGGCCGGGCGGTGGAATGCGCGCCGAGGTAGGATTGCAGCAGGCTGTGCACCGGCTGGAGCACCGAGAGGGCGGGCGAGCCGGTGGCCCGGCAGGCCACCTCCAGGCGCTCGGTGAGGTCCTGCTCGACCAGGGTGTAGAGCACGATGCCGGGCGCCTGCTCGATCTCGCTGATCACCCGTTCGAGCTGCGCCGAGGAGCGGACGAGCGGATAGACGTGCTCGATCGCCGAGACGCCCTCGTACTGCGCGGCGGCGGCGCGGCCGACATTGATCAGGGTCTCGCCCGTCGAATCCGAGACGAGATGGAGGTGGAAGTAGCTGCGGACCACGATGGCTCCCCGGCCAGGCCGACCTGCGGACCCCGGAGGGCTTGTCCACTGCGGGCGCCCCTGAGGAGTCGACGAATGGGGATAACCTTGCCGGCGCAGGAGGTCCAGGCACCGGGGCGGGCCGGTTCATCGACTCCGCCGTCAACAGGCATGCGGGCGCGCGATGCCGGCCCGGGCCGGGTGGGAGAATCCGGGACGCGACCGCCGGCCTGGCGCGGGACTGCGCGTCAAACGCTTCCCCCCCAGGCTGAAACCCGAAACTAGAGCGAACCCGTTAAAGCCCTCTTAACGCCGCGGCGATGGGGACGGGCTGTGGACGCGTCTGCAGCCTCGGGATTCGGCCCTCCAGAAGAAAAAACAGACTCCAAGAATCTTTCCTTCCTTATCTTTGGGCGCGGGACGGGATGCGCCCGATCCGGACGGCCGGGGCGGATCGCGGGCGAACCGGTGTGCGGGAGGCCGGCACTCAGCCGCCGTCCGCCTCGATCAGCGTCCAGTGGGCGATCACACCCATGAGCTGCGCGCGCCGGAACGGCTTGGCGATCACGTCGTCCATGCCCGCCTCGCGGTAGGTGTCGAGCTGGTCGGGCATGACGTTCGCCGTCATGGCAACGATCGGCACGCGTCCGGCGGCGCCCTCCAGCGAGCGGATCCGGCGGGTCGCCGTGAGCCCGTCCATCGTCGGCATCTGCGCGTCCATCAGGACGAGCCGGTAGGGGGCGGTGCGGATCTTCGCCACGGCCTCGGCGCCGTCGGCGGCGGTGTCGACCACGAAGCCTTCCTCCTCCAGGATCAGGCGCACCAGCTCCTGGTTCGCCGGCATGTCCTCGACGAGCAGGATGCGCGGGGCCGCGGAGATGTCCTCGACGCCCGGGCGGACCGGCCCGGGCGGCTCGTCCGGAACCCGCTCCAGGGGCAGGCGGACCCAGAAGGTCGAGCCGTGGCCCTCGAAGCTCTCGAAGCCGATCTCCCCGTCCATGAGCGCGACCAGCCGGCGGCAGAGGGCGAGGCCGAGGCCGCTGCCGCCGACGGGCCGGACCGCATCGGCGCGGGCGAGCGCCTCGCGCAGGCGGTCCTGCTGCGCGCGCGGGATCCCCGGCCCCGAATCCCGGACCGCGACGCGCAGCCACGTGCGGCCGGCCTCCTCCTCGGCCCGCAGATGCACCGTCACGGTGCCCGTCCCGGCCGCCCTGATCGCGTTGGTGAGGAGGTTGAGGAGCACCCGGCCGATCCGCGCCTCGTCCCCGCGCAGGCGCGACGGCACCCCCGGATCGACGGCCACGCTCACCGCCGTGCCGAGGTCCTCGGCGGCCGGCCGCACCGTGGCGGCACAGGTCTCCGCGAGGCGGCGCGGCGAGAAGGCGACCGGGTTCAGCACGAGCGGCCCGGCCTCGATCGTCGCGATGTCCAGAAGGCCGTCGAGCACCGCGAGCAGCGAGGAGCCGGAGGCGTGGATCAGGTCGAGCCGGCGCTGCTCCTCCGGCGTGCGGATCCCGGCGTCGAGCAGAAGATCCGTGTAGCCGAGGATGCTGCTGAGGGAGGTGCGGATCTCGTGGCTCATCCGGGCCAGGAAGGCACTCTTGGCGGCGCGCTCGGCCGCGCTCGCCGCCACTGCGGCATCCCGCTCCCGGGTGCGGGCGGCGAGGTCGCGGCGGAGTTGCCGCCAGTCCGTCGGGGAGGGCAGCGCGACCGCGAGAGGCAGGCGCCGCCAGAGCAGCGCGGCGGCAAGGACCGCCGCGGCCGCGGTCACGGCCCTGGCGGCGGTCTCGAGCCCCTGGCCGGGCTCCCACAGGCCCCAGACCGCCAGGAACTGCGTGATGGCGGCGGCGAGGAGGAAGGCCGCGAGTCCGGCCGGCGTCCCCCGGACGCCGATGTCCCGGCGCCTGGCCGTCAGGATCGCGAGCGCGACCAGGATCGAGACGAGGCACAGCCCGATGACCGCGTCCGAGAGGGCGTTGGGCCAGACCAGCTCCGGTCGCCAGAGCAGACAGGCTCCGCGCGGGGACAGCCCGCCGTCGTCGAAGATCCTGCCCAGATCACCCAGCATCACCGTCCTCCCGGGCGGCGCGCGGGTGCGGTCACCGCCTGTCCGGCCTCGCGGGGGCTTCGCCCTGCCGCGGCCGTGTTGGGACGATCTCACTCACAATTGAGGCGAATATCAACTGGAACGTGCACAATCGGAACGACGGCGAGTGCGGTCCGAAGCATCGCCGCGCGCCGGGTTGCACCGCCCGCCTCCCCGCTCAGCCGCGCAGGCCGGGCGCCTCCCGGCCGGTGCGCGCCACGTACTCCGTGTAGCCGCCGCCGTACTGGTGGATGCCCTCGGGGGTGAGTTCGAGCAGGCGGTTGGACAAGGCGGCGAGGAAGTGGCGGTCGTGCGAGACGAACAGCATCGTGCCCTCGTAGCGCGACAGGGCGGTGATCAGCATCGCCTTGGTGTCCATGTCGAGGTGGTTGGTGGGCTCGTCCAGCACCAGGAAGTTCGGCGGGTCGTAGAGCATCCTGGCCATCACCAGCCTGGCCTTCTCGCCCCCCGAGAGCACCCGGCAGCGTTTCTCGACGTCGTCGCCCGAGAAGCCGAAGCAGCCGGCCAGCGCCCGCAACGAGCCCTGTCCGGCCTGCGGGAAGGCCTCCTCCAGGGACTGGAAGATCGTGCGCTCGCCGTCGAGGAGATCCATGGCGTGCTGGGCGAAGTAGCCGAGCTTCACGCTGCTGCCGAGCGCCACCGTGCCGTCGTCGGGCCGGGTCGCGCCCGTCACGAGCTTCAGCAGCGTCGACTTGCCCGCGCCGTTGACGCCCATCACGCACCAGCGCTCCTTGCGGCGCACCGAGAAGTCGAGCCCGGCATAGATCGACCGGCTGCCGTAGCGCTTGTGCACGCCCTTCAGGCTCACCACGTCGTCGCCCGAGCGGGGGGCGGGCTGGAAGTCGAACGCCACCGTCTGCCGCCGGCGCGGCGGCTCCACGCGCTCGATCTTGTCGAGCTTCTTCACCCGGCTCTGCACCTGGGCGGCGTGCGAGGCGCGCGCCTTGAAGCGCTCGATGAACTTGATTTCCTTGGCGAGCATCGCCTGCTGGCGCTCGAACTGCGCCTGCTGCTGGGTCTCGTTCAGCGCGCGCTGCTGCTCGTAGAAGGCGTAGTCGCCCGAATAGGTCGTGAGCGTGCCGCCGTCGATCTCCACCACCTTGCCGACGATGCGGTTCATGAACTCGCGGTCGTGCGAGGTCATCAGCAGCGCGCCCTCGTAGTTCCTGAGAAAGGCCTCCAGCCAGATCAGGCTCTCGAGGTCGAGGTGGTTGCTCGGCTCGTCGAGCAGCATCGCGTCCGGGTTCATCAGGAGGATGCGGGCGAGCGCCACCCGCATCTTCCAGCCTCCCGACAGGGCGCCGACGTCGCCCTCGATCATCTCCGGGCTGAAGCTGAGGCCGGCCAGCACCTCCTGCGCCCGGCCTTCGAGCGCGTAGCCGTCGAGTTCCTCGAAGCGAGCCTGCACCTCGCCGTAGCGCGCCACCAGCACGTCGAGTTCGTCCGCCCGGTCCGGGTCGGCGAGCGCGGTCTCCAGGGACCGCAGCTCGGCCGCGACCGCACTCACGGCGCCCGCGCCGTTCATGACCTCGGCGACGACGCTGCGGCCGGACATCTCGCCCACGTCCTGGCTGAAGTAGCCGATGGTGACGCCGCGATCGGTCGCGACCTGGCCCTCGTCGGGCTGCTCCTCGCCGGTGATCATGCGGAAGAGCGTCGTCTTGCCGGCGCCGTTCGGGCCGACGAGCCCGATCTTCTCGCCTCTCTGGAGCGATGCGGAGGCCTCGATGAAGAGGATCTGCTTGCCGTTCTGCTTGCTGATTCTGTCGAGGCGTATCATGCGTCCGCGGGGGCGTCGGGTGGGCTCGACGCGCCCTTAGGCCATCGGGCGCGCCAGCGGAAGGGCAGCCCTGCCCGCGCGGCCGCCTCGGCGGCAGTTGCCAGATCGGTCCTCACCGGCGACGATCAGGCCGTGAGGTCGGAGCCGCCGCGATGAAGGACCGGATCAGCGATGCGGTCGAATTGAGTGAGCGCGTCACCCAGGCGTGCAGGACGCACAACGACAGGATGCTCGACCTCTACCGATCCGCCTCGGCCGCCGCGAACGCGCGCGACCTGCAGGCGGCCCGGCACGCCTACCACCAAGCGCAGGAGGCGCTGGCGATCGCGCGGGAGACCACCGCGCAGGTGCTCGGCGCCATCAAGGATTTCGTCGCGGGAGGGCGGCGGGAGGGATGAGGCCGGCCGGCGCGATGGCGCCGCCGAGGCTGCCGGCCGGCCGGCGCGCCTGCAGCGGCAACCGGTCATACACAAGGTTAAGGCCGTCGCTGATCAGCATAGAGGCCCCATCCCTCTGCTCCTTCGACCGTATTCCATCCTCCATCATGCTTCCTGCCGCGTATCGGCGGCGACGCCTGACTGGCGCGAATGGCCGAGAACGTCCAGCGCTCGGTGATGTTGTTGTTGTTCCTGCAAGGCCCGGGAGCTTGACGGGGCCGTTCCGGTCCGGATGAGTGCGCTCCTGCGCGACGAGGCCGTTCCGATCGACACCGGACGGGTGGGCGGGGCGGCCGCCCGCGACGAGGAGACAGCATGGCGACACGGCCCGGCGACCGCGATCTCACCCTGCCGGGGCTCACGGCGCCCGCGGAGATCCGCATCGACCCCTGGGGCGTGGCCCACATCCGCGCCGGCACCCGCCTCGATGCCTTCCGGGTCCAGGGCTTCAACGCGGCCCGCGACCGGCTCTGGCAGCTCGACCTCTGGCGCAAGCGCGGCCTCGGGCGGCTCGCGGGCGATTTCGGGCCGGGCTACCTCGCGCAGGACCGCGCCGCGCGCCTCTTCCTCTACCGCGGCGACATGGCGGCCGAGTGGGCGGCCTACGGTCATCCCGAGACACGGGCGATCGTGGAGGCCTTCGTCGCCGGCCTGAACGCCTTCGTGACGCTGACCGAGGCCGAGCCGGCGTGGCTGCCCCCCGAATTCGTGCGGATGGGGACGCGGCCGGAGCGCTGGCGGGCCGAGGATGTCGTGCGCATCCGCAGCCACGCGCTCGTGCGCAACGCCCTCTCGGAGGTGGCCCGCGCCCGGGTGGCGGCCGAAGGGGCGCTCGCCCTCGACTCCGTCCGCAAGGTGCTGGCGCCCCCTCACGGCCTGCGCGTCCCCGAAGGCCTCGATCCGGCGGAGATCCCGGCCGACGTCCTCGACGCGGTGCGCCTGGGGACCGCGGGCGTCGGCTTCACGGCCGAGCGGCTGGCCGCCCGACGGACCGAGGCGTGGCGCTGGTGCAAGGTCACGGAGCACGGCGAGGTGGTGACCGGGCCCCTCCCGTCCCCTCCGGCGCCCGCGTCCGCGCCGCCGGAGGGCTCGAACAACTGGGCCGTCGGGCCGGGGCGCACCGCGACCGGGCGGCCGATCCTGGCGAGCGACCCGCACCGCGCCTACGGGCTGCCCTCCCTGCGCTACGTCGTCCACCTCACCGCCCCGGGCCTCGACGTGATCGGGGCGGGCGAACCGGCGATCCCCGGCATCTCCATCGGGCATAACGGACGCGCCGCCTTCTCGCTCACCATCGCGCCGATCGACCAGGAGGATCTCTGCGTCTACGAGACCCATCCGGACGATCCCGACCTCTACCGCTACGGCGGGGGCTGGGAGCGGATGCGCCGCGTCGGCGAGGCGATCCCGGTCCGCGGCGGCCCGGACGAGACCGTGTCCCTGGCCTTCACCCGCCACGGGCCGGTGATCCGGGAGGACCGCGCGGCGCGGCGGGCCTTCGCGCTGCGCAGCGTCTGGAGCGAGCCCGGCAGCGCCGCCTACCTCGCGAGCCTCGCCTATCTCGACGCCGACACGCCGGAGGCGTTCGGGGCGGCGCTGCGGCACTGGTCCGCCCCGTCCGTGAACCAAGTCTACGCCGACGTGAACGGCCGCATCGCGTGGTTCATGGCCGGCAAGGCGCCGCGGCGGACGGAGGGCGACGGGCTGATGCCAGTGCCGGGCGACGGGGCCTACGAGTGGGACGGCTTCCATCCGGCCGAGGATCTGCCCCGTGCGATCGACCCGGCGCGCGGCTTCGTCGCCACCGCCAACGAGATGAACCTGCCGCCGGACTATCCGGCGCAGGAGCGCCGGCTCGGCTTCGAGTGGCTGGAGCCGTGGCGCGCGGCCCGCATCGGGACGGTGCTGGCGGCGCAGCCGTGCCATACCCTGGCCGACTCGATGGCGCTCCAGGGCGACGACCTCTCGCTGCCGGCCGCGCGCCTCGCCCGCCTCGTCGGCGGGCTCGGGCTGCAGGGAGCGGCCGCCGGCCTGCTCGCGAACTTCGACGGACGCCTGCACGAGGACAGCCCGGCTGCCGCCCTCGTCGAGGTGTGGTGGATGCACCACCTGCGCCCGGCGCTGCTGCGCCACCTCGCGCCCGCAGCGTCCTTGCGCGCGCTGCTCGCCCCCGGCGACCCGGAGGCGCTTCTCGACCTGCTGGCGGCGCCGCGCCCGCCCCTCGACGCGGCGACCCGCGACCGTCTCCTGGCCGAGACCCTGGCGGCGGCCGAGCGCGACTGCCGGGCGCGCCTCGGCGACGATTCCACGGCCTGGGCCTGGGGCCGGCTGCACCATGCCCTGTTCGCCCACCCGCTCTCCGGCCTCGCAGAGGTCGGCCGCGACGTCGGCCCGCTGCCGGTCGGCGGCTCGGGCGCCACCGTGATGAACACCACCTACCGGCCCGACAGCTTCCGCCTGACCGTCGGGGCCTCGTTCCGAATGGTGGTGGATGTCGGCGGCTGGGACGCCAGCGTGTTCGTCAACGCCCCCGGCCAGTCCGGCGATCCGCGCTCGCCGCACTACGACGATCTCGCCGGGACCTGGGCGCGGCGGGGCTACGTGCCGCTCCTGTTCACGCGCGAGGCGGTCGACGCGGCGAGCGCGCAGATCATCCGCCTGCGCCCCGCCCCCTGAGGCCGCCTCATACCATCGCCCCAGATGCTGACGCATTTATCTCGATCCCGGGCAAGCCCGGGATCCTCCCCCGATTTCGCGGTTCTCCCGCATTTTGCGT
>NZ_BPQQ01000074.1 GCF_022179325.1 Methylobacterium isbiliense | reverse complement strand
GGAGGCGGTGCTGATCGCGACCGCGGCCGGCGTGCACCCGACAGATCCCGGCGCCTAGCCGGCGCCTGCGAGGGGGCCGGGCTGCGCGGACAGCCCGTCGTGCCGCAGGCCTGCACCTCCGGCAGGCGGTGACGCCCGTCAGCGTCGCTACCGTGTTGTCCAGACAGGCGGAAGCAGGGCTTTGAGACCCTGTGCAACGCCATTCTGGATCGGCCGGGATTCCCTCACACTCATCGGAGATCCGGACGGTGCGCGGTAGAGGAAATCCACGGCATTCCAGAAGTCGGCGCGCTCGGTGGGCGTCAGGCGGCTCAGAACGATCCGGATCTCGACCATTGCGGCGGCGGCACAGGCGCCAAGGTCATCGGGAGTGAATGGAATCTGGGAATCCGCCATGCGATGCCCTCCAGGCGCTGAGAGTTCTCCCGAAATTGAGTGTGGTCCTGCCGGCAACAATTGGGGCGGCTCCTAGGGCAAAGTCCTGGTCGGCACGCCCGTCCGGCATCTCACTTAGGATGGATCCGGATACCAGCCCGGCCAGCGGACGCCATCTGAACTCGCCAGGACGATGTACGGAGGCGAAGCTTGAGTGCGAACGGCCTCAATGTCTTCGACAAGACATCACACGGGGCGCATGTGTGGCTCGACGACGTGATGCTGCACGAGGCGATCGGGCCCGACCGGCAAGCGGCGTCGCACGCGCTCCGCGTCGCGCTGCGGCACCGGCGGGATCGTGGACCGGTCGGGCGACCGGCGGGGGATTTCTTCGATGCTGTCAGAGATGGCGAGTGAAATTCTGGCCTACTTGCGCGACACGCACCGGCTGCCAGGGGCACGCCTGCGCATCACGACGCTGGACGAACGCTTCGGGACCGACCCTGCAGTCGCGGTGGCGATCTCCGAACTCGCACGCGCCGGATATGTCGCGACACCGGACGCCGGCACGATCGAGCTGACCCCGCGGGGTTACGAGGCACTGGTGAGCGGACGGCCCTGAACTCGGCGCGCAAGCAATCGCTCATGCAGATGGAGAACGGGACATGGCGATGAACGGAGTTGATGGCGAGGACGGACGTCGCCTGCTCGATCGGATCACCGAAGGCCTGGCGGTCGTCGATCGCGACGGAACGCGGATCGGATCCGTCGACAAAGTCGAAGGTGGTCACCTCAAGATCTCCCGTGCCGACCAGGAGCCTCGAAATCAGCATCAATACGTCGCCCCAGACTGGATTGCTGCCGTCGATGACCGGGTTCGACTGAACCGGACCTTCGACGAGGCGAGGCGCTTGTGGGCGCGAGAGCCCTACGCGAAGCGGCATCATCTCCAACGCGCGATCTGACGCCGTTGCTGCGCGATGTCTTTTCGCGCCCCGAGAACACCGCCAAGCTTCTTGAGGAGGCTTGACGGTCAAGAGTGAGCCGGATCAGGCCCGATCCGTCGGCGCGACGGATCAGGCTTCAGCGAGGTACGTCAAGCTCCAGCCAAATCCTCAGGGGGGCGCTGCATGACCGGCGGAATCTGCGATATCTGTGGGGTGCGGCCGGCCACGGTGCGGGCCCAGGTGGTCAGCAACGGCCAGCGCCAGACGATGGAATTGTGCGACGTCGATTACCGTCGCCTCGCGCGCCAGCAGGGCCGCCCCAGCTCGCCGCTCGAATCGCTGTTCGGCGGGCCGGGAGGCAGCCTCTTCGACGACTTTTTCGGTGGCGACGTCTTCGGCCGCGGGCCTCGCGTCGGACGTGACGACCCCCACATCGGCGAGATCGGGGACGGAGCGGATGCGCCCCCCAGCCCGATCAGGTCCGGCCGCGGCGCAGCGCGTGGCCGGCCGGCGGGCGGCATCGCCGAGCGCCTCTCCGCCCATGCCGAGGAGATCCTGCAGGGAGCCGCGCGGCGCGCCCAGGACCTGAACCGGCGCGAGGTCGACACCGAGCACCTGCTGTATGCATTGACCGACAGCGACGTCGTGCGCACCATCTTCGACCAATTCAAGGTTGCGGTCGGTGACCTGCGCCGGCAGCTCGACCAGGAAGGCCAGAGCACGGGCGGCGCGGCGGGGGCGGACACGTCCGGCACGGATGACGCCGCGATCGGTGTCTCGCCCCGGGTCAAGAACGCCCTGTCGCGCGCCTACCAGGCCTCGCGAGAGTTCGGCCACTCCTATGTCGGCCCCGAGCACCTGCTGATCGGCTTGACGGAGGAAGGCGAGGGCATCGCCGCGGACGTGCTCCGCCGCTACGGCCTCACTCCGCAGGCGATCCGCCAGCAGGTCACCAAGGTCGTCGGGCGCGGCGCCGAGGAGGGCCGCGTCGACGCCCCCACCAACACGCCCAATCTCGACAAGTACGCGCGCGATCTCACCCAGCTCGCCCGTGACGGCAAGCTCGACCCGGTGATCGGCCGGGCGCGCGAGATCGAGACCACGGTCGAGGTGCTCGCCCGGCGCAAGAAGAACAATCCGGTGCTGATCGGCGAGCCCGGCGTCGGCAAGACCGCCATCGTGGAGGGACTGGCCCAGCGCATGGTTGCCGGCGAAGTGCCTGAGAGCCTGCACGACAAGCGTCTGGTCGAGCTCTCGATCAACTCCATGGTGGCCGGCTCCAAGTACCGCGGCGAGTTCGAGGAACGGGTGCAGGAGATCCTGAAGGAGGTGGAGGCCGCCCAGGACAGCCTCATCCTGTTCATCGACGAGATCCACACCATCGTGGGGGCCGGGCAAGGTGGCGGCGAGGGCGGGCTCGACATCGCCAACGTGTTCAAACCGGCCCTTGCCCGAGGCGAACTGAACCTCATCGGCGCGACCACGCTCAACGAGTACCAGAAGCACATCGAGAAGGATGCGGCCTTGGAGCGGCGCTTCCAGCCGGTCTTCGTGCCGGAGCCCACGGTGGCGCAGACCATCATGATCCTGCGCGGCTTGCGCGATACGCTGGAGGCGCACCACAAGGTCACCATCACCGACGATGCGGTGATTGCCGCCGCCGAATTGTCCGACCGCTACATCACGGGCCGGTTTCTGCCCGACAAGGCCATCGACCTCATCGACCAGGCAGCGGCGCGGGTGAAGATCTCGGCCACGGCCCGGCCCATCGACATCCAAGAACTCGAAGCTGAGGTGCGCCAGCTCAAGCGCGAGCAGGACTATGCGGCGTCGCGCAAGCAGTTCGACCGCGCCCAGGAGATCCAGGCCCAGCACGCGGCCAAGGACAAGGAACTCGGCGAGGCGACCGATCGCTGGCGGCGCGAGCGCGGCTCGGCATCGGCCGAGGTCACGGCCGAGCACGTGGCGCAAGTGGTCTCGAAGCTCACCGGCGTGCCCGTGAGCGAGCTGACCACCGAGGAGCGCCAGCGGCTGGTCGCCATGGAGGAGCGGCTGCACAAGCGGGTCATCGGCCAGGACGAGGCGGTGAAGGCCGTGAGCGATGCCGTTCGGCTCGCCCGGGCGGGTCTGCGCGAGGGCCGGCGGCCGATTGCGACCTTCCTGTTCCTCGGTCCGACCGGCGTCGGCAAGACGGAACTCGCCAAGGCGTTGGCCGAGACGGTGTTCGGCGATGAGGATGCGCTGATCCGTCTGGACATGTCCGAGTACATGGAGCGGCACGCCGTCTCGCGCCTGATCGGCGCGCCGCCGGGCTATGTCGGGTACGAGGAGGGCGGTCAGCTCACCGAGCGGGTGCGGCGCCGGCCCTACGCGGTCGTGCTGCTCGACGAAATCGAGAAGGCGCACCCGGACGTCTACAACACGCTGCTGCAGGTGTTCGACGACGGCCGGCTGACCGACGGCAAGGGCCGGGTGGTGGACTTCACCAACACGGTGCTGATTGCGACTTCGAACCTCGGCGCTGACATCATCCAGCGCAACCTGCGCTTGCGCGGAACCGAAGCTGATGATCCGGCTCGCCTGAAGCGCGAGTTGATGGACGTGCTGCGCGGCCACTTCCGGCCGGAGTTCATCAACCGCATCGACGAGATCATCGTCTTCCACGCACTCGGCCAAGCCGAGATCCGCTCCATCGTCGCGCTTCAGCTGGAGCGGGTCCGGCGCACGGCACAGGGCCAGGGTGTCGAACTCGTGATGGACCAGAGTCTCGTCGACCATCTCGCGGCGGCAGGGTTCCGCCCGGAGTTCGGGGCGCGCGAGCTCCGGCGCTTGATCCGCTCCGAGCTTGAGACGCAGCTCGCCCGCGCGATGCTCGCCGACGAGGTGCACGAGGGCGACCGCGTGATGGCCCGCTGGGACGGCAGTCAGCACACGGTGGTGCTGGAGCCACAACCCGGGGCGGCCGAGGGCGGGTCCAATCCCACCGGTAAGCGCTCACGCCGTCAGCGCGGCGGGACAGAGGCCGCGAAGAACCCGACGACACCGGGTGAAAGACCTGCGGCGGCGGAGTAGCAACCTGCGTCGAGCCGCGCCGTGCAACAGTTCCGCCCCCGGATGACCAGCCGGACCAGACGAGCTGATCCTGGAGACCGCCATGAGCCTCGACATCTTGTTCCGCCCCTTCGAGCACAAGTCGCTCCGGCTGCAGAACCGGATTGTCATGGCGCCGATGACGCGCTCGTTCTCTCCCGCCGGCGTTCCGACACCTGACGTGGCCGCCTATTACCGCCGACGCGCGCCCGAGGTGGGGCTGATCATCTCGGAAGGCACCGTCATCGACCGGCCGGCGTCGTCGAACGATCCCGCGGTTCCTCATTTCCATGGCGAGCAGGCACTCGCCGGATGGAAGCGCGTCATCGACGAGGTTCATGCCGCCGGAGGCGCGATGGCGCCGCAGATCTGGCACATGGGCATCGTGGCCCCGCATGCGTCCGGCTGGACGCCGCCCGCTCCCATGGAAGGCCCGTCCGGGCTCGTCGTCCCCGGGAAGGCCGGCGGCGTCGCGATGTCCGAGACCGACATCGCCGAGACGGTCGCAGCGTTCGGCCGTGCCGCCGCGGAGACCAAGCGGCTCGGCTTCGACGCGGTCGAGATCCACGGCGCACACGGCTACCTGATCGATCAGTTCTTCTGGGCCGGCGTGAACAAGCGCCAGGACCGCTACGGCGGCGTGACTTTACCCGAGCGCAGCCGCTTGGCCGTCGAGGTCGTGCGCGCGGTTCGCTCTGCGGTCGGCGAGGACTTTGCCGTGATCCTGCGCCTCTCGCAGTGGAAGCAGCAGGATTTTGCGGTGAAACTCGCCCGCACACCCGACGAGATGGCGGCGTGGCTCAACCCTCTCGCCGAAGCGGGTGTCGACATCTTCCACTGCTCGCAGCGGCGTTTCTGGCAGCCGGAATTCGAAGGCTCGGACCTGAACTTCGCGGGTTGGGCGAAGAAGCTAACGGGCAAGCCGTCGATCACGGTCGGCTCGGTCGGACTCTCGGGCGAGTTCATTGCCGCCTTCCAGGGCGAGAGCTCGCGTCCTGATCCGCTCGATGAACTCATTCGCCGTCTCGCACGTGGCGACTTCGACCTTGTGGCCGTCGGCCGGGCCATGCTGTCTGACCCGCATTGGATCAGCAAGATCCGCGAGGGACGGCACGAGCAGTTGCAGGATTTCACCCGTGAGGCACTCGCCACTCTCTTCTGAGAATCGTGCCCGCGCTGGATCGGAGCACTGGGATCGGCCGAACGCCTCACAAAGTGCTCAGCGTCGGCGTTGGCGGGATCATGGCGGTCCGCTCACGGTGGCGGAGGCTCGCCGCCACCGGCACCCGACCCGGTAGCGGAGTCGATCACCTGCCTGCATCAGTGCTGCGCCCGCATGCAGGCGGCCATCGACGTGCTGACCACCATCGGGCGCGACACCTCCGGGGCGGAACAGACCCTCGCGGTGATCGCGCGCAGCCTTGCCGACCCTTACGCGCTGCGGCTCGCCACGGCCGCGAGGATAGCGGCGTGAGCCTGACGGGTGGACGCGACGTCTCCCACTCTCGTCCATACGCTGATCGCACGCGGATCGGGGGGAGCGCCAAGCGGGGGTTACCGACTTCGAATGGCCGCTGTTGCATGGCGAGCGCCCATTCCGGCATCACTCATCGAAGGCCCGGAAGTGGCGCGAACCGGCGCTTCGCGCCCGCCGTCCAGAAATCGACGTCCCACACTCAGGACACTGGTCCTGGACCATGCAGATCATGAACAGAAAGCGAACAAAGCGGTTGCGCGGTCGCGCGATCTGAGCCGTACCGGCCGCACGCAGTGGGCCGTCGCCCGGCAATGCCTCAGCGTGTCCTTACCTACCGAAGCTGACAGCCAGGCCAAGAGGCGAACTGGTACTGAATCGTTGCCAGGAACTCCCCGCCGGGGGAGATCTGAGGATCGCGTCGCCCGCAGAGGCTAGAGCCGTGAACCGCCCCGGGTTTCCC
>NZ_BPQQ01000073.1 GCF_022179325.1 Methylobacterium isbiliense | reverse complement strand
CCGAGGGGCGGGCAGCGGTGGCGGCGCGCGACCAGCCGGGAGAAGCGGGCGAGGCAGAAGGGCTCGGGATCGCAGAACGCGACCTCGTGCCCGGCGAGCGCGAGCGCGGTGATGGCTTGTCGCGCAGACGTGCTGCTGCCTTCCGTCAGCAGAATCCGCATGCGTCCCTCGTCCTGCGGGTCGACGGCGCGATCGGTGTCGCCATGCTCCAACGCGGCTCCGGTGCCGAAGGCGACCTCGCGCCGACGTCATCGGCGCGTCAAGCTTGGCTCGCAGCCTGCACGGTTTCCGCCACGCCCGGAGTGCCCCCGATGCCGCTGACCATCCGCCGTGCCGAGCCCGATGACGAACCCCGCGTGGTCGCGCTGTGGCGCGCCTGCGATCTGGTCGTCGCCTACAACGATCCCGGCGCGGATTTCCGGTTCGCCCAGGCCGGCGCGTGCTCGGCGGTGCTCGTCGGCGAGGACGGGGCCGGTCGCCTCCGCGGCAGCGTCATGGTGGGCCATGACGGTCACCGCGGCTGGCTCTACTACGTCGCGGCGGACCCGGAGGCCCGGGGGGCCGGCGTCGGCCGGCGGATGGTCGCGGCGGGCGAGGCGTGGCTGCGCGACCGCGGCGTCGCGAAGGTCCAGCTGCTCGTGCGCGAGACGAACACCCGGGTCGTCGCGTTCTACGAGCGCCTGGGCTTCGAGGTCGCGCCCCGGACGCTGATGGCCAAGTGGCTGATCCCGCCGCCCTGACCAGGGGCCGGTCAGGCCGGCTGAAGGGCGCGCAGGAACCGGGCGGCGAGGCGGCCCAGCTCGGCCGGATCGCCGCTGCCGCACGCCAGGAGCAGCCGCTCGTCGCGCCGGGTCACGCCGTCGATCGTCGCGGGCAGGTCGGCCGCCCGGCCGGGACGGAGATCGGCGGCCAGACCCTGCGGCCCACCGCTGAGCCTCAGGATGCCGCAATCCAGGCAGTCCGCCCGCAGCCGGGCGAGCGTGAGAAGGGTCTCGACCTCCGGCGGCAGCGGCCCGAACCGGTCCTCGATCTCGTCGCGGAGGGCCTCGGCCTCCTCGGCGGTGCGCAGGCGGGCCAGGCGGATGTAGAGGTTCAGCCGCAGCTCCGCTTCCGGAACGTAGGTGTCGGGCACCCGGCCCGACAGGCCGAGCCGGATCTCCGGAGACCAATCCTCCGCGGGCTCGCCCCGGGCCGCCCTGAGCGCGAGGTCGAGCAGGTGCTGGTAGAGACCGAGCCCGATCAGCGCGACGTGGCCGGCTTGGTCCTCGCCGACGAGATCGCCGGAGCCGCGCAGGTCGAGATCGCGCGCGCTGATGGCGAAGCCCGCGCCGAGGCGGTCCAGGGCCTCGAAGGTGCGCAGGCGTTTTTCGCTCGCCGGCGAGAGCGTCTGGTCCGGGTCGACGAGCAGGTAGGCCGCCGCCCGCCGCTGCCCGCGTCCCACCCGGCCGCGCAGCTGGTGCAGCTGCGCGAGGCCGAACCGCTCGGGGCGCCACACCAGCATCGTGTTCGCCCGCGGCACGTCGAGGCCGCTCTCGATGATGCTGGTGGCCAGGAGCACGTCGCCCTCGCCCTCGGCGAAGCGCACCATCACCTCGTCCATCCGGTCGGGGTCGAGGTCCCCGTGGGCCGTCACGACCGTCAGGTCGGGGGCGATCTCGCGCAGCCGCGCCGCCATCGGGCCGAGATCGGCGATGCGCGGGCAGACCACGAAGCTCTGCCCGCCGCGGCGGTGCTCGCGCCTCAGCGCGCTCCGCACCGTGTCGGCCTCGAAAGGCGCGATCACGGTGCGGATCGGCTGACGCACCACCGGCGGCGTGGCGATCACGCTGAGGTCCTGCAGGCCGACCAGCGCCGTCTGCAGGGTGCGGGGAATCGGCGTCGCCGTGAGCGTCAGGACGTGGACGCCCGCCGCCGCGCGGCGCAGCCGCTCCTTCTGCGCGGTGCCGAACCGCTGCTCCTCGTCGATGACGACGAGGCCGAGGTCCTTGAAGCGTACGCCGCGGCCGGCCAGCGCATGCGTGCCGATCACCAGCCGGACGCTGCCGTCGGCGAGCCCGGCCTTCACCCGCTTGGCCTCGGCGGCCGGCGTCAGGCGCGAGAGCTGCGCTGGCACGATGCCGAACCGGGCGAAGCGGCGCCGGACGGTGTCGAGGTGCTGGCGCGCCAGCACGGTGGTGGGCGCCGCGATGGCGACCTGCCGGCCGGCGAACAGAACCGCGGCCGCCGCGCGCAGGGCCACCTCGGTCTTGCCAAACCCGACATCGCCGCAGACCAAGCGGTCCATCGGCTGCCCCGAGGCTAGATCGCCGAGCGCCGCCTCGATGGCGCTCGCCTGATCCGGCGTGAGGGGAAAGCCGAAGCCGGCGCTGAAGCGCTCCATCTGGCGCTCGGGCGCGACCAGGGCCTCGGCGCGAGCCGCACGGCGGGCGGCGGTCTTGTCGATCATCATCCGGGCGGTCGCCCGGATCGCCTCCTCGACGCCCGCCCTGCGCTTCGCCCAGGTGCTGCCGTCGAGCTTGTCCAGGGTCACGGCCTCGGCGGACGCACCGTACCGCCAGATCCGGTCGGCCTGACGCACCGGGACCAGCCGCACGGCGTCGTCGGCGAAGCGCAGCCGCACGGCGTCCTCCGCCCGGGTCTCGGGCCCCTCCACCGCCTCCAGCCCGTCGAACAGGCACAGGCCGTGATCCTCGTGGATGGCGACGTCGCCGATCCGCAGCTCGACCTCGCCGATCGGCAGGGTTGCGGCCGCCCCCTTCCCGCCGGACGCGGCCTGCGCTCCCAGCAGGTCCTGGGCCGCGAGCACCGTCACGCCCGCCTCGGGCACCCGGAATCCCGCGGCGATGGGGGCCTCCAGCACCGCGACCGCGCCGGGCTTCGCCCGCACCACATCGGCCCAGCGCTGGGCGCGCTGCAGCTTATGCCCCATCGCATCCACGCCGGCCTGCACGAGGCGCCGCAGATGCCGCCGCGGCCCGGCCAGAGCCACGCGGTCGCCCGCGGCGACGCGCGCGGTGAGGTAGCGCCGGAAGGCGGCCGCCGGGTATCGCTCCCGGGCGAAGGCCGGCACGCCGATGTCCTCGCGCTCCCCCGCCGTCCCGGCGCCGTGGCGGGCCAGGAGCGCGGACCACTCCTGCGGGGTCAGGTGGAGCCGCCGCTCCGGGTCGAGCGGGACGACCCCGGATCCGTCGGCGACGCGCGCCGCGCTCTCGCGGCCCTCCTCGATCTGCTCGAAGAAGGCGGAGGCCCTCCCCTCCGCCCCCGCCTCGACCACCAGGACCGCCTGCGGCACGTAGTCGAGCACCGTCGCGAGACGGGGGTAGAACCGGGCGAGCCGGTGCTCCTGCCCCGTGAAGGGCCTCAGCGGCTCCGGCGCGTCGGCCCCGAGGATGATCTCGGTGGCCGGATCGACGACGAGGCGCTCCGCCTCCGTCACCGAGCGTTGCGACACGGGATCGTAGGAGCGGATCGCCGTGACGCGGCCCCCGTCATGCTCGATGCGGCAGGGGCGCGGCGCCGCCGCCGGGAAGATCTCGACGGTGCGGCCCCGCACGGCGATCTCGCCCGGCTCGTCGACCCGGTCGTCGAGGCAGTAGCCGAGCCGGCCCAGCGTCGCGGTCAGCGCGTCGACGTCGAGACGGTCGCCGACCCGGATCTCGACGCGCGCGTCCGGCCACGTGGCGGGCGGCGGCACCCGCTGGATCAGCGCCGGGGCGGTGGTGAGGAGGAAGTCGGGCAGATGCGCCGCGTCGGTCAGCCAGCGCAGAACCCCGGCCCGCGCGCCCATGATGCCGCGGGAGGGCGAGGTGCGGTCGAAGGGCAGGCAATCCCATTCCGGATAGACCGCCACCGCGCGCTCCGGATCCAGCGCCCGCAGGATGGCGGCGATCTCCTCCAGCCGCCGGGCATCGCGCGCGATGAAGATCAGCGGCTTCGCGTCGCAGGCCAGCCCGAGCAACGCCACGGCGAGGGCGCCGGAGGGCTGTGCGGGGGCAACAAAATCAGTTGTGTCCCTGTCGATCTCGGTTCGCGTCTTACGCTTCAACATGGGTTATACGCACCACCTCGACCGCCACGGGCTTGAAAACGCGGCGCGGTGCAGGAAGGTCCTGCGCCGATCGAACATCGTGCGTCGAAGGCTGTGGACGGCCGGCGCCGGGCGCGGCTCGCTCCTCTCGCCACGTTTCGGGAGCGGCGTGGTCCGAAGACGATCCGGCCTTGCTGGACCGGACCGCTGGGGCGTCGGTGGGGGTTCCGCGCAGGGCAGGCGGAGCGGGGACGCCGATGCTCGGGATCGCATGCGCGGCGGACCGGCCCGTCTCGGCCGGCGGCTGGCGTCAGGAAGCCGCCTCTGGTGTCGCGGCCGCGACTGCCCCCGCCGTGTCGAAGAACTCCTCGAAGCCGACGACGTCGCCGTTGCGGAATTGCCAGATGTCGACCTTCCGGGACGCGGCGACCTTCCCGGTCGCCCGGTTGCGCCACGCCACCCTGCCCATCGCCACGACGCGGTCGCCCTGGGCGATGAAGTCGTTCATGTCGGCCTCCACCATCTCCCAATCCCGCAGGAGGCCATCCAGATAGTCCTGGATCTCCTGCCGCGATCGGCGCTGGGCGGCGAAGGGCAGCTCGGGCGCGCTTTCCGCCAGGGACCGGAGCGTTGCGTCGTCCGCCATCAGGTTCATCCAGCAGCCGCAATCCGCGCCCTTCTGGTCGGACCAGCGTGCGTAGGCGTCCTTCAGGCGTGCGATGTTGGCCTCTTCCTGGGACATGGTTTCCTCCCGTCGGTCATCGCTCCTCGAACCCGCCGTAGGGCCGGAGATGGGCGCCAAGGCGCGGAACACCCTTCCGGGCAGCGCCCGTCCGACGCGGCCCCCGTCACCGCGCGGACCCTGGGTGCGCCGGTCTCGGCCCAGGCTGCCAGAGGTCGCCTGCCGCTTCCATCCCGTTGACCATGCGCCTTCTGCGCGGACAGGGCGAGGCGGCCGGCTTGAACTTCGCTCGGGCGGGTTGTGCGGGGGAGCCCCCATCCCGTCGCATCCGAACCGCGACGCGGGTGATGTGTCCCGCGGCGCGACCGGTCGGCGCGTGCCGACGCACGGTGCCGCGGTCTCATCGCTCCCGATCGCCCGCGTCGAGGAGCGTGCGAGCGACGATGTGGATCAGCCCTCCCGTGATGATCGACGCCATGGATATCGTCAGAACCTGCAATCCCGTCACGCCAGGATGCGAACCGAAGCTATAGGCGAGCAACGACCCGCACGTTCCGGCCGATACGACACCGGACGCAATGGTGTTGAGCCACATCGCTGACAGACGCCGACGTTCCTGGTTCACTGCGGGCAGGCCCTATACCGCTGCGGAGGGGGATGGACATCGATTCTCGTTGCATCTCGTGCGATGCAGGATGGCCGAGGCACACCCGGCAGGCAAGAACAAAACGAGAACGTGTGGGCACGCATCGGGTTCGCGCGGGAGAACGTCACACGAACCCCCCTGTGGAAACCTGTGGATCGTGCACGGTGCCGGGTGTCGGTCGGCTGGTGCCTGCGGCGCTGCCGCGTGCATCGCCCGTCCTGCCGCGCCGCCGACGGAGCGCGGCCGACCTTGGCGGGCCTCCGCCTTCAGGAGCCCCCGACCCGGATCGGGCCGAGCCGCCCTTGCCGACGGAGCCGCGGATCATGCTGGCGAAGGCCACGGCCCATCGGCCGCAGCGTCGGTCCGTCAGCCGACGACCGTCAGCGCCGGCCTCTGACGCACGCGATCCAGCGCCTCTCTCACCTGCTGACTGTCGAAGGGTTTGCGCAGGATCGCGAATCCCTCCGCGGCCGCGGCTTGCGCCACGTCGCTGTAGCCCGTGGCGAGCAGCACATCGACCCGGCCCGCATATTCCATCCGCACATGCCGGGCCAGATCCAGGCCGTTCCGTCGTCCCGGCATCACGATGTCGCTGAGCACGACGCCGATATCGTCGGCCGCACGCAGGATCTCCAGGGCGGTCTCCACGCCATGAGCCTTGACGACGGAATAGCCCAGTTCCTCGAGGTACGATCGGGTGATCTCGGCCACCTCCGCATTGTCGTCGACGAGGAGGATGCGCCCGCAATCCTGCCTGCGCCGCACCGGCTGCCGCGGCGGGTGGGCGTCCGGTGCGGGCCTGGCAGGTTCGGTCGTCCGCGGCAGGTAGAGCGTCACCGTCGTGCCGCGACCCGGCTGGCTCGCGACCGTGGCGGTGCCGCCGGATTGCGTGGCGAAGCCGTAGACCTGGCTGAGGCCCAGCCCCGTGCCCTTGCCGACCTCCTTGGTGGTGAAGAACGGCTCGAAGACCCGTGCCAGCAGGTCGGGCGGGATCCCGTTACCTGTATCGGTGAGGCTCAGCGCTACGAACTCGCCCGTGAGCCCGACCGTGCCGTCGTCCGCGAGCGTCACGTTCTGCGCCGCGAGGGTGAGCCGCCCGCCACCCGGCATCGCGTCGCGGGCATTCACCGCGAGGTTGAGGATCGCGAGTTCGAGTTCGGTGAGGTCGACTTTCGTGAGCCAGAGGTCCGGGGCCAGCGCGAGCTCGACCGCGATGTCGCCGCGCAGGCTCGACCGCAGCATGTCCTGGAACTGGGGCAGGCGCCGGACGAGATCCACCGGCACCGGCGCATGGGTCTGGCGGCGGGAGAAGGAGAGGAGCTGCCCGGTCAGGCTGGCGCCGCGCTTGGCCGCCGCCTCGATCGCATCGAGGGCGCGCCGCTGGCGCTCGTCGGCGACCGGATAGCGCTTCAGGCGCTCGACGTTGCCGCTCACCACCATCAGCAGGTTGTTGAAGTCGTGCGCAACGCCGCCCGTGAGCCGGCCCACCGCCTCCAGCCGCTGCGCCTGCTTGAGCGTCGCCTCGGCGACCTCGCGGCGGGCCACTTCCGCCTGAAAGCGTTCCGTGCGGCGCAGCGCGTAGATGGAGAGGGCGCCGAGCGCGAGCGTCGCGGGCAACCCGAACGCGAGGTGGCCCAGGAGCGTGGAGCGCAACTCCCGCCCCATCGTCGCGGTCTCGATGCCGGCCTGGACGTAGACCGGATAACCCGGAACGCGCCGGTAGCCGATCCGCCGCTCGACGCCGTCGATGGGCGACACGGCCGTGAAGGCCCCGCGCGCGGGCTCGCGCATCACCCCCTGCAGGAAGGCGCTCCGGGCATCGAGCCGCTCGGGCCGGTCCAGGACGGCCGGGAAGCGGGCGAGGAACGCCCCGTCACTGCGGATCAAACCGAAGGAATCCGCGACCCCGTGCGACAGGCGACCATAGAACTCCCGGAAGTGCCCGGGGAGCACGCTGATCGCCACGATTCCGTTGAAGCCGCCGCCGGGCCGCTCCGGTCGCCGCGCGCTCATCACGAAGAAGCGGAAGCCGCCGAGCTTGGCTTGCACGATGTCGCCGATGAAGGTGCCGGCATCGTGCGCCACCTGCGCCTGGAAATAGTCGCGGTCCGAGTTGTCGAGGCCGGCCGGCACCGGTGTCACGGTGCTGGCCACGAGGGGGTGTCCCGCCGCGTCGAACGCCCAGATCGCCTGGATCTGCGGCAGGGCGGCCTGCGTCCGCCCCAGGCGCCGCGACAGCTGCGCCTCGTCCGCCCGGATGGCGTCATCGTCGAGCCCGCGCAGCACCTCGTTCGCCTCGGCGAGCGTGCGCTCCACGGTCTGGAGCGCCTTGAGGCTGTGCTCCTGAAGGATGTCGAGGGCGCGCTCGATGCGTTCGCTGGACTTCTGTTCGATCGCGCGGGTCGTCGACCAGATCGCGTAACCGAAGATCAGCGTCGGCCCGATGACGCTGAGGGCCGCGATCAGGCGCAGGGGCCACAGGACATTCGGCTGCCCGAGATGCACCGCCATCCCCCCTTCCGCCGCGACCAGTCAGGGCCTCGCACGAGCGTGGCCGATCACGCGCATACATCTATACAGTTCAAGTATGCGAGAGGCGACTGCCGCCGCCCCGGTTCCGCGCGCAGCAGACCTGTCGATCCGCGCTCAGCTGCGCGACAGGAAGGCGGCGAGATCCCGGATGTCGGCCTCGCTCAGGCCCTGCGCGACCTCGTTCATGGCGGGGTCGTAGCCCGGCCGGGCATTGCTCTTGTAGCCGGCGAGCGCCTTCAGCAGGTAATCCTCCCGCTGCCCGCGGATGCGCGGGATCGCATCCCGCCCGGCGAGGTCGGCGCCGTGGCAGGAGTTGCACTGATGACGCCCGACGAGCGCCCGCGCCCGCTGCACGAGGGCGGTCTCCGGCCCCGCACCCTCGGGCCTGGGGGGCGGCAGCTTGGCGATCTCGTCCGCGAAGGCGCGCAGGTCGTCGTCCGAGAGGCCGGCCGCCATCTCGTTCATGGGCGGCGCGGTGCGCTGGTTCTCCCGGAACTGGTAGAGCTGTGTGATGAGGTAATCGGCCGGCTGCCCACCGAGGGAGGGCACATCCGGCGTGGCCGAGCGGCCGTCGGCGCCGTGGCAGGCGAGGCAGGGCGCGAGGCGCTCGCCCAGGGGTTCGGCCGGCGCGGGTGCGGCGGCGCCCGCCATGAGCGCGAGCGCCAGGAGAAATCGTCGCATCATCCATCCCGATGAGAGAGGCCTGCACGCGGGGTGACCCCCGCGTGCAGGCCTCTGAGGTTACGGCTGGTAGCTGATCCGGTAGATCGCGCCGTTGTAGTCGTCCGAGACCAGCAGGGACCCGTCCTTGGCCACCAGCACGTCGACGGGCCGCCCGAGGTAGCGGTTGTCGTCGAGGAAGCCTGTCAGGAACGGGTCGACGGAGGCGACCTTGCCGTCCGGCCCGAGCTTGACCGCCACCACGTCCCCGCCGAGCTTCCTCGTGCGGTTCCACGAGCCGTGCCGGGCGACGAAGATCGCGTTGCGGTAGGAATCCGGAAACTGGCTTCCGGTGTAGAAGCGCAGGCCGAGTGCGGCGGTGTGCGCGCCGAGCAGGGCGGCCGGCGGCGTGAAGTCGGCGCAGGAGCGGCCCCAGCCGTATTCGGGGTCCGTGAAGGTGCCCTGGTGACAGAACGGGAAGCCGAAATGCTGCTTGCCCGGCTCGCGCAGCACGTTGAGTTCGTCCTCCGGGATGTCCTCCGAGACCCAGTCGCGCCCGTTGTCGGTGAACCACAGCTGCTTCGTCGCCGGATTCCAGTCGAACCCGACCGTGTTGCGAACGCCGCTGGCCACCACCTCGACGCCGCTGCCGTCGAGGTTCATCCGCCGGATCTGCGCGTGGGTGTCGGGCGGCATCTGGATGTTGCCGGGCGCGCCGACCGGCACGTAGAGCTTGTCGTCCGGGCCGATGGCGATGAACTTCCAGCCATGCGCCTCGTCCTTGGGCAGATCGTCGTAGACCAGCACGGGCTTCGGCGGGGCGTCGAGATGCGCCTCGATGTCGTCGAAGCGCCAGATCTTCGACAGTTCGGCGACGTAGAGCGCGCCCTTGTGGAAGGCGAGCCCGTTCGGCCGATGCAGCTTGGAGGCGATGACCTTCACCTCTCGTTTGTCCCCGGTGTCGCGGATCGCATAGACGCGGTCGAGCAGGCGGGTGCCGGCGAAGACCGTGCCCTGGTCGCCCTGGCGCAGCGAGCGCGCATTGGCGACGCCGCTGGCGAAGACCTCGACCTTGAAGCCCGGCGGCACCTTGAGCCTGTCCACCGGGAGCTTCGCGGCCGGCGCCGGCAACGGCGGGGCGGCGATCGGGGCGAGTTTCGCCGCCTCGCCGGATTCGGGCCGACCGTAGAGGGCCGAGCCCCGGTCCTGCGTCGCGGCAGGCGCTGCGGTGGTCGCGGGCGCGGCGGGTGCGCTGCCGGGCGTGGGGGCCCCGCCGGGCTGCTGTTGCGCGGACGCACCCGGCAGCGCGGCGGCCAGCACGGCGCCCGCGAGCGCAGCACGCAGGCCGCGCGATCGGTTGATCGGCATGTCTCCTCCCCGATTCTCGACACCGCGGCAACGCGGCTTGCGGGGGTTGTAGGGCGCAAGCCCCTGCTGTCAGGGGGTATCCCGATGGTCGGCTCCGGTGCGCAGGCCCCCTCCCCGGCGCACCCGACATCGCCCGACCGTACGAGCCGTGTCGTCAGCGCCCGTCCAGAGCCTGCCGGATGAGGTCCGAGAGCCGCTCGTCAGCACCAGCTCGGAGTGATCGCAGGAGCCCGCCCGGATGATCCCGTTGCGGTGCGGCCCGGGCGTGTCGACGACGAGAGCATTGTCCGACGAAGTGGATGCCGGTTCGTCGCAGAGAATGCGGTAAATCAAGGACCTAGAGCAGGCTTCACGCCTCAATCTGATCGAAGCCTGCTCGAGCAGGGCCAGGCACCGGGCGCGGTAGAGACCGCGACTGGCGACCTATGCGGCCATCTCCGACGTGTCGCGCTCATCCTTCCGGCCGTGCGTGTGCTGCGAGAACAGGCCGATCGCGCCCGGACGCCCCATGAGATAGCCCTGTGCGGCTTGGCACTGCTCGCTGGCGAGAAAGCGCAGCTCTTCCTCGCTCTCCACGCCTTCCGCCAAGACCGGAAGGCCGAGACCGCGACCCAGGCCGAGCACGGAACGCACGATGGCGGCCGTCTGGTCGTTCGCGTCCACCGCCCGGATGAAGGAGCTGTCGATCTTGATCTTGTCGAAGGGGTAGGTGCGCAGGTTCGACAAGGACGAGTAGCCGGTGCCGAAATCGTCCATGGCGATGCGCACGCCGAGTGCCTTGAGCTGGCGCAGGTTCGATTGAGCCCGCGAGGGGTCCCGGATCAGCGCCGTCTCGGTGATCTCCACCTCGAGCCGCTCGGACTTCAGTCCCGTCTGGAACAGAACCTCGTGGACGAGCTGCACGAAGTGCGGGGTCAGGATCTGAACCGCCGACACGTTGACCGCCACGGATAGCGGGTTGGGCCAGCTGGCGGCTTCCCGGCACGCCTCGCGCAGCACCCACTCGCCGATCTGCAGGATGATGCCGCTCTCCTCGGCGATCGGGATGAACACGGCGGGCGAGACGGAGCCACGTTCGGGGTGCCGCCACCGCAGCAGCACCTCGAAGCCGGTCACCGCCCCTGTCGCGACATCCGTCTGCGGCTGGTAGACGAGGTACATCTCGCCCCGCGCGATCGCGTGGCGCATGTCGTGCTCCAGCAGCCGTCGCTCGCGCACCTGGGCACCCATCTTGGCTTCGAAGAAGCGGTAGGTGCCGCGCCCCTCGGACTTGGCACGGTAGAGGGCGGTGTCGGCGTAGCTCAGGAGCGCGGCCCGCTCCTGCGCGTCGTCAGGATAGATCGCGATGCCCACACTGGATGCCACGACCGGGCCAGTTGCGTCCGCGTTCCCGCGGCGCAGCGCCTCCAGGACGTGTTCGGCAAAGCGCCCTGCCGCGACGCCGTGTTCGCAGGGCATCAGGATGGCGAACTCGTCGCCGCCAAGCCGCGCCATCATCTGCGTCTCGTCGAGGATCTCCGACACGGTTTGGGCCACGGTGACCAGCATGGTGTCGCCGGCCGCATGGCCGAACAGGTCGTTGACCTCCTTGAACCGGTCGAGATCGAGACAGAGCACCGCGAGCTTGCGGCCGGACGCCTCGGCCAGCTTGATCTCTTGCTCGAGGCGTTGGTTGAAGCTCGTGCGGTTCGCCAGACCGGTAAGCGCGTCATGATGGGCGAGGAACTGGATCTGCCCCTCGGCCCGACGCCGGGCCCGCAGATCGCGCACGGCGATCGCATAATGGGGCTGGTTGCCGTAGGTCACGGGCCGCATGATCAGCTCAACCGGGATCGTGTCGCCTCCCGCTTGGCGCAACTCCGCCTCGACCGGCTGTTCCGGATGGCTGGCCAGGGCGAGGCGCGTTCCCGCCTCGGGCAGGAAACGCGACAGGTCGCAATTGAGCAGCTCGGACGCGACGACATCGACGAGCTTGCCGAAGCTCTCGTTGGCGTTGACGATCATGTCACCCCGGCAGACGATGAGGCCTTCGACCGCCGCATTGGCAAGGCTGTGCAGGCGCTCGCGCTCGAACGCGGCGTGGCGGCGATCGCGGATGTCGAGGGCGAGCGCCGCGCAGGCCAGCAGCAGAATGGTGACGCTCGCCAGCGCGACACCCACGGCGAGCCAGCGCGCCGGGATGGCGCTCTCGGAGACAACGATGCTCGGATCGGGCACGATCGTCACCGCGCCCATCGCCGTGAAGTGATGGCTGCAGATGGCACCGAGCAGCAGCAGAGCACCCGCCGCCCTGGTGCGGAAGCTCTGTCGGCTCAGCGCCACGGGGAGCGCAGCACTGCCGAGCACGGCCCCGAGGACGAGCGAGGCGGCCACGAGCACCGGATCCCAGTGGATCCGGCCAGCGATCTCAAAGGCCGCCATACCGGTGTAGTGCATGGCGGCGATGCCGCCGCCCAGGATCGCACCGCCGGCTGCGGAAGCGAACGGGACGGTTCTCACGAGCGCGACCGTCAGGCCGATGCCGGTCAGGACGACCGCATAGACGAGGGAGAGAGTTGTCAGACCACTGGCATAGCCGCTCGGAAGGTGCGGCTCGAAGGCCAGCATGGCGACGAAGTGAGTTGCCCAGATGCCCGAGCCGCCGGCCACGGCTGCCACGCAGAGCCAGACTGCGCGCAGCGATCTCACAGCCTTCCGCGCATGGCGCAGCAGCTCGATGGCGGTGCTCGCAGACAGCGTGCAGATGGCTGCAGCGAGGGCGACCAGCCAGGGATCATGCTCGCTGACCAAGCAACCAATGACTTTGAGCATAGCGTCCAGCCAATCAGACGAGGGTGATCTTGTGCCAACAGTCTTAGGATTTTCAATGCTAACGAAACATTAGTCAGGCTAGGGGATTGCTTAGGATTGGATAATCAGCAGTTAAATTTTCGGACTTGACAGGAATTCCAGTGAACATGACCCTGCTCGGAGCCAGGACGCAGGCCTGACCGACACGTTTCGACAGCGCCAGCCGGCCGAGCGCGTGCGCCATTGACGGCTGATCGGTGTTGCCCACCCGAACGGGATGGTCCGCCGGAGGCTCCTACTGCGCAAGCGACTGGCCCGGCATGGTGTGCGCGAGATGCCGGTCATGCTCTCCCGCACCCTGGCACGGGCGAACTCCCGTGACGCTCACCCGCACGGATTCACGATCATCACAGCCGCAAGCGGCACGCGAGCGACCGCGGCATCTCACTCCGTCCGCACCGGGGGTCCCCGCCTCCCCTCCCCGGCGCACCCGACACGATTCGACCGTGTGACCTCTGCCACCGGAGGGCTCGCTCGGATCTCCTTGAGCGGATTCAATGTCCGCCGTGCCGTTGCGCCCCGCCGCGTCATGCGCTAGTGAATGCCCGCGGCTGGCACCCGTAGCTCAGCTGGATAGAGCGTTGCCCTCCGAAGGCGGAGGACCCACCCATCCAGCGCCGCAGCCTCACACAGCAAGATCAATAGGTTGCCCAATGGCGGAACACGCGAGTCGTGACTTCCGCAGCTTGCCGGTGCAATCGGGGCACATCCGGCTCTCGTTTTTTCCGAGCAGGCCCATGACGTCCAGGACGGAGGCGAAGTCCTAGGTGGATTTGCTCTGCATGGGAGCAGTGGGTCCTGTGTCCTCACTTACTCCGGCATGGGTCCTTCCCTCCCGGCTCGCTTCAGCCGTAGATCGGCCGCTTGCGGCTTTCGCCTATCATGCCTCTCCTGGACGCCGCCTCATCCTCATCGCGCGATCCGCAGAAATCCGACCCTTCCCCTTAGCCTTAAACCTTTGTCCCCAAAGGACCGCGTCACGTCCCCCCTCGGTGCAGAAGTTGAAGTTCGTGCCGTTGCCGCTCAATCCGGCGATCCTCAGCGAGGGGCGCGGTTGCTAAAAGTTCACGTAATGCACATTTGAGAGGGCCGAATTTTCACTTTTCAACTGTCTCGGTTGGTAAAGCGGTCGTGTTCGCCCACGTGAATGCGGCGAGCAGGTCAGCGCGGTCATTCTGCGGGCCATGAAGCCGACCGACGATCTGCTCACCCTCGCCACGAGGCGGACTACCGCTCTCCTCGAGCGCAAGGTCGTGCTCGACACCATCGGCCGAGAGTGTCGAAACCGGAATCTCGAAGCCCTCGCGCGCATCATCGAGCTCTCCATCGAGCTGCTCCCCGTGCCGATCTACAGGCCCCTCAGGGACCGCAGGTGAGTCGCTGGCGGCTGTGTCGGTTTCCGGAGTAGTGTCGCGCCGGCAGGCGCAGAAGGTCCACACTTCAAGCTATGCTCAGACAGTTAACAATGCCGCCTGTCGTTTTGCAAACAGTTTCTTTGAGGAACTAGTGCCTGGTGCGAGCATTTGCTGAATCACATCTCTCAATCTACTGAGGTGCGCCTGCGCTTCTTTTTGCGTATTACCTGACGAAGGATGCGAGAGAGCGCCTCAACCGAGTAGGGCTTCTGCAGCAGTTCGAAGCCATGCGAGCTATCCTGCGCCAAAGCCGAGCTGTAGCCGCTCGTCAACACGATCGGCAAGCGGGGGTGGCGGCGCCGAATCTCACGAGCGAGCTCGACGCCGTTCATGCCCGGCATCACCACGTCCGAGAAAACCGCATCGAACGGTGTCCCGTCCTTGCTGAGTGCCGTCAGCGCCTCGGCAGCATTGTGAGCCCAGGTCGTGGCATAGCCGAGATCTTCCAGGATTTGCGTCGCGAAGCGGCCCACCTCCAGATTGTCCTCCACGACGAGCACCCGCAATCCGGCGCCATCCACCAAGACGGCGGGTTCATCCTCCGTCTGCTGAGGGATCTCGCCAGCAACTTCGGGGAGATAGAGCGTGAAGGTCGTGCCTTGACCAAGCACGCTTACAACATCCACATCGCCACCCGACTGCTTGGCGAAGCCGAAAACCTGCGATAGACCCAGACCTGTGCCGCGGCCGATCTCCTTTGTCGTGAAGAAGGGTTCGAAGATACTCGCAATTAGGCTCGGATCTATGCCCGAACCTGTGTCGGTCATAGACACTGCCGCGAAGCGGCCAGCAGAGCCCGCGTGTTGCCGGATCGGCGGCTTACCCTCGATGCAGGCAAGTCGCAGCGTCAGCGTGCCTTCACCTTCCATGGCATCACGGGCGTTCACCGCTATGTTGACGAGTGCTGTCTCGAACTGACTGAGGTCTGCCCGCACGTAGCAAGGGCTGTCAGGCACCTCCGTTGAGACACGGATGCGCGCGCCCATGATCGGATCGAGTAGCTCGCCCACCGCACGCAGGCAGGTGCCGACCTCGAACACCTCCGGATTGAGAGCCTGCTGACGCGCGTAGGCCAGAAGCTGACGGGTCAGCTTGGAAGCACGTTCCACCGTGTCTGAGACTGCATCCATGTAGCGCTGGCGGCGCTTCTCCGGCAGGTCGGGGCGTTGGAGGAACTCGACCGATGAACGGATAATGGTCAGCAGGTTGTTGAAGTCATGCGCCACGCCCCCCGTGAGCTGGCCTATCGCCTCCAGCTTCTGCGACTGGCGCAGCGCCTCTTCAGTCCGACTGAGGGCATGCGCCTGCTCGCGATGAGCGGTGATGTCGCGCCCATTGGCGAAGATTCTTCCCTCCTCGAAAGCGCCCGTCCACGCGATCCAGCGAAAGCTGCCGTCCTTGTGCCGCACCCGCAGCTCGCGAGGTCTTACCAATGGCTGCTCGACGATGCTGGTGCGGATGGCGGACAACTCACCAACGTCATCAGGATCCACAAAGTCGGCAAGGCTTCTGCCTACAAGCTCGTGCTCCTCCCAGCCGAGGATCCTCGACCATGCTGCGTTGACGGCCTGCAGTGTGCCTTCAGCGGTGACGATGACGAGCAGATCCTGGGAGAGCTGCCACAGCCGCTCACGCTCGGCGGTGCTGGCGCTCACGCGCTGCTGGGCGTCGAGGTGGAACGCGATGAGGTCTGCGAATGCCTTGAACGTGCCGACGATCTCGGGTGTGTTCAGGCGAGCCGGCCTCGGATCGATCGCACAGAGGGTGCCCCAGAAAGTGCGCGTCGGCAGCACGATAGGCACTGAGATGTAGCTCTGGAAGCCATACAGGGCCGGAGTCGGATGGCTGCAATAGGCTCCGTCTTTAGCGACGTTGTCGATGACGACAGCCGCTCCGTCGCGTCGGATCTCGCGGCAGATGGTTGTCATAACATCCAACTCACCGCCGGGCCGCAATCCAAATGCGATGCCGTCGCGAACCTGGCAAGCGACCCAGCGGTCCTCCGTCACGCGAGCGACAGCCGCGAAGCCCATGCCCGTCGTGCGGCAGACCACCTCCAAGATGGTGGGCACGGCTTCGATTTTCTCGATGGCCAGAATGTCGGCTACGAAGTCGTGCGCGGCATGCTGAGAAGGCACGGGCCTACTCATTTGGCTTCGAACTCCGTGTGTCTGCACAACCCGGGCGCGTGACGAATCGAACGCGTTGTATCAGGAAGCGAAGTGCGGCTTGCATCATACCGCTTGCCGATGCGTGGTCGCCCATCGTGGCCTGCTGAGGATTTTTCGGGCAAGAGGACCATCGAGACTGACGTCACGGTAGCGATTCGCGTCTATACCCACCCGTAGTATGGCAACCTTGTGGGTGCTGCCAACCCAACACCGTTCGTGCATCGCAGTTCAGGACTAGCTATCGGAAACCTTCCACACCGCGTCTGCGAAAAAAAAGTCGTCGTCAAATAGAAGAGGCTGGTGGATGCGCCTCTTGCCCGGACGGCGGTCAGCTGCGCGGAATGCGGGAGCGGGACCTCACCTGAACCGCCTTGCGATCGACGTGCATTGAGGAGCGCGCGGCCGGCCCCCTGCGGCTTCCTCCTCTCTGGGATACCTTGGACGCCGCTTCAATCTGCAAGCTTTGCAGAAGGGCCTTTGCTAGAATAAAACGGAGCGAATTGCTGTTCCCATCTGCGAACATGCCAGGAGAGGTGCAGTATCAGCTGACAACTCTCAAGACGACGTGCGGTCGCGCTCGGTCCAAGGCGTCTTCCATCTGCTGACTGTTGAAAGGTTTGCGCAAGATAGGAAACCCCTCTGAGGCCGCGGCTTGCGCCACGTCGCTGTAGCCAGTGGCAAGCAGGACGTTGACGCGGCCAGCGTATTCTTTTCGCACATAGCGTGCCAAGTCCAAACCGTTCTGCTGTCCCGGCATCACGATGTCACTGAGAACGATGCTGATATCGTTCGAGGCGCGTAAAATCTCGAGGGCAGTCTCAACGCGATGAGCTTTGACAACGGAGTATCCGAACTCTTCCAGATACGATCTGGTGATCTCGGCCACATCGACATTGCCATCGACGAGAAGGATGCGCCCGAGATCTTTCCTACGCCGCACTACCTCCGCCTGCTGCCGGTTGTCCGACGCGGGCTGAATGGGCTCCGTCGTTCGCGGCAGGTAGAGCGTCACCGTCGTGCCGCGACCCGGCTGGCTCGCGACCGTGGCGGTGCCGCCGGATTGCGTGGCGAAGCCGTAGACCTGGCTGAGGCCCAGCCCCGTGCCCTTGCCGACCTCCTTGGTGGTGAAGAACGGCTCGAAGACCCGTGCCAGCAGGTCGGGCGGGATCCCGTTACCTGTATCGGTGAGGCTCAGCGCCACGAACTCGCCCGTGAGCCCGACCGTGCCGTCGTCCGCGAGCGTCACGTTCTGCGCCGCGAGGGTGAGCCGCCCGCCACCCGGCATCGCGTCGCGGGCATTCACCGCGAGGTTGAGGATCGCGAGTTCGAGTTCGGTGAGGTCGACCTTGGTCGGCCAGAGGTCTGGGGCGAGGACGAGATCGACCGCGATGTCGCCGCGCAGGCTCGACCGCAGCATGTCCTGGAACTGGGGCAGGCGCCGGACGAGATCCACCGGCACCGGCGCATGGGTCTGGCGGCGGGAGAAGGAGAGGAGCTGCCCGGTCAGGCTGGCGCCGCGCTTGGCCGCCGCCTCGATCGCATCGAGGGCGCGCCGCTGGCGCTCGTCGGCGACCGGATAGCGCTTCAGGCGCTCGACGTTGCCGCTCACCACCATGAGCAGGTTGTTGAAGTCGTGCGCAACGCCGCCCGTGAGCCGGCCCACCGCCTCCAGCCGCTGCGCCTGCTTGAGCGTCGCCTCGGCGACCTCGCGGCGGGCCACTTCCGCCTGAAAGCGTTCCGTGCGGCGCAGCGCGTAGATGGAGAGGGCGCCGAGCGCGAGCGTCGCGGGCAACCCGAACGCGAGGTGGCCAATCAGCGTGCTGCGCAGCTCTCGGCCCATCGTGGCGGTCTCGATGCCGGCCTGGACGTAGACTGGATAACCCGGAACGCGCCGGTAGCCGATCCGCCGCTCGATGCCATCGACCTGTGAGACCGCCGTGAAGGCGCCGCGCACGGGCTCGTGCACCAGCGCCTGCAGGAAGGCGCTCCGGGCATCGAGCCGCTCGGGCCGGTCCAGGACGGCCGGGAAGCGGGCGAGGAAGGCTCCGTCGCTGCGGACCAAGCCGAAGGAATCCGCGACCCCGTGCGACAGGCGGCCATAGAACTCGCGAAAGTGCCCGGGGAGCACGCTGATCGCCACGATTCCGTTGAAGCCGCCGCCGGGCCGCTCCGGTCGCCGCGAGCTCATCACGAAGAAGCGGAAGCCGCCGAGCTTGGCTTGCACGATGTCGCCGATGAAGGTGCCGGCATCGTGCGCCACCTGCGCCTGGAAATAGTCGCGGTCCGAGTTGTCGAGGCCCGCCGGCACGGGTGCGACGGTGCTGGCGACGAGGGGTGTCCCGCCGCGTCGAACGCCCAGATCGCCTGGATCTGCGGCAGGGCGGCCTGCGTCCGCCCCAGGCGCCGCGACAGCTGCGCCTCGTCCGCCCGGATGGCGGCGTCGTCGAGCCCGCGCAGCACCTCGTTCGCCTCGGCGAGCGTGCGCTCCACGGTCTGGAGCGCCTTGAGGCTGTGCTCCTGAAGGATGTCGAGGGCCCGCTCTATACGCTCGTTCGACTTCTGCTCGATCGCGTGATGGGCCGACCAGACCGCGTAACCCAAAATGAGCATCGGCCCAATGACGCTGGGCGCTACGATCAAGCGCAGGGGCCACAGGACATTTGGCTGCACGAGACGCATCGCCATCGCACTTCCGCCGAGATCGATCAGGACCGTCCCACGAGCGTGGCCGATAACGCGCATACCTCTGCGTGGTTCCAGTATGCGGGAGGCCGCCTAAGTCTCGGGCAGACCCGTCCTTCGCAGACCCTCTACGATCCGCTAATACTCCCAAATGAAGACGGGGTCGTCCGACTAGCCCTCGCACTGCGAGTGGCTGACCATGTAGCGCGGCTTGAGCTTCAGGAGCGCATCCACGGCAGCCCGTGCATCGTCCGGCTGCCCGAGCCACGCGTGGGAGGCGAGGTCGACATAAGCGAGCCAGTAGGGCGTCGCTGACGCTGGCAACGACTTCAGACGCCACGCGACCGCCTCTTGCACCCCCTTGGCACCGTTTAATGCGCCTCGTCCCATCAAGTGCGCGGACCGACGTCCGCTACGCATGGCACGCGATCCTGCTGGGCCGCATGCGGCCCTGCAAATGCGGAACACCGCACACACCAGTGGCGCGCTTCCATCCCTGCCAAAGTGCCGCTCTCCCCGGCTCATGCAGCCTGAGGCATGCGGCCCTCAAGCGCGTCGATTGCTCGTTCGAGGGCCGCGAAGGCTACCTCGTCGAAGGCCTTGTCGAGATCCCGGCGCATGAGCGCGAGGGCCTGCGGGATTGGCATCGCCGCGCGGTAAGGCCGGTTCGCCGTCAAAGCGTCAAAGACATCGGCGACCGATACGATGCGCGTCTCTGGCTCGATCTCGTGCCTGCGGAGCCCGCGAGGGTAGCCTGTCCCATCCAGTCGCTCGTGATGGGCACCGCCGATGCGCGCCATCTCCCGGAATGCGGCCACCCGCGCCAGGATGCTCTCGGACAGTGCGGCGTGGTTGCGCATATCGCGCCACTCGGCCTCGTCGAGCTTGCCGTTCTTGTCGAGGATCGTATTCGATACGCCGAGCTTGCCGATGTCGTGCAGGAGGGCGGCCCGTCTCAGCCAGCGTCGCCGCTCGGCGCTGTAGCCGAGTTCGGCGGCGATCATGTCCGCGTAGACCGCGACGCGCTCGGAATGCCCAGAGGTGAAGGGGCTCTTCGCGTCGATCACCTGCGCGAAGGCTCGGGCGATGTCGTCGAGGTAGTCGTCGTCGACCACGATCGTGCCACGCGCTGGCTCAAGCGCGGCGACCTTCTCGCCGATCGTCTCGGACGCGAGCATCTCCCAGAAGCCTGGCTCTCGGGTCGCACGCTCCAGGCACTCGACCACCTCCGGATCGAACCACGTCCCGGCGCGGTGCCGAGCCTCCGCCAGGGCGGCCTCGGGTCCGGCGCTGGTGTGGAACACGTCCACGACTTGCGCCAGGAGCGCGACCCGTGCGTAGAGCGGAATCGCCGCTCCGGCGCGACGGTCCGGTCGGCCTTTGCCGTTCCAGTGCTCGTCTAGGGCGTGGATGGCATCGCAGATTGCAAGCGGGAAGCGGAGGCGTGCGGCGATCTCGGCCCCTCGCTGGCAACGCGTCTGTATTAGGTCGTCGACGATCTCGCCACCATTCTGAAGGATATTGAGGATCGCTTTGAAGCGCTCGGCTAGGCCTGCCTTAAGCCCCGTATGGGAGAACACGAAGCCCAACACCTTTGGTAGGCTGTCGCTCACCGTCTTGAAGTCGCGCTTGAAGCCGAGATCATCGGACAAGTAGAGCTCGCAGATTCTCGCCGCATTGCTGGAACAGCCAAGATCTTTAAGCATCACGGTATAATATAGTTCCCAAAGCTGCGGCTCCGACAGCCCCAAGTGCCGGCCGACCTGCATGCCGATCCAGGTCGCCCGCACGCAGTGCCCCGCTGGCTGACCCTCGGTCAGATCGAGCGCGTGACTCAATGCGCCGAGTAGCTCCGAGAGCCTGATGCCGCTCTGCGGCGCCTGCCTGTGCGTGACGAGATCAGGCGACATCTTCGGCCTGCTGAAAAGGAACACTTGCAGCCTGACACCTCTGCCCAACGAGATCACTAATAACAACAATGAAGTTGGATTGGTGGTTAAAGACCTTAGTGGACCGGCGACGATGAGGCACAGCGCGCCCAGTCCGCTCACGCCTAGGAGAGGACTGGGTGAACGATCGCCGGCGAAAACGGCACGGACATCAACCCCGGAGAAGGTCCACGGAGCTTCTGAGGCGAATTAGAGAGCAACCTGCACGCAGACGCACAACAAAGTTGTTTAGCAATATGCCGCCGATCCGCGGCAGTTACCCCTCCGACGGCCGGTGGTGCTGCGAATTATCATGTAGAATTGTCCGCCAAGGAGAGGGTGCTTCCTGAGTTTGCACCAACCCCGGCGAGGACCCTTCTCTCCTACGAACCACAAGCCCGGGTCTCACCTCCTGAATAGGTCGGGGTGCCTTGCGCGAAGAGCAAGTGCCAAAGTCAGCGTCTTCAGGTCGGTCAGCCCGCCGCGATCCATCATGCCGGCCAGATCGTCCAGTGCCATCTCCACGACTTTGATGTTCTCGTGCTCTCCCTCTGCTCCCCCTCCCCCGCTAGTTCGATCCTCACTCCGATAGGCAGCGAGGAAGAGGTGGATCCGTTCCGTCGAGATGCCGGCACACGAGTAGGTTGTCCCAACCGGCTCCAACTCGTGCAGCCGAAGCCCCACTTCCTCCAGCACCTCGCGCCGGGCGTTCTCCTCAGGTGCGCCCTCTTCGATTAGGCCGGCAGGCGCTTCCAACTGCGTTTGTGCACCTTCGACGTAGAGGGCTGGCACGCGCAGTTCCCGCACGAGCGCAGCCACACGCCGGTCGGGATCGTAGGGCAGCACGCCGACCGAGTTGCCGTGATCCTCAAGCTCTCGATCGACCTCCGAGCCGTCGGCAAGCCGGACCTTCGCGATCCCAAACCGGCTCCAGCCCTCGTGCACGAAGCGGACGTCCAGGATCTTGGCGTTCACATCGACCTCCGGCTCAATGATCCGTTTGCGGCGAGAGCGCGGCTGCGGGCCTGCTCCGCGACAGAACCGGCAAAGGCAGCGGAATGTTGCGCACCTATCCGTGCGTGCCGGCGCAGCCGGCACCGGCCCAGCACTCGCCCGCCAAGGGGGTGATCAAGGCATCTATCGCTGTAGAGATGGCTCCGAGATCAGCGTGGCTGCTTGGCGCACTTGCGAGACGAGATCCGTTAGGGTCAGGCGGCGCACCGTTGAGATCCGCCAGCTTGAAAATTGAAGATTCGCCGCTGATGGACTTAAACATGCGACAAATCCCTTTATTGGCACCCTGCCCTAATTCTAGCCTACTCCTCTTGGCATAGGGCTTGACGCTACCTGGTTCAGCGTGCTTGCCTCTTTACAAAAGAGGGGCGCTCGTTGCAGCTCGATCACGTCAACATTCACGTCTACGACCTCGCCGCGGCGCGCGATTTTCTCGTGCAGCTGCTGGGCGTCGAGGTTGGATGGCGGCCATCGTTCAAGGTGCCCGGCGACTGGCTGTATCTCGACGGCCGTGCGGTCATCCACACTTGGCTCAAGAGCCAAGAGCGAGGCCTGGGATGGGTCGACCACATAGCGTTCGGCCCATGTGGCGATCCCGACGCGAAGCGCGCCGAACTGCAACGGCTCGGCTACTCGTTTACCGAGTCCGAACTTGTCGATACCGATATTATTCAATTCGTCGTCTATGGTCCCGAAGGCATGAAGATTGAGATGCAGTGTCGACGCGGCACGTAGCCAATATATAACACCCCAGCATTGAGTAAATATTTGCTCCTCGGTCCGCCTGCAGGGCTGCCAATTGGTTCACCGCTGGAGAACCCGTCTGAGCCGGCTCCTGCTGCACCCCGGGCGCTAGCCCGTTCTGCGGTCACCCGTGCTCACCCAAAACTGTGTGTCGCCGGGAGCCGAGCCGCCTTCACCTTGTAGCGTGCCTAGTCCACCGGGCTGATCCTGCAGCGTTGATTGATCACTCACCTCGCTCGTGCCGGGCGATGGCGTCGAGGATCAGTTCCCGGTGCACCTGCCACTGCTCAAGCGTCTCGCGCATTAACTCGAGGAGCCGCTTGGCCTCTGTCGTGTCGTGCCCGGCAGCCGTGCCTGCTTGTATGCGGACGACCAGTTCGTTGATGCGCTGCGCACCCTCGGCGATGTCGCGATCTGCCTTGGCTAGGTGCTCCCGCTCGCGATCGATGTTTGGCATCAGGGAAGCCTGGACGCGCCTATTACATGGGATAACGAGGCTCCAGACCCGGTGCTCCTCAGCCGCGTCCATCACGATGAGCCGGAACCATGAAGCCGCTCTGCCGGGAACACGCGGACCCGGCCGGTGTTGACCGCGTGCAGTCGAGTATTGGTTCTCCGTAAGACCAGGCGCCCGGTGAGGTCCCATCCCCTGCCGGGCGCTCTGCTGTCGGGCGCATGAGGTAGTCCGGGAACACACTGCCGTGCCGCGCATTCCCGGACCGTCACCTCGGCCTGTCGGGCTCGCCCCTCACTCGGCCGAACGTCACCGGCGGGTCGGGCGCGCTCAGCGTGGCAGCAGTGACGTGCCCGATCCGTCTTGGGATTAACCTGCGACATACACAGAAGTTCGCTCGCCGGACTACTTGGCGGTCCGCGCCTCCTCGGCGACGCAGTGCTGCTGTCCCAGGTGAATGCGGCGAGCCGACCAGCCCGGACATCGAAGTGCTAGCTCAGATCGCACCCCACGTGGGCTATGTCTTCTGTGCTCACGAAGATCCGGACCCTGTCCTTGGCGAGCTGGATGCCTACAGGGAAGCGTAGGAGCTCTACTGGCGCCCTTCGCGCCGCTGCCTGCTGTAACCCACCGGGCAGAAAGCCGCGCTGTCCTACGAGCTCTTGAGCGTTTCGCGCAAGCGCGAATGCGCGTAAGCCAGAACTCGCGCTGCTCTCAAGCAGGTGCAGCTCGCCGCTCTCGCCATAGAGCGCCCACGAGTAGCAGGTTGATCACTGCCAAGCCGGCCAGCACGGTGAGCGTGACGTGTGCCCCTCCCTCAGCGAGGACGACGGCACCCAGCGACGGGGCGAGAGCCTGGGCGACGAGGTTCGGCAGCGCCAGCCGGCCGAGCAGCGGCGCGTAGCGCACCGGCCCGAACAGGGCGAGCGGCAGGGTGCCCCGCGCGATCGAGTAGATGCCGTTGCCCGCCCCGTAGAGCACCAGCGCGACGGCGAGGATCGGGAACCCGGCCCACAGGAGCACGAGCCCCAGTGCGATCAGGCCCATCGCTGCTGACAGCGTCCAGATTGGATGGTGCCGGCCCTTGTTGGCCATCTCGATCACGCGTGCGGCGACCTGCGACGGTCCAACCAGCGCGCCGAGCGAGACCGCGGCCGCGAGAGACGCGCCCTGCGCCTGAAGCAGGTTCAGCAGGTGCACGGAGACGATCGCCGTCGTGGCTCCGCCCAAGGTCAGGATGCCGGCGAGGAGCAGGAACGCCCGACGCTCACGCCCCGTGAGTGGTTCAGGTCCGACTGAGCTAGACCCGAGATCGGACGTCGGCAGCGGCGGTGAGTCAGGGAGAACGAGCAGGACCAGCGGCAGAGCCACGACCAGCAGCAGGCCGGCGTAGGCGACGCAGGTGCCGCGCCAGCCCAGGTGCTCGACCAGGAAGGCCGAGAGCGGCCAACAGACCGTGCTGGCGAAGCCGCCCCAGAGGGTTAGCGTGGTGATCGCTGGTCGAGCGCTAGCGCCGTAGAGGCGGCCGAGCGTGGCGAAGGCGGCGTCGTAGAGCCCGGCTCCCATGCCGGCGCCGAGCACCAGCCAACCGAGGAAGAACACCTGCAGCGCCGGCGCGAGACCGATCACCACGAGCCCGAGCGCCAGGACGACGGTAGCAAGCGCGAGGACCGGCCGGCCTCCGTAGTGCCCAATCGCGCGCCCGACCCGAGGGGAGACCAACCCGGAGACGAGCAGGCCGGCCGACAAGCTGCCGACGATCCACGGCAGCGGCCAGCCCGTGTCGGCCGCGATCGGTGGGGCGAGCACGGTCAGCAGGTAGTAGGAGGTCCCCCAGGTCAGGATCTGCACCACGCCCAGAGCGCTGATGACCGTCAGCTGGGGACGGTCTCTCATGCCGCTCGGCCGCAGCAGGACGACGTCTTCGCCTCCGGGGCAAGCGTCGGAGAACAACCACAGCCCGTGACGGTCGTAGCCTTCGCCGTCGCGTCGTCGGCGCAGCAGGCATCGACCCCGGACGGTGCCGGACCGCCGCAGCACCCGCCTGAGCCGCTCTCGGCGCCGCGTGAGGTCGAGCAGACGCCGGTCTCGGGGAGGACCAGCTGCACGGCATCAGCCGCGACCAGATCTCCGGCCAGGGCTGCTGCGATCGAGCGGACCTGCTCGTAGCCGGTCATCATCAGGAAGGTCGGGGCCCGCCCGTAGCTCTTGATCCCGGCGGTGTAGAAGCCCGGCTCCGGGTGTGCCAGCTCTCGGTGACCGTGCGGCGGGACCGAGCCGCAGGAGTGCAGGTTCGGGTCGATCAGCGGGCCGAGCGCGCGCACGCTCTCCAGCCAGGGATCGAGCTCCAGGCGCAGCTCGCGCGTCAGAGACAGGTCCGGCCGCTGCCCTGTAGCGGTCACGATGCGGTCGACCGGGCCGAGAGTGCGCGATCCGCACGCCGTCTCACCCTCGACCAAGAGACCCACATCCTCCCTGCGCACTGCCGTGACCGCGAACCCCGGCGCCAGGCGCACCCGGCCACTCTCGACCAGCGCCTGGAGGCGAAGACCAAGATCACCGCGCGCGGCCAACTGGTCAGCCGCCCCGCCGCCGTAGACGCGAGACAGGTCCGTGCCGCGGGTGGCCCAGAGCAGGCTGGTGCCCTCGACATCATCGGCCAGCTGCGCGAGCTCGAGGAGCACGTTGGCGGCTGAGTGGCCGGCACCAACGACCAGCGTGGTCTGTCCGGCGTAGGTGTCTCGATCGCGACCCAGGACGTCCGGAATGCCGGTGACGATCCGGTTCGCCAAGGCGACCTCGCCTTCAGCTGGCAGACCGCTCGCCCCCAGCGGATTGGGCGTCGACCAAGTGCCGGAGACGTCGATCACCGCGCGGGCCAGGTCGCGCCGGGTGCGCCCATCCTTCTCCCGAACCGTGAGCACGAAGGGCCTGTTCTCACGGCCACGGCTGCCGACCTTGTCGACGCCGAGGCGGCCGAGCGCCACGACCCGTTCGCCCGTTGCGATCACAGATGCCAGCGCAGGCGTTGCGGCGAGCGGAGCCAGGTAGCGGTCCACCAGCTCATACCCGGTCGGATAGCCCTTCTCGGGCGGTGCTTGCCAGCCCTGCGCCTCCAGGAGCGCCCGCGCCGCCGGATCGATGTTGAACTCCCAGGGTGAGAACAGCTGCACGTGCCCCCAGGCGCGCACGTTGGCGGCGATCGTGTCACCGCTCTCATAGACCGTCACGGGCAGATCATGCGCGACCAAGTGGGCGGCAGCCGCCAAGCCAACCGGGCCGGCGCCGATCACCGCGACCGGCAGTGAAGCAGTGCTCTGGCTCATGGTCTCCTCCGTTGCTTCCGGAATTACCGAATTAAGAGGCAACAGAATCAGGCTGCGTCGTTGCGAGTAGTGCATCCGGCGTCGGCGCAGCACTCGTCCGCCAGGAAGCCGACCAAGGCATCCATCGCCGGATAGACCGCCCGACAGATCAGCGTGGTTGCTTGGCGTTCCTGCGAGACCAGGCCGGTCAGGATCAGCCGGCGCAAATGGTGTGAGAGCGTTGACGCCGCGGCGATGCCGACGCGCTCCTGCAGTTGGCGCACCGGCAGGCCAGCGTGCCCGGCGCGCACGAGCGCGCGGTAGACCTGCAGGCGGGTCGGGTTGCCGAGGGCCTCGAGCTGCTTGGCGGCTTGTTCGACGTTCATCGAAGTAAGCTGACCCGACGGGCACCGCGAGTCAAGACGTCGTTCGATGATCCTCGAAATACGTGGTTCGTCATCGCTCGTGCGCGAGTGTCGCTTCGGGTCGAGCAGCCGCTCGCCCGGTCAGGAGCCAGTGTATGACGACCATGCCCACGAGCGCGCCGGCGAGCTGCGCCACGATGAAGGGCAAGACGTGGTTCGGCGCGATCCCTGCGAAAGTGTCCGTCAGGGCGCGGGCGATCGTCACCGCCGGGTTCGCGAACGAGGTCGAGGCTGTGAACCAGTAGGCGGCCGTGATGTAGAGGCCGACCGCGACGGGGACGGCCTCGATCCGAAAGCGCGCCACGGACAGGATCGTCATCAGCAGGCCGAACGTGGCGACGAACTCCGCGAACCATTGCGCCGGCCCGGTGCGCAGCTTCCCCGCGAGCTGGAAGAGCGGCAGATCGAACATGCCGTGCGCCGCGAGCGTGCCCAGGCAGCCCCCCACGACCTGGGCCAGCACGTAGATCCAGGCGTCGCGCCACGAGAGGGCGCGCGTCAGGCCCATGACGAGCGAGACTGCCGGGTTGAAGTGCGCGCCAGAAATCGGGCCGAGCGCCAGGATCAGCACGACCAGGATGGCCCCTGTCGGGATCGTGTTGCCGAGGAGCGCGATCGCCACGTTCCCGCCGGCAAGGCGCTCGGCCATGATGCCGGAGCCCACGACCGTGGCCACAAGGAACCCGGTGCCGAGGGCTTCGCCGGCGACCCGCTGGCCGATCGAGGAGGACGTGGTCATGCGCTGGCAACCCGCCGGCCGTGCTCGTCGATAACGCGCTCGCCGTCCTCCTTGATGAACTCGCCCTGCTGTTCCGGCAGCAGGTCCAGGACGGCCTCGGAGGGCCGGCACAGACGCACGCCCTTCGGGCTCACCACCAGCGGCCGGTTCAGCAGGATCGGATGCGCCTCAATCGCGTCGAGGAGCTGCTCGTTCGTGAAGGCCGGATCACCGAGGCCGAGTTCGGCGTAGGGCGTGCCCTTCTCGCGCAGCACGTCCCGAACGCTCAGGCCCGCGCGGGCGAGCAGCTGCGTGAGCAGCGCCCGCGTGGGCGGCGTCTTGAGATAATCGATGACGTGCGGCTCGATGCCGGCGTTGAGGATCATCGCCAGGGTGTTGCGCGAGGTGCCGCAGGCTGGATTGTGGTAGATGATGACGTCCATCACGCGACCTCCGGCCGGGGCGACGTAGCCCCTTCCTGCTGGCCAATCTCGCGGACCTTCGCGGTCAGCGCGAACTCGTCCAGGCTGGCGATCGGCAGGGCGATGAACGCCGCGATGCGGTTCTTGAGGTAACGCTGCGCCTGGCGGAAGGCCGCCGCCTTCACGTAGTCCAGGCCCTCAATCGCGGCGGGATCCTCAATGCCCCAATGCGCGGTGACCGGCTGGCCCGGCCAGTAGGGGCAGGCCTCGCCGGCCGCGTTGTCACAGACCGTGAACACGAAATCCATCACCGGGGCGTCCGGCCTGGCGAACTCGTCCCAGGACTTCGAGCGCAGGCCGGCCGTGGGGTAGTCGCTTTCCTCGAGCGCCTGTAGGGCGAGTGGATGGGGCTGGCCCTTGGGCCGGCTGCCGGCGGAAAACGCCCGGAAGCGCCCCTGCCCGTCCTTGTTGAGCATGGCTTCCGCCAGGATCGAACGGGCCGAGTTGCCGGTGCAGAGGAACAGCACGTTGTAGACGCGATCAGGCATGGGCGGTGTCTCCGGTGGGGCAAGCGCAGGCGGCGAGCGCGGCGACGGCAGGGGTGCACACTTCCGGGTGGCCCTGGCAGCAGTCGCGCATCAGGAACTGGACCAGGTCGGACAGGCCTGTGTAGGCGGCGCTGTAGATCACCGACTTGCCGTCGCGCCGGGACGCGATCAACCCGGCGTGGGAAAGCTCCTTCAGGTGGAAGGAGAGGGTGTTGCCAGCGATGCCGATGGTGTCCGCCAGCACGCCAGCCGCAAGGCCGTCCGGGCCGGCGGTGACCAGAGCCTGCACTGCGCGCAGGCGGTGTTCCTGACCGAGGGCCGCGAAGGCCGCGAGGGCTTGTCGTTCGTCCATGAATGCGCCAATGTATCAACGTTTGTTGAAACGTAGATAAAAGTGCGCTCGTGGACAAGCCCCTATCTTCTTCCCCCTCGGCCCGTGATGGCTTCCCGAACCTGAGCGAGGCGCACTTTGTGGCGCCGGCCAGCGAGCAGCTGCAGGTGGCGCAGCCGTTCACCCACGACCCGCGCTTCCTGATCCTCTACGGCTCGCTGCGCGAGCGCTCATTCAGCCGTTTCCTGGCCTATGAGGCCGCGCGCCTGCTCGAAGCGATGGGCGGCGAGGTGCGGATCTTCCACGCGGACGGGCTGCCGCTGCCCGACGACACGACGGCCGACCATCCGAAGGTGCAGGAGCTACGCAGCCTCTCGCTCTGGTCTGAGGGGCATGTATGGGTGTCGCCAGAGCGGCACGGCAATCTCACGGGTGTGATGAAAAGCCAGATCGACTGGCTGCCCCTGAGCGAGGGCTCCGTGCGGCCGACGCAGGGGCGCACTTTAGCCGTCATGCAGGTGTCCGGCGGCTCGCAAAGCTTCAACGCGGTGAACTCGTTGCGCATCCTCGGGCGCTGGATGCGGATGATCACGATCCCGAATCAGTCCTCGGTGCCGATGGCCTACAAGGAGTTTAATGACGCCGGCCGCATGAAGCCGGGACCGCTCTACGACCGCGTGGTCGACGTCTGCGAGGAGGTGATGAAGTTCACGCTCCTGACCCGCGAGCGGGCCGACTACCTCGTCGACCGCTACAGCGAGAGGAAGGAGCGCGAGCCGGACAGGTTCAAGGTCGTAGCCGCCGACATCGGCTTCGTGAAGCGGTGAGCGTGCCCTCGATCGACCCTTCACAATTCAAAACGGTCGATTGAGGTGGCCGAAGGCCGTTGCGGCTGGCACGCCGGCTATGACGGACATGAGCACCACGACCAAGCCGCGCATGCTCACCACCCCTGACAATCATCACCAGTGAACCACATCAATTGCAGGACAGTTTGCCCGCCCGTAGGAGGACGCCATGAAGACGTTGATCGCCACCTCAACTGTTCTGATGCTGCTGAGCGCCGCCCCGTCCCTGGCCATGAGCTGCTGCAGCGGCGGTAAGGGCAAGATGATGTGCGGTAAGGGAAGTATGGCGATGAACCACGCCGGTATGCGAGGCAAGAAGGGCGGCTGCTGCTGTGAGGGCATGTCCGGCAACATGAGCCGCCGGAGCTGACGCCTTCTTTCCTTCGCTAGGAACGCCTGCGATGAGCCCTCGATGCGCAACAACTCGCCGCGGTGTCCTGGGCGGATTGAGCAGCCTGATGCTGGCCGCTGCCGCTCCCCTCCGCGCCGCCCCTGAAAGTCGTCTGCCAACGGTGGCGGTCACCAAGGACTCGAACTGCGAGTGTTGCGAGGCCTGGGTGGCACACCTAAGGGCCACCGGCTTCCCGGTCGAGATCACCACCGGCCCGGTCGCGCCGCTGAAGGCCAAGCTAGGTGTTCCGCGCGAGCTGGCGTCCTGTCACACGGCGCAGGTCGCCGGCTACGTGGTCGAGGGCCACGTGCCGGCCGACACGATCGTGCGGCTGCTGGCCGAGAAGCCTGCCGCCGTCGGTCTTGCTGTGCCAGGCATGCCAGTCGGCTCGCCGGGCATGGAAGTTCCTGGCACGGAGCCGGACACCTACGACGTAGTGCTGTTCGGCCCGACCGGTCAGCGCACCTTCGCTCGCTACCGAGGAGCGACATTGCTGTGATCCTGGCCGTGTAGGCCGATCAGAGCGACGTTGAGCCCAGGCGGTCCATGGGGCGCTGAACTGCTCCGTCGCACATCACGACGGTGCGGCGGATTGAGCCGGAAGCGGGCGTCGCAATTCAAAACGATCGTATAGCGCCGGTGTGCGCCAGGTTAGATCGGTCGAGAACAGCACTTCACTGACAGGCAGGAAAAGTCCTTGCAGGTCCTTCAGCGGGGTCCTTCGATGCAGGCCTTCTGGAGGACAGAGAGTAAGCGATGGCGACAATCAGAAAACTCCGCGGGCGCTGGCAGGCAGCCGTGCGCCGCAAAGGCCTTGCACCGCGCGCGAAGAGCTTCGACACCAAGGCTGAGGCCGAGCGCTGGGCGCGCAATCTCGAGTCCGAGCTCGACCGATCGGGCACGCTTCCTGACACCCGTCCGGCAGAGAAGACGACCCTCGCTCAGATCCTCACGCGATACCGCGACGAGATCTCGCCCGGGAAGCGCAGCTCGGTCTCGGAGATCTCGCGCATCACCGCCATCCTGCGCCGACCGATCTGCTTCCGGACCCTCGCCCTACTCTCGACCGCAGACCTCGCCGCTTACCGAGACGAGCGGCTCAAGGCCGTCGCGCCCGCGACCGTCGTCCGGGAGTTGAACACGATCAGCCATGCGATCGACACGGCACGGCGTGAGTGGGGCGTCCACCTCGCCCAGAACCCGTGCAAGCTCGTTAGGCGCCCTGCCCTACCGCGAGGCCGCACGCGCCGGCTTGAGGGTAACGAAGAGCAGATTCTGCTTGCCGCAGCCGATGCTGGGCGCGTGCGCTATCTCCGGCCGCTGATCGTGCTCGCCATCGAGACCGGCATGAGGCGCGGCGAGCTGCTGTCACTGCGCTGGGAGCATGTTGACCTCGAGCAGCGGGTCGCGCACCTGCCAATGACGAAGAACGGCACCACCCGCGACGTGCCGCTCTCGACGCGCGCTGTGGAGACGCTGAGAGGCCTCCAGACCGGCGAGAGCGCGATGGTGTTCTCGGTGGCCCCAAACGCGGTGCGGCTCGCCTGGGAGCGCCTGACGCGTCGCGTCGGGCTCGAGGATCTGCATCTGCACGATCTCCGCCGTGAGGCGGTCTCGCGCTTGTTCGAGAAGGGGTTCAACGTCGCCGAGGTCGCGACGATCTCGGGACACAGGGAGCTGCGCATGTTGCAGCGCTGTACGCACCTCCGAGCAGCGGATCTCGCGGCCAAACTGGGCTAGCTGATATATGCCTTTGGCCATGCTCCTGGCGCATCAATTTTGATTGATCACCTCTACTAAACAGGCTGAAGAGGCAGATGTTTACCTACAATTCATTCGGATTGCCGCACATTTATGATCAGTAATTATTGATCATCCAAAGGCGGCTAGCTGGTTGCCGAAATTTTTAATTCTTCGGGAATCGGGAACATACTGCTAACGCCCGCATTGTGCTCACACCCCCCATATCTCGGACTGTAAGGCGCTGACATAACCTTGGAGAGCGGAGCCTATCGAGTGCAGGTGTGACTCTAATCGGCGTCATGCTCAAACGCTGAGCTGCGCGGACTATCAAGCGTATCAGCTGCCTCTAGTTAACAACCGCAGCAATGACGAATGGGCATTCTAATGATCGAGCCATGCAATGGAAATGATAAGTCTCTGCCAGAGTTGATTTCAGAAGTTGAGGAAAGGATGATCGAAATTGATGTGACCGAGGATATCGTGCTAGATAACGACGAGATCAGATCTCGAGAACTTGTAGACAAGCTAAATAAACTGCAGAGCGTGCTTGACGAAGTCGTCATTCACGTGAATACGCTACGAAATGATGCTATTATTTTAGATGTCGCGCATCCAGATATATCGTCTCTATTGATTTCCCTCTCGATCGAGCTATCTGGCGTCAAATTGAGAATGATTGTCAAGTTGCTTCAGGAAATCGAGAAATCGGCTCCAACGCCTGATTTTATCAAGTTCAAGAGAAAAACTCAGTATCATCGCATCTGGAATGAAAAATCAGCTCGAGCATTGGCTCGCGAAAGTTGGTCGTTGGCTATAGAGAAGCAAGCAGAGGCACGCATTAGAGCGGCTTCGAGCAGGAAAAAACCAAAGAAGAGGGGCGTGCTTATGCAAAAAAGTTAGTTAATTTCAGATCACTAATGCCAAGATGATGAACATGGGGTGCCTTCTACGGCCTGCAATCGCTTGAACCACCTGATGCGGTGAGCGTTTCGCCTATCTTGAGCGAGGAGGAGCGATGCTGTCGGACGCGCAATGGGCCGAGTTAGAGCCACTCGTTGAGGCATGTCGGCCGAAGGGCAAGACGCCGCCTTAGGATCTGCGCCTCACCATCTCGGCCATTCTCTAGCAGCATCAGAATGGAGCCAAGTGGTGCGCTGTGCAGCCGAACTCGGACCGTGGTGGCGTGCCGCCCAGATCGTCATCCGGTGGGCGCGGGCCGGCGTCTGGGAGCGGCTCCTCAGCCTTGTGCAAGAACGCGGCGTGCAGCTCGGCATGGTGTTTCTCGCCGCCACCAGCGTGCGCGCTCACCAAAACGCGGCCGGGGCTGCGCGAAGGGGGGATCTCAAGCTGAGCGAGATCATCGTGAGGCGCTTGGCCGCTCGCGTGGCGGATATGGGACCAAGGCTTGCGTGATTACCGATGGCGCTGGTCGCGCCATCGCTCTCCGGATCGCGCCCGGACAGGCGCATGAGCTACTCCAGGCCATCCCGCTGCTCGATCAACGGCCCGGCGTGCCGACGTGGGCGGTGGGCGACCGGGGCTCCACAGCCATCGCTCCCGCGAGCAGATCTGGGGCATGGGCGCACGGCCTGCGATCCTGCCGCAGCCGCATGAGGCGCCCATCGCCTGTCCAGCGTGGATCAACAACAGCCTTCACCGGGTCGAGCGACTCTGGGCTCGGTTGAAGGAGTGGCGTGCTGTCGCGACCCGCTACGAGAAGGCCGCTTCCAGCTTCGCCGGTGTCCTCAGCCTGGCCGCCGCACTCGACTGGCTCAAGTCACAACAGGCCGTAGGATCTCAACGATGGTAGAAAATAGAAAGCCTCTCAAGCAGAGAATCGATTTGCTCCGAGGAGCAAAGCATCCATCGGTTCGACTATACGTCGAACAATACGATAGAAAACAGGCATTAAGCGAACAGCGAACCGCTCAGGCTGCTGTCGAAAAGAGACGAGCAAAACGTGCAGCAGAAAACGCATTGCCGAGCGCGAAGGTGGATATAGAGGCTGAAAAGCGCCTTAAAAGACTCACCGCAGCAACAAGAATGGTTCGGGGTGACAGCGTGCTTGCGCAGCTATACGGCCGGGAGAGCGAGATCACGCTTTTCTGGAAAGCAATGCAGCTGGCGCAGCTCGATCTCGGCCGGCACCCAACCGATGCCGAAGTCGGGCTCCTGTTCGCCCAGCTACAAGGCCAGCCTGGCACCTGCAACAAGCATCAGGCTCGATCGCGTCGACTGGTTGTGGCCAAGCTTGAGACCCGGCCGGCGGTGTGGGGCTCGTTCGTGGCCGCGTGACCCTTCAAAGCCGCCGGCGCGTGACCCTGTTTCTCTATCTCTCTGACACAGATCAGAAATTCATCGCCGGAGGGTGGCGGGCTTTTCCCTAGTAGTAATAGGTATGTTTAACTAAGCAGTTTACTTAACGCGCTGCGCGCGTGGGCTGGCTTCGGGTCGCTTCGCTCCCCGGCCAGCCCGGACGACCGGTGCTGGAACAGAGAGGAACGGAGAAGATGAGGAGGCGTAGGCCATCTCACTGGATCCTCCGGCCTCGCGGGCTCCGCCCGCTCGTCCGCGGCATGAATGGCTTCCGCCTTACAACTCGACAACCGTGAATGACCATACTCCCGGCCATGGACTGCTCCCGGTTGCGCTTCGCGCTCCCGAGAGCCGACGGCAACGCTCACAACGTTGCCCGGCGGCGTGCAGGCGTGCTCCGGCTCAGCGACGGGCGTGCGCTCGATGTCCTAGGGGATCCTGCGCTCGCCGGAGGGGGTGAGCCCTGGGTCCGTGACCACCCCAACACGGATCCTTCCCTCCCGACCCACCCTCCCATGAACATCCGAGCCGGCGGTAGCGCCGCGCTCGAAGGCCGCCGGCCGGCGTTTGCGCGAACGGCTACTTCACAGCTCCCGACACCGCCAAGCCGCTCAGCGACGCTCCTGGGCGATCCCAAGGGGCATCCCGGATCACAGGGCAGGTGGCTAGAGCCGTGCCCGCTCAT
>NZ_BPQQ01000072.1 GCF_022179325.1 Methylobacterium isbiliense | reverse complement strand
CGGCATGCACATGCTGTAGGCAGAACGCTCAAGCTTAGGGCAAACTGCACGCGGGAGAGGCGTGACGCCGAACGCGTCATCCGGCAGCACAGCATTGTACTTCGCACCTGCAAGATGCCGCCAGAAAGAGCAGAGACAAAACTGCTTTAATGTTGAGCAACACGTGTTTTTATTCGCGGCATCCCGTGCAACGGATACGCAACGCACGTTATATACAACGGCGACCAGCGTGCGAAGGTACGCCGCACAAGGAGACATGTTCGATGGCCACGGGTTCCAGGCCGCAATCGGCCAAGATCTATCAGTTCCCCACGGGAGGCCGGGCGGGCCTTCCGGTTCACGCGGCCGGAGGCCGCGCCGCGGCGGACCAGACGGCCCCCCGGATGCCCCCGATCGTGTATGGCAGCAGCTGGTACCACGATGCGGCGATCCAGGATGCCGAACGGGCGCGCAAGCCGTGAGGCCCGCAGGCGGGCTCGATGACGCCATTGGCAGCGACTGCCAGGATGGAGGGCCGGCGCGACAGCGATCCGGCCCTCCTCTCGTTTCGGGGCCGATGCGACCGGCAGGCCCGTCGCAGGCGATGGCGCGGTCTTGGCCGGGATCTCACCGCAGCGGCAGCGCGAGGCAGACCGCCGCCAGGATCACCGCGTAGGCGATGCGCCGGAAGAGCAGGTCCGAGGCGCGGTGAAACAGGCGGGCGCCGGCCAGGAGGCCGAGGCCGTAGGGGAGCAGCAGCGGGAGTGAGAGCCAGACCCGCTCGACCGTCAGCACGCCCCCACCCAGGAAGGCGATCCCCGAGAGCAGGGTCGAGAGCCCGAAATAGGCCATCAGGTTGTGGCGCACCTGTGCGGCCTCGGCGGTTTGGCTGGCGAGCCAGAACACCGCGAGCGGCAGGCCGCCCAGCCCCGCGAACCCGCTCGCGAGCCCCGAGGCGGCCCCGACCGTCACCGAGAGCGGGACCGAGGGTGCGGTCCGGTAGCGCCAGCCGGTGGCGAGCGCTGCGAGCGCCGCCAGGATGGCGCCCGCCGCGAGCCAGCGCACCAGCACCGGATCGAGGCGGGTGAGGAGCAAGACGCCCAAAGGCAGGCTGACGGCCGCGCCGACCAGCAGCGGCACCACCTCGCGCCACGCCGCGTGGCGGGCCGAGAGAAGGCCGAGCCAGAGCGCGAAGGGCGCATCCACGATCCAGATCAGGCCGACCGCGGCGGTCGGCCCGACCACGCTCGCCGCGAGCGGCACGAACACCATCGCGAAGCCGAAGCCGGTGAAGCCGCGCACCAGCCCGCCGAGGAGGGCGGCCGCGAGGAGCGCCGCCATGGACGCGGCGTCGGCGCTCATCGCGGGAGGCGGGCGCTCAAAGCCGCCTCAGCGGGTGTCCTTGGCGCCCGCCCGGTCGGCGGAAGGGGAAAGCGGATCGCGGGACCGGCCGGCCTCGCGGCCGTCGCGGGCGGCATTCGAGAAGACGGTGTGGCCGCCCGGCCCCTGGTCGTCGCGCTGCGCCGGATTGCGGCGGGTCTCGTCGCGGCCCGCCAGCTCGTCCGGGTTGCCCCGCTCGGACGGCGCGCCGTCATCCATCCGCACGGGTGCGGCCTCGCGGCCGGCCGGCGGGGTCGCGGTGCCCGCATGCGCGGTCCCGTCCCCGCCCATGCCGCCATAGCCCGCCTGTCCGCCCGCTTGGCCGCCCTCCTGCGGAGCGCCCGCGGTGCCGAAGGCGGCCCGCACGTCGTCGGCCTCCGCGAAGGGGCCGCCCGCGTCGTCCGGGTCCGGGGCGCGTCCGGCATCCGGGCGCTCGCCCGTGGGACGCGCGAGGCGCCGGTCGAGCTCGCGCTGCTCCTCGGGCGTGAGGGGCGAGGAGCGCGCCGCACCGGCGGCGCGGGTCTCGGGCGAGACGCCGCCGCCGGGTTCGGCGGGGCCGGTCCTGTCGGGGTCTGTCGGCATGGTACGCGCCTCCCTGGTCGGTGCGGGCCGGCCGCGGCGGCCGGCGCGCGGGGACCAAGTCGCGGCGTGCGGGCGGTGTTCCGGGATCCGCCGGCGCTCAGCGGGCCGCCTCGACCACGACCTCGCCGGCCCGGCAATTCTGTCGCGCCACCTCCGGGCAGGGCGTGAAGCCGCGCAGATCCTTCGAGAAGCAGATCCGCACCTCCTCCAGCCGGCCGGCCTTGCAGGTCACGGCCATCATGTCGGGGCGCAGGCCGGGATTGCTGGTCACGAACTGCCGGGCGATCTCGATCGGCGCGAGGCGCAGGTCGCCCTCGGGCTTCGCCAAGCCGGGGGGCAGCGTCACCGCCTCGCGGGCGCGGCGCGCATCCCGAAAATAGCCGGCCGGGTCCCGGCCCGAGCAGGTGCCGTGCTTGCGCCACTCGTGCCGGGCCAGCCCCTCGCTGGGAAACACGCCCTCCGCCTCCTCCAGGGCGAGCCGGGAGGGGGAGCGCGGGAAGGCCCCGCATTCGGTCGGATAGCCGCGCGTGTATTGCGGCCACAGCCCGTGCACCACGAAGCCGAGCCCGCGCCGCGGATCGCACTGCGCGTCGCCGCGCCGCTCGCCGGTCAGCGCGCAGTAGGTCGGCGACCACGACAGGGCGAGGACGTAGAAGTCGAACTCGCCCGGGGTCCCCGACCGCTCCTGCGCGGCGGCGCCCGCCGCGAGCCCGAGTCCCGCGAGCGCGAGGCTGCCCGCCAGGAGTGCGGCCCGCATCAGGGCCGGGCGGCGCGGCACGAATCCGCCGAGGCGTAGGCGTAGGCGAGGTTGCGGTCGAGGCCGTGGACGCAGAACTCCACGCCCCAGGTCGCCCCGATGATGCCGGTGCTCTCGCGCACCGAGTAGTCGACCCGGCGGCGCACGCCGTCCGAGGTGGTGGCCACCGCCGTGCAGAAGCGGCGCGGGATGAAGTCCACGCCGTAGGGGCGCCACGCTGTGCGCTCGATCCGGTCGTAGCTGACGATGGTGAGCGAGGAGTTCCAGAACTTGGACTCCTTCTCGGCGAACTGGTTGGAGACCTTCTCCAGCACGCCCAGGTCCTGGCAGCCGGGGATGTCCGCGTCGAAGGGGAATTCGCGCTCCTCGGCCGGGGAGATCTCCTGGCGGGCGGAGCGCGCCTCGGCGGGGGAGAGCGCGCCGCCGCTCAGGGCCGCGAGCGCGAGGGCGGCGAGGAATGGAGTGTGGCGCATGCCGGTTCCTGCCTTGCGCGGGGACGGTGCCCGAGGGCCCGTCGCGGTTGTCGTCCTGAGGAGACGAAGCCGCCGCACCCCGCCCCGAGTCAAGCTTCGGCGGGGGAGCGACCGCGCTTTGCCGGCCGGTGGTGTGCCGCGACCACAGGGCGCCGCGGCCACAGGGCGCCGCGGCCCAAGGGCGCCGCGGCCCAAGGGCGCCGCGGCCCAAGGGCGCCGCGGCCCAAGGGCGCCGCGACCAAGGGTATAGGCCTGCGCAGTGGCCGGGCGCGCCGGGGCGGATTAAGAACGGGTCCCCGGTCCGGCTGTCCCGCGAGTGCTTTTCCATGAGTGCGGTATCGAATGCGGTCTCCAGCGCGGCCTCTCCCAGCGCGGAGCCCGGCCCCGAGGCCAAGCCCGTCGGCCCCGGCGATCAGGTGCTGCTCGTCGACGGCTCGTCCTTCATCTTCCGGGCCTACTTCCAGTCGATCAACCAGCCGGAGCGCTACAACTTCCGCCCCTCGGACGGGCTGCCGACCGGCGCCGTGCGGCTCTTCTGCGCCAAGATCGCCCAGTTCGTGCAGGACGGCGCGGCCGGGATCCAGCCCACCCATCTCGCCATCGTGTTCGACAAGTCGGAGGGGTCGTTCCGCAAGGAGATCTTTCCGGACTACAAGGGCCACCGGCCGGACGCACCCGACGACCTCAAGCGGCAGATGCCGCTGATGCGCGACGCGGTGCGGGCCTTCGGGCTCGAACCGATCGAGCTGGAGCGCTACGAGGCCGACGACCTCATCGCCACCTATGCGCGCCAGGCGGAGGCGCGGGGCGCGGGCGTCATCATCGTGTCCTCCGACAAGGACCTGATGCAGCTCGTCGGCGACCTCGTGCGGTTCTACGACTTCGAATCGGGCCAGAAGGGCAAGCCCGGCTACCGTCCCGAGCGCAACCTCGACGCGGCCGCCATCGTCGAGCGCTGGGAGGGCCTGAATCCCGGCCAGATCGGCGATGCGCTGGCGCTGATCGGCGACACCTCCGACAACGTGCCGGGCGTGCCGGGCATCGGCCTGAAGACCGCCGCGGCGCTCATCAAGGAGTTCGGCAGCCTGGAGGCCCTGCTGGAGCGGGCCGGCGAGATCAAGCAGCCCAAGCGCCGCGAGACGCTGATCGCCAACATCGAGCAGGCGCGCCTCTCGCGCCGGCTGGTCGAGCTCGACACGGCGGTGCCGGTGCCGGTGCCCCTCGACGCCCTGCGCCTGCGCAAGCCCGACCCGGAGCGCCTGGTCGGCTTCCTCAAGGCGATGGAGTTCAACACCCTGACGCGGCGGATCGCGGCCCTTCTCCACGTCGATCCGGAGGCGGTCAGGCCCGATCCCGCGCTGCTGCCGGGCGGGGCGCCCGCCTACGCCAACGACAAGGGCGGCAGCGACGCCACGCCGTTCTTCGGCGACGAGGCGACGAGCCCGCCCGCCGCAGAGGCCGATCCCTTCGCCGACCTCGGCCTGCCGGACGCCCCTCCGAAGCCCCGCCCGCCCGCGGAGGCGACCCCCGGCGGCCTCGTGGCGGCCCGCGCCGCGGAGGCCGTGAAGCCCTTCGACACGCAATCCTACGAGACCGTCACGACGCTGGAGCGGCTGGAGGCCTGGATCGCCGAGGCCGCGGAGGCGGGCGTGGTCGCGGTCGACACCGAGACCACGGCGCTCGATGCGCATGCGGCCGATCTCGTCGGCGTCTCGCTCGCCACCGCGCCGGGGCGGGCCGCCTACATCCCGCTTGCGCATCGCGGCGGCGAGGACCTGTTCGGCGAGGGCCTGCTGCCGAACCAGCTCCCCTGGGAGGCCGTGAAGGCGCGTCTGAAGCCGCTCCTCGAAGACCCCGCCGTGCTCAAGGTCGGGCAGAACCTGAAGTACGACTGGCTGGTGCTCGCCCGCCACGGCGTCGAGGTGACGCCCTTCGACGACACGATGCTGATCTCCTACGTGCTCGATGCCGGCAAGGGCTCGCACGGCATGGACGAGCTGGCGCGCCGCCATCTCGGCCACCAGCCGATCACCTTCTCGGACGTGGCCGGCACCGGCCGGGCCAAGGTGACGTTCGACCGCGTCGCCCTCGACAAGGCCACGGCCTACGCGGCGGAGGACGCGGACGTCACCTTGCGCCTGTGGCGGCTGATGAAGCCGCGGCTCGCCGCCGAGCGCCGGGCCAGCGTCTACGAGACCCTGGAGCGGCCGCTCGTGCCGGTGCTCGCCCGCATGGAGCGCGAGGGCATCAAGGTCGACCGCGGCATGCTGAGCCGGCTCTCGGGCGATTTCGCGCAGTCGCTCGCGCGGCTGGAGGCCGAGATCCAGGAGATGGCCGGCGAGAGCTTCTCGGTCTCCTCCCCGAAGCAGATCGGCGACATCCTGTTCGGCAAGATGGGATTGCCCGGCGCCAAGAAGACGCCCTCGGGGCAATGGGCCACGCCGGCGACGCTCCTGGAGGAACTCGCCGGCCAGGGCCACGAGCTGCCGCGAAAGATCCTGGAATGGCGTCAGCTCTCGAAGCTGAAATCCACCTACACGGACACGCTCCAGGAGCATGCCGACCGCGGGACCGACCGCGTCCACACCTCGTTCGCGCTCGCCGCCACCACGACCGGGCGGCTCTCCTCCTCCGACCCGAACCTGCAGAACATCCCGATCCGCACCGAGGAGGGCCGGCGCATCCGGCAGGCCTTCGTGGCGGATGCGGGCCACAAGCTGATCTCGGCCGATTACAGCCAGATCGAGCTGCGGCTGCTCGCGCACATCGCCGACATCCCGCAGCTGCGCCAAGCCTTCGAGGAGGGCATCGACATCCACGCGGCGACGGCCTCCGCGATGTTCGGCGTGCCCCTCGACCAGATGACCCCCGACCTGCGGCGGCGGGCCAAGACCATCAATTTCGGCATCATCTACGGCATCTCGGCCTTCGGCCTCGCTGACCGGCTCGGCATCCCGCAGGGCGAGGCCTCCGCCTTCATCAAGCAGTACTTCGAGCGCTTCCCCGGCATCCGCGCCTATATCGACGACACCAAGAAGGCCTGCCGGGACAAGGGCTACGTCACGACCCTGTTCGGGCGCGTCTGCCACTACCCGCAGATCCGCTCCAACAACCCGCAGGAGCGCGCCTCCGTCGAGCGGCAGGCGATCAACGCGCCGATCCAGGGCACCGCCGCCGACATCATCCGCCGCGCCATGGTGCGCATGGACGGGGCGCTGGCCGAGGCCGGCCTCACCACCCGCATGCTGCTGCAGGTGCACGACGAACTCGTGTTCGAGGCGCCCGACGCCGAGGTGGAGCGCGCGCTGCCGGTCATCACCCGGGTGATGGAGGAGGCCCCCCACCCCGCCGTGCGCCTGCGCGTGCCGCTCGCCGTCGAGGCGAAGGCGGCGGCGAACTGGCAGGAGGCGCATTGAGCCGCGGGGCCGGGCCGGTCCCGATGCCGCCTTCCGGCCTCCCCCCTCGCGCGGCCAGCAGCCCGACCCGGCCGGGGTGAAGGCCGTGCGCGGGACCTGGATCGCGCGCCTATTTCTGTTCCGATTTCAGCGAAGAGGCCGAACCGTCACTATTTCTGATATATTTTATGGTATTCATCCTGATGAAAACCGGATCGGTGCCGACCGTGTCGATGTAGAACTCCGAATTGTTTTTGCGCCAGATGGCTTGGCAGCGATGCTGCTCCAGACCGGAGCAGCCGAGCATCTCCTCGTACAGCTCGCAGGACTTGACGCCCCCGCCGGAGCAGACCCGGCCGGCGGACGCGACGCGCTGCGGCTCCCAGCCCAGCAGCGCCAGGCTGATCCGCGCCTCGAAGTAGGACGACCCCGCTTCGAGCGACGGAACGGCCTCGGCTCCGAAGGCCGCTCCCGACAGGCATACGATGGCCGCCACCACCAGGGACCGCATCCGAGCGCTCCGATCGTGCGTCTGGTGCGCTCCGGCGTCTGTCGGAAGCGCCCGGCAGTGGATTGCGGCGGGCGCTCGGACTCGGGCGGGCGGGAAGACGCGGGAAGACGAGCACGATGAAGCCCGCACGCCTGCCTGTACGCGCGCAAGCTTTCAGGCGGATTGCATGGAGTGTTGCGTGCCGGGAGTGATCCCCGGCTGGCGGACGACAGGTCAGGCGGCTGCGACGCCGCGCCGGGAGCCCGTCATCTCGGCGGCCCGGCTTCCCGGGTCGCTTCCTTCGTCTCGACCGCCAGAGCGACCCGGCCGGGCACGCCGAACAGCGTGGCGGGCCAGCTCCGCCAATGTGCGGTCACCTCGCCCGCAGCGACGGCATGGGCCTCCTCGCGTCGCTGGCCTTGCTCGGCTGCGGCCTGTTCCGCATCCACGATGGCCTGAGCGATGCTCACCACCAGGTTGTGGCACGCATCCGCGATCGCCGTCGGATCATTGTGATGGGCAGCCTGAACCAGCCTCATCCCGGCGTCTTCGACGATCCGGCGCGCGGCGCGCAGCGCATCGGCGTGGGGATCATGGGGTCGCGCCATCAGCAAACCTCCTCAAGGAGCGGCGGGGCAGGGCGCGGCGCAGCGGCGCGGCTCTCCTCCGGCCGCGGCGAGCCGATCGGGCGAGCGATGTAGGCACTGTTCACCGCCTTCCAGAAAGCATTCCGCTCCGCCTGGCTCAGTCGTGCCAACCGCCGATCGAGATCTTCTCTCCCTCGATCCGCGTATTCCGTTCGTTGCGCCGCTGAGAGCGCCTCTGCTGCGGAGATCATTCGCACTCCCGAATTGGGGAGGTGCGCCTTGCACCACCATGCTGTCGGGCCGCCGGCGGCGCGAGCGCATCCGGACGGGGCTTAGAAATCGTCGAGAGCGCCAAACCGTTCCACGGAAGCGATGGCCAAGGCAGCGCCGCCGCGGGCAAGGCGGCGCCTCCCCGGGTCTGCCAGTGGCTGAAGCGCGACGGGTGTGGCCGCGATGCGAGGTGCATCTTGCCGACGGCCGGATGATCCGCTCCCGGGCGCCGCGCCGGCCCTTCACCACAGGATCCGTGCGATCACACGGGCGGCTCCGTGACGGGCGCCGCCTCGAACCGCCCGACCACCGTCGCGAGGCGGGCGATGCCCGCCCGGATCGCCGCCGGATCGGCGCTGGCATAGCCGAGCACGAGGCCGGCCCGCGCCGGGCCGCCCGAGGCGGGATCGTAGAGCGGGGAGACCGGGTAGACGCCGACGCCGGCCGCGTGGGCGGCGGCGACCATCGCGGCCTCGCGGGCCGCGGGCACGCGGTCGAACCACGCCACCACGTGCAGTCCGGCGGCGGCGCCCGACACGCTGACGCGGTCGCCCAGGGTCTCGGCCAGCGCCGCCAGCAGGGCGGCGCGCCGCTCGCCGTTGCGGCGCCGCGCGCGCCGCACGTGGCGCTCGTAGCCACCATCCGCCAGAAGCTGCGCCAGCGCGGCCTGTTCGGGACCCGGCGTGTGCCGATCGGCCACGTGCTTGGCGGCGGCCAGCACCGCCGCCAGGGCGGGCGGCACCACCATGTAGCCGAGGCGCAGCTGCGGCGAGAGGGTCTTGGAGACCGTGCCGACGTAGACCACGACGCCGGCCCGGTCGAGGCTCTGGAGCGCCTCGATGGGGCGGGCGTCGAACCGGTACTCGCCGTCGTAATCGTCCTCGACGATCACCGCACCCGCGCCCTGCGCCCAGGCCAGCAGTTCGCGGCGCCGGCTCACCGCCATCACGCCGCCGAGCGGAAACTGGTGCGAGGGGGTGACGTAGGCGAGCCGGGCCGGGCCGAGGCCGGCGAGCGCCCCGGTGCGCAGGCCGTCCTGATCCACCGCCACCGGGAGGAGCCGCGCGCCGGCGGCCGCGAAGGCCTGACGGGCCGCGCCGTAGCAGGGATCCTCGATCACCACGCCGTCGCCCGGGTCCAGCAGCAGCCGCGCGCAGAGATCGAGCGCCTGCTGCGAGCCGTTGACGACGACGACCTGCTCGGGCGAGCAGCGCAATCCCCGCGCCCGCCACAGATAGGCCTGGAGGGCGTGGCGCAGCTCCGGCAGGCCGCGCGGATCCGCATAGGCGAGCCGGGCGGGCCGGCGCGCGAGCACGCCGTCGAGGGCGCGCCGCCAGGCCCGCACCGGAAAGTCCTCGCCCGCGAGATCGCCGTAGCGGAGATCGGCGACGGACCGGGCCGGCGCAGGATGGCGCGGCACCGCAGCGGCGACCAGCCGGCGGCCGAAGGCCGAGAGGCGGGGAGCGGAGGAGACCGGAGCGGCGTGGGCGGACGTCCCTCCGGGTGCCGCCAAGCCCGGGGCCACCCGCGCCCGCGCCCCCTGCCGCGTCTCGAGATACCCCTCGGCGATGAGCTGCTCGTAGGCCGCCGTGACGGTGGTGCGCGACACCCCGAGTTCGGCGGCGAGCGCCCGGGTCGAGGGCAGGCGCGCGCCGGGTCCGTAGACCCCTTCGGCGATCTGGGCCTTCAGCGCCGCACAGATCCGCGCGCCGATGGAGGCGGGCCGGGCGGAGGATGGAGCGGCAGACGACTGGTCCATGCAGAAAGGCCGGAACTGGACGTTCAGGATGGGCCAGTGCCTGGGTTAGGTCCAGGCCTGCGCGGCGCCATGCGCGGCGCCGCGCGCCAGGAGGCCCCGATGTACATCCCGCCCGCGTTCCGCGAGGACGACCTGCCCGCCATCCACGCGACCATGCGGGCGGTGCGGCTCGCCAACCTCGTCACCGCCACCGCGGCCGGCCTGCTCTGCACGCCGCTTCCCCTCTTCCTCGACGAGACCGAGGGGGAGTTCGGCGTGCTCTACGGCCACCTCGCGCGGGCCAACCCGCAGTGGCGGGAGCCGGCGCAGGGGGAGGCGCTGGTGCTGTTCACCGGACCGGACGCCTACGTCACCCCGTCCTGGTACGCGACCAAGCAGGAGACCGGGAAGGTCGTGCCGACCTGGAACTACGTCGCGGTCCACGCCTACGGGACGCCGGAGTTCTTCGAGGATGCGGACCGGCTCCTCGCGGTGGTGACGCGGCTGACGAACCTGCACGAGGGCGCGCGCGAGCGGGCCTGGGCGGTGGACGACGCCCCGCCGGCCTTCATCGCCGCGCAGCTGCGCGGGATCGTCGGCCTGCGGCTGCCGATCGCGCGCCTGGAGGGCAAGCGCAAGATGAGCCAGAACCGGAGCGAGGCGGACCGGGCCGGCGTCCGGGCCGGGCTGGCGGCGAGCGAGGGCGAGGCGGACCGCCACGTCGCCACGCTGATCCCGGGCTGATCCGGCTGCGCGGCGCACGGGCCGGGCTCAGCGCTCGGCGAGCCACGCCAGCGCGCCCGCCGCCGCCGCGCGGCCCGTGGCGATGCTCGCCTGGAGCAGGTAGCCGCCGGTCGGCGCCTCCCAGTCCAGCATCTCGCCGGCCGCGAAGGTCCCGGGCCGCGCCCTCAGCATGAAGCGCCCGTCGAGGGCCTGGAAGCCGATTCCTCCCGCGCTGGAGATCGCCCGCGCGATGGGCTGGATGCCGGTGAGCCGCAGGGGCGCGGCCTTGATGAGGCCCGCCAGCGCCGCGGGCGCGGCGGGGAGCGCCCCGCCTGCGCTCTCGCGTGCGCTCTCGCGCAGCAGACCCGCCGCCACGGGGCTCAGGCCTGCGGCCTTGCGCAGGGTGGTGGCGCGCGACTGATCCGGCCGGGCTGCGGCGAGCCGCTTCGCCAGGGCGGCCGCGTCGAGATCCGGCCGCAGGTCGAGCGTCGCGACCGCTGCGCCGTCGGCCAGCACGGCGTCCCGCAAGGGTCCCGAGAGGGCATAGACCGCCCCGCCCTCGATCCCGTCCGCGGTGATCACGGCCTCGCCCCGCACCCGCTCCGCGCCGAACGACAGGGCGATGCGCTTGAGCGGCGCACCCGCGAAGCGCTGCGCGAAGATGGCCGACCATCCGACCGTGAACCCGGCATTGGCCGCGCGCAGGGGCGCCACCGGGATCCCCTCCCGGGCGAGGACGGGCACCCAGGCGCCGTCCGCGCCGAGCCGCGGCCAGCTCGCCCCGCCGAGCGCCAGGACGGCCACGTCCGGACGCAGCGCCGCCGGCCCGTCCGGGTGCGCGAACACGAGGGAGCCGTCCGGCCCCCATCCGGTCCAGCGGGTGCGCGTGCGCAGGACGACTCCGAGCGCGTCAAGCCGCGCGAGCCACGCGCGCAGGAGCGGCGAGGCCTTGAAGGCCTGCGGAAACACCCGCCCGCTCGATCCGATGAAGGTCGGCTGGCCGAGGCCGTCGCACCACGCCCGCAGGGCCTCGGGCGGGAAAGCCCGCACCGCTGCGTCGAGGAGCGGGGCGTGCGGACGGTAGCGGCCGAGGAAGCGCTCCAGCGGCTCGCCGTGGGTGAGGTTGAGGCCGCCGCGGCCGGCGATCAGGAGCTTGCGGGCCGGCGAGGGCATCCGCTCCGCCACCGTGACGGCGAGCCCCGCGCCGGCCAGCACCTCCGCGGCGGCGAGGCCCGCCGGCCCGGCGCCGACCACCACCGCCTTCCGGCGTCCGTTCGTCTCGTCCGTCATGCCCGCACCCAAGCGGGCGGGCGGACGGCGCTGTCAAGCCGGCGAGGACGCGCGCGACCGGCGCCCTTGATCCGGTCCGACGCCGAACTTAAGTCCGTGCCCATCGGCTGCGGGCCCCTCTGGCGAGCTGCGCGTGCGCGCTCGCGATGTCGGAGCCGATGCTTTCCTCAACCGAAGCATCGATGGTCCGACGCATGATCGATTTCCTCTACATGGCCTGGCTCGGCAAACCGGTCTGGATGTGGCTGGCCTTCCACGCCGTCATCTTCCTGCTCCTCGCCTTCGACCTCGGCCTCCTGCACCGCGACAAGAACCGCGAGATCGGCGTGAAGGAGAGCCTGCTCCTCACGGCCTTCTATCTCGGCCTCGGGCTGATCTTCGGAGGCTGGATCTGGTGGCATCTCGGGCCGCAGGCGGGGCAGGAATACCTCGCGGGTCTGGTGGTCGAGAAGTCGCTGTCGATGGACAACGTCTTTGTCATCGCGGTGATCTTCGGCTTCCTCGGCATCCCGCGCGTGAACCAGCACCGGGTGCTGCTGTGGGGCATCCTGGCGGCGGTGGTGCTGCGCGGCCTGATGATCGGGCTCGGCGCGGCGCTGGTGCACGAGGCCGAATGGGTGCTGACGCTCTTTGCCGCCTTCCTGATCTATGCCGGCGCCAAGATGCTCGTTCCGGGCAACCACGAGACGGACGAGGGCGAGACGGCGGGGCGCTTCGCCGCGTGGATGCGCAGCCGCTTCCGCATCACCACCGAGTTGCACGGGCAGAGGTTCATGGTCCGACTGCCGGACCCGCAGACCGGGAAGATGGTGCGCTGGTTCACCCCGCTCGCCCTCGCGCTGGTGCTGGTGAACGGCGCCGACGTGATCTTCGCGGTCGACAGCGTGCCGGCGATCTTCGCGATCACCACCGACACCTACGTGGTCTACACCTCGAACATTTTCGCGATTCTGGGTCTGCGCGCGCTCTACTTCGCGCTTGCCGCCATGGTGGACCGCTTCGCCTACCTCAAGACGGCGCTCGCCCTGATCCTGATCTTCATCGGCGCGAAGATCGTGGTGGCCGACACGTTCGGGTGGGTCCACATCGAGCCCTGGGTCTCGCTGGTGGTCACGGTGGTGCTGCTCGCGGGCGGGATCACCTACAGCCTGTGGCGGACCCGGGACGCCGCGCACGCGAGCGTGGAGCGCCCGGCGCGCGGGTGATGCGGCGGGCGCCGTCCCGGCGCCCGCCCGGTCACTACTCGGCGGCCCGCAGCATCTCGGTCTCGCCCGCCAGCACGCGCTGGGCGGCGTCCGCCCCGCCGGCCCGGTGCGGGACGCCCGCCAGCCGCAGGCCCATCTCGACGCCCGACAGGACGGCGGCGATCGTCAGGTCGTTGAAATCGCCGATATGGCCGATGCGGAAGACCCGGTCGGCAAGCGGGCCGAGCCCGCCGCCGAGCGTCAGGTTGAACCGCTCCAGCACCTCCGCCCGGAAGGCGTCGGCCGAGACGCCGTCGGGCATCCGCACCGCCGTGACGGTGGGGGAGGCCTGCGCCTCGTCGCGGCACTGGAGTTCCAGACCCCAGTGGCGCACCGCCCGGCGGGTCGCCGCGGCGGCGCGGGCGTGGCGGGCGAAGACCGCGTCCAGCCCCTCCGCGTGCAGGGTCTCGATCGCGACCTTGAGGCCGAACAGCAGGTTCACCGCCGGCGTGGTGGGGAAGTAGCCGGTCTCGTTGATGGCCAGCATGTCCTCCCAGTCGAAATAGGCCCGCGCCAGCCGCGCCTGCTTGGCGGCCGCCAGCGCCTTGTCGGAGACCGCGTTGAAGGCGAGGCCGGGCGGCAGCATCAGGCCCTTCTGCGAGCCGCCCACCGTGACGTCGACGCCCCACTCGTCGTGCCGGTAGTCGGTGGAGGCCAGCGACGAGATGGTGTCGACCATCAGCAGGGCCGGGTGCCCGGTGCGGTCGAGGGCGGCGCGCACGCCCGCCACGTCCGAGAGCGTGCCGGTGGCGGTCTCGTTGTGGACGATGCAGACCGCCTTGACGGCATGCGCGCGATCCTCCGCGAGCCGCGCCTCGATCGCCGCCACGTCGACGGCGGAGCGCCAGTCGCCCTTGAGGAATTCCGGCTCCAGGCCGAGCTTGCGCGCCATCCTGGCCCACAGGGTCGCGAACTGGCCGGTCTCGTACATCAGCACCCGGTCGCCGGGCGACAGCGTGTTGAGCAGAGCGGCCTCCCAGCCGGCGGTGCCGGAGGCGGCGTAGATCAGCACCGGGTTGCGGGTCTTGAAGATGGTCCTGATGCCGGCCAGCACCTCGCGCCCGAGCCGGCCGAACTCCGCGCTGCGGTGGTCGATGGTCGGGCGGGCGGTCGCGGCCAGGATCGGCAGCGGCACGTTGGTCGGCCCCGGGATGTGCAGGAAGGGGCGGCCGGGCTTGTGGGACATGCGGCGTTCCTCGGATGCGCGCCGTTCTCGTGGGCCGGCGCATCTGTCGGCCTCTCTGGTCGAAAGGCCGCGCGAAGGGCAAGGAGATCTGACGGTGCCACGAGGATGACCGGCGGCCCACCGGGCATGCGTCGCCGCGCCCCGATCACCGCGGCGGTGTCTGGCGCAATCTTAGGCAGCAAACAAGTGCAGGGTCAGCACATCCGGTGTGCAACCCGCTCCCGCGCCGAAATGGCGCGGGATGCGCAGGCGCGTTACTTCGACACGACCCAGCACGCCCAGAAGGCCAGGATCCAGCCCAGCACCAGAACCGTCAGCGGCACGATCACGAAGGCGAACAGGTGGATGTCCGTCACGGCCGCAGGCTCCTGAGCAGGTAACGCGCCGCCTAGTGCAGAAGGATGCTCCCGACGAGACACTTCGATACGCCGATCACGGTCGTCAGGGTCGGGACCGGCCCGCCCGGACCGGTCGCCCCGAACACGGCGGCGGCGATCGGCGCCACCACCCCGGCGGACGGACAGGCGCTCGCGCCCGCGTTGAGGTATCCGGCGGTGAGCGTGGTCTGCTCGTTACGGATCAGGCTCACGCGGGCCGCGCCGCCAGCAGGTCGCGCAGCGTCGTGATGGTCGAGGCATCCGCCACGCCGTCCACCCGGGCGGGGCGGAAGTGGCGCTGGAAGGCCGCGACCACGTCGCGGGTGTGCGCGTCGAAGCGGCCGGTGACGGGCTGGTCGTAGCCGTAGAGGGCGAACATCGCCTGAAGCGCCTCGATCGGCTGGCCGGCATCGCCCTCGGCGAAGAAGCGCCCGTCGCGGATCGGTGTCGGCGCCACCCAGTGGCCGATGCCCTCACGGTGCAGCCGCTCCCAGGGAAAGCCCTCGCCGGGATCCTGCTTGCGGGCGGGCGCGACGTCGGAATGGCCGAGCACCCGGTCGGCGCGGATCGGCCAGCGGCCCAGGATGTCGCGCGCCAGTGCCGCCACGGCGACGATCTGGGCCTCGGGATAGGGCGGCAGCCCGCCCGCATGGCCCGGATGCACGATCTCGATCCCGATTGAGCGGGAGTTCACGTCGCGCTCGCCCTCCCAGGCGCCGGCGCCGGCGTGCCACGCGCGGCGGGCCTCCGGCACCATCTGGATCACCCGCCCGTCCTCGAACACCACGTAGTGGGCCGAGACCTCCGCCAGCGGGTTGGAGAGCCGCAGCACCGCCGCCGCCCCGTCCGTCATGCCGGTGTAGTGCAGGATCAGCATGTCGACCGGCAGGCGCCGCTCGCCGTGGTTGGGCGAGGGGACGACCTGGGTCGCGACCGCGCTCTCGGGCGTCGGCTTCATGGGTGACGGCTCACGGCAGGTTGCGCTCCGCACTGATGCGGTCCCAGGCAGCATTGATCGCCGCGAGGCGGCGCGTGGCGATGGCGACCGCCGCGGGCGGCAGGCCGCGGGCAACCGCCCGGTCGGGATGATTCTCGGCGACCAGCGCCCGGTAGCGGGCCTTGAGGTCGGCATCCGGCAGGGTGCGGTCGGCGCCCAGCACCTCGTAGGGATCATCGGCAAGCCGCACGTGCCGGGCGGCAAGACACGTATAGGCGGCCTCGTCGAGGCCGAAGATCTCCGCCACCGCCCGCAGGTAGCGCGCCTCCTTGTCGTGGATCGCGCCGTCCGCCTTGGCGATGTGGAAGAGGCCGTCGAGCACGTCCTCCAGCAGGGCAGGCTCCTCGCGGAAGGCCTCGGCGATCTGCTGGGCGTAGGCCTCGAAGCCGCTGGTGGTGGCCTTGGCGAGGTCGAACAGCCGCGCGATGCCCGCGCGCTCCTCGTCGGGCACCCGCACCACCTCCTCGAAGGCCGCGACCTCGGCGGGGGTCACCACCCCGTCCGACTTCGCCATCTTGGCGGCGAGCGCCACGAGGCCGGTGGTGAACACCACCTCGCGCGGGGTGCGGCCGAACAGCGAGCCCTCGCGGTCGACGAGGAAATGCCCCGCCACCGCGCCGATCAGGGCGCCGAGCGGGCCGCCGACAGCGAGACCGAGCCCGGCCCCGCCGAGCTTTCCCCACAGGCCGAGGCTCATCGCTGGCCCCGGAGGGCGCACGGCGCCGCGCGGTGGCGAGGGGGTGGGTTCGTCATCATCCGGGTCTCGTTAGACCCGTTCGCGTCCGGGCGGAATCCGCCATCCGGGCTACGCCGCGGCCGGATGCTGCGGGGGCCGGGCGCGCCGGCCCCCGCGCGACGCCTCAGCGGCAATAGATGTTGCCGTAGGGATCGCGGTAGGTGCCATAGGGGCATTGCGGGGCCGTGGCCGCGCCGACGATGGCACCGCCCGCCGCGCCGATCAGGCCGCCCGCGAGCGCACCGCCCGCCCGGCCGGTGGCCGCCGCGCCGACCGCCGCGCCCGTGAGGCCGCCGAGGGCGGCACCGCCCGCCGCGCGGTCGCCGGGGGTGTTGCAGGCGCCGAGCGAGAGCGCGAGGGCGCCCGCGAGCGTGGCGGCGATGAGCTTCTTCATGAGGTTCGTCCCTTGTGCTGCGGCCCGGCACCGCCGCGCCCCGGGCGGACGAACGGCGGATCCGGGTCTCTGGTCCTGCCGCATTCCCCTGGGCGACCCGGTGTCCGGTCCCGCCCGAATGCCCGCGCGACGGCTTTCGGCCGTTCACCGCTTACAACAGCCTAGCTGTTCGGCAGCTGAACGCCAAACGAGGAGGCAGCGTTGCCGTTCCCTGCGCCGTCAGCGGGCAGGACGGAAAAGCGGCAGGCGCGGCATCCGGGCCACTGTCGGCGCAAAGGGTGTGACTCCGCGCGCCCGGATGCGTAGAGGAGGCCCGGAACCGCCCGCGAGGATGCCATGCTGCGCGCCACCACCATCGTCCGCAAACCCGCCGTCCGGCCGGAGGCCGTCGCCGACACGATCACGCTCGACCATGCGGCCCGCACCCGGCGCGAGGGCGCGCTGACGGCGGACGGGGGCCTCGCCTTCCGGCTCGATCTCGCCAAGGCCGGCACGCTGGAGGACGGCGACGCCGTGCGCCTGGAGGACGGGCGCCTCGTGCGCATCGCGGCCGCCGCGCAGGAGCTGCTGGAGGTGCGGGCCGAGAACCCGGCGCGCCTGACCCGGCTCGCGTGGCAGCTCGGCAGCAACCACGTGCCGGCCGAAGTGACGACCGAGGTGCTCTACGTCCCGGCCGATCCGGTGGTGGCCGAGCTGGTCCGCGGCCAGGGCTGCGCGGCCTCGCCGGTGACGCGCCCCTTCCGCCCCGAGCGGGAGGTGGTGGCCCACGACCACAGCCAGTGCGGCCACGAGCATCACCACGCCCACGGCCATGCTCATCACGAGCACGGTCATCATGATCATGCCCACGACCATCACGCCCACGATCATGCGCACGGGCATCACCCGCACGTCCATGGCCCCGGCTGCGGCCACGACCACTGATCCGCGGCCCGGCCCTCCCTCCGCGGAGGGTCGGGGCATCGGCCCGCCCGTCAGCCGTGGCAGGTGCAGCCGGCGTGGTTGCAGCCGCTGTGATCCGGGTGGCCGGCCGCGCATTCGTCGCAGCAGAAGGCCCGGCCGTCATGCATGACGGCCTTGCCCAGCGACACCACGCAGACGCAGTCCTGACAGGCGCACTTCACCATCTCGACGTCGACTGTCTCGCTCATCACGATCCTCCCGCTTGCGGTCGTCGCGGCCATCCTGTCAGGTTCGGGCCGCGAACGCACGCGCCGACGGAAGGCTTTGCGTCAGATGCCGCCGAGCGCCGCGCCGGCAGCCCTGGCGAGCGCGAGGAAGCGCGCGCCGCCCGTGCCGCGCGCCCCTTCCTCGTAGAGGAGCCGGCCCCCGTTCGGCAGGGCGTCGAAGGGATGATCGGGCGCCTCGCGGAAGCGTTCGAGGGCGATCGGCAGGGTGTTGAGGATCGCGGCCTGCGAGGCATGGGCGGCGAAGAGATCCGCCTTGAGGGCGCAATCCTCCGGGTCGAGGTGGAGCGCGATGGCCCGCCGCGGCGGATGGGCGGGCAGGAAGGAGCCGGCCTCCGGACCGTCGGGGCCGCGGTGATAGAAGGGCATCTCGATCACCGCGAGCCGCCCGGCCCTCAGGCGACGCGCCCCCTGGAGCGCGAGCGCCACCGCGTCGTGGTCCGGATGCCCCCCCTCGTAGGCATGGGTGAGGGCGAGCGTGATGCCGCGCTCCTCGAACAGGGCGGCCAGACGGCGGGCGAGGTCGGGGATCGCCTCCGGCACGCCCTGATCCGGATAGCCGAGGGCGAGCCGCCGCGCGGGCTCCACGCCCGCGCGCGTAAGGGCCGCGTCGAGTTCGTGCGCACGGGCCGCCGCGTAGGCAGCCGGATCGGGAAAGCCGCGCCGGCGCGCCTCCGCCCCGTCGCGCGGCGCGCCGTCCGTGACGTGGATCACCGTGAGGTCCCGCAGGCGCGGCAGCTGGGCGCCGCAGCCGATGCTCTCGTCGTCGGGATGGGCCACCACGAGGGCCGCGTGCCCGGCCGCGATCCGGCCGCGGGCCGGATGCGCCAGGGCCGCCAGGAAGGCCTCGGCGGCGGGCGAGGTCCCGGCGAGCGGCCCCGTGACGACGCTCATGCAGGCACCGGCATCGCCAGGGCATCCGCCCGGGGGCGGACGTGGCCGGCATAGCGCCGGATCATCGCGGCGCAGAACTCCGCGAATTCCTCCTTCACCAGCGGTGCGCTGGTGTGATGGGGGGCGATGCCCCGGTGCTCGGGGGTGAAGCAGAAGGTGACCGTCACGTCGAACTCCGCCAGCGCCTCCATCTGCCGGTCGAACCAATCGAGGGCGTTCGGCCGGAAGGAATCGGCCCAGGACAGGCCGGTGCGCAGATAGCGCACGCCGAGGCGCCGCATCCAGGCCACCGCCTCGTCGAGGCGATGATCCTCGAAGTGGAACCACTGGCACAGGCCCATCGCCGGGGTGTGGCGGGCGAAGTGCTCCAGGGCGGGCTTGGGCGAGCCGTCCTCGCGCAGCAGCCCCATGTAGAAGTGGCGGTAGTAGGAGGAGCCCTCCGCCTCCTTGTGGCGGGTTGTGGCGCCCCAGGCCTGGGGCAGGTCGTAGAGGCTGTACCAGTGGATACGCGGCGTGCGCCCGACCAGCAGCGCGGCCGTGCGATCGACGCCGAAGACCTGCACCTCCTCGGCGCCGAAGGTGGAGACCCCGACCTCCGTCACCCAGACGGGCTTGGGCGTCACCGCGCGCATCTCGGCGAGCTTCTGCGGCCACTCGCCGATCTGCCAGAGATTCCAGTCGAGCGGGAAGCCGTGCACCGCCACGACGTCGACCGCGTCGAGGGCGCGCTTGGCGTCGAGGAACTGCACGAAGGTCGGGTCGATCGGCGAGAGGCCGCCGAGCACGGTGGGCAGTGCCGGCGCCTCGTCCTTGAGGGCGCGGGCCGCGCAGGCGAGGGTGTCGGCAAAGAGGTGCCAGCCCGGATCCACCTCGGGATCCCAATGCGACTTGTTGTTGGGCTCGTTCCAGATCATCGCCGCTTCGATCATGCACGCCCTCGGCTGCCGGCCGGATACTCCCTCCCCTCATGGCGGGCGGGACGGGGCGGCGCAAGCGAGACCGCCGCTTGCGGCCGTTTGCGGCCGTGCAAACGCGCCCTGGCGCGCCGGGGCTGGCTCCGGGCCGCCGGAGGGCGCAAGGAAGACGATCCAGGATCACGCTCGGAGGCCACGCCGATGCAACTCACCGGAATCCACCACCTCACCGCCGTGACGGCCCGGGCCGCGGACAATCTCGCCTTCTACACGCGGGTGCTCGGCCTGCGGCTGGTGAAGAAGACCGTCAACCAGGACGACGTCTCGGCCTACCACCTGTTCTACGCCGACGGGCTCGCCTCCCCGGGCTCCGACCTCACCTTCTTCGATTGGCCGGCGCCGCGCGAGCGGCGCGGCACCAACAGCATCGCCCGCACGATGCTGCGCGTCTCGGGGGCCGGGACGATCGCGTGGTGGCGCGAACACCTCGCCCGCCAGGGCGTGACGCACCGCCTGCCGGTGGAGCGCGACGGGCGCCTCACCCTCGACTTCGAGGATCCGGAGGGGCAGCGCCTCAGCCTCGTGGACGATCGCGGCGCCGGCCCGAGCCACCCCTGGGCGGGAAGCCCCGTGCCGGCGGCGCACCAGATCCGCGGCCTCGGCCCGGTCCTCCTCAGCGTCGCCGACCCGCGCCTCACCGAGGCGGTGCTGACCGGCGTGCTCGGCCTGCGGCCGGTGCGCGCCTACGCGGCGGGCGATGCGGCGGCCGAGGCCTCGGCGGAGCGCCCGGTGCAGGTCTACGCGATGGGCGAGGGCGGCCCCGCGGCGGAACTGCACGTGGTGGCCGAGCCGGATCTCGGCCCCGCCCGGCAGGGCGCCGGCGGGGTCCACCACGTCGCCTTCCGCATCCCGGACGCGGCCTACGACGACTGGAGCGAGCGGCTGCGCCGCCTGCGGGTGCCGACGAGCGGGCCGGTGGACCGCTACTACTTCCGCAGCCTCTACTTCCGGGAGCCGAACGGCATCCTGTTCGAGATCGCCACCGACGGCCCCGGCTTCGCCACCGACGAGCCTCTGGAGCACCTCGGCGAGCGCCTCGCCCTGCCGCCCTTCCTGGAGCCGCGGCGGGCCGAGATCGAGGCGGGGCTGGCGCCGCTCTGAGCGCCGCACCTCACGATGGTGATCCCGCACGGCGCCCATGCGGGACTATGCCGGCGGTCATGACCGATGGCCGTTGTGCCGCTCTCGACGTGTCGCCAAGCCCTTAGCTTCAGGCCCTCGGCTTGATGTCGAAAATGCGAGAAAACGCAACGGCCCGACGCGTCAGCATCTTGGGCCGTTGGCATCAGGGCGTCGCGACGGGCGCCGTCCCCGGCGAGGCGACGGCGGGACCCGCGGCCTGCGGGCCGCCCACGCCGGCCGGCACCGGCACCACGTCCGGCGCGATGACGCGGATGGCGGGCTTCTCCTCCGGACCCGCGGGCCGTGACGGTCCGGCCGGCGCCTCGCCCGGCTCGTCGAGGCCGTTGCGGGCCGCGGCGGTGGCCGCCAGCGTGGCGGCCGCCTTGTCGGCGCGGCCGACGAGCGTCAGGCGGACCTTCGGCCGCGACAGCGCCTCGGCCTGGGCGGGGGTGACGAAGATATCGCCCTTGTGGCGCACCAGCATGCTCTCGGCCTTGACCAGGGCCTGCGCCCAGGTCTGCCCCTGCCCCTTGCAGGAGCAGTTCGGCACGAAGGCCTTCTGGAACTTGAAGGCGTTCGGCAGGGCCGCGTAGGCGCGCCTCGTCTGGATCGCGGCGGCCTGATGCAGGCCGTTGTCGGCGGCAGGCATCGAATAGGCCGCGGCCTCGGTGCCGGGGCAGAGCGCCTTGCACATCTCGTCCGCGCCCTCCCGGCCGTCCGGCAGGTTCGGCATCGGGAAATAGGCGCCGTCGCACAGCCGCACGCAGATCACCTGGCCGCCGCCGCGGGCGAATCCGTCGGCGGGCTTGGTGGCGGAGGGCAGGCCCGCGCAGGCGTCGCGCACCGCGGCCACGAGCTGCTCGCGCCGGGCATCCGAGACCTGGGTGGCGCCCGCCCCGTAGCCGCTGTTGAGGGCGCGGATGCGGCTCTCGACCTGTGCGCATTGCGGCGGGCGCATGTCGAAGAACAGGAACTTGCCGCCCTCGCAGCCGATCGAGTTGCGATAGGCCACGAGGCGCTGGATCTCCTCCACCTGCCCGCGGTTGGAGTCCCGCTGCAGGTTGGCGAGTTCGGCGCGGTAGCGCTGGCAGGCGGCCGGATTCGGCTCCGCGCGCGCGCCTTGCACGAGGGCGGTCGCGGCGACGAGACCGGCGAGCAGCCGGACGAGCAGGCGAGACAGCGGCATGGTGTCTGGGCGCAACGGAGGAAGCGGAGCCGGGCCGCGGGGGTCCGGGCGAAGGCGTCCCGCGAAAGCTCGACCGCGGAACCGCCATCGTTCTACCCGCCCTCGCGGCGGCGCGACAGCCTCCCTACATGCGTTAACGAGGCTTTGACGGGGATCAGGCGAATGGTGTGGCGGCACGGTCTCATGGCGGCGTGTCTGGCGGCAGGGACGGCGGCGTGGTTCGGTCTCGCGGGGTCTCGGGCCCTGGCGCAGGAGCCGGACCGGATCTTCGACAAGTCGACGGTGTGGCGCCCGCTGACGCCGAACGACAAGCTGGTCGTCTACGGGATCGACGACCCCGACGTGGCGGGCGTCGCCTGCCACTACACCCTGCCCGAGAAGGGCGGCATCAAGGGCACGCTGGGGCTGGCCGAGGAGGTCTCGGACATCTCGCTCGCCTGCCGGCAGGTCGGGCCGGTCCAGATCAAGCGCAAGCTGACGCAGGGCGAGGTGGTGTTCAGCGAGCGCCGCTCGCTGATCTTCAAGAGCATGCAGATCGTGCGGGGCTGCGACGCCAAGCGCAATACCCTGGTCTACATGGTCTATTCGGACAAGGTGATCGAGGGCTCACCCAAGAACTCGACCTCGACCGTGCCGCTGATGCCGTGGGGCACCGAGCCGCCGCCGAAATGCGGCGACTTCCTGAAGGGATAGGGAGCCGGTCCGGCGCCTCAATCCTTGCAGGTCAGTCCCTGCAGGTGATGCGGATCGGACGATCGGCCGCGCGGGCGACCGGGGGCGCGTCGATGGCGCCGGTATACTCGTCCTGCGCGGCGGTGCCGAAGGAGGCGGCCCGGGCGTAGCCCTGCGACTCGCACCACGCGTCGGCGACCACCTGGCCGCACTCGCCCGCCCCGATGCTGAGGCACTCGGCGACGCCGTAGCCGTCGCTCGACGGGATCAGGAAGGTCTTCTCGACGCCGGACGTGGCCGCGGTTTCGCCGGCCAGCACCGGAGCGGCGAGGACCAGGGGACCGAGAGTTCCGAGGACGGCGAGGATGCGACGCATGGGGGTGCCTTCCGGATCGTCTGAGCGCTTGGAGACTGTGAGCGTTCGGTAAAGAAAGCTTCAACCGAAGCTGCATGCGTTCCGATTCCGCCGGGCGGGCGATCGACTTCCCCGAATCGCCGCGGCCGCTTCTCGAAAAGCGCGCGGAATTGAGCTAACCCGGATCGGCCGCGGACGGCGTCTCGCCGCTGCAACAGGAGCGGGAATCGGCGGACGCGGCGCGCCCCGCCGGATGGCCCGTCCGGCACCGGGACGGACGGCGCGGCAACGAGTTAGAAGCGTGGCCAGAGCGCTCCGGAGCGGGCGCGGCCTCCATCGACGCGAAGGTGTTTCATGGCCCCGTTGTTGCGCCTCTACAACACGCTCAGCCGGGCCAAGGAGCCGTTCGCCCCGATCGATCCGGGCAACGTGCGGATGTATGCCTGCGGCCCCACGGTCTACGACGCGGCCCATATCGGCAACGCGCGGCCGATCATCGTCTTCGACCTGCTCTTCCGCCTGCTGCGCCGGCTCTACGGCGAGGCGCGCGTCACCTATGTCCGCAACGTCACGGACGTGGACGACAAGATCAACGCGCGCGCGGCCGAGCGCGGCATCTCGATCCGCACCCTCACGGACGAGACGCTCGCGGCCTTCCACCGGGATCTGCGGGCGCTCGGCGTGCTGATGCCGGAGGACGTGAACCGGCCGGGCGGCCGGGCGGTCTTCATCGAGCCGCGCGCCACCGACCACATCCGCGAGATGGTCGAGATGGCCGAGCGGCTCGTCGCGGCCGGCCACGCCTACGTGGCCGAGGACCACGTGCTGTTCGACGTGCCCTCGATGCCCGAATACGGCACGCTCTCGAAGCGGCCCCTCGACGAGATGGAGGCCGGCGCGCGGGTCGACGTCGCTCCCTACAAGCGCTCGGCCCTCGACTTCGTGCTCTGGAAGCCCTCGAAGCCCGGCGAGCCGGCGTGGCCGTCGCCCTGCGGGATCGCCGCACCGGGCCGCCCCGGCTGGCACATCGAGTGCTCGGCGATGTCGTGGAAGCATCTCGGCGAGACCTTCGACATCCACGCGGGCGGCATCGACCTCGTCTTTCCGCACCACGAGAACGAGGTGGCGCAGTCGCGCTGCTGCTTCGGGACGCCGGTGATGGCGCATGTCTGGCTCCACAACGGCTTCCTGCAGGTCGAGGGGGAGAAGATGTCGAAGTCGCTCGGCAACTTCGTGACCCTGCGGGAGGTGCTGGCCGACTGGCCGGGCGAGGTCGTGCGCCTCGCCATGCTGCGCACGCATTACCGCCAGCCGATCGACTGGACGCTGCGGGGGCTGGAGGAGGCGGGCCGGACCCTGGAGCGCTGGTACGCGGCGGTCGGCGACGCCGCCCCGGCGGCCGACCTGCCCGGCCCGGTCCGCGAGGCGCTCCTCGACGACCTCAACACCCCGGCGGCCCTGAGCGAGCTGCACCGCCTGGACGATCCGGCGGCCTTGAAGGCCGGCGCGGGCGCGTTGGGTTTCCTGCAAACGACCCGCTCGGCGCGCGAGCAGGCGGCCGTCGCCGCCTCGGGCCTCGACGTCGCGGCGGTCGAGCGGCTGATCGCCGAGCGGGGTGCGGCCCGGTCGGCGAAGAACTGGGCCGAATCCGATCGTCTGCGGGACGCGCTCGCCGCGCTCGGCGTCACCGTGAAGGACAACAAGGACGGCACCACGACCTGGACCGCCACCCCGTGATCGCACCGGCGGACCGCCGGCCGATCATCGTCGCGGATGCCGGGCCGCTGATCCGGCTCGCGGCCGCGGGCCTCAGAACCGCTCCTCGATCAGCGCGTCCGCCTCGGGGCGGGTTGGGGCGTGGCGCACGGCGTCGCGCAGCATCGGCACGACCTCGTCGGACCGGTGCGCCACGAGGTAGTTGAGGTCCAGCCCCTCGCGGATGAAGCCGTTGCGGCGCATGTGGTCGAGCAGGGTGAGCAGCGGCGTCCAGAACCCGGCCACCGAGAGCAGCAGGATCGGCTTGGTGTGCCGGCCGAGCTGCGCCCAGGTCATCTGCTCGACCAGCTCCTCCAGGGTGCCGATGCCGCCCGGCATGGCCACGAAGGCATCGGAGCGCTCGAACATCAGCCGCTTGCGGGTGTGCATGTCCGGCACGACGATGGTCTCCTGCACGTCGTCGAGCATGCGCTCGCGGGATTTCAGGAAGTCCGGGATGATGCCCGTGACGTGGCCGCCGTGATCGAGGACGGCCCCCGCCACCGTGCCCATCAGGCCGACATTGCCGCCGCCGTAGACGAGCCCGATCCCGGCCTCCGCCAGGGCGCGGCCGAGGCTCCGGGCGGCCTCCCGGAAGGCCGGATCGGTGCCGAAGCCCGAGCCGCAATACACGCAAACCGTTCGCATCGATGCTCCGCACTCTTCCGCTGCGTCTCGTGGTCCCCCTCGCCCAATCCCCTTGCTCAGCGGGGCGGTCAGGCCATACCGCGCAAGATTCGGTCCAAAATCCGTGTCCCGTCCGACGGGGAGGAGCGCCGCAGCTTGGTGTCTTCGCGACAGGCCTGATACTATGGCCGGGATGCTGCAGCGTTGTCGACCTGAAGGCGTACCGCGCGCCGGATGCCGCGGCCGACATCGGACCGGTGGAGGAGCCGGCGGGATCGGGAGTGGTGCGCCATGACGGCGGAGTTGCGGCGCGGGATCTATCTCGCGGTCGTCGGTTTGGTGAGCGGCTTCGTGCTGATCGGCGTGGTCGCCAGCGGCACGCGCCTGCTGTCCCTCGGCGGAGCGCCCTCCCCTGCCCCCGGCGTCGAGGATCCCGCCTCCGAGCGGCGCATCGCCGCGCTGCCGGAGGCCGCGCCCAAGTCCGGAACTCAGGCCGAAACCAAGGCCGAGGCGAAGCCCGAACCGGCGCGCAGCCCGAGCTTCGACGTCATCCGGATCGAGCCCGAGGGCGACAGCGTGATCGCCGGCCAGGCCCTGCCGGGCGCGCAGGTGGAGATCCTGCGCAACGGCGAGGTCTTCGCCCGCACGACCGCGGACCCGGCCGGCAACTTCGCGCTGACGCCCCCGCCCCTGCCCGCCGGCAACAGCGAGATCACCCTGCGCAGCGTGGCGCCGGACGGCACGAAGCTCGCGGGCGTCGAGAGCGCCGTGGTGGCGCTGGCGCCCGACCGCCGCGGCAAGCCCCTGGTCGCCATGACGGCGCCGGGCCGGCCCACCGAGGTGCTGTCGCGGCCCGAGGCCGAGCCGCTGCGGCCGCCGGCGGCGGGCCGCGCCGCCGCGCCGCCCGCGCCCGAGATCCCGTCCGGCACCACGCCGATCAAGGTCGTGAGCGTCGATGCCGAGGCCGGCGGCAAGCTGTTCGTCAGCGCCCGGGGTGCCCCGGGCGCGGCGGTGCGGCTCTATCTCAACGACACGCTCATCGCCCCCGGGCAGGCGGGGCCGGACGGCCGCATCGCCTTCGCGATCGGCCGCGGCGTGCGGCCCGGCGACTACCGGGTGCGCATCGATCAGGTCGACCCCGCCTCCGGCAGCGTGAAGGCGCGGTCCGAGGTCAAGTTCGCGGTGCCGGCGACGCTGGACGTGGCGGCCGCCGAGCCCGCCAAGCCGGTCGGGCCCGTCAAGGCACCGGCGGCAGCCCCCCGCACGCCACCCGAGATACTGGCCGCCAAGCCGGTCGAGCCGTCCAAGGAGGCGGCCCGTTCCGATCCGGGGATCTCCGCCGCTTTGCCCAGGCCGGTTCCATCAGCCAAGCCGGCCGAACCCGGCAGGCACGACACCGCCAAGCACGACACCGCCAAGCCGGGCGGATCGGCCGCACCGACCCGCGCCGACGACGCGGCACGGGGTGCGGAGGCGTCGAAGCGGCCGGCGGCGCCGCAGGGGCCGGCCGGTCCGCACACGCCCGTCGCGGATGCGGCGCTCGCGCCGAAGCCTGCCGAGGCCGGCCGGGCGCACGAACCCGGCCAAGAACCCGGTCAAGAACCCGGCACGGTGTTCGTCCCCGGGGTCAGCACGGCCACGGTCGCCCGCGGCGACAACCTGTGGACGATCAGCCGGAAGGCCTATGGGCGCGGCACCCGCTACACGGTGATCTTCGGGGCCAATCAGGAGCAGATCCGCAACCCGCACCGCATCTATCCGGGGCAGGTCTTCGTGCTTCCGGGCGAGGCGCCCGCCGCCTCCACCGCCAGCAAGGGCGGCTGACGCGCCTCAGCGCGAGCGCTGCAGGTCGCGCTCGCGATGGCGCAGGCGCAGGAGGAGCTGGATCTGCTCGGTGGTGAGCGGGAGCCCGTCGCTCGTCCGCTCGTAGACGCTGCGCAATCCGTGGCCGAGGCGGCGCCGGATCTCGGCGCCGAGCGAGGCGAGCACCCGTGTCGGCGTCTCGGTCGACGTGACGGCTTCCGGCTTCATCGCGTTCGCTCCCGCTCGCATGGCAGGGGGCTTCCCGGCAACAGACGATCCCTGCGTCGCCGAGTGTCGGCCCCGCATGGTAAAGAATCGGTTAATTTTCCGCTTTGTTCACCATGATGCCGCGAAACAGGCAGGCGGCAGCGATTCGGCTGACACCAGCTTAACCATTCGCACCGGCGCGGTCCAGGCGCTGCGAAGGCAGCCGGACGCCGCGGCTCACGCCTCCGCGGCCTGGAGCAGACGGGCGGCGGCGGCCCGGGCCTCCTCGGTCACGGTGGCGCCGGCGAGCATGCGGGCGATCTCCTCGCGGCGCGGCGCGGCGGCGAGCAGGTTCACCCGGGTCGCGACGCGGTCGGATCCCTTCACCGCCTCCTTGGCGATCAGGAAGTGGGTGGCGGCGCGGGCGGCGACCTGCGGGGCGTGCGTCACCGCCACCACCTGCACCCGCTCCGCGAGGCGGGCGAGGCGCGCGCCGATCGCGTCCGCGACGGCGCCGCCGACCCCGGTGTCGATCTCGTCGAAGATCAGGGTGGGGGCCGAGCCCTTGTCGGCCAGCACGACCTTGAGAGCGAGCATGAAGCGCGACAGCTCGCCCCCGGACGCCACCTTCATCATCGGCCCCGGGCGGGTGCCGGGGTTGGTCTGCGCCCAGAACTCCACCCGGTCGAGGCCGGCGGGATCGCGGCTGTCCTCGTCGGTGGCGGTCTCGGTGATGAAGCGGGCGCGTTCGAGCTTCAGCGGCGGCAGCTCGGCCTGGACGGCCTTGTCGAGCTTGAGCGCGGCCTTGCGGCGGCCCTGGCTCAGGGCGCGGGCCTTGGCGAGGTAGGCGTCCTCGGCCGCGGCGAGGTCGGATTCGAGCCGCGCCAGCGTCTCCTCGCCCGCATCGATCGCCGCCACGTCGGCGGCGTAGCGCTCGCGCAGGGCGGCGAGGTCGTCGGCCGCGACGTCGTATTTGCGGGCCGCGGCCCGCAGCGAGAAGAGGCGTTCCTCGACCCGCTCCAGCTCGCGCGGGTCGAACTCCGCGGCCTGAAGCGCATCCTCCAGGGTGTTGCGGGCCTCGTCGAGGGCGACGAGCGCCGCGTCGAGGGCGGCGACGCAGGGGTCGACGAGGCCCGGCGCCTGCGCGGCCCGGCGCTCCAGCTTGCGCAGGGCCGACGAGAGATGGGCCGCCGGCGAGCCCTGGCCGCCCACCGCATCGAGGGCCTCGTTGAGGTCGCGGGCGACCTTCTCGCCCTGCTGCATGCCGGTGCGGCGCTCGGCGAGGTCGGCCTCCTCTCCCGACTTCGGGTCGAGGCTACCCAGCTCCTCTACGGCGTGGCGCAGGAAGTCGGCCTCCTTGCGGGCGGCCTCGACCCGGGCGCGGTGCTCGGCGAGCGCGCTTCGCGCCTGCCGCACCCGGCGCGCGGCCTCCGCCACGCCGGCTTGCGCGGCCTGCAGGTTGCCGAAGGCGTCCAGGATGGCGCGGTGGGTGGTGGGGTCGGCGAGCGCCCGGTCGTCGTGCTGACCGTGGATCTCGACCAGCGCCGCGCCGATAGCGCGCAGCACCTGCACGCCCACCGGCTGGTCGTTGACGAAGGCGCGGGTGCGCCCGTCCGCGACCTGGACGCGGCGCAGCACGAGGTCGCCCTCGGTGTCGAGGTCGGCCGCGGCCGCGACGGCCCGGGCGGGGTGATCGGGCGCGATGTCGAACACCGCCGTGACCTGCCCCTGCGCCTCGCCGTGGCGCACGAGGCGGCCGTCGCCGCGCCCGCCGAGCGCGAGCGTGAAGGCGTCGAGGAGGATCGACTTGCCGGCACCCGTCTCGCCGGTCAGCACGCTGAGGCCGTCGCGGAAGTTCAGCTCAAGCTTGTCGATCAGGACGATGTCGCGGATGGCGAGCTGAACCAGCATGCCGCCTGTGCAGACTCTCTACGAGGTGAGGATCCCGATGCTGTCTACAGGCAGCCGGCCGCCGGCGCGAGGGGTGCCGCGGCCGCATCGCGCGAAATCCGCGGGCCTGGCGGAGGAGGACCGCTCCTCCCGGCGGGAGGCGGGGGCCGGCCCTCCCCGGGCGGCGCTCACTGGGCTTCGGCGGTGCGGGTCTCGATCCCGATGATGCCGCGGAACGCCTTGCTGATCCACGAGGACTTTTCCTCACGCGGCTCCAGGCCGCCGCTCTGGAGGAGCGCGTAGGCGTCCTTGTACCAGGGCGAGTCGGGGAAGTTGTGGGCGAGCACCGCGGCGGCGGTCTGCGCCTCGGCGACGATGCCGAGCGCCATGTAGGCCTCGACGAGACGCTCCAGCGCCTCCTCGGCGTGGCGGGTCGTCTGGTACTTGCTCACCACGTCGCGGAAGCGGTTGATCGCCGCCGGGAAGTTGCGCCGCTCCAGGTAGTAGCGGCCGACCGCCATCTCCTTGCCGGCGAGCTGGTCGCGGGTGATCTGGATCTTGGCCTTCGCATCCGCCGCGTATTCGGAGGTCGGGTACTTCTGCACCAGCTCCTGCAGGGCGACGAGGGCGCGCTCGGACCGCTCCTGGTCGCGGGTCACGTCGGGGATCTGCTTGTAGTGCGACATCGCCAGCAGATACTGCGCGTAGGCCGCGTCCTTGCTGCCGGGGTGACGCTGCAGGTAGCGCTTGGAGGCCGAGATCGCGTCCTCGTAGCGGGCGCTCTCGTAGTTGGAGTAGGCGGTCATCAGCACCGCCTTCCGCGACCAGTCGGAGTAGGCGTACTCCTTGTCGAGGTTCTCGAACTTCTTGGTCGCGGCCTCGTAGTCGCGGTCCTCCAGCTTGGCCAGCCCTTCGCTGTACATCTTGTCCGCGGGGACGCGGGCGATGACCTCGGGCTTGTACTTCTCGGGTCCGAACGGGTTGATCGAATCGAGGGCGTCGCAGCCCGCGAGGCCGGCGCCGCACGCCGCGAGCAGCGCGACGCGCAGAACGGTACCCTTCGCACCGCGGAGCGAGGAGGCGAGAGGCATGCGGGTTCTTCCCCAAGCAGGCGGCCGTCGGGCACGCCGGTGTTGTCGTGGTCGGTTCCGGCCGGAGCGCCTGCGGGTTCCGCGGGGCGGCCGGTACGCTCGAAGCTTTGGGCGGCGAATAGGGCGCGAAAACGGCGCAGCCCGGGGCAGGGTCCTTCGGATCGGGGGTTAAGCACCCGTGAACGAACCGGAAATCCGCCGCCTGTGGCTTTCGCGCAACCCGCCGGGGATCAGAGGTCGGGGGCGTAGGCCGCCGCGCCCAGGGCGGCCCCGAGATCGGCCAGGACCGGCTCGCGGCGGGCGCTCGCGCCCTCGACGAGGGCGTAGCTGGTGCGGTCGGCGAAGAGGGCGTCGAGGACCGCGACGTTGAGGCCGTGGCCGCCGCAATAGGAGCGATAGGCGCCGAGGATCGGCAGGCCGGCGAGAGCGAGGTCGCCGACCGCGTCGAGGAGCTTGTGGCGGACGAACTCGTCCGGGTAGCGCAGGCCTTCCGGGTTGACGACGCCGCCGTCGCCCACCGCGACGGTGTTCTCCAGCGAGGCGCCGAGCGCGAAGCCGGCCTTCCAGTAGCGCTCGACGTCGCGCATCATCCCGAAGGTGCGGGCGCGGGCGATCTCGCGGCGATAGGCGGCGGGGGTGAGGTCGAGGCTCTTGCGGCTGCGGCCGATCACCGGGCTCTCGAAGTCGATCTCGACGTCGAGGCGGAAGCCGCGCTCGTAGGGCCGCAATTCGGCGAAGGCGCGGCCCTTCTCGGCCCGGACGGGCTTGAGGATCTTGATGAAGCGGCGCGGGGCGCCGCAGGTGGCGATTCCGACCGTGTCGATGGCGGCCACGAAGGGGGCGCTCGATCCGTCGAGGATCGGCATCTCGGGGCCGTCGATCTCGACGAGGACGTTGTCGATGCCCAGTCCGCGCAGCGCGGACATCAGGTGCTCGATGGTGGCGACGGCGCCGGTGTGGCGGTCGCCGATCACGGTGCAGAGTTCGGTGGCGGAGACCTGGCTGTGGTGGGCCTTGATGAGCCGGTCCCGCCCGCCGGGCATCCTGGTCCTCAGGAACTCGATGCCGTCGTTGGCCTCGCGGGGATGGAGCGTGATGCTGACCGGATTCCCGGAATGGACGCCGATGCCCGAGAGGCTCACGGCCGAACGAAGGGTCGTCTGTTGACTTGTTCTCATTCTTCAGCCCCCGGACGCGATCCACCGCCGCGCCCCGCTTGGGAACACGCTCGAGTGAGACCCATCCGCTGTTTGAAGCCCCTTGAGCGCTGGTGCCGGTCCGGGCCCGCGCCGTCTTTCGTGTGAGGACAGCTATAGTCGCGCTCAAAAGCGCGGCCAAATCACGGATTCTTACGCTCTGTAACAACCCGGGGGCGGGTCTTCACCCGCCGAAAACCCTTGTCGCGCAGAGTCTTAAACAAGCACTTAAACCCCGGGATCGCGGGATCCCGGGGTGTGGCCGAAAAGCGCCAGTGGCGGTCTCGGATGCCGTTGCGGGAGGGCCCGCGGCGCCTGGCGGAGCCGCGGGCGGGCCGCTCAGTTGGCTTGCCGGCGCAGGAAGGCCGGGATCTCCAGCTGGTCGTCATCCATCATCCGTGCGGCCGGAACGGGGCGGCCCTGCGGGTCGAGGTTGCCCTGCGCCGGACGGTAGCCCAGGGGCGCCTGCGGCGCGTGGACCGGGTGCGGGTGGGGCTGATGCGCATGGGGCTGGTGCGGCTGGGGCTGCGGCGCATAGCCCTGCGGGAGCGGGGCGCGCGGCGCGGGCGCCGCGAGGGCCGCCTGGGGCGCGCGCGGCGGGGCGGCCTGCTGGGGCAGCATCGCCTGCGGGGCGGGGGCCTGCGCCGGATGGGCCGGGGCGACCTCCTCGTCGCGCCGGCCGCCGAAGCCGACGGTGGCGAGGCGGCGCAGCAGCGAGGTGCGCTTGACGTCCGGCGCCGCCTGCTGGGGCACCGGCTCCTCGCCGCGGCTGGCGCGGATCTGGTTCTGGGCCGGCAGCGGCAGGTCCTGCACCCGCGGCATCCGGGGGGCGCGCACCACCTGCGGCGAGGGCGGGATGAACGGCGCGGAGGCCGAGGTCATCGGCGGCTCGGCGACCGGCTGCGGGGCCGGCGGCTCGTAGGCCGGCATCCGCGGCTGGACCGGGGCGATCTGCACGTCGTCGCGCATCACCGGCTGGGGGTGCGGCAGCTCGGCCCGCACGGGCTCGGCATGCAGGGCCTGCGACGGGGCGACCGGCGCCTGGGCCGGCATCTGGGCCGACTCGTGGGCCGGGGCGGGGCGGACCGGGCTCGCGGCCTGCGGCGCCTGGTTGGCGCGGGCCCGCGCCTCGGCGCGGAGCCGGTCGGCCACCTCGGCGATGCGCTGCTCGGTCTGGGCGAGGTCGGGCGCATTGACCGCGTGCGCGGTGATCAAGGCCGGCTCGATGCCGGTGGCCACCACCGACACCCGGATGATGCCGTCGAGGCTCTCGTCGAAGGTGGCGCCCAGGATGATGTTGGCGTCCGGATCGACCTCCTCGCGGATGCGGGTGGCCGCCTCGTCGAGTTCGTAGAGGGTGAGGTCGTTGCCGCCGGTGATCGAGATCAAGAGGCCGCGGGCGCCCTTCATCGAGACGTCGTCGAGGAGCGGGTTGGCGATCGCGGCCTCCGCGGCCCGGTTGGCGCGGTTCTCGCCCGACGCCTCGCCGGTGCCCATCATCGCCTTGCCCATGCCGCGCATGATCGCGCGCACGTCGGCGAAGTCGAGGTTGATGAGCCCCTCCTTCACCATCAGGTCGGTGATGCAGGCCACGCCCGAGTAGAGCACCTGGTCGGCCATCGCGAAGGCGTCCGCGAAGGTCGTCTTCTCGTTGGCCACCCGGAAGAGGTTCTGGTTGGGGATCACGATCAGCGTGTCGACCGCGGCCTGCAGCTCGGAGATGCCCGCATCCGCGGTGCGCATGCGGCGCACGCCCTCGAACTGGAAGGGCTTCGTCACCACGCCGACCGTCAGGATGCCCATGTCGCGGGCGGCCCGGGCGATGACGGGCGCCGCGCCCGTGCCGGTGCCGCCGCCCATGCCGGCGGTGATGAAGCACATGTGGGCGCCCGAGAGCTGGTCGCGGATCTCGTCGATCACCTCCTCGGCGGCCGCGCGGCCGACCTCGGGCTGCGAGCCGGCCCCTAAGCCCTGCGTCACCCCGATGCCCATCTGGATCACGCGCTCGGCCTTGGAGGAGGTCAGCGCCTGGGCGTCGGTGTTGGCCACCACGAACTCGCAGCCGAGCAGACCCGACTCGATCATGTTGTTGACCGCGTTGCCGCCGGCGCCGCCGACGCCGAAGACGGTGATGCGCGGCTTGAGTTCCCGGATGTCCGGCGCTTGCAGAGAGATGGCCATGATGCGCGTGCCTCTTGATGTTCTTGGTGTGAGCGCCGATCGGCGCCGGTGTAATGGTCCGCTCGCCCCCGCGGGCCCCTCGAAGCCCGGCCGGGGCATCCGATTGCCCGTTCAGAAGCTCTCCCGGATCCAGCGACCGACCCTGGAGAAGTAGCCGTCCCCGTGAAGGCCCATCGCGCCGGCCTGCCCCTTCGGCTCGAAATGCTCGACGTGGGAGACCTGCGGATAGACGAGGAGGCCGACCGCCGCCGAGAAGGCCGGTCCCTTGGCGGCCTCCGGCAGACCCCTGATGCCCAGCGGCCGGCCGATCCGGACCTGCCCCTGGAGGATGCGGCGGGCGGCCTCGGGCAGGCCGACGAGCTGGCTCGCGCCGCCCGTCAGCACCACCCGGCGGCCGGCCTGGGCCGCGAAGCCCGCGTTGCGCAGCCGGTCGCGCACCAGTTCCAGCACCTCCTCGACCCGGGGGCGGATGATGCGCACGAGCTGCGACTTCGGGATGTGGTGGGGCAGGTCGCGCTCGTCCTCGTCGACGCCGTGGACCGCGATCATGTCGCGCTCGTCGGAGGCGGTCGCCATCGCGGCCCCGTACAGGGTCTTGAGGCGCTCGGCCGCCGCCACCCGGGTGGAGAGGCCCCGGGCGATGTCCATGGTGACGTGGTGGCCCCCCACCGCGAGCGCATCGACGTGCACGAGGTGGCCGCCCGTGAACACGCCGACGCTCGTCGTGCCCCCGCCCATGTCCACCACCGCCACGCCCATCTCCGCCTCGTCGTCGACGAGGGCCGAGAGGCCCGACGCGTAGGGGGTGGCGATCACCGCCTCGACGCGCAGGTGGCAGTTCTCGACCGCCAGCATCAGGTTGCGGGCCGAGGCGGTCTCGGCCGTGACCACGTGCAGGTCGACGCCGAGCGTCTCGCCGATCATCCCCGAGGGATCGATCACCGCGCCCTGCTGGTCGAGGGAGTAGCCGGTCGGCAGCGCGTGCAGCACCGCCCGGCCGGGGCTGACGCTGTGGGTGCTGGCCGCTTCGAGCACGCGCTGGACGTCGGCGCCCGTCACCGGGCCGGAGCGCACGGGCACGCGCGCCTCGAAATGCTGCGAGCCGAGCCGGCCGCCCGACAGGTTGACGATGACCGACTGCACCTCGCACTTCGCCATCCGCTCGGCCGCGTGGACGGCGTGGCGGATCGCGTTCTCGGCAGCTTCGAGGTCCACCACCGCGCCGCCCTTGAGGCCGAGCGAGCGCTGGTGGCCGATGCCGATGATGCGCGCCAGATGCGTGCGGCCGCGCAGGGTCGAGAGCGTCTCGACCGGCTGCAGCTCGGCGACGAGGCACACGACCTTGCTGGTGCCGATGTCGAGCACCGAGAGGGTCGCGCTGCGGCGCGCCGAGAGCGGCTTCAGCCGGGGGGTCAGGCCGTGCTGGAGAAGGCTCATGCGAGGCTCGACCGGGAGGACGGGGTGAGGGGAGCGGGGCGGGTCACGTGTCGATCCCCTTCCCCTTCGGCTTCTTCTTCTGCGCCTCCTGGCGCGCCGCGGCTCCCTCCTCGGTGAGCCGCACCACCACCCGGTCGGGCATGCGCAGGTCCACCGCGATGATGTCCTTGTCGAGGAGGCGCTGCTCGGCATCGAGGCGCACGAGGCGGGTCACCGCCTCGCGGGCGCCCGCTTCGGGCAGGCGGATGTCGATCCCGTCGAGCTTCAGGGTCCAGCGCCGCCCCGACACCAGGGTGCCGGCGCGGATGCGCGCCTTCAGGGGCCCGGCCGCGTCGAGGAGGGCGAGGTATTCCTTGGTGCGGGTGTTGGCCTCCTCGCCGACCACGAGCGGCAGGGCGGCGAAGCGCCCGTCGCGCATCCGGTCGATGACGGTGCCGTCCGCGGCGATCACCTCGATCTCGCCGTTGCGCTGCCACAGCGCGCTCGGCTCGCGCTCGGCGAGGGTGACGAGGAGTTCGTGCGGATAGATCTTGCGCACCGAGACCGAGCCGATCAGCGGCACCGCCGCGAGGCGGTCGCGCACGCCCACCACGTCGAGGAAGGGCAGCGAGTTGCGCTGGTCGAGACCGGCGGCCTGCAGGATCTCGGCCGGCCGCAGCTGCACGATCCCGGCGATCGTCACCTTGTCGAGGCCGAACCCGGCCACGCGGGCGAGGAGGTCGAGGGGCCGGCCGTGGCGCACGACGAACTCGGCGTAGGCGCCGCTGGCGACGAAGCCCGCCGCGCCGACGAAGCCGAAGAAGCCGAACACCAGGGCGGTGCCCACGAGGCGCGGCACGCGCCGCTCCAGCGGGATCGCCACCGACGCGCGGCGGGGCCGCAGGAACCGGGGCAGCCGGCGCGACAGGAAACCCGCACCCGCCCGGGTCCCGGGCAGGGGCGCCCCCGCAAGGGGCGCGACACCGCCGGCCTGCGCGCCGGCGGGACCGGCGGCGGTCAGCGGTTCAGGGAAGCGTCCTCCACCATCCATCGGACGAGTTCACCGAAACTGTACCCGGCATGGGCTGCGATCTCCGGCACAAGGCTCGTCTCGGTCATGCCGGGCTGCGTGTTGACCTCCAGTACCACGAGCGCACCGGTGCCTCCCGGTGTGTCGTCGTAGCGGAGATCGGCACGGCTCACGCCCCGGCAGCCAAGTGCTTGATGCGCCGTTAACGCCAACTCTCGAACCAGCTGGTAAATTTTCGGTTTAATTTCGGCCGGCAGCACGTGCACCGACCCCCCCTTCGCGTACTTGGCGTCGTAATCGTACCACTCCCCGGTGGTGGCCCGGATGTCGATGACGTCGAGGGCCCGGTCGCCCATCACCGCGCAGGTCAGTTCGCGGCCCGGAATGTACGTTTCGGCAAGGAGTTCGTCGCCGAACGACCAGTCGTCGCGGCCGACCTCCTGGGGCGGGTGGGTGCGGCCCTCGCGCACGATCACGACGCCCATCGAGGAGCCCTCGGCGACCGGCTTCAGCACGTAGGGCGGGGGCAGGACGTGGCGCCGCGCCGCCTCGAATCGGTTCACCAGCCGCCCGTCCGGCACCGGCACGCCGGCCGCCTTCATCACCACCTTGGCGCGCTCCTTGTGCATGGCGAGGCTGGAGGCGAGCACGCCCGAATGGGTGTAGGGGATCGCCATGATCTCCAGCAGGCCCTGCACGGTGCCGTCCTCGCCGCAGGGCCCGTGCAGGGCGTTGAAGGCGACGTCGGGCCTCACCTGCGCCAGCACGTTCGCGAGATCGCGCTGCACGTCGATGGGCGTGACGCGAAAACCCTGCTCCTCCAGCGCCCGGACGCAGGCCCGGCCGGAATTGAGCGAGACCTCCCGCTCGGAGGACCAGCCGCCCATCAGGACGGCGACGTGCTTGGTCATGGGATGCCCTCCTCGGGGCGCTCGCCTTCCGGCATCGGGGATGTGAAGGGTCCGGGGAGCGGCGCCGTCCGGTGCCGTCGTCATCCGCGCCTCCCCGGGCGCGGCCGAATCAGGCCGGAACGCCGATCCGCTTGATCTCCCAGTGCAGGTCGACGCCGGATTGCGCCCGCACGCGCGCGCGCACCTCCTCGCCCAGGCCCTCGATGTCGGCCGCGGTGGCGCCGCCGGTGTTGATGAGGAAGTTGCAGTGCATCTCGGAGACCTGCGCGCCGCCCCGCCGCAGGCCCCGGCAGCCGGCCGCGTCGACGAGCTGCCACGCCTTGCCCCCCTCGGGGTTCTTGAAGGTCGAGCCGCCGGTGCGCTCGCGGATCGGCTGGGCGGCCTCGCGGGCCGCGGTGACGCGGTCCATCTCGGCGAGGATCGCGGCCTTGTCGCCCGGCCGCCCGCGAAACAGCGCGCTCGTGAAGATCACGTCGCCGGGCGCACCGGAGTGCCGGTAGGCGAAGCCCATGTCGGCATGCGCGAAGACCCGGATCTCGCCCGTGCGGGTCACGCCGCGCGCCTCGACCAGCACGTCCGTGGTCTCGCCGCCATGCGCCCCGGCATTCATGCGCAGCGCGCCGCCGACCGAGCCGGGAATGCCGCGGTAGAAGGCGAGCCCGTCGAGCCCGGCCTCGGCCGCGGCGCGGGCGAGGCGCATGTCCGGCACCGCCGTCCCGGCCCGGATCGTCTCGCCGTCGACCGCGATCTCGCCGAAGGCTCGGCCCCCGAGCCGCACCACGAGGCCCGGCACGCCGCCGTCGCGCACGATCAGGTTCGAGCCGAGCCCGATCACCGTGACGGGCACCTCGGCCGGCAGCGCGGCCAGCGCGGCGGCGAGGTCCTGCTCGTCGGCGGGCGTGAACAGCACCTGCGCGGGACCGCCGACGCGAAACCACGTCAGGTCGGCGAGCGGATGGTCGGGCAGGAGCCGCCCGCGCAGGGAGGCGGGCGCGAGGAGGGAGAGGATGTCGTGCGAGGTCATCTGGCTGATCATGGGTGAGCATCTCCGCCTCTCCCCGCGGGCGGGGAGAGG
>NZ_BPQQ01000071.1 GCF_022179325.1 Methylobacterium isbiliense | reverse complement strand
TCGTGCTGGACGCCCTGGAGCAGGCGTTGCACGAGCGCCGCCCTGTTCGAGGGGGCGGGCTCGTGCATCACTCGGATCGTGGGTCGCAATACCTCGCTCTGCGGTACACCGACCGGCTGGCGGAGGCCGGCGTGCAGCCTTCAGTCGGCAGTGTCGGGGACTCGTACGACAATGCTCTGGCCGAGACGATCAACGGCCTGTTCAAGGCCGAGGTGATCCACCGGCGCGGTCCCTGGCGCAGCGTCGAGGCAGTGGAGTTCGCCACCCTCGAATGGGTCGACTGGTTCAATCATCGCCGGCTGCTCGACCCGATCGGCAACGTGCCTCCCGCCGAGGCGGAAGCGCGCTACTATGCCCAGGCGCAGGAGCCAGCCCTGGCCGCCTGACTCAAACCAAACGGCCTTCGGGAAACCCGGAGCGGTTCACTTCCGCCACGATCCCGACGCTTACCTCGCTGCACTCGAACAGCAGGCACGACAGCAAACTTTGCCGTTCCAAAAAAATGTCGGAGTGGTGTTGGCCTTGGAGTCGCGTACTCCACATGGTCTGCATCACCCAGGGGGTATGCAGCCCGACATTGCCACTGGCCCCCTCCCCCACCGTCCTCGAAGGATCCTGCGGTCTGGCCAGCCTCTCGCCCGGCCAGGGGCCTTGTCCGGCGCTCAGTCCTGTGGCTTGCAAGGCGCGCTCCTCGGCCGGACCACCTGCCCCTTGATCGCTCAAGCCACTCTCCGCCTGTCCAATCCACCCTTTGACCATTGGAGGCTCGCCCCGTGACGCCATGGGTTCAGCTCGACACTGCCGTCATTCCCGGCGAGCGCGAGCCGATGCGCCTCATGCAGCGCGGCAGCGAGTACACGATCTGTGTCGGCGCGATCGAGCTGATGAATAATCGTGCCAGCACCTCCGAGACAGCCTTGGCCGCCCTCACCTGCGCTCGCCTCAAGGGCCGCCCCGCGGCCAGGGTGTTGATCGGCGGGCTGGGCATGGGCTTCACCTTGCGCGCCGCGCTCGACGCACTCGGGCCGGAAGCGCGGATCGTGGTGGCGGAACTGGTGCCTGCGGTCGTGGCCTGGGCCCGTGGCCCGCTGGCTCACCTGTTTGCAGGAAGCCTTGATGATCCGCGCGTCGAGATCCGAGAAGCCGACGTGAAGCGTGTGATCCAGCAAGTTCCGGCGTACTACGACGCGATCCTGCTCGACGTCGACAACGGACCCGAAGGGTTGACCCGCGTCGAGAATGATCGCCTGTACGACGTGTGGGGCCTGAAGCGGGCCCGTTACGCATTGCGCCCCCAGGGCATTCTGGGCGTCTGGTCAGGTGGGCCGGACCGGAAGTTCAAAGCTCGACTGCGCAACACGGGGTTTGCGGTCGACGAGATCCGCGTTCACGCCAATGGACGAAGCGGCCGCCGTCACGTTCTCTGGCTCGCGACGCACACGGATGCTCGCTAGAGCCTGCGATCCTCAACCGGGGCCAGCCGGGCCGTGCGGCGTGCTGTTGCCCTGCGCCTGCCCGGTGCATCAGGGTGCGGAAGCGGCTCCTGAAGATGCATCTCTGGATCGCGTGGCAGGATCGGCCGGCGCGGTATCGGGCTGTGGTGGTCGGAGAGCTTGCAGCCTGATCCCAGAAATCCACCGACCGGCGTGACCGCGCAGGCGACGTGGCCGCTGACCGTCTCGGTCACGCGGCGCTTGATGGCTGCGCTCCGGTGTCCACCGGCATCGGAAACGACGGTGCCCTGGATCTGGTCACTCTGAACCAGAGGGTGGCTCAGGGCCGACAACGTGTCCGCCTCTGCCAGAGTTCATCTCCTCCAGCTTTCGAATCAACGAGGCTCCTGAACAGTGAGGCCGCACGCCTCGATCATGATCTCACGCGTTCGTCCGAAGCCAATCGACCGTCGATCAGCAATCATGCGCCGGCGGCCCGGTTCATCTCGCCCTCGAGCCACCGGACGAGGCATCTCAGGTCGGCCCGGGATCGCAGCTGCTCGGCGATCCACAATGGCAGGCGGTGCGGTCCGGGAGTGAAACCGAACGGGGCCATGAGGTGCCCGGCGCGGACCTCGCCCTTCACAAGAGTACATCATGATCCTGGCTGAACAGGACAGCGTCAGCGGCCCGGGTTTGACGCGCGAGACGGCGAGGTGGATCTGGTCGAATGCCTCGCCCAGGCTGGCGGCGAGCTGGGCGCCTTCCTGAGTCAGCGCCACCGCGCGCGGCTGCCGCTGCAGCAGAGGTAGCCCGAACTGCGCTTCGAGCGCCTTGATGCGGTGGCTCACCGCGCGGTGCGTGCCCCCGAGTTCGCTCGCCGCTGCGCTCATGCTGCCGAGCCGGGTCGCGACCTCGCAGGCCCGGGGGGCGTTCAGCGGCAAGCGCGCGAGCGGCACGACGGCGTATCCTTCCGGCGACCGAGAGAGCCCGGGCGCAGCTGTGAGTTTTCCTCACGCATCGCTACGCCGATGTCGCATGTCCCGCACCAGCGCCTCGGGTAACCTGCCAGGACCACCAAGAACGGCCAGGTCAGGAAACGGCGAGCAATCCGGTGCGGGACGGCCTGTGGATCGGACGCCCGCGTCTGGGCATCGTTTCACCAATCGCTGCATCGCGCCACGGCGCGGCCGTCGTTCGTCGCGGATGGCGCCGCGATGGGCGCGGGCGAGAGTTCCCGTTCGCGAGAGCCCGCGCCCTCGGCGGCCTGGGGGAACGGTCACGGGAGGAAGACGATGTCAGCGATGGCGTCCGCGACCGATCTGCGCGCATCCGAGGGCCAAGCCGTGCCTGGAGCGGGGCGAACCTGGCTCGCCAGTCTGGAGCGCGGCTTCGGCATGCCGATCGAGGGCCGGCCCTCCTCGTCTGCATGGACAACTCGTCCAACCACGGCTTCCGGCAGACGACCTCCTCGACGAAGCCGATCCGCACGCCCGACGACGTCGGCGGCTTCAAGATCCCCGTGCCTCCCTCCCTGCTCTGGACCTTGCTATGCAGGACGCTCGGGACGGCCCCGCTACTAGGACTGGCACAAGCGCTACGGCGACGGGGCGTCGGCGCTGCTCGCATCGACCACGGGCAAGCTCGGGTGAGCGGCGCCCCTCACCTCTCGTCACACGCCAACAATCGGATCGTCCGCATGCGTCTTCAGGACAAGGTCGCCATCGTGTTCGGGGCCGGCTCGGTCGGACCCGGGTGGGGCAACGGCAAGGCCACCGCCGTCACCTTCGCGCGCCACGGCGCCCGGGTGGTCTGCGTGGACATCAACCGCGAGGCCGCCGAGGAGACCGTGCGGATCATCGCGCAGGAGGGCCACCGCGCGTCGGCCGCCTCCTGCGACGTGACCGACTCCGCCGGTGTCCGGGCCGTGGTGGATGCGGTTGCGGAGCAGCACGGCCGCATCGACATCCTGCACAACAACGTCGGCTACGCTCAGATGGGCGGCCCCGTCGAACTCGACGAGGCGGCGTGGCACCGGACGCTCGACCTCAACGTCACCGGCTGCTTCCTCACCTGCAAGCACGTGCTGCCGCACATGCTGGCGCGGCAATCGGGGGCGATCGTCAACGTCTCGTCGATCGCGGCGGTGCGCTACACCGGCTATCCCTATGCGGCCTACTACGCCGCCAAGGCGGCGGTGAACAACTTCACCCTGGGGCTCGCGCTGCAATATGCGCGCGACGGCATCCGGGCGAACGCCATCATGCCCGGGCTGATGAACACGCCGCTGATCTTCCAGCAGATCTCCGGCCAGTACGCCGATGCCGCCGAGATGGTGAAGGCCCGGGACGAGGCCTGCCCGATGGGCCGGATGGGCACCGCCTGGGACGTGGCCAACGCCGCCCTGTTCCTCGCCTCCGACGAGGCCGCCTACATCACAGGCGTGAGCCTGCCCGTCGACGGGGGCCTCTCCGGCCGCGCGTCGTGAGCCCGATCGCCCTCGCGGAAGCCCTTCCGGGCCCGCGCTTCGGCACATCGCCGGCACGCGGCAGCTCGCGGGCGGCGCCCGCGCCGGCACCACGGTGCCGGAGCCCGTCGACGGTTCGCGAGTCCGCAAGGGGCTCGGCTTCGTGCCCGACTACCAGCCGCTCACCGCCTGGGACGACGCCGAGAAGCGGCGGCGCGGCGAGTTGCCGTGAGCCCCCGCCCCACCCGTCCGCACGGCCGACGCGGGACGGCGGCCGTCGCCCTCGTCCCCCGGATCCGCAGCGGATCCCCGCGAGGAGACGCCTCAGGCTGCGGCCCGACGCGTCGCCCGCAGGGCCGCGAAGATGCTGGCGGGTGTCGCCGGCATGTCGATGTCGCGGATGCCCGCGCCCCGGTCGAGGGCATCGACGACCGCGTTCATCACGGCGGGACAGGAGCCGATCGAACCCGCCTCGCCGGCCCCCTTGATGCCCAGCGGGTTCGTGGTCGAGGGCACGTTCTTCGTCTCGAAGTGGAAGGACGGAACGTCCTCAGCCCGCGGCAGGCCGTAATCCATGAAGCTGGCGGTGAGGAGCTGCCCCGCCGTGTCGTAGACGGTGCGCTCGTGCAGCGCCTGTCCGATGCCCTGCGCCACCCCGCCGTGCACCTGACCGGCGAGGAGGAGCGGGTTCACGGTCAGGCCGAAATCGTCGCACACCGTGTAGCGCAGGATGCGGGTCGTCCCGGTGTCGGGGTCGAGTTCGACCTCGGCGACATGGGTGCCGTTCGGATAGGTCGCGCTCGGGGGCACGAAGTCGCCGCGCCCGGTCAGCATCGCCGCGGTGGCGCGCGGGAGCGCAGCCAGAGCCGCGAAGTCGAGGGTCCGGTCGGTGCCGGCGATGCGCACGGCGCCCTGCGCGATCTCGATGTCGCCGATGCCGGCCTCGAACTCCTCGGAGGCCAGTTCCTTGATCTTGCGGGCGAGATCCTTCGAGGCGGCGTCGACGGAGATGCCGCCGACCGGGATCGAGCGCGAGCCGCCGGTGCCGGCGCCGGTCGCGACCTGCGCGGTGTCGCCCTGCACCACCCGGATCCGCTCGAGCGGAAGGTCGAACTGCTCCGCGGCGAACTGCGCGTAGGCGGTGGCGTGCCCCTGCCCGTTCGACTGCGTGCCCACGTAGACGGTGACGCCGCCGTCCTTGTCGAGGGTGATCCTGACGTCTTCGCCCTCGCCCCAGGCCGTGCACTCGATGTAGGTCGCAAGCCCGATGCCGCGCAGGCGGCCGGCGCGATGCGAGTCCTCGCGGCGCACCTCGAACCCGGCCCAGTCGGACGCTTCCAGGGCGCGGCCCAGATGCGCCGCGAAATCGCCGGTGTCGTAGGTCCGGTCGCCGATCGGTGTCGTGTACGGCATGGCATCCGGCGGGATGAAGTTGCGCAGGCGGATCTCGGCTTGGCCGAGCCCCGTCTCGCGCGCGGCCCGGTCCACGAGCCGCTCGACGAGGTAGGCCGCCTCCGGCCGGCCCGCGCCGCGATAGGCATCCACCGGCACCGTGTTGGTGTAGACGCCGCGCACCCGCACGTGCAGCGCCGGCGTGCGGTAGACGCCGGTGAGCATGGTGGCCCCGAGATACGGGATGTAGGGGCCGAACTGCGACAGGTAGGCGCCGAGATCACCCACCACGTCGAAGCGCATGGCGAGGAAGCGGCCCTCGCCGTCGAGCGCCACCTCGCCGACCGAGAGATTGTCGCGCCCCTGCGAGTCGGCGAGGAAGTGTTCGCCCCGGTCCGAGACCCACTTCACCGGCCGGCCGAGCAGGCGCGCCGCCTCGGCCGCGAGCGGGTACTCGCGGTACGTGAAGGTCTTGGTGCCGAATCCGCCTCCGACGTCGCCGGTGATCACGCGCAGGCTCTCCTTCGCGACGCCCAGCACACCCGCGAGGGTGTCGCGCAGGCCGTGCACCCCCTGGCTCGGGATGGTGAGCGTCAGGCCCCCCGTCGCGCCGTCCGACTCGGCGACGACGCTGCGCGTCTCCATGTAGTTCGTCACGACGCGCTGGTTCTCGAGTTCAATGCGCACGACCCGCGCTGCCGTCCCGAAGGCCGCATCGGTGGCGGCCCTGTCGCCGAGGCTCGCATCGAAGGCGACATTGTCCGCCGCTTCGTCCCAGACGCTCGCCGCACCGCTCGCCAGGGCCTTGCGGATGCCGACCACCGCCGGCAGGACCTCGTATGCGATGCCGATCGCCTCCACGGCGTCCCGGGCCTGCGCCAGGGTCTCGGCCACCACGAAGGCGATCGCGTCGCCAACATGCTTCGCGGTGTCCCTCGCGAGCACCGGGATGTGGGCGAGATGGTTCTGGCTCCCGTCATCGTTCGGGACCGGGGCCTGACACTTGATCGCGCCGAGATGCGCGACGTCGGCGGCGGTGAGCACGAGGTGCACGCCGGGCATGGCGCGGGCCGTGTCGAGGTCGGTGATGCGGAAGCGGGCATGGGCGTGCGGGCTGCGCAGCAGGGCCGCGTGCAGACAGGCCTCGGGGACGTGGTCGTCGCCGTACCGCCCGGCGCCCGTGAGAAGGCGCGCATCCTCGACGCGCCGCAGGGGCTGGCCGATGCCGAACTTGGTGATCGTCATGTGACCTCGCAGGACGATGCAAGCGTTGCCGATCCGGAACGACGCCGGGGAATGGCCGACCGGACCGCGCTCCGCGCGACGCAGGCCGGCGGTCGACCGCACGGCGCGTCGGCACGGACGACGCGCCGCGTCGGACGACGAGCGCGCGCAAGCCTGCGTCCGTGGATCGGCATTCCTCCCGGGCCGGCCGAACGGGCGAGCCGGTTGTTGTATCGGACCCTACCACATCGACCGGGGAGCGTCTGCGGGGAAGGCTGGCCGAATTCACGCCATACGGGGATCGATCGCGGGTCCGGGCTCGGCAAAATTCTTGACGTCGCGCCGATGGCGGATGCCAGCAGGTGCAAACGCTTCGTCATGTCGAGGCAGAACAGATTCCGTGAGGAAGCAGATGCCGGGATCTGGCGCGGATTGTACCATCCGTACGGCCGAGTTCGGCTGATGGACACTTCGGCGCTTCGCTTGATGTGTCACCCTACCTTTGGGACAGCGGGGGTGGTCGGTCTCCCGGAGACCGGCGCCGCGAGCCTTCGTGAGCCGGACGCGGATCTCCGTCGCGGTCAGGCGCTGAGGCGCGGGGGTCAGGCACTCCCGTCCAGGGGATGGCCGCTCGCCCCGACGAGCAGCGCCAGGACGGCGCGGTTCAGCGGCACGTCGATCCCGTGCCGCCCCGCGGCTTCGACCACCGCGCCGGAGATGAAGTCGTGTTCCAGCGGGCGCCCGGCCAAGCGGTCGTAGAGCATCGAGGACCCGCCCCGCCCCATGCGGGCGTAGCTCGCCAGGATCCTCTCGCCGTCCTCGGCCGCGATCCGCGCGCCCTCGGCGCGGGCGACCGCGATCACCTCCGTCATGAGATCCCGGGCGAGGGCCTGCACGGCGGCTTCCGTGAACACGGTCATCCGCCGCAGGGTGAGCGCGGTGATCGCGTTGGCAACGGCGTTGCTGAGCAGCTTGCGCCACGCCGTGGTGACGAAGTCCGCCTCGCGCACGATCTCGAAGCCGGAGCCGGCGAAGATCTCCGCGAAGGCGCCACCCTGCTCGTCGGCCGGCACGTGCATGCGGGCACCGCCATGATGGACGATGCGGCCAGGCGCCGTGCGCTCCACGGCGCAGTAGATGATCGTCGGCAGGAGGGCCGCGCCCGGCGGCAGGTACGGGGCGGCGCGGCGGGCGTGATCGACGCCGTTCTGGATGACCGCCACCGTGGTGCCGGGGCCCGCCAGCGTCGCGAGCCAGGGTGCTGCCCCCGGGATGTCCTGCGCCTTGGTGGTGAGCAGCACCCAGCGCACCGGTCCGACCGCCGCGGGGTCCGCGGCCACGGGCACCTCCACGGCGCGGGTCTCGCCGCCCTCCGTCACCTCCAGTCGGTCGAAGGCGGTGCGGACGCACAGCGTCGGCCGGTGTCCGCCGCGCGCGAGGGCGCCCGCGAGGTAGCCGCCGATGCCGCCGCTGCCGATGATCGCGATCCCGCTCAGCTCAATCATGTCCGCTCCCGGCCGCGCGTCCGGGCACGGACCGGGTCGTGCAGGGAGAACCGGGCGGGCGGCGAGGCACCTCGTGCCGCAGGCCGCCTGTCCTGTCGAGGCGTCTGCTCGAAGCGGCATCGGCCCCGGCCCCTGCGGCGCGACGGGTGGGGTCAGCGCTTCGCCACCTGCCTGTCGAGGAAGGTGCGGATGAGGGGTGCCATCTCGTCGAGCTTGTCCTCCAGCGCGAAATGGCCGGTGTCGAGCATGTGCAGCTCGGCCTGGGGCAGGTCACGGAGGTAGGGGTAGGCTCCTTGTTCGGGGAAGATCTTGTCGTTCTTGCCCCAGATGATCAGCGTCGGCGGCTTGCGCGTGCGGAAGAATTCCTGGAACTGGGGGTAGAGCGGCACGTTCGTGCGATAATCATAGAACAGGTCGAGCTGAATGTCCTTGTTGCCGGGACGGTCGAGCAGGGCTTGGTCGTGGACCCAGTTGTCCGGACTGATGCGCGAGATGTCCTTCACGCCGTCGGTGTACTGGAAGATCGTGGTCGGGAGCGTGACGAGGCCGGAGAGCGCCTCGCGGCTCCTGGCGCTCCCGTCGGCCCAGTAGGTCTTGATCGGGTCCCAGAACTCCCGCAGGCCCTCGTCGTAGGCGTTGCCGTTCTGGACGATGAGGCCTCTCACCCGGTCCGGGTGCTTGAGCGCCAGCCGGTAGCCGACGGGCGCGCCGTAATCCATGACGTACATCGCGTAGGATGTGGCACCGATGCGGCTCAGCAGCCCGTCCAGCAGGTCGGCATAGCGTCCGAAGCCGTAGGCGAAGGCCGTATGGGCGGGCGCGTCGCTCTGGCCGAAACCCGGGTAGTCCGGTGCGATGACGCGATACCGGTCGGCGAGCGTCGGGATCAGGTTGCGGAACATGTGCGACGAGGTCGGGAATCCGTGCAGGAGCAGCACGACCGGTCCGTCGACCGGGCCCGCTTCGCGATAGAAGATCTTCAGGCCGTCGACCGTCGCGGAGCGGTAATGGACCGTGACCGGCGCGTTGGCCGCAATCGTTTGCGCCGGGTCCGCCTTGGCCTGAGGCGGAAGGATGGTGCCGGCCGTAGCCAGCATCAGGGACAGCAATAGCCGTTTCATGGATGGTCTCCTGTGCGAGGCGTCGAAGCACGTCGTCGCCCGTTGGAGACATCATCAGTGTTCAGGTGGGATGCGTTAATCGTCAGAATGAACAACGCATTATTGCCGACAGTGGAACAATGGCGGCAACCTTGCGCTGCCGTCAGGGTCGACACTGTTGCGATGGCGCCCGTCTGCGACGCGGCACCGACCCTCGCCGTTCCGAAGCGAGGCCGGCTCAGAGCATCGGAAGGCTGCGCGGCTTTGGGCCGCGCGGAAAGGCCGCCTCGATCCGCTCCACCTCCGCCGGGGTGAGATGCAGGGTCCCACCGCCCGCATTCTCCTCGGTGTGAGCCGGGTCCGATGCCTTCGGGATGCTGAACAGGCCGTCGTCTCGCGTCAGGAAGGCGAGCGCCACCTGCCGCGGGGATGCCGCGTGCGTCGCCGCGATCTCGGACAGCACGCGTCCGCCCGCGGAGGCCGGAGCGGGAAAGCGGCCGTGGCCGAAGGGCGAATAGCCGACGACGGCCACGCCGTTCCGCTGGCACCAGGGTAGAACCGCATGCTCGATCGCCCGCTCCTCGAGATGGTAGAGAACCTGATTGCAGGCAATCCGCCCCGGCCCCGCCAATGCCAGCAGGGCATCGAGATCCTCGACGTCGAAGTTGCTGACGCCCCAGGACAGGATCTTGCCGGCTTCGCGAAGCCGTTCGAAGGCCGCCACGGTGTCGGCGAGCGGGATGGAGCCCCGCCAGTGCAGCAGGTAGCAGTCGAGCCGGTCGGTGTTGAGGCGGGCGAGCGAACGCTCGCAGGCGGCGACCGCGCCCTTCGCCGACGCGTTGTTCGGGAGGACCTTCGAGACGAGGAAGACCTCGTCCCGCATGCCGCTGATCGCCTCGCCGACGACCAATTCGGCGTCGCCGTACATCTCGGCGGTGTCAATGTGGGTCAGCCCGAGGGCGATGCCGCGCCTCAGCGCGGCCACCGCCGTCTGCGGCTCGGCCTCGTCGATGTACCACGTCCCCTGACCCACGACCGGGACCGGCCGGTCCGACGGTCCGAAGCGGTGCTCACGCATGGCGGTCTCCTGTCTCAGGTCTCGCCGGCCATATCCGGGCGGGCTGCGGTGCGCCGGTCAAGCCCCGCGTCGGGCGTCTCGCGGACCCCACGCCGTAGACGGCAACGACGTCAGAACCCGTGCCCCGGTGCCCGAGTTGCCGCTCCGGGTCATCCCTGCGGGAGGACCCGCTCCGACCGGCTCAGGATTGGGCGAGACGCGATGACGACCCCGGGCGACATCACCTTCGAGCAGATCCGCGCTCGCGCCTACGACCTCTGGGAACGCAACCACCGGCCCGACGGCTTCGAGATCGTGTTCTGGCTGATGGCGGAGCGAGAACTCAGGGCCGAGCGTGACAGAGAGCAAGCACAGATCAGCTCAGATGAGGCCACGCACCCACACCCTGCGCGCAAGTGTTCGTGACAGCAACATGTTCGATAGTCGCAACCTGAAGGGCCGGACATCCAGCCGAACAGGATGGCGCAGCCTCCGGCATGACGGAACAATCGGCGGTTCCTCGGCTTGGTCCAGCCCGGACCGAGCGAGGATGCATGCACGTCGACAACGCCTTCACCACGACCCCGCCTAAGACACCCCGGAGATGGCTGACGCACGCCCTGATCGGCTCGGCCGCCGCTCTCGGCGCCTCGGCGTTGTACAACCTCAAGAAGGCCCGGGAGGCCGAGCGGCGTCACCCGCCCGTCGGGCGCTTCATGACGGTCGACGGCGTGCGTCTGCACTACCTGGAACGGGGGCAGGGCGAGCCGTTGGTGCTGATCCACGGCAACGGCACCCTGATCCAGGACTTCCTGGTCAGCGGCATCGTCGACGACCTCGCCAAGCGTCATCGGGTCATCCTCATCGACCGGCCCGGCTACGGCTACAGCGCGCGGCCGCGGGCTCTCTGGACACCCAGGGCCCACGCCACCCTGTTCCAGACGGCTTTGGAGCGTCTCGGGGTGTCGCGCGCTGTCGTGCTCGGGCATTCGTGGGGCAGCCTGGTCGCCGTCGCGCTCGCGCTGCAGGCGCCCCACCTCGTGCGCAGCCTCGTGCTCGCCTCGGGCTACTACTATCCCACCCTGCGGGCCGACGTGGTCCTGTTCTCGCCGCCGGCGATCCCGGTGCTCGGCGACGCGATGCGCTACACCGTGTCGCCGTTGATCGCTCGCCGGATCCTGCCGGGCCTGATCAAGGCGATGTTCGCGCCCGCCGACGTGCCCGCGCGATTCGACGCGCAGATGCCGAAGGCGTTGATGCTGCGTCCCTCGCAGCTCCGGGCTGCGGCCGAGGATGCGGCGCTGATGACGCCCGTCACGGTGGAGCTTCAGGCGCATTACCGCGATCTGACGCTGCCGGTGGTGATCATCACGGGCGCGGACGACCAGATCGCGGATGTCCACCGGCAATCGGAGCGGCTGCACCACGAACTCGCCAACAGTGAATTCATCGCCGTACCGGGCCAGGGGCACATGATCCATCATCTGGCACCGGATCAGGTCGTCAGAGCCGTCGAGCGTGCGTCGGCGAGGGCGCCCGTTCCGGATTCCGACCGGACGAGGACCAGAATCCGGCCTGCCGAGGTGATGTCCGCGGTGGCGTGATACGAGGGCATCCGGGCGGCCCTGATCGCGGGTCCGGAGGTGGCGCCTCGTCGAGCGTGCCGGGCGCGGTCATCGCCCTAGCCAGTCCACGACGGAGTGGCTATGCGCGCCGTGACGAGGCCCCGTTCCCGGTACTCCCCGATCGTGTCAGCCGAAGCTGCAACTCTGCGCACCCTCAAGGCCCTCCGCGCAGGAGAACTCGCCGGCGCTCGGGAACTCCGCCTCGGGCCCGGCTTGGCTGAATTCCCGCGCGAGATCCTGGGCCTCGGCGACAGCCTCGAACTCCTCGATCTCACTGGTGCCGGGCTCACGGCACTGCCCGATGATCTCTGCCGCTTGCGAAAGCTGCGCGTCCTTTTTTGCTCAGGGAACCGCTTCGAGCGGCTTCCGCCCGTCCTCGGCGCGTGTCCGTCGCTCAGCCAGATCGGGTTTCGGAGCGTCGGCATGCGCGAGGTGCCCGGGGAGGCCCTGCCCCCTTCGCTGCGCTGGCTGACGCTCACCGATAACCTCATCGACCGATTGCCCCGGGCCCTCGGCGAGCGCCCTCACCTCCAGAAGCTCATGCTGTCGGGCAACCGCTTGCGGGCGCTGCCGGATGAACTCGCGGGCGCCCCAAACCTCGAACTGCTCAGGATCGCAGCCAACGACTTCAGGGCGCTGCCGCCTTGGCTGGTCGACCTGCCCCGCCTCGCCTGGGTGTCGTGGTCCGGCAATCCTTGCGAACCGCCGATGGAGGCGAGCGCCATCCCGGACGTGCCCTGGGACCACGTAGCGTGCGAGGAGCGCCTGGGGGAAGGCGCGTCGGGCTGGGTGCACCGCGCGATCTGGTCTCTTCCGACCGGTGAGCCGCCCCGCGACGTGGCGCTGAAGCTGTTCAAGGGGGCGATGACGAGCGATGGCCTGCCCGAGCGCGAGATGGCGGCCTGCCTCGCGGCGGGGAACCATCCTCGTCTCACCGGGGCGCTCGGGCGCCTGAGCGGACATCCCGAAGGGCTCGAGGGCCTGCTGATGCCCCTGATGCCGTCCGGCTGGCGCGTCCTCGCCGGGCCGCCGAGTCTCGCAAGTTGCAGTCGCGACACGTACGATCCCGGCCTGACGCTCACGCGGGAGAGCGCGCTGCGCATCGCGTCGGGCGCGGCGTCGGGTGCGGCTCATCTTCACGCGCGCGGCGTGCTGCACGGCGATCTCTACGGCCACAACATCCTGTGGGACGGCCGGACCGGCGAATGCGTGCTCAGCGACTTCGGTGCGGCCTCTGCCTTGCCCGGCGGCGCGCGCGGATCCGCGTTGCAGCGGATCGAGGTGCGAGCCTGGGGAATCCTCCTCGGTGAGCTCCTGGCGCGGATGCCGGAGGGGCATGACGTGCCGGCCCTCCGCAGGATCGCGCAGCTCTGCATCGACCCGGACCCGCGCTCACGTCCGCTGATGAGCGACGTTCTCGCGATGATGCGACCTCATCGTCCGGATTGACGGCCGGAGGGGCGCCGATCGCGGCGCGACGATCCGGCGAGGCCGAGATCGTCGCGACCGTTGTGGCCGTCCGCCGGCAGAGCGTCGGCGGCGACTGGATGGCGCGGGCCGGACCGGCACGACAGACTCCTTGCGGCGAGCGTCAGGTTTGCAGCACGTAGCTGCCCGGCGCGTCCTCCAGGGGCGGGTGCCGCGTGCTGCCGAGCGACGGCGGTGCCGTCAGGGGGCCGGACCGTGCCGCGAGCCACGCCGACCAATCCGGCCACCAGCTCCCGCTGTGCCGCTCGGCGCTCTTCAGCCAGTCCTGCGGCGTCGCGCTCGGGCTGCCTTCCGGGGCGGTCCGGTATTCGCCCTTCCCGCCCGGCGGGTTGATGATGCCGGCCACATGGCCGCTCGATGCCAGGACGTAGCGCACGGCGCCGCCGAACAGCTGCGAGATGCGCCATGCCGAGTCCCACGGCACGATGTGGTCCTTCTCGCACCCGACCGCGTAGGTGTCCTGCCGGATGCGGCCGAGATCGATGGACACGCCCTTGAGGCTGACCTTGCCCGGCACGATCAGGTTGTTCTCGACGTAGGTGTTGCGCAGGTACCAGCTATGCGCCGCACGGGTCATCCGCGTGCTGTCGCTGTTCCAGTAGAGAAGATCGAAGGCAGGCGGCCTGTTGCCGAGCAGATAGTTGTTGACGACGTTCGACCAGATGAGGTCGTTCGAGCGCAGCAGGTTGAACATGTTGCTCATCGCCCGGCTGTCGAGGTAGCCGCGCTCCATCATCTGCTGCTCGACGAGGTCGAGGGTCGGCTCGTCCATGAACACGGCCGTGTCGCCAATCCGCGAAAAATCCTGGGGCGAGACCATGAAGCTCGCCGCCCTGAACCGCGCATCGCCCTTGGCCGCCAGAACGGCGAGCGTGAGTGTGAGCAGTACCCCGCCGATGCAATAGCCCATCGCGTTCACCGTCTCGCTTCCGGTGATCTCGCGGATGACCTCGCTCGCGGCCAGCGGACCGAGATCGATGTAGTCCTCGATCCCGGTCCCGTCCATCGAGGCGTCGGGGTTCCGCCACGAGATCAGGAACACCGTGAATCCTTGGGACACCAAGTACCGCACCATGCTGTTCTTGGGCTGCATGTCGAGGATGTAGTACTTGTTGATCCAGGGCGGGATGATGAGCAGCGGGACCTGCCGGACCTGTTCGGTGGCGGGCGCATACTGGATCAGCTCCATCAGCGCATTGCGGTGGACGACCTTGCCGGGCGTGAGGGCGAGATTGCGGCCGGGGGCGAAGGCGTTCGCATCGACCATGCTGAGGCGACCGGCCGCGATGTCCTCGGCGAGGTGACGGGCGCCGTCGACCAGGCTCGCCCCGCCGGTCTCCAGGGCCTTGCGCAGGGCGACGGGGTTCGCCGTCAGCACCAGCGCCGGGCTCATCGCATCGACGAACTGCCGCAGGTGGAAGGTGAGGCGCTGCCGCTCGGCCGGGTCGAGATCGTCGATGTCGCCCCGTTCCAGGAGCCAGTCTGAGGCGAGGAGATAGAGTTCCTTCAGGGCGAGGTAGGCCGGGTTGGTCCGCCATTCCGGGGCGGCGAACCGCTTGTCGGACCGGCCTGTGGGGGCCGGGTCCGGGGCGAGCCCGAACAGGCCGAGCCAGTGCCGCCCCGCCTCGTCCCAGGTGGTGAGCAGCGACCGCCACACGCCCTGGCCGAAATCGAACAGGGAGGCGGCCGCCTCGGACCTGTTCATCGAGCGGAGCCAGACCGTCCGCAGCGCCCAGGCAATTCCCGCCCAGTCGATCGGCACCACCTCCCGCAGCGGATTGGCGTTCCAGATCTGGTCGATCGAGCGCAGCAGGGGATCCTCGGCCAAGCGACGGGCGAGCGCATCCTCGGCCAGCAGAACCGGCGGCAGGGCGGCCGGCCAGACCGGGGGCTGGAGCGCCTGCGGCGCCGTCGACATCTGCTCCATCCAGCCTGTCCAGAGGCTCAGCATCTGGTCGGGGCTGTGCAGCGGGTGATCGCTGCCGCTCGCGGCCGTCGCGGACGATGGCGTCGTCCCCGAGCCGGTGATCTGGTCGGCCATGACGTTTCCTCCGATGTCGTCTCTTGTTTCGTCGCGAACGCGGGTGCGTGGCGTCGGTTGCTGCCTCCTGTGAACGCGGCGACCGGCCGGGCCGATCCGGGCCGAACCTTCGCCTCGTGCCGCCGCGCAGGTCAGTCGAGCGCGGCCTCGAGATCGATCGCCGTCTCGTACTTCACGCGGTTCAGGTTGAAGCTGGTGCGAAAGCGCCGGATGTTGTGTTCATTGGCAAGCACCTCGCGCACAAACGCATTGTAATGCTCCATGTCGCGGCAGGCGACGACGAGCAGGTAGTCGCTCTCGCCCGAGATGAAGTAGCATTGCTGCACGACCTTCTGCGCCGCCATCTTGCGTTCGAAGGTGGCGAGCACGTCCTCCCGCTGCCGGTCGAGCTCCACGCTCACGAAGGCGATCAGCGTGTTGCCCACCCGCGCCGGATCGACGATCGCCACCTCCCGGCTGATGAAGCCGTCGTCGTGCAGGCGCTTCACGCGCCGTGAGCACGGCGCCGGCGAGAGGCCGACCCGCCCGGCCAGCTCCAGATTGGTGATCCGGCTATCCCGCTGGAGAAGATCGAGAATCTTTCGATCGATGCGGTCCAGCGCGACGGCAGGCGGAGGGGATTGCGGCGAGGAATTGCTGCGAGGAGGCGATTTTCGCATTCCGATTGCTCATGGTCGGGATCTAGGAGCAATCCAACGATCATGAATTGCTCACAATCACAACCCGCCGCAATCGGGGATCGCGTAGACTTGAGGCTCCTCGAAGAACGGGTGCACCCATGACCACCGCGACTGCTCCCACCTCGGCCACGGGCGCCGACCGACCCGGAACGCTGCGGCTCGATCGCTTCGCGCGTCACCCGCTCACCTTCGGGCCGAGCCCGATCGAGCGCCTGGACCGGCTCACGGCCCATCTGGGCGGCCGGGTCGAGATCTTCGCCAAGCGGGAGGACTGCAACTCGGGCTTGGCCTTCGGCGGCAACAAGACGCGCAAGCTCGAATACCTGATCCCCGAAGCCCTGGCGCAGGGCTGCGACACCCTCGTGTCGATCGGAGGCGTGCAGTCGAACCACACGCGCCAGGTCGCGGCGGTGGCCGCGAAGCTCGGCCTCAAGTGCCGCCTCGTGCAGGAGAACTGGGTCGACTGGTACGACGGCGTCTACGACCGGGTCGGCAACATCCTGCTCTCACGCATCCTGGGCGCCGACGTCCGCTTGGTCGAGCAGGGCTTCGACATCGGCTTCAGACCGTCCTGGGAGGAGGCCATGGAGGAGGTACGCCGGGCGGGGGGCAAGCCCTACGCGATCCCGGCCGGCGCCTCCGATCACAAGCTGGGCGGTCTCGGCTTCGTGCACTGGTCGGAGGAAGTGCGGGCGCAGGAGGCCGCGCTCGGCTTCAGCTTCGATTACATCGTGGTCTGCTCCGTCACGGGCTCCACCCAGGCCGGCATGGTGGTCGGCTTCGCCGCCGACGGCCGCGCCGAGCGCGTCATCGGCATCGATGCCTCTGCGGCGCCGGCGACGACCCACGACCAGATCAGGCGGATCGCCCAGCGCACGGCGGAACTCGTCGGTCTCGGCCGCGACATCACCGAGGCTGACATCGTGCTCGACACGCGCTTCGCCGCCCCGAAATACGGCCTGCCCTCCGAGGGAACGCTCGAGGCGATCAGGCTCGCGGCCCGGCTCGACGGCATGCTGACCGACCCCGTCTACGAGGGAAAGTCGATGCACGGCATGATCGAACTCATCCGGGAGGGCACGATCCCGGCGGGATCCCGGGTCCTCTATGCCCATCTCGGCGGCGTGCCAGCCCTGAACGGCTACAGCTATCTGTTTCGCAACGGCTGAGCGCGAGCCTCGCCGGAGCAGGACCCGATCGCGGCGCGCGAAACCTGCTCCCGATCCCTGACAGTACCGCTTCGCCTGCGGCGGGCTGGCGATCACGTCGTCGTCCGATGCTCCACGCTTCAATGGATCACCGCCTCGCGGTCGTCAGCCGCCCCATGCGGGTCGCCGTCGGCCAAGCGCCCCGTCGCACGCGTCCCCGCCGCCTTCGGCGCAGGCCCGGCCCGTCGAGCCCGGCCGCAAAGCCGCGCTGCCCGCCCGACACGCTTCCCACACGCGAAAGGACTTTTCCGAGATGAACAGCGATTCCTCCGCCGACGGCGATTTCCTGCGGCGAGCCCACGACAATCAGACGCGGCTCACGGCCGATCTGCAGAGCCATTACGACTTCATCGTCTGCGGAGCCGGAGCGTCGGGCTCGGTGGTGGCGCGCCGCCTCGCCGAGAACCCGCAGGCGCAGGTCCTGCTGATCGAGGCAGGCGGCAGCGACGAGGCCGAGACCGTGCTCGACCCTGCCCTGTGGCCGGCCAATCTCGGCAGCGAGCGGGATTGGGGGTTCCAGGCCGAGCCCAACCCGCACCTGAACGGTCGCGCGCTGTCCATGTCCATGGGCAAGGGGCTCGGCGGCGGGTCCAGCATCAACGTCATGGTGTGGGCGCGCGGGCATCGGAGCGATTGGGATTTCTTCGCCTCGGAGACGGGCGATCCGGGCTGGGGCTACGAGGCCGTCCTCGACCTCTATCGGCGAATCGAGACCTGGCGGGGCACCCCCGATCCCCGCTACCGCGGCAGTTCCGGCCCGGTCTGGGTGCAGCCCGCCCCGGATCCGAGCCCGCTCGCCCACGCGATGCTCGACGCGGCCCGGGACCTAGGGATCCCGACCTTCGACCACCCGAACGGAGAGATGATGGAGGGGGCCGGAGGAGCGGCGATCACCGACCTCACGATGCGGGACGGCCGGCGGCATTCGCTCTACCGGGCCTATCTCCGCCCCTGGCTCGATCGCCCCAACCTGACGGTTCTGACCGACACGACCGTGCGCCGGGTCAGGATCGAGGGGCGGCGCGCGACCGGGGTCGAGATCCTGCGCGGGGGCCGGACCCTGACCATCGGGGCGCGCGCCGAGGTCGTGCTGTGCCTCGGCGCGATTCAGACGCCGAAGGTGCTGATGCATTCGGGCATCGGGGATGCGGCCGACCTCGCCCGCCACGGGATTCCGGTGGTGCAGCACCTGCCCGGCGTCGGACGCAACCTGCAGGACCATGTCTCCTTCGGCTGCCTCTGGGAGTACGCGGAGCCGCTCGCACCCCGCAACAGCGGCAGCGAGGCGACGCTCTACTGGAAGAGCCGTCCCGACCTCGACTCGCCCGACCTCCTCTTCTGCCAGGTCGAGTTTCCGGTCCCGAGCGAGCGGACGGCGGCGCGGACCGTGCCGGCCCATGGCTGGACGATGTTCGCCGGTCTCGCGCATCCGGCGAGTCGCGGCCGCCTGCGCCTGCGGAGCGCCGATCCGCTCGCGCCGCTCGCGATCGACGCCGGCATGATGTCGGATCCTGCCGATATGAGGACCGCCCGCGCCTGCGTCGAGCTGTGCCGCACCCTGGGCAACGCGGCCGCGTTCCGGTCGCTGGTCCGCCGCGAGGCCCTGCCCGGCGACCTCAGGGGCGCAGACCTGGAGGACTTCGTCCGCGACGCCGCCGTGACCTACTGGCACCAGAGCTGCACGGCCAAGATGGGACGGGATGCGCTCTCCGTCGTCGACGGCGCGCTGAAGGTCTACGGGATCGACGCCCTTCGCGTCGCGGACGCCTCGATCCTGCCGCGGGTGACGGCCGGCAACACGCAGGCGCCCTGCGCGGTCATCGGGGAGCGGGCCGCCGCGATGATCCGGCAGGCGCACGGCTGAGCCTGCGGCGCGAGCCGGGTCGGCTCACGGCGCGGACGAGCCGCCCGGAAGGGGAGCGGAACCGCGCCGGCGCCACAGGAAGAGGATCAGCGGGGAGAGCCAGACCAGGATGGTCAGGATGCCGAGCCCCGCCGCGATCGGTCGCTCGAAGAAGGCGGCGAGGTCGCCGTTCGCCTTGATCATCGAGGTGACGAAATTCTCCTCGACCATCGACCCGAGCACGATCCCGAGGATGGCCGGCGCAACCGGGATGCCGTTCTCCTCCATGACGAAGCCGAGCACCCCGAAGGCCAGCATCACGACGACGCCGAACACGCTGTTGTTCACCGCGAAAGCGCCCACGATGCAGAAGATCAGGATGCAGGGCATCAGGATGTGGCGCGGCACCCGCAGGATCTCCTTGGCGCCCTTGATCGCCGCCCAGCCAAACGGGATCATCAGGAGATTGGCCAGGATGAAGATGATGAACACCGCGTAGATGTTCTGCGGGTTGTTGAGGAACATGGTCGGGCCGGGATTCATGCCCTTCATGTAGAGGACGCCGATCACCACGGCCGTGATGCTGTCGCCCGGAATGCCGAAGACCAGCGCCGGCACCCAGGCGCCGCCCAGAGCCGCATTGTTCGACGAGGTGCTCTCGATGATGCCCTCGACGTGGCCGGTGCCGAACTTCTCCGGTGTCTTCGAGAACCGCTTGGAGACGGCGTAGCTCACCCAGGCGGCGATGTCGGCGCCGGCCCCGGGCAGCGCGCCGATGATCGTGCCGACGATGTTGCCGCGCAGCTGCTGCGGCCAGTACTGGACGAACAGGCGGCCCCAATCCTGGAACAGGCTGCCCCGGATGAGCTGCGGCACGCCCGCGAGCCGGATGTCGGCGACCACCGCCCGCAGCACCTCCGAGACGGCGAAGAAGCCGATCATCGCCGGGATGAACTCGATCCCGCCCATCAGGTCGACGTCGCCGAAGGTGAAGCGCGGCACGCCCGCCGGATTGTTGAGGCCCACCGTCGAGACCAGAAGGCCGATGAACAGGCTGACCAGCCCCTTGACCGGATTCGTGGCCCCGATGAACACACCGCAGGTGAGGCCCAGCAGGGCGAGCCAGAAATACTCGAACGAGGAGAACTTCAGCGCGGCCTCGGCGAGCCAGGGGGCGGCCACGATGAGGATTGCGGTGCCGAACAGCCCGCCGAGCGCCGAGAAGAACAGGTTCGCGCCGAGCCCGAGTTCGGCCTGGCCGTTGCGCGTCATGGCGTAGGCCTCGTCCGCGTAGGCGGCGGAGGCGGGCGTGCCGGGGATGCGCAGCAAGGCGGCCGGGATGTCGCCGGCGAAGATCGCCATGGCCGAGCAGGTCACCATCGCGCCGATCGCCGGGATCGGCTCCATGAAGAAGGTGATGGGCACCAGAAGCGCGATCGCCATCGTGGCGGTGAGCCCCGGCGTCGCGCCGACGAACAGCCCGAAGGCCGAGGCGAGCACCATCACGCTCAGGACGTCCCAGCGCAGGACGAGCTCGAAGGCTTGGCCGATCGCGTTCATGTCGAGCCGGAGGTCAGAGCCACAGGAGCCCGCGCGGCAGCGGCACGAGCAGGAGGGAGCCGAAGCTCTTCGCCACGACCAGCGCGACGAGGGCCGCGACCAGGGCTGCGACCCACCAGCGCCCGCCGAGGAGGACAATCAGGGCGAAGAGCACGACGAACGCGACCGGCAGGAAGCCGAGCGGTTCGGCGGCGGCGATGTAGAACAGGATGAGGAGCAGCGTGGCCGATAGCCGCCCCCAGGCCGCCGGCGAGCGCATCCAGGGCGCCGGCGTAACGGCGCCCTCCCAGTGGCGCAGGCCCGCCAGCGTCAGCGCGAGCCCGCAGCCGCCGAGCCCGCAGGCGACGAGCATCGGGAACACGGCCGCCCCGTAGCGTTGCCCCGGCACGTCGGGCAAGGTGCGGGCGGAGAGGAACACCGCGACCGCGAGCGCGAGGAGCAGACCCCCGATCACCGCATCGTTGAGACGCATCGTCCGGCTCCTTGGCGCTCACGCGGAGCGGACGCTCATTTGGCGATGCCGACCTTCTTCATCACCGCGCCGAGATCGGCGTCGCTCTTCTCCCAGAAGGTGCGGAAGTCGCCTCCGGCGGCGTACCGGATGCCGAAGCCGCGCCCGCCCATGAACTCCTTGTAGTCCTTGCCGTTGTAGATTTTCTCCAGGGCCGCCGTCAGTTTCGCGGCGATCTCGTCGGGCAGCCCCTTGGGCGCCACGACCCCGCGCCACGCGCCGATGGCCCAGGGGCTCCCCGTCTCCGCCTTCAGGGTCGGCACGGTCGGGAAGATCGGGTTTGGCGCCTCGTCCATGATGGCGAGGCTCTTCACCCGGCCGGCCTCGATGAGCGAGCGCGCCTCCGGGATCGAGCACGGCACGATCGTGACGCCGCCCGCCACCAGATCCTGCAGGCCGGGCGCCGCACCATTGCTCGGAACCCAGGGGACCGAGGCCGGATCCGCGCCGAGGCTGTCCAGCATGCCGGCGATCGCGAGGTGCCAGATGCCGCCCTGGCCCGTCCCGGACGCCTTGTGCTTGCCGGGATTGCTCTTGATGTCCGCCAGGAGGTCCTTGAGGGTCGCGTAGGGCGCGTCCTGCCGCACCTGCACACCCGCCGGATCGAGGTTCATCAGGGCGATCGGCGTGAAGTCCTTGTGGGTGAGCGGAGTGAGCCCCTGCCAGTGGAGCATGGCGATCTCCACGGTGGCCAGCCCGAGGGTGTAGCCGTCGGGCGCCGCCCTGGCGATGGCCGTGTGGCCCACCACGCCGTTGCCGCCGACCCGGTTGACCACGTTGACCGGCTGCCCGAGTTCCTTCTCCAGCAGCGAGCCGATGATGCGGGCCGTCGCATCCGTGCCGCCGCCCGCGGCCCAGGGCACCAGGAGGGTGATGGGCCGCTCGGGCCAGCCGGCGGCCTGAGCCGGCGACGACCCCGGACTGCCCGCGATCGCCAGGACCGCCAGACATGTGGCGGCACGCAGCAGCCCCAGCACGGAACGGCGCAGGACCATCGACTTCCTCCCCGAGTTATTGCGGCGAGCTTATCGGTCCTGAGTCGTTTGTCACCCCATTGGTCGACATCCGAGCGGAGCCACCTCTGGCTTTTTCCAGGCCTTAGACAGCGACTGATGCAGCCTCGCGGATCACGACGGACGTGCGCGGCGGAAGCCCGGGGCGCGTCGTCAGCAGACGACCGCCTGCCCGTCGCGCCGCGGATCGCTCGCCGCGACGTAGCCGTCCTCATCCGGATCGCCCATCCGCCAGATGAACTGGCCGGCGCCGAAATCCTGGTAGCTGTCGTTGATCACCTCGATGCGATGGCCGCGATCGGTCAGCGCCCGCACCGTCTCGGGCGGCATGGTCGATTCGGCGTTGAGGCTCAAGCCCTCGTTGACGCGCCAGCGCGGCGCATCGCAGGCGGCCTGAGGGTTCTGGTGGTAGTCGAGCATCCGCACCAGCGTCTGCACGTGGCCCTGCGGCTGCATGTTGCCGCCCATCACGCCGAAGCTCATCACCGGTGCGCCGTCCTTGGTGAGGAAGCCCGGGATGATGGTGTGGAAGGGCCGCTTGCCCGGCGCCACCACGTTGGGGCTGGCCGGATCGAGATGGAAGCCGTAGCCGCGGTTCTGCAGGCTGAGGCCCCATTCGGGCACCACGACCCCCGAGCCGAAGCCCATGAAGTTCGACTGGATGAAGCTCACCATCATGCCCGAGGCATCCGCCGTGGTGAGATAGATGGTGCCGCCGCTCGCCGGGTTGCCGGGGCCGAAATCTTGGGCCTTGGTCCGGTCGATGAGCCGGCCACGCGCCGTCAGGTAGGCCGGATCGAGCATCTGCGCGGGCGTGACCGTCATACCCGAGGGGTCGGCGACGTAGCGGTAGGTGTCGGCGAAGGCGAGCTTCATCGCCTCGATCTGCAGGTGCTGGCTCTCGGCTCCGTCTGGCGGCAGGGCGGCGAGGTCGAAGCCTTCGAGGATGCCCAGCGCGATCTGCGCGGCGATGCCCTGCCCGTTCGGCGGGATCTCGTGAAGCGTGTAGCCGCGATAATCCTTCGCGGTCGGCTCGACCCATTCGGGCCGGAAGGCGGCGAGATCCGCCACCTTCATGGCCCCGCCGTGCTCCGCCGCGTGCCGGGCCGTCGCCTCGGCGATCTCGCCCTCGTAGAAGGCCCGGCCCTTGGTGGCGGCGATCGCCCGCAGCGACCGGGCGATGCCCGGCAGCCGCACCCGCTCGCCGACCTCGGGCGCGCGGCCGCGGGGCAGAAACACCTCGGCGAAGCCCGGCTGGCCGGCGAGATCGGCCACGCGGGCGGCAGCCGCCCATTTCTGCTGCACGACGATCGGCGCGAGATAGCCACGCTCGGCGATCGCGATTGCCGGCTCCAGCAGGTCGGCGAAGGGCAGGCGCCCGAAGCGCTCGCTCAGGGCGACCCAGGCTGCGACCGCGCCCGGCACCGTCACCGAATCCCAGCCGCGCATGGGCGGCCGCGCCCTCTCCCCGTACTTGCGGCGGAAGTAGGCGGGGGTCCAGGCGGCGGGCGCGCCGCCCGAGGCGTTCAGCCCGTGAAGCCGCTGGCCGTCCCATAGGATGCAGAAGGCGTCCGAGCCGAGGCCGTTGCTGCACGGCTCGGTGATGGTCTTGGCCGCCGCCGCCGCGATGGCGGCGTCGACCGCGTTGCCGCCCCGCCAGATCATCATGAGCCCGGCCTGCGCGGCGAGCGCGTGCGAGGTCGCCACCACGTTGCGCCCGAAGATCGGCATGCGCAGCGAGGGATAGCCGTGGTTCCAGACGAAGGGCTTCATCGGGTCGCATCCGTGGGTGGCCGCCCTGCACCGCAGGGCTCGGCTGGCGGTTCCGGATCCTGTTGCGCCGTTCCGCCGGGCCGCACAAGCCGTGCGGCCGACACCGCTTCTTGGCACGGTTGGTGCTTGGAACACGGTGTGCCACAGGGCCGCCCTCGCGCGGCCTTGACGGGCCGGTCCCTGCGCCGGACGCTCGCGGCACGATCCGCTCCGATCGACCGAACGAACAGGACACCTGGATGCTGCGTCTCGCCGCCGCCTGCCTCGTCGCCGGGCTCGCGCTCACCGCACCACTCTCGGCCCAGACCCTGCGCTACGGCCTGATGGAGGATCCCGACGCTCTCGACCCGACCCTGGCGCGCACCTTCGCCAGCCGCATGGTCTTCGCCGCCCTCTGCGACAAGCTCGTCGATATCGGCCCCGACCTGAAGCCGGTGCCTCAGCTCGCCACCGCGTGGGAGCTGTCGCCCGACGAGAAGACGCTCACCATGACGCTCCGGCCGGGGGTCCGCTTCCACGACGGCGAGCCGGTGAACGCCGCGGCCGCCAAGTTCTCGATCGAGCGCCACCTGAAGCTGCCGGGCTCGCAGCGCCGCGGCGAGATCGCGCCGATCGATTCCGTCGAGGTGGTGGACGACCTGACCTTCAGGATCACCCTGAAGCAGCCCTTCGCCCCGCTGATGGCCCAGTTCACCGACCGGGCCGGCATGCTGGTCTCGCCGAAGGCCGCCGAGCGGCTCGGCGACAAGTTCGCCACCGGCCCCGTCTGCGCCGGCCCGTTCCGATTCGTGGAGCGGGTGCCCCAGGACCGCATCGTGGTCGAGCGCTTCCCCGACTACTGGAACAAGGACCAGATCCAGATCCAGCGCATCGAGTTCCGGCCGATCCCCGACACCACGGTGCGGCTGACGAACCTGCGCGCCGGCCAGCTCGACCTGCTGGAACGCCTCGCCCCCACCGACGCGCCCCAGGTGGCGCGCGACGCCAAGCTCAAGCTCGCCTCGACCTACGAACTCGGCTTCCAGTCTGTCCTGTTCAACCTGGGCCGGGCCGGCTCGCCGGTCGCCGATCCGCGGGTGCGCGCCGCCTTCGAGCTGTCGCTCGACCGGGCCGCCATCAGCCAAGTGGTGTTCAACGGCGAGTTCCTGCCCGGCAACCAGTGGGTCTCGCCGAAGCACCCGGACTACGTGAAGGAGTACCCCCTCCCGAAGCGCGACGTGGCCAAGGCCAAGGCGTTGCTGGCGGAAGCCGGGCAGCCGAAGCCGCAGATCACCCTGATGGTCTACGCCAACAGCGAGGCGCCGCAGGTCGGCCAGGTCATCCAGGCGATGACCAAGGAGGCGGGCTTCGACGTGAAGCTGCAGGCCACCGACTTCACCACCGCCCTCGATCTCGCCGACAAAGGCCAGTACGAGGCCTATCTCTACAACTGGAGTGGCCGGCCGGATCCCGACGGCAACACCTTCAGCTTCCTCAGCTGCAAGGCGCCGCTCAACTATCCGCGCTACTGCAACGAGGGCGCCGACGCGGCACTCCAGGCCGAGCGCGGCTCGGTCGACCCGGAGAAGCGCAAAGCCGCCTGGAAGGCGCTCGCCGACAAGGTGCTCAGCGACCGTCCGGGCGTCTACCTGATGCACCGCAAGCTGCTCTGGGCCTACAGCCCGAAGATCAGCGGCTTCGTGCCCTATCCGGACGGGCTCGTGCGCTTCACCGGGTTGAAGCTCGACTGATGCTGCGCTTCCTCGCCCATCGTCTCACGCTCGCCATCCCGACCCTCGTCCTCGCCTCGATGATCATCTTCGCCCTGCAGCAATTGCTGCCGGGGGACGTGGCGACCGCGCTCACCGGCGAGGAGCGCGACCCCGAGGTGATCGCCTTCATCCGTCAGAAGTACCACCTCGATCAGCCGCTCCCCGTCCGGTACGCCTACTGGGCGGCCGGCGTGCTGCAGGGCGATCTCGGCGTCTCGGTGCGCCTGCAGAAGCCGGTGGCCGAACTCGTGCTCGAGAAGCTGCCGGTGACGCTCGAACTCGCCTGCCTCGCCATGCTGGTGGCGCTGGCGATCGGCGTGCCGATGGGCATCCTCTCGGCGGTCAAGCGCGGGACCTGGATGGACGCGGCTGCCAACGGCATCGCCCTCTGGGGCCTGTCGATCCCGAACTTCTGGCTCGGCATCCTGCTGATCCTGCTGTTCTCGGTGCATCTCGGCTGGCTGCCGGCCTCCGGCTACGTGCCGCCGGGCGAGAGCCTGGTCGACAACCTCAGGGCCATGGCGATGCCGGCCTTCGTGCTCGGCAACGCGATCGCGGCGGTGATGATGCGCCACACCCGCGCGGCGATGCTGGGCGTGCTCGGCTCCGACTACGTGCGCACCGCCCGCGCCAAGGGCGTGTCGCCGCTGCGGCTCGTGCTGCGCCACGCCCTGCCCAACGCCGCGATCCCGATCATCACGCTGGGTGCGCTCGAATTCGGGCAGCTGCTCTCGGGGGCGGTGCTCACCGAGCAGGTCTTCTCGGTGCCGGGCTTCGGCAAGCTGATGGTGGACGCCGTGTTCAACCGGGACTTCGCCACCGTGCAGGGCGTCGTGATCTGCACCGCCGCGACCTACATCGCCCTCAACCTCGCGGCCGACGTGCTCTCGGCGGTGGTCAACCCTAAGCTGCGCCGGGCATGAGCACCGGCACCCCCGTCACCGGCGCGGCCGGGATCGCCGCGCCCGCACGCATCCGGGAGCCCGGCTCGCTCGCCGCCTTCTGGCGCCGCCTCTGCGCGCGGCCGGGCGCCGTGATCGGCCTCGCCATCGTGGTGGCGGTCGTCGGCATGGCGGCGCTCGCCGACGTCATCGCGCCCTACGACCCGACCGCCACCGACTGGGGGGCGGTGCGCGCCGCGCCAAGCCTCGCCCACCCGTTCGGGGGCGACGAGGTCGGGCGCGACGTGCTCTCGCGCATCATCTACGGGGCGCGCGCCTCGCTCGGGGCCGGCCTCGTCTCGGTGGGCCTCGCCGTGGCGCTCGGCCTGCCGATCGGCCTCGTCGCGGGCTACGCGGGCGGCTGGGTCGATGGCGCGATCATGCGGCTGACCGATGCGCTCCTCGCCATCCCGTTCCTGATCCTGGCGATCGCGCTCGCCGCCTTCCTGGGACCGAGCCTCACGAATGCCATGCTGGCGATCGGCCTGTCGGCCACCTCCATCTTCGTGCGGCTCACGCGCGCGCAGGTGCGGGCGGTGGCGGCCGAGGAGTTCGTGGAGGCCGCCCGCGCGGTGGGCAACCCGCCCTGGCGGATCGCGCTGGTGCACATCCTGCCCAACATCGTGCCGGCGATCCTCGTGCAGGCGACGCTGACCATCGCGGCGGCGATCATCGCGGAGGCGAGCCTCTCCTTCCTCGGCCTCGGCCAGCAGCCGCCCGAGCCCTCCTGGGGCGCCATGCTGAACGTTGCCAAGAACTTCATGGAGCAGGCGCCCTGGATGGCGATCTGGCCGGGCGTCTCGATCTTCCTCGCGGTGCTGGCCTTCAACCTGCTCGGCGACGGCCTGCGCGACGCCCTCGACCCGAGGCAGCGGACATGACGGGATCCGTCGGCCCGCCCCTGCTCGACGTCCGCGACCTGCGCGTGGCCTTCGACACCGAGGGCGGCGTGGTCCATGCCGTCAACGGCATCTCCTACACTCTGCACGAGGGCGAGACGCTGGGCGTCGTCGGCGAGTCGGGCTCGGGCAAGAGCGTGCACGTGCTCGCGATGCTCGGCCTGATCCCACGCCCGCCCGGACGGATCGTCGGCGGGCAGGTGCTGTTTCGCGGGCGCGATCTCCTGGCGCTGCCCGAGCGGCACCTGCGCCGCGTCAGGGGGGCCGAGATCGGCTTCGTGTTCCAGGACCCGATGAGTTCGCTCAACCCGGGCATGACGGTGGCCGCGCAGATCATCGAGCCGCTGCGCATCCATCTCGGCCTCGACCGCCGGGCGGCGCGGGCGCGGGCGCGCGACCTCCTCGACCTCGTGCGCATCCCGGACGCGGCCGCCCGCCTCGACCAGTACCCGCACGAGTTCTCCGGCGGCCAGCGCCAGCGCGTGATGATCGCGATCGGGCTGGCCTGCCGCCCGAAGCTGCTGATCGCGGACGAGGCGACCACGGCGCTGGACGTGACCGTGCAGGCCGAGATCATCGCCCTGGTGCAGGAGCTGAAGCGCGAACTCGGCATGGCGATCATCTGGATCACCCACGACCTCGGCGTGGTGGCGGGCCTCAGCGACACCGTGCAGGTGATGTATGCCGGGCGCATCTTGGAGCGCGGCCCCGTGGACGACATCTTCCGCGATCCGCGCAACGCCTACACGCTGGGGCTGCTGCGCTCGCTGCCCGATCTCAGCCGCGGGCGGGCCGGGCGCCGCCGGCTGCAGCAGATCGACGGCAGCCCGCCCGACATGCACCACCCGCCGCCGGGCGACCCCTTCGCTCCGCGCAACACCTACGCCACCCCCCGCTGCCGGACGGAGATGCCCCCGCTGATCCAGGCCCCGGGCGCGGCGCCCGGCCACCTCGTGGCCGCTTGGTATGACCTGCCGGCGCGGCTCGCCGAGGAGCGCGCGCCATGACGGCCCGCCTGTCGCTCGGGGCGACGCCCCGCCCGGTGATCTCGGTGCGCCACCTCTCGAAGGCCTATCCGCTGCGGGTGTGGTGGGGCGGCAGGGGACACGTGTTCCAGGCGGTGCGCGACGTCAGCTTCGACATCGCGCCGGGCGAGACGCTCGGCCTCGTCGGCGAATCGGGGTCCGGCAAGTCCACGATCGGCCGGGCCGTCACCATGCTGAACCCGCCGACCGCCGGCACCGTCGCCTTCGAGGGCACCGACCTCGCCACGCTCACGCCGCAGGCGATGCGGCGCATGCGCAGCCGCATCCAGACCGTCTTCCAGGACCCCTACGCCGCGCTCAACCCGCGCATGAGCGTCGGCGCCTACGTGGCCGAGGCCTTCCGGCTGCACCGGCCGGAGATGGCGGCGCAGGACCGCCGCGATGCGGTGGCCCAGCTGTTCGGGCGTGTCGGCCTCGACCCGGTCTTCATGGTCCGCTACCCGCACCAGTTCTCCGGCGGCCAGCGCCAGCGCATCTGCATCGCCCGGGCGATCGCCCTGAAGCCCAGCTTCATCGTCGCCGACGAGCCCATCGCCGCCCTCGACGTGTCGATCCAGGCGCAGGTGGTGAACCTGCTGCAGGACCTGCAGGCGGATCTCGGCCTCTCCTACCTGTTCATCTCCCACGACCTGCGCATGGTGCGCTATCTCTGCCACCGGGTCGCGGTGCTCTGGCGCGGGCGCATCGTGGAACTCGCCGAGAGCGACCGCCTGTACGACGATCCGCGCCACCCCTACACCCGGCGCCTGCTCGCGGCCGTCCCCCTCCCCGATCCGGCCGCCGAGCGCGCCCGTCTCGCCGCTGCCGCGCCGGCCCCCCACGGCGCAGGCCTGCCCGGCGATCTCGTCGAGGTCGCACCGGGCCACTGGGTCGCCGCGGAGGACTGACGTCCGGCCGCCTCGCATCACCCACTGCATCGGCTGCGGGGCACGTGCCCGCCTGGACGCCGGCCTCCGCCAGACAACAAAAAATCCCGCACCAGCGCCCTGGATACGGGATAGAACAATGACGTCGGGGAGCATCAACACCTTGGATCGGTGTTGGTGCCCAGGAGAGGACTCGAACCTCCACGGCTTGCACCACTGGTACCTGAAACCAGCGCGTCTACCAATTCCGCCACCTGGGCCCGAGGCGCCGTGAGGCGTCGCGGTGGGGATCGTTTAGTGGGCGGCGCGCTCAGCGTCAACGGCCAAACGGCACCGCCGGCACGGGATTCGCACTCAGGGGCGCGGCCACTCGCGGATGTCGACGAAGTGGCCGGCCACCGCCGCCGCCGCGGCCATCGCCGGGGAGACGAGGTGCGTGCGGCCCTTGTGGCCCTGGCGGCCCTCGAAGTTGCGGTTGGAGGTCGAGGCGCAGCGCTCGTGCGGCTTGAGGCGGTCGGCGTTCATGCCGAGGCACATCGAGCAGCCCGGCTCGCGCCAGTCGAAGCCGGCCTCGGTGAGGATGCGGGCGATGCCCTCCTCCTCCGCCTGCTGCTTCACGAGGCCCGAGCCCGGCACCACCATCGCGCTCACGTTCGGGTGGACCTTCCGGCCCTCGACCATCCGCGCCACGATGCGCAGATCCTCAATGCGCCCGTTGGTGCAGGAGCCGATGAACACCTTGTCGAGACCGATCGCGGTGATCGGCGTGCCCGGCGCCAGGCCCATATAGGCCAGCGCCTGCTCCTTCGAGCGGCGGATGTTCTCGTCGGCGATCGCCGCCGGGTCGGGCACCCGGCCCTGGACCGAGACCACGTCCTCGGGGCTGGTGCCCCAGGTGACGATGGGGGGCAGGTTCGCCGCGTCGAGGCGCACCTCGCGGTCGAAATGCGCGCCCTCGTCACTGGCGAGGCTCTCCCAGTAGGCGCGGGCGCGCTCGAACGCCTCGCCCTTCGGCGCCTTCGGCCGGTCCTTCACGTACGCGAAGGTGGTCGCGTCGGGCGCGACGAGGCCCGCGCGGGCGCCGCCCTCGATCGACATGTTGCAGATCGTCATCCGGCCCTCCATCGAGAGGCTCCGGATCGCCTCGCCGGCATATTCCAGCACGTGGCCGGTGCCGCCCGCGGTGCCGATCTCGCCGATGATCGCCAGGATGATGTCCTTGGCGGTGACGCCGGGCGGCAGGGTGCCGTCCACCGTCACGCGCATGTTCTTCGCCTTCTTCTGGATCAGCGTCTGGGTGGCGAGCACATGCTCCACCTCCGAGGTGCCGATGCCGTGGGCGAGCGCTCCGAAGGCGCCGTGGGTCGAGGTGTGAGAATCCCCGCACACGATCGTCTGGCCGGGCAGGGTGAAGCCCTGCTCGGGGCCGATGATGTGGACGATGCCCTGCCGCCGGTCGAGCGCGTCGTAATACTCGATGCCGAACTCGCGCACGTTGCGCGCCAGGGTGTCGATCTGGGTGCGGCTCTCGGGATCCTCGATGCCGAAGCTGCGGTCCGAGGTCTGCACGTTGTGGTCGACGACCGCCAGGGTCTTCTCGGGATGGCGCACCCGGCGCCCGGCGAGCCGAAGCCCCTCGAAGGCCTGGGGAGAGGTCACCTCGTGCACGAGGTGGCGGTCGATGTAGAGGAGGCAGGTGCCGTCCGGCTGACGATCGACGACGTGGTCGTCCCAGATCTTGTCGTAGAGGGTGCGGGGTGCCATGGCGGGTGGGCCTTGTGGGGATCCATCGGTCAACGGCCGGAAAGACGCGGCCGCCCCGGATGTAATACGATGATCCCGCGCGAGGAAGGGCGCGCCGCGCCGCAAGGCCCTCGGCCGCGCGCTCAGGCCGGCGGGCTGCCCACGAACGGCTTCGCGCCGGCGAAGCGTGCCTGATCGAACGGGCGCATCAGCTCGGGCGTGCGGAAGTCCTTCGGCACGGCGAAGTCGCGGGCCGCCCCCCGCATGGCGCTCGGCGGGCGCGGGAAGCCGCTGCGGTCGCCGAAATCGCGGAAGCTGCCGCGATGGGTGTCGCGCTGCTCGGACAGGGCCTTGGCGCAGACGATGTCCGCCGCCGTCACCCCCGCCACCGCGGCGACCGCCAGCATGACGTGCGGCTTGCGGGCGTTATCGGAATCGAAGCCGGTGGCGAGCGTCGCGAGATCGAGGGCATCGCCCCCGACGCGTGTCCAGATCCAGGGCGCAGGATCGTGCGAGGCCAGGATCGCCACCCCGTTGGTGATCTCGCGCACCCCGTAGGCCTGCACCAGCCCCTCGAAGCCGGGCATCCCGAGGGTGCGGGTCACCCGGCGCGGGGCCAGGAGTTCGACGAGCCCGAGGCCGATCGAGAACAGCCCGAGGCCCTTGGCCAGGGTCTCGGCCGAGCGGCGGGACAGGAGGGTCTGGTCGGGGCGCGTGGCGGGCATGGGCAAAGGTCCTCACGGCAGAGGGCGGCGGACGAGCCACTCAGCAGAGGTCTTCGACGGTTCTGCTGAGTGGCTCTGGATCGCGCATCGCGGTCGCCGCCACAGCGGCGACCCGTTCGGCGAAGGCTGGTCAGGGCTTCAGCACGACCTTGATGCAGTTGTCCTTCTTGTCCCGGAAGGTCTTGTACATCTCCGGGCCCTGCTCCAGGCCGACCGTGTGGGTGATGACGAAGGAGGGGTCGATCTGGCCCTCCTCGATCCGCCGCAGCAGGTCGTCGGTCCAGCGGTTCACGTGGGTCTGGCCCATCCGGAAGGTGAGCCCCTTGTTCATCGCCGCTCCGAACGGGATCTTGTCGAGCAGGCCCCCGTAGACGCCCGGGATCGAGAGCACGCCGGCCGGGCGGCAGACGTAGATCATCTCGCGCAGGACGTGCGGCCGGTCGGTCTCCAGCATCACCGCCTGCTTGGCGCGGTCGTACATCGAATCGAGGGTGGCGGTGGCGTGCGCCTCCAGGCCCACCGCGTCGATGCACTTCTCCGGCCCCTTGCCGTTCGTCAGGTCGTTCAGGCGCTCGACGACGCTCTCCTCGCGGAAGTCGATGGTGATGGCGCCGCCCGCCCGCGCCATGCTGAGGCGCTCCGGCACGCAGTCGATCGCCACGACCTGGCGCGCGCCGAGCAGGATGGCCGAGCGGATCGCCATCTGGCCAACCGGCCCGCAGCCCCAGATCGCCACCGTGTCGGTCGGCTCGATGTCGCACTGCACGGCCGCCTGCCAGCCGGTCGGGAAGATGTCGCTGAGAAACAGCAACTGCTCGTCGGAGAGCGAGCGCGGCACCTTGATGTGGGTCTTGTCGGCGAAGGGCACGCGCAGGTACTCGGCCTGCCCTCCCGGATAGCCGCCGGTGAGGTGGGTGTAGCCGAACAGGCCGGCGGTGGTGTGCCCGAAGACCTTGTCGGCGACGGCCTTGTTGCGGTTCGAGCGCTCGCACACCGAGAAATTGCCGCGGCGGCACTGGTCGCACTCGCCGCAGATGATCGTGAAGGGAATGACGACCCGATCGCCGACCTTGAGCGCGCCCTTCGCGCCGCGTCCCACCTCGACCACCTCGCCCATGGTCTCGTGGCCCATGATGTCGCCCGCCTTCATGCCCGGCATGAAGTGGTCGTAGAGGTGCAGATCGGAGCCGCAGATGGCGCAGGTGGTGACGCGGATGATCGCGTCGCGGTCATCCTCGATCTGCGGATCGGGCACCGTCTCGCAGCGGATGTCCGCCGTGCCGTGCCACACCAATGCCCTCATGATGCTCTCCCGCTGCGAGGCCGGCCGCGGGTGACCGGCCTCGGTCCGTGGCGGGACAACGCGCCCGGCCCGGCGGGAGCCATGCGGTGAATACCTAGGGGGAGTTCTTCGACCCGCGCTGGGCACAGGGCTTTGAGGGGACGACGATGACCCGGCGCGCCGCGCTCGCGCGGCGGGCGCGGCGCGGGGCGATCCTTCGGGCGTCTGGGGCGTTAGCGGGCTTCCGCCGGCCTCCGCGGCCGGGCGGCGCCGTCCGGAGTTCCGCATGCCTCTCCCCGTCGAGCCCACCGCCCCTCGGCCCGCCCGGGTGCCCCCGCCCGCGACGCCGGGCCCGTCCGGTCTGGCGACCTTGGCGATCGCGGTCGTGACGATCGCGGCCCTGTATCTCGGGCGCGAGGTCTTCATCCCGCTCGTGCTGGCGGTGCTGCTGAGCTTCGTCCTCGCCCCGGTGGTCAACGGGCTCCGGCGCCTGCGCCTGGGGCGCGCGCCGTCCGTCATCGCCGCGGTGATCCTCGCGCTCGGCGTCATCGTGGCGATCGGCACCACGATCGGCCTGCAGGTGGCCGATCTCGCCAAGGACCTGCCGCAGTACCAAGCCACCGTGCAGCGCAAGGTGTCGAACCTGCAGGAGGGGGTGCTCGGCCGGGCCAACGCCCTGATCAACAAGGTCCACCACCAGATCAGCGAGGCCTCCGACAAGGCGACCGCCGCCGGCGCGACCGCGGCGCAGGCCGGGGCCGACGCTCCGAAGCCGGTCCTGGTCAAGGTGCAGGAGCCGGACCCGTCGCCCCTCACCCTGGCCGAGCGGATCCTCGGCCCGGTGGTGGAGCCGCTGACGACGGTCGGCATCGTGCTGGTGGTCGTGGTGTTCATCCTGATGCAGCGCGAGGACCTGCGCGACCGCCTGATCCGGCTGTTCGGGTCGAGCGACCTGCACCGCACCACCATGGCGATGGACGACGCGGCGGGACGGCTCGGCACCTTCTTCCTCGCGCAGCTCGGCATCAACGCCGCTTTCGGCCTGCTGATCGGCATCGGCCTGTGGTTCATCGGCGTGCCGAGCCCGATCCTGTGGGGCGTGTTCTCGGCGCTGATGCGCTTCGTGCCCTATATCGGCGCCTTCATCGCCGCGCTCTTTCCGCTGGCGCTCGCCGCCGCCGTCGATCCCGGCTGGTCGATGGTGCTCTGGACGGGCCTGCTGTTCCTTGTCGCCGAGCCGCTGACCGGGCACGTCGTCGAGCCGATGCTCTACGGCCACTCGACGGGGCTGTCGCCCTTCGCGGTGATCGTCTCCACCCTGTTCTGGGGCTTCCTGTGGGGCCCGATCGGCCTGATCCTGGCGACCCCGTTCACCGTCTGCCTCGTGGTGCTCGGCCGGCACGTGGAGCGGCTCGAATTCCTCGACGTGCTGCTCGGCGACCGGCCGCCGCTGACGCCGGTGGAGAACTTCTACCAGCGCATGCTCGCGGGCGACCCCGACGAGGCGCAGGAACAGGCCGAGCTGATGCTCAAGGAGCGCTCGCTCTCCTCCTACTACGATGAGGTGGCGCTCAAGGCGCTGCAGCTCGCCGCCAACGACTACCAGCGCGGCGTCCTCGGCGAGCGGCAGCTGGAGACCATCAAGGGGCTGACGCAGTCGCTGGTGCGCGAGTTCGCCAAGCGTCCGGACGAGGAGCCGGCGGGGGCCAAGCCGAAGGCGCACGCGGAGGTGCCGACCCTGGCCGAGCAGGCGCACCCGAAGAACGAGGCCGTGCCCGGCCAGGCGCCCGCGATGGACCGCCGTCCCCCGATCTGGCGGGGGGAGGCCGCCGTGATGTGCATCGCGGGCCGGGGTCCGCTCGACGAGGCCGCCTCCTCGATGCTCGCGCAGTTGCTCGGCAAGCACGGCCTCGGGGCGCGCGTGGTGCCGCACGAGGCGGTCAGCCGCGAGGCCATCTGGACGCTCGACGTCACGGGCGTGGCGATGGTCTGCATCTCCTACCTCGACATCAGCGGCAACCCGGCCCACCTGCGCTTTCTCCTGCGGCGCCTGCAGGAGAAGCTGCCGGGCAAGCCGATCCTCATCGGCCTGTGGCCGGCCGAGGACGCGATCCTGTCGGACCAGGCGCTGCGGCGGCAGATGGGGGCGGATTACTACGTGACCTCGTTGCGGGGCGGCGTGGAGGCCTGCCTGGAGGCGATCGAGGCGTCCATCGCGGCCGAACCGGCCCGCGGGGTCGCGGAGCGGGCGCCGACCGCTCCCGCTCCGGCGTGATGCCGCGGTCGCGCGGGACCGCGGGCGGCGATCAGGCCGCGGCCTGGGACGGCGGGCCGGACAGGACCGCGATCAGCTTGGCCTTCACGCCCTCAGCCTGTTCGTTCGGCACCTGACAGGTGCCCGCCGCCTTGTGGCCGCCGCCGCCGAAGCCGAGGCAGACCGCGCCGACATCGACGGGCGAGCCGCGGTCGAGGATCGACTTGCCGATGGCGAAGACCGTGTTCTGCTGGCGCAGGCCCCACAGCACGTGGGCCGAGATGTCGCATTCCGGGAACAGCGCGTAGATCATGAAGCGGTTGCCGGCGTAGATCACCTCCTCGGACCGCAGGTCGATCAGGGCCAGCTTGCCGTGGACCGTAGTGCAGCGGCGCACCTGCTCGACGAAGCGCTCGCGGTGGCCGAGGTAGAGGTCGACGCGCTCGCGCACGTCCGGCAGCGCCAGCACCTCCTCGACCGGCCTGTCGCGGCAGCGCTCGATCAGCTGCATCATCAGGTCGTAGTTCGAGATGCGGAAATCCCGGAACCGGCCGAGTCCGGTGCGCGAATCCATGATGAAGTTCAGGAGCACCCAGCCCTGCGGGTCGAGGATCTCGTCGTGCGTGAACTGGGCCGAATCCGCCTTGTCCACCGCCGCCATCAGGTCGGCGCGGACGCGCGGGAAGGCGGCCGGACCGCCGTAGTAATCGTAGACCACGCGCGCGGCGGAGGGCGCGGCCGGGTCGATCACGTGGTTGGGGTGCGCCCGACCGCCCGCGCGCGTCACCTCGCTGGCGTGGTGGTCGAAGGCGAGGTGGCAGCCCTCGACGTAGGGCAGGTTCGTGACGATGTCGCGCGCCGTGATCGGCACGACGCCGTCCTGCATGTCCTTGGGATGAACGAACTTGATCTCGTCGATGAGATCGAGCTCGCGCAGCAGCACCCCGCAAACGAGGCCGTCGAAATCGCTGCGCGTCACGAGGCGGAATTTCGTATGTGACATTGCCGTGCCATTCATCCCGGTCCGAGCCCAGACTAGGCGCGAAGTACTAAGGCGGCCTTACAGGGGCGCAGGCCGAAACGGCCTTCCCCGCGGCCCGGCGCGGGCAGAACGTTGGTCTCCCGCGGTTCGTTCTGCAAAAAGAACGTTTCGGTTGACATGCCGGTCCAATCCGGCTTTTTGTCCGTCACACCAGACAGCGACGGACACAGATGCCCTTCCCTCCCCTCTCCGCCGAGGCCCGGCCATGACGGCGCCGGTCCGCGTCCCCGTTCCCGCCGATCTCGGCGATCGTCTCGGCGCGCCGGACGCGCTCGTGCGGCTGGAGGGCGTCGCCAAGACCTACCCGGCACGCCGCGGCGCCACCGCGGTGACGGCGCTCGACGGCATCGACCTGTCGGTGCGCCGCGGGTCGGTGGTGGGCGTGATCGGCCGCTCGGGGGCCGGCAAGTCGACGCTGATCCGGCTCGTCAACGGGCTGGAGCGGCCGACCAGCGGCCGGGTGATCGTGGATGGGGCCGAGATCTCGGCCCTCTCGGAGCGGGCGCTGCGCCGTGAGCGGCGCGGCATCGGCATGATCTTCCAGCACTTCAACCTGCTCTCGGCCCGCACGGCCGCCGGCAACGTCGCGCTCCCGCTCGAACTCGCGGGCTACGACAAGGCCGCGATCCGCTCCCGGGTCGACGAACTCCTCGACCTCGTCGGGCTCGCCGACCGGCGCGACCGCTATCCGGCGGAGCTGTCGGGCGGGCAGAAGCAGCGCGTCGGCATCGCCCGGGCGCTCGCCACCAACCCGAAGGTTCTGCTCTCCGACGAGGCGACCTCGGCCCTCGACCCGGAGACCACGCATCAGATCCTCGACCTTCTCGGGCGCATCAACCGGGATCTCGGCCTCACCATCCTGCTCATCACCCACGAGATGTCGGTGATCCGGGCCATCGCCCACGAGGTCGCGGTGCTCGACCAGGGCCGCATCGCCGAGAGCGGCGACGTGTTCGAGGTCTTCACCCGTCCGCAGGCGGCGGTCACCCGCACCTTCCTCGACCGCGAGACCGGCCGGACGCTGCCGCCCGTGCTCGCCGCGCGCCTGCAGCCGGCCGAGGCCGGCGGCGCGCTCGTCCTGCGCATCACCTTCCGGGGGCCGCACGCCACCGATCCGGTGCTGGCGCAGCTCGCCCGGGAGGCCGGCATCACGGCGTGCATCCTGTCGGGCACCGTGGACGAGATCGCCGGGCGGCCCTTCGGCACCCTGGTGGTGAGCATCCCGCCCGGCGACGCGGCCCGCGCGACCGCCTTCCTGCACGCCCGGGGCCTCGGCGCCGAGGTGCTGGGCTCGCTCCCGGCCGACCGGCCGGCGCTCCCGGCCGACCGGCCGGCTGCCCCCCCGCAGACCGGAGCCACCCATGTCGCCTGAACTCCTGCGCCTCCTCCTCGCCGCCACCGGGGACACGCTGCGCATGGTGGCGGTGGCGGCGAGCCTCGGCACGCTGTTCGGCCTGCCGCTCGGCGTCTTCCTGGCCACCAGCGGGCGGGGCGAACTCTTCGCCGCGCCGCTCGCCAACCGCCTGCTCGGCGCGCTCGTGAACGCCACCCGCTCGACGCCCTTCATCATCCTCGTCGTGGCGATCATCCCGTTCACGCGGCTCATCGCCGGCACCTCGATCGGCACCGGCGCCGCGACCGTGCCGCTGACCGTGGCGGCCACGCCCTTCATCGCCCGCCTCGTCGAGGGCGCGATCCGCGAGGTCGATGGCGGGCTCGTGGAGGCGGCCCGCGCCTTCGGGGCGAGCCCGCTGCAGATCGTCCTCAAGGTGCTGATCCCGGAGGCGCTGCCCGGCATCGTCCTCGGCCTGACCCTCGCGGTGGTCTCGCTGATCGGTTTCTCGGCGATGGTCGGCGCGGTCGGCGGCGGGGGCCTGGGCGACCTCGGCATCCGCTACGGCTACCAGCGCTTCATGCCCGAGATGATGGCCGCGGTCGTGGCGGTCCTCATCGTCCTCGTCCAGGCCGTGCAGACGATCGGCGACCGCTTGGCGCGCCGGCTCAACAAGCGTCTGCGCCAGGCCTGACCCCTTTCCCCTCGGAGACCCACACCGATGTTGCGTGTCCTCACCCTCGCCGTCGCCCTGAGCCTCGGCGGGCTTCCCGCCCAGGCCGCCGAGCGCGTGCGCGTGGCCGCCACCCCCGGACCCCACGCCCAGATCCTGGAGGCCGTCAAGCCCGTCGCGGCCAAGCGCGGCATCGACCTGCAGGTGCTCGAATTCTCGGACTACGTGGTGCCGAACGAGGCGCTCTCGGCCGGCGAGATCGAGGCGAACTCGTTCCAGAACCAGCCCTACCTCGACAACCAGAAGACCGACCGCGGCTACAAGATCGAGTCCGTGGCGCTCACCGTGAACTTCCCGCTCGGCATCTACTCGAAGCGCCACAAGTCGTGGGATTCGCTGCCGGACGGCGCCACGATCGCGATCCAGAACGACCCGACCAACGGCGGACGCTCGCTGCTGCTGCTGCAGGACAAGGGCGTCATCACCCTCAAGGAGGGCGTCGGCTTCAAGCCGAGCGTCGCCGACATCGTGAAGAACCCCAAGAAGCTGCGCTTCGTCGAGGTCGATGCCGCCCAGACCCCGCGCTCCCTCGACGACGTCGACGCGGCGGCGGTGAACACCAACTACGCCCGTCCGGCCGGCCTCAAGCCCGGCGACGCCATCCTGCGCGAGGACCCCAAGGGCCCCTACGTCAACGTGCTGGCGGTGCGCAGCGCCGACAAGGACAAGCCCTGGGTCAAGGCGCTGATCGAGTCCTACCGCTCGCCCGAGGTGAAGGCCTTCGTGGAAAAGACCTTCGAAGGGGCGGTGCTGCCGAGCTGGTGAGCGGACCCGCTCACCGGCCGGATCCGTGATCCCGGGCTGCCGCGTCCGATCCGGGTGGCCCGGGGATGCGGCAGCATGCCACCGGGACCGCACCGGTACGTGCCCGGTGCCGAGAATCCGGGGCGCCGCAGCACGGGCGGCGCCCGGCCCGCGGACGACGGCTCAGCCGCCGACGCCCCGCTCCTTGAAGTACTTCAGGGCGCCCGGATGGAACGGGATCGGCGAACGGTCGATCGTCTGGTTGTCCAGGGAGAAGCCCTGCGCCTCCTTGTGCACCGCGACCAGCTCGGCCTGCTTCTCGACCAGCGTCTTGACGATCTGGTAGGCGTCGTTCTCGCTCATCTTGTCGCTGGTCACCAGCAGGTTCCACACATCGGCGTTGGCGCTGCTCTTGTCGGAACCCGGGTAGGTGCCGGCCGGGATGGTGCCGGCGGCGTAGAGCTTGCCGTACTTGGCATTCATCTTCTCGACCAAGTCCGAATGGTCGAGGAGCTTCATCTTGACGCCCGGGGTCGCCGCGAGGTCGGTCACGGCGGCGGTCGGGATGCCGCCGACCCAGAAGAACGCGTCGATCTTGCGATCCTTCAGCGCGTTGACCGATTCGGCGACGGAGAGACGCTCGCGCTTCAGGTCCTTGTCCTTGTCCAGGCCGGCCGCCTCGATGACCCGGAAGGCCATCACCTCGGTGGCGCTGCCTGGCGAGCCGGTGGAGACGCGTTTTCCCTTCAGGTCCGCCATCTTGTCGATGCCGGTGCCCTCGACCGTCACGACATGCATCCGGTTCGGGTAGAGCACCATCAGCGTGCGGACCGGGAGCTTGCCCGACTTGAACTTGTCCTGGCCCTGGGCCGCATCCAGCGCCGCGTCCGCCATGGAGAAGCCGACCTCGCTCTGGCCGGAGCCGATGAGCTTGAGGTTATCGACCGAGCCGCCGGTGACCTCCGCGGTGGCCTGCACCCCGGGCAGATGCTTCGTCAGGACGTTGGCGATGGCGCCGCCGAGCGGGTAGTAGACCCCGCCGGTCCCGCCGGTGCCGATCGCGAGGGTCTTCTGCTGCGCCGCTGCGGGCCCCGCGGCCAGGATGGCGCCCATCACGGCGGCGCCGAGGGCGCGCCACATCGTCCCGTTACGCATCGTATCCTCCCGTTTCACGACCGTGCCGTCGGCACCGAGCCGGCCGGCGCGTAGGCCTGTTTCACCATGACCACGACCCCGATCACCAACCCAATGGCGACGAGGTACTGGATGTTGCGTCCCGTCACCGCCTCGAGCAGGGGTTCGATGATGCTCGGGACGACGAGCAGCAGCCCGGACAGGAGCAGGAGTCCTCGCTCGACCGGGGTGGTCCGGCGCAGCGCCCAGTTCTGCGCGGCGGCCGCCAGGGCGGTGAGGCCGAGGGCCGTCTGCAGGGTGATCCAGACGATGCTGAGGATCGAGCCGTCGCTCGGCACCTGCATGAGAAGCCCGACGCCGTCCGGGGCGAGCACGAACACGAACGGCACGATGAAGGCCGGCAGCGTGTACTTCCACGATTGGAGCGTGGTCAGGTACGGGTTGCCGCCCGTGATCGCGGCCGCGGCGAAGGGCGAAAGCGCCGTGGGGGGCGAGACCTCCGACAGCACGGCGTAGTAGAAGATGAACATGTGGGCCGCGTAGTCCGGCACGCCGAGCTTCGTCAGGGCCGGCGCGGCGATCACCGCGCAGATGATGTAGGATGCGGTGACCGGCACGGCGAGGCCGATGATCCAGACGATCAGGGCGGTGTAGAGGGCCGTGAGGATCAGCGACCCGCCCGCGTAGGTGATCACGATCGACGAGAACTTCAGGCCGAGGCCCGTGAGCGTCACCACGCCGACGACGATGCCGGCCGAGGCGCAGGTCACGGCCGCGTTCAGCGACCCGATCGATCCGTCCGCCAGCGCCCGCACGAGCTTGCGCGGCCACAGCGCGGTCTCCGCGCGCAGGAAGCTGAGGGCGAAGGTGACGGCGGTGGCGTAGAACACCGACAGCATCGGCGAGAAGCCGATCAGCATGAAGCCGACGACCGCCGCCAGCGAGACGAAGTGGAAGCCGTACCGGCGCACCATGCGGCCGAGCGGCATCTCCTGCTCGAAACGGACGTCGTGCGCGCCGAAGCGGCGGGCGTCGAGTTCCACCATGATGAGCAGGGAGAGGTAGTAGAGACATGTCGGGATGGTCGCCATCCGCAGCACGTCGAGGTAGGAGATCTTCAGGAACTCGGCGATGAGGAAGGCCGCGGCGCCGAGCACGGGCGGCGACAGGATGGCGCCGAGGCCCCCGGCCGCCAGCAGGCCGCCGGCCGCATCGCGCGTGAAGCCGGCCTTGGCGAGCATGGGCGAGGCCACCGATCCGATCATCACGGTCGTCGCGACGCCGGAGCCCGACGGGCCGCCGAGCAGGAACGACGACAGCACCACGGTGCGTCCCGCGCTGTTCGGGCGCCCGCCCATCAGCGCCAGCGAGAAGTCGATGAAGAACTTGCCGGCGCCGGATTGCTGGAGGAACGCGCCGTAGATCGTGAACAGGATGATGAGCGTCGCCGACACGTCGACCGCGACGCCGAAGATCCCCTCCAGCGTCATGAACAGGTGGCCGACGAGGCGGCTGACGTCGTAGCCGCGATGCGTCCAGGGGGCCGGCAGGTGCGGCCCCAGCATCGCGTAGGCGATGAAGAGCAGCGCGACCACCGGCATGATCGCGCCGGTCGCGCGCCGCGTCGCTTCGAGCAGGATGACGATGAAGACGAGGCCGAGCACGACGTCCATGCGCTCCGGCACGGTGGCGCGGTCGGTGAAATCCTCGCCGCCCCAGAGCGCGTAGCCGATGATGCCGACGGCGAGGAGGCCGGGCACGATGTCCCACAGGCGGATCCGGTCGCGGAAACGGGCGGCGGCGGGAAAGAGCAGAAAGCAGAGCAGCAGCACGAACGCCACGTGGATGTAGCGCAGCTCCTGCGTCGGCACGATGCTGTAGGCGGCGTAGAGGTGAAACAGGCTCATCGCCACGGCGATGGCGGTGACGATCGAGCCGGCCATGCCGCCGAGGCGGTTCGTGGCTCCCTCTTCCGCCTCGATATAGGCCTCGGCCTCGCGCAGCGCCTCGGTGGAAACCTCCTCCGGCGCGCCGGCCGCGGGCGCCGGCCCGGACTCCCTCCTCGTGGCCTCCGTCATGAACGTGTCCTATGTGCGTCGGGTGCAGGGAGGCTGGCGCGGACGGCACGCGCCGCCGCGTGCGCCGGGCGGCGCAAGGTGTATTCGATGGTGGGAACGGTCGTGGCCTGCGCGCGCTGTCCCGAAGGCCGACGACTGCCCATGCCGGGACAGGGTGTGGCCAAGCTCGTCCAGACCGACGCCTTCAGCGCAGCCGTGAGCTGGCGCATTCCCGCATCCCCTCCCGATCAGCGTCAAACTGCGCTGTTGGGCGCGATCTTACACTCCGCCTCGTCATAGTCGAGTAGCTTCCGGCCGGCCTGCACATGTCGATGCTGCGCCGGAGGCGAAGCGGGGCGCCAACGCGGTGGCCCCGCGCCGGAGCCCGCTGCATTGGGGCGCGTGCCGGAGCAGACTCACGAATATTCCAGCTTTCCTTGCGTATAGAGGTGATAATACCATTGGCTTTACTGAGTCGCTCCTCCGCCGCGTCCACGGTGAATGCGCCGCTCCGGCGCCGTGCGGCTGCAGGCCGATGGCGCGGCCTTGGGTCGGCGCTGCCAGACAGATCGCAGGCCTGCACGGCGATCTGCCGGGACGCGGGTGGGCCTGGGAAGAGCCTGCGCCCGGCCCATTGATCGCGGACACGGCGCCTCGTCATGTGCCCCATCGTTCGCCATCGATGGGTCAGGATCGATGCCTGCCGACCTCGTCCGCAAGCTCCAATGAAACCACACCGCTCAACTCGGAAATTATAACATAAATTAATATTTCCGCTATTCAATCTGCGCGGCGGCCAAAGTATGCTATTTTCCTGCCTTCTTTAAGGTGACATACTACAGGAAAACAAAAGCTTTGCTTTGCAAAGCAAGTCCTGACCCACTCCACTGCCGAGCTTGTCTGTCATCAGCGTCGGCGGAGCGGTGAGACAAGGATGCGGATCCGGCGTGAAGGATTCCTCCGCCAATCCCGCCTCGTATCCGGCCGGGCAGGCTGCCGGGACGTATGCAGGCCACTTGACCCTACGATCGCTCCGAGAGGCTGACGCCCGGCCTTACGCAGCCTTCAGGGAGGAGCTTCCGATGCAGACGCCCATCGCTCATCGGCACGCCGACGGATCGGCGCATTTCTCGTATTGCTGCCCGGAGGATCTCGGTCCGTATCCGCGCTTCGCGTGGCAGCGGAGACGTCCGGCCGGATCACGCGGACCTCGATCGAGAACCGCGTTGGGCCTGTTCGGAGCGGCCTTCGCCGTGGCGACAGCCGCGTTCTGGGCGACGATGCTGATCTCTCCACCGGTCTCCGTCGCGACGGCCGTCGCCGAGCCCGCGCGGCACTGTGCGCTGATGGAGCAGACCGTTCGGCCGTGGGTGGACCGCGAGGCGGCGCGGCGGGCCCGCGTGCGCGTTCTTGCGGATCAGGCGACCTTCAACGAACTCCTGCTGCGCTACCAGTCCGCGCACGGCCAATGCCTCTCGGGCAAGATCCGGGAGGCCGAGAGCACCTTGCGGCACCTGGAAGCGATCATCATCGCACGCGCCGACAAGCTTGTTCTGCGGGATGACGACTGAACCTCTTCGCCGCCCCGCCACGCTGAGGGCTTGCGCATCGGGCGCCGTCCTCGCCGGACCGGCGCATGCGGCGGCCGGGCGCGGAATGTGAGCCTCTCACGAGAGGGGCTGGTGCCCGCAGAGGGAATCGAACCCCCACGCCTTGCGGCTGACGATTTTGAGTCGTCCGCGTCTACCAATTCCGCCATGCGGGCACGGCGCCGGTCTGCCGCGGCGTCCGCCGGGTGTCAATCCCGGCGCGTCAGGCGGGCGCGTCCGCTTCGAGCCGGGCGGCGGCCTTGGTCGGAATGTCCATCGCGGTGCCGCGCCAGACCGTGCCGCGGGCGATCCAGGCGGTACACCACAGCGGAATCAGCAGCAGGTCGCGCACGAGGCAGGCGGCCGGCATCCGCCAGGAGCGGTGCCAGCCGTTGCGGGCCGCGAGCCGCCATTCCGTGCCGTACCACAGGCCGCAGACGGACAGCGCCGCGAGGCTGCCGGTCAGGCCGCCACCGGCCGCCAGGAAGCCGAGGAGAGCCGGCGGCACGGCGCCGGTGCCGATCTCGGGGGCGAAGAACAGCGGGAAGGTGACGCGGCGCAGACGCGCCCAGCGCACCTGCCGCGACCAGACCTCGGCGAGCCGGCGCCGCCCGAGCGGCTGCGGGAAGGGTGCGCCTACCAGGTGGACCCGCCGGCCGGCCGCGCGCACCAGCTTCGTCGCCGCCGCATCCTCGGCGATCTCCGCCCCGAGCGCCCGGATGCCGCCCCGCGCGTCGAGGAACGGCCGGTGCCAGAGCATGCTCTTGCCCTGCGCGAAACCGAGGCCGAGGCTCTCGCCCGCGTATTGCCAGCGCGCCTGCAGGGTGTTGAGGAAGGCGCATTCCACCTCGGCCCAGAATCCCTGCGGCCGGGCGCCCACCGGCGTCGAGCAGACGAGACCGGTATCCGGCCGCCACGCGGCGCGCAGGCGCTGCAGGTAGTCGGGCGGCATCAGGACGTTCGAATCCGCCAGCACGATCCAGTCATGGCGCGACGCCTCCCAGCCCCGCACGCAGTTGTTGAGCTTCGGGTTCCGGCTCACCCGCTCGTCGCCGACGATCAGGCGTGAAGGGATGCCGGGATGCTCCGCCATCAGCCGGCGCACCAGCGGCACGATCGGGTCGCCGGCCCGCGCGACGCAGAAGACGAGTTCGTAGGCGGGGTAGTCGAGGAGGAAGCCCGAGCGCAGCGTCTCCTCGCTGAAGGTCTCCAACCCGCAGACCGGGCGCACGATCGAGACCGGCACCGAGGCCTCATCCCCGCCCCGGCGGGTGCGGCCGATGCGGCCCATCGCGATCCCGAGGCTGACGAAGTTGATCAGCGTCAGGCCGAGGCAGAGGGCGGCGGCGAGGACGGTGCCGGTCATGCGGGATCCTGGGACGAGCCGTCGAAGCGGGAGAACCGCCCCTGTCTCAAACCTCCGCCGTGTTGCAGCCGTGTGACGGAGCGCCCCCCTGGACGCCCGGCCGCATCCGGCTAGGTTCGCCGGGTTCCCGTATCGCCCGCTCCCTCGCTTCCGCCCGGACCGATCCCGATGCTTCAGCCCGATCCGCGCCCGACCCTCGCCGCGCCCGACGACGATCCGTACCTGTGGCTCGAGGAGATCGACGGGTCGCGTGCCCTCGCCTGGGTCGAGGCCCAGAATGCCGCCACGCTCGAGGCCTACGCGGACGGGCGCTTCGCCGCCGACCGGGACGGCCTGAAGGCCGCGCTCGACCGGCCGGACAAGATCGCGGGCGTCACGCGGCGCGGCGGGCTCCTCTACAATTTCTGGCAGGATGCCGAACACCCGCGCGGCCTGTGGCGGCGCACCACGCTCGAGTCCTACCGCAGCCCCGATCCGGCCTGGGAGGTGCTGCTCGATCTCGACGCGCTCGCCCGCGAGGAGAACGAGGACTGGGTCTGGGCGGGCGCGATCAGCCTGCCGCCCGCGCACGAGCGGGTGCTGCTCCAGCTCTCGCGCGGCGGCGGCGATGCCACGCTACTGCGGGAGTTCGACCTTTCGACGCGGCGTTTCGTGCCGGACGGCTTCGCGCTGCCGGAGGGCAAGAGCTATCCGGCCTGGCTCGATCCCGACACCGTGCTGCTGGCGAGCCCGCTCGGCGAGGACATGGCCACCCGCTCGGGCTATGCCCGCACGGTGCGGCTGTGGCGCCGCGGCAGCGATCCGATGCAGGCGGCGGTCCTGTTCGCGGCCGGCCCCGAGAGCATGGTGGTGTACGGCGCGCCCGACCGGGGCGTGGTGCCGGAGCGGATCGTGTTCGTCGAGCGCACCGGCTTCTTCGACGCGGCGATCCACATCGGCGACCGCGGCGGGCCGAAGACCCGGCTCGACCTGCCCACCGACGCCGAGGCGCAGTGGCACCGCGGCTCTCTGGCGGTGCGCCCGCGCAAGCCCTGGACCGTGGGCGGAACGACCTACGCCCCCGACACCGTGCTCGGCATCGGGCTCGACGCCTTCCTGGCGGGCGAGCGCGGCTTCCGGGTGCTGTTCGAGCCGGGACCGCGCCGGGCCCTGCAGGGCTTCTTCTGGACCGGCGGGCAGCTCGTCCTGTCGGTCCTCGACGACCTCCAGGCGCGCTTTCCCGTCTTCACGCCCTCGGATGGCTGGCGCGAGAGCGCGGTGGGCGGCCTGCCGGAACTCGGCATGGTGCAGGTCTGGTCCTTCGACGGCGAGGAGGAGGAATCGAACGGCGATCTGCTCGCCGCCGCCAACGACCCGGTCACGCCCGCGACCCTGATGCTGACGCGCCCCGGCCCGGCGTCCCCGACCGTGCTGCGCCAAGCCCCGGCGCTGTTCGACGCGGACGGCCTCGTGGTGACGCGCCACGAGGCCGTCTCGGTGGACGGCGAGCGGATCCCCTACGTGCAGGCCGGGCCGCCGGGGGAGACCGGCGAGGCCCCGGTGCACCTGTCGGGCTACGGCGGCTTCCAGGTCTCGAACCTCGCCGGCTACTCGGCGGTGATCGGGCGGCTGTGGCTCGCCAAGGGCGGCACGCGGGTGGTCGCCAACATCCGCGGCGGCGGCGAGTTCGGCACCCGCTGGCACGAGGCGGGCCGGCGCGAGGGCAAGGCGCTCAGCCACGACGATTTCGCGGCGGTGGCGGCCGATCTCGTCCGCCGGGGCGTGACGCGGCCGCAGCGCATCGCCGCCGAGGGCGGCTCGAACGGCGGCCTGCTCATCGCCAACATGCTGACCCGCTACCCCGAACGGTTCGGCGCGCTGCTGTGCACCATCCCGCTCATCGACATGCGCCGCTACCACCGGCTGCTGGCGGGGGCGAGCTGGGTGGCGGAGTACGGCGACCCCGACATGGCGGAGGACTGGGCCTTCCTGCAGCACATCTCCGCCTATCACGTCGCGGAAGCCGGGCGGTCCTACCCGCCGATCCTGATCGCCACCACCCGCCGCGACGACCGGGTGCATCCGGGCCACGCCCGCAAGATGGCTGCCAAGCTCCAGGCCATGGGCTACGCCGCGCGCTTCTACGAGCCGGAGGCCGGCGGGCACTCCTACGGCAAGAACAGCGCCGAGACCGCCGCCTTCGCGGCGCTCGGGATGGCCTTCCTGCGCCGGTCGATCGGCTGGGAGCCGCAAGTGGCCGAGAGCGCGGCCTGAGCCTGGTGCGCGCCCGGGGCCTTCGGGCGAGCGGCAGGATCCGCGCTCGGCGGAGCGTGAGCTCGTCAGCCGGCCTCGGCCGGCAAGGGGCTTCAGCCGGCCTCGGCCGGCAACGGGCTTCAGCCGGCCTCGGCCGGCAACGGGCTTCAGCCGGCCTCGGCCGGCATGGCAAAGCGCGCGAAGCCGGGTTTTTCCACGCTCACGGGCAGCCCCCCGGCCTCCGCCCCCTCCCCGGCCGCCAGCGCGTCGGCGAGCCGGTCGAGGCGCAGGAGCGCGAGGCCGCGATCGCCCGCGGCGCTGCCGGTCGTGCCGAGGGCCTTGCCGCCGGCGGTGACCGGCGTGCCGGCAGGGGCCGCCGCGCCGCCCGGGTAGCGCAGCATCACCACGCGGGTGCGCGCGGTGCCGCGGTGCTGCATGCGCGACACCACCTCCTGCCCGACATAGCAGCCCTTGCGGAAATCCACCCCGCCGAGCTCGTCCATCAGCGCCTCGTGCGGAAAGGCGTCGCCGAGGGTGAAATCGGCGCCGCTCTCCGGCACGCCGAGCCCGATCCGGTGGGCATGGTAGGCGCCCTCGTCCGCATCCGCGGCGGGCGCCTCGGGCGCGTGGAGGCGCCAGCCGAGCGCCGGCAGGCGCCCGTCGCGCAGCCAGCCCTCGCCGGGCGCCGCGTCCCAGGCCGCGCTCACCGTGAGCGGCGTCTCGGCCAGCGTCACCTTGGCGCGCAGCCGGTAGAGCGTCAGGCGCCGGATCAGGTCCGGCACCAGGGCGCGGGCGACGTCGAGGTGGAAGCCGTCGCCGGCCCGCGCGATCAGGAAGTCGAACAGGATCTTGCCCTGCGGGGTGAGCAGCGCGCCCGGCCGCGCCTCGCCGGGCGGCAGGGTCTCGACGTTGCAGGTCACGAGGCCCTGCAGGAAGCCCGCGGCCTCCTCGCCCGCGATGGCCACGACGGCGCGGTCCGGCAGGGGGGCGATGGGCATGCGGGCGGCTCCTTCGAATCCGGCGGCCGGCTTGAACCGGGACCGGGCCTGACATAAGCCGCCGCGGGGCCGCTCTCAATCGGCCCCGCGCCCTCGTGCCGAAGGACAGTGCCGGATGAGCCAGAGCTTCGACCTCCTCCTGCGCGGCGGCACCATCGTCAATCACGACGGGATCGGCCCGGCCGATCTCGGCGTGCGGGACGGGCGCATCGCGGCGATCGGCGACTTGGCCCAGGCCTCGGCCGGGCGGGTGCAGGATTGCACCGGGCTGCACCTCCTGCCGGGCGTGATCGACAGCCAGGTCCACTTCCGCGAGCCGGGGCTCGACCACAAGGAGGATCTGGAGACCGGCTCGCGCGCCGCCGTGATGGGCGGCGTCACCACCGTGTTCGAGATGCCGAACACCTCGCCCCAGACCACGAGCCCGGAGGCGCTGGCCGACAAGATCCGCCGCGGCCATCACCGCATGCACTGCGACTTCGCCTTCTGGGTCGGCGGCACGCACGAGAACGCCGCCGACGTGGCGGAGCTGGAGCGGCTGCCGGGCGCGGCCGGCATCAAGGTGTTCATCGGCTCGTCCACCGGCTCGCTGCTGGTCGAGGACGATGCCGGGCTGACCGAGATCCTGCGCCGCATCCGCCGCCGCGCCGCCTTCCACGCCGAGGACGAGGCGATGCTGCGCGAACGCAAGGGCCTGCGCGTGCCGGGAGATCCCTCCTCGCACCCGGTCTGGCGCTCGCCCGAGGCGGCGCTGAAGGCCACGCAGCGCCTCGTGCGCATCGCCCGCGAGACCGGCGCGCGCATTCACGTGCTGCACATCTCCACGGCCGAGGAGATGCGCTTCCTCGCGGCGCACAAGGACGTGGCGACGGTGGAGCTGACGCCCCACCACCTCACCCTCGACGGGACGGAGGCGTATGCGCGCCTGGGCACGCTGGTGCAGATGAATCCCCCCGTGCGCGATGCGGCCCATCGCGACGGGCTGTGGTGGGGGCTCTCGCAGGGGGTGGCCGACGTGCTCGGCTCCGACCATGCCCCGCACACGCTGGAGGAGAAGGCCAAGCCCTACCCGGATTCACCCTCTGGCATGACCGGCGTGCAGACCCTGGTGCCGATCATGCTCGACCACGTGGCGGCGGGCCGGCTCAGCCTCGCGCGCTTCGTGGACCTCACCAGCGCCGGTCCCCAGCGCGCCTTCGGCCTCGCCCGCAAGGGCCGGCTCGCGCTGGGCTACGACGCCGACGTCACGCTGGTGGACCTGAAGCGCCGCGAGACCATCACCAACGCCTGGATCGCCTCGCGCTGCGGCTGGACGCCCTACGACGGCACGCGCGTGACCGGCTGGCCCATCGGCACGGTCGTGCGCGGGCAGGTGGTGATGTGGGAGGGCAGCCTGGAGACCCCGTCGCGCGGCGAGGCGGCGCGGTTCGAGGAGGGCTTTCCGGCGCGGGAGTGAGTGCGGCGGCGGAAGGGCCAAGGCGCCGGAGCCCCTCACCCGAGTGGGACAGGGGCTCCCGACGTCGTCGTTCACGCACCCCTACTCGGCTGCCGCCATCGCGGGCCGGCGCTCCTCCAGCCCCTCCAGCGCGGCCGGCTTCGGGCCGCCCGTCGCCCAGTCGAGCAGTTCCACCGTGTGGACGATCGGGATCCCGGTGCCCTTCCCGATCTGCGTCACGCAGCCGATGTTGCCGGTGGCGATCAGGTCGGGGCGGATGCGCTCGATGTTGGCGACCTTGCGGGCGCGCAGGGCCGCGGCGAGTTCCGGCTGCAGGATGTTGTAGGTGCCTGCCGAGCCGCAGCAGATGTGGCCCTCCGGCACGTCCTTCACGGTGAAGCCGGCGCGCTTGATGAGCGCCTTGGGCTCGGTGCGGATGCCCTGGCCGTGCTGCATCGAGCAGGCGGAGTGATAGGCCACCACGAGGTCGCTCTCGACCACGGGCTCCATCAGCCCGAGGCCGGAGACGTACTCGGTCACGTCCTTGGCGATGGCGGAGACGCGCCGCGCCTTCTCGGCATAGGCCGGATCGTCGCGGAACATGAAGCCGTAATCCTTGATGGTGGTGCCGCAGCCCGAGGCCGTCACCACGATCGCGTCGAGCCCCTCGCCGTCCATCTCGGCGATCCAGGCATCGATGGTGCGCCTGGCGAAGGCGTGGGAGGATTCCTCCCGGCCCATGTGGTGGGTCAGCGCCCCGCAGCAGCCCTCCCCCTTCGCCTGCACCACCGTGATGCCGTGGCGGTTGAGGAGGCGGATCGCCGCCTCGTTGAAGTCCGGCCGCAGCACGCTCTGGGCGCAGCCGCGCAGCAGCGCCACCCGGCCCCGGGACGGGCCGGCGGGCGGGAAGCTGCCGGGGCGGTCGCCGGCCGCGCGGTTGGGCAGGGTCGCGGGGGCGAGGTCGAGCATGGCGGCGAGCCGGCTGCCGGCCCGCGGCAGGGCGGCGACGAGGCGCCGGAACGGGCGCCCGAGGGTCGCGGCGAGGAGCGCGAGGCGGAAGCGGTTCGGATAGGGCAGCACCTGGGCCAGCAGGGCGCGCATCCAGCGGTCCCCGACGGGCCGCCGGTAGGTCTCCTCGATATGCGCCCGGGCATGGTCGACGAGGTGCATGTAGTGCACGCCCGACGGGCAGGTCGTCATGCAGGACAGGCAGGACAGGCAGCGGTCGACGTGCTTGACCACCTCGGGCGTCGCCGGCTTGCCCCCCTCCAGCATGTCCTTGATCAGGTAGATGCGCCCGCGCGGCGAATCCAGCTCGTCGCCGAGCAGCAGGTAGGTCGGGCAGGTGGCGGTGCAGAAGCCGCAATGCACGCAGGTGCGCAGGATCTTCTCCGAAGCCGCCATGGCGGGATCGGCGAGCTGCTCCGGGGTGAAGTTGGTCTGCACGGCGGATCCTCGGTCGTGGTTCGGTCGGGTCGGCTTCTCTCGGGCCGGGGCTGTTCTAGAACACTTTCAAGGCGCGCGGGGCGGTCCCGCAACGCCGCATCCCCCGGTCCGCGATGGGAAAGTTCGGCTATTACCTCGTCACGGCGGCCGAGTCGGCACTCTCGGCGGTCGGCATCCGCGCCACCTACGAGCAGCCGCGCTATGCGGTGGTGCACCGCCTGCCGGGCGGCGTCGAGATCCGCGACTACGCCCCGCGGGCGGTGGTGGAGACCGAGGCGAAGGGCCCCGGCGACGCACAGGCCTTCCGGCGGCTCTTCCGCTACATCACGGGCGCGAACCGGGCCGAGCGGCTGGTCGCCATGACGGTGCCGGTGGAGCAGACCGGCGACCTCATTGCCATGACGGCGCCGGTGGAGGCCAGGGCGGGCGCGATGCGCTTCGTGCTGCCGCGGCGCGTCGTCGAGGACGGCGCGCCCGTCCCGACCGACCCGCAGGTGCGGATCGTCTCGCTTCCGGCGCAGCGCCTCGCGGTGCTGCGCTTCTCCGGCCGGCCGACGCAAGCGGCGCGGCGCGCCCGCGAGGCGGAGCTGCTGCGCGTGCTCGCCCAGGCCGGGCTCACGCCCGAGGGCGCACCGGCCTTCCTCGGCTACGACCCGCCGCTGACGCTGCCGTTCCTGCGCCGCAACGAGGTGGCGGTGGCGGTCACGGGGTGAGGCGGCGCCTCAGCTGTCCATCTTGAGGGCGGCGATGAAGGCCTCCTGCGGGATCTCGACCTTGCCGAACTGGCGCATGCGCTTCTTGCCCTCCTTCTGCTTGTCGAGGAGCTTGCGCTTGCGCGAGATGTCGCCGCCGTAGCACTTGGCGGTGACGTCCTTCGACAGGGCCCGGATGGTCTCGCGGGCGATGATCTTGCCGCCGATCGCCGCCTGGACCGGGATCTGGAACAGGTGGCGGGGGATCAGGTCCTTCAGCTTCTCGCACATCGCCCGCCCGCGCGACTCGGCGCGGGTGCGGTGGACCAGCATCGAGAGCGCGTCGACCGGCTCGGCATTCACGAGGATCGACATCTTCACGAGGTCGCCCTCGCGGTAATCGGAGATGTGATAATCGAACGAGGCGTAGCCCTTCGAGATCGATTTCAGGCGGTCGTAGAAGTCGAACACCACCTCGTTGAGCGGCAGGTCGTACACGACCATCGCGCGCTTGCCGACGTAGTTGAGATCGATCTGCGTGCCGCGGCGGTCCTGGCAGAGCTTGAGCACGCCGCCGAGATACTCGTCGGGCGTGAGGATCGTGGCGCGGATCCAGGGCTCTTCGATCGTATCGATCTTCATCACGTCGGGCATGTCGGCGGGGTTGTGCAGCTCCCGCATCTCGCCGTCGGACATGTTGAGGCGGTAGACCACGCTCGGCGCGGTCGAGATCAGGTCGAGGTTGAACTCGCGCTCCAGGCGCTCCTGGATGATCTCGAGGTGGAGGAGCCCGAGGAAGCCGCAGCGGAAGCCGAAGCCGAGCGCCGCGGAGGTCTCCATCTCGTAGGAGAACGAGGCGTCGTTGAGCCGGAGCTTGCCCATCGCCGCGCGCAGGTTCTCGAACTCGGCGGCGTCCACGGGGAAGAGGCCGCAGAACACGACCGGCTGCACCGGCTTGAAGCCCGGCAGCGCGTCCTTGGTCTGGCGCTTGTCCTCGGTGATTGTGTCGCCGACGCGGGTATCGGCCACCTCCTTGATCGAGGCGGTAAGGAAGCCGACCTCGCCGGGCCCGAGTTCGGCCACGTCCTGCATCTTGGGCCGGAACACGCCGATGCGGTCGACGCCGTAGACCGCGTCCGCCCCCATCATGCGGATGGTCATGCCCTTCTTCAGCACGCCGTCGACGATGCGCACCAGCACCACGACGCCGAGATAGACGTCGTACCAGGAATCGACCAGCAGCGCCTTCAGCGGCGCCTCGCGGTCGCCCTTGGGCGGGGGCAGCTTGGCGACGATCGCCTCGAGCACCGCCTCGATGTTGAGCCCGGTCTTGGCCGAGATCGGCACCGCCTCGGAGGCATCGATGCCGATCACCTCCTCGATCTGCTCCTTGACGCGGTCGGGCTCGGCCGCCGGCAGGTCGATCTTGTTGAGGACCGGCACGATCTCGTGGTTGGCGTCGATCGCCTGGTAGACGTTGGCCAGCGTCTGCGCCTCGACGCCCTGGCTCGCATCCACCACCAGCAGCGACCCCTCGCAGGCGGCGAGCGAGCGCGACACCTCGTAGGTGAAGTCCACGTGGCCGGGCGTGTCCATCAGGTTGAGGACGTAGTCGCGCCCGTCCTGCCCCTTGTAGTCGAGCCGGACCGTCTGCGCCTTGATGGTGATGCCGCGCTCGCGCTCGATGTCCATCGAGTCGAGCACCTGTTCGGTCATCTCGCGCGCGGTGAGCGCCCCGGTGAGCTGGATCAGGCGGTCGGCCAGCGTCGACTTGCCATGGTCGATATGCGCGACGATCGAGAAGTTGCGGATCGTGTCGATGGGCTTGGCGGTCATTCCGAGACGGTCTCCGGCGCGCAGGCGCGACGGTCAGCGTGGCGCACGGGGCATTGGGAAAGCGGACGGGAGATAGCAGCGACCCTGCCCCGCGCCAAGACGGCGGCGGGACGCATGGCCTCAGGCGCCCAGCCGGTCCGCCACGTCCTCGGCGAGGGACAGGCTCGACGTCAGGCCCGGGCTCTCGATGCCGAACATCTGCACGAGGCCGGGCAGGCCGTGATCGGCCGGGCCGTCGAGGACGAAATCCACGGCCGGCTGCCCGGGTCCCGACAGCTTCGGGCGGATGCCGGCATAATCGGCAAACAGCGCATCGTCCGGCAGGTCGGGCCAGTAGCGCCGGATGGCGGCGTAGAACAGCGCGCCGCGGCCGGGATCGACCTCGTAATCGGGCGCCTCGATCCACTCGACGTCCGGGCCGAAGCGCATGCGCCCGGCGAGATCGAGGGTGAGGTGGATCCCCAAGCCCCCTTCGACCGGCGCCGGATAGATCAGGCGCGTGAAGGCCGGGCGGCCGAGGCAGCCGAAGTAGTTGCCCTTGGCCAGCACGAGGCGGGGCACCCGCCCGGCCGGGTAGCCCTCGGTGGCGGCCGCGAGCGCGTGCGCCCCGAAGCTCGCCGCGTTGACGACCGCGTCCACGGCGAGGTCCCCGGGCGCCGCGCCGCCGAACACCGCGACCCAGCCGGCCCCGTCGCGCACCAGCCGCTCGACGGGCGTGTGGACGGCGAGCGCACCGCCATGCGCCTCAAGGTCCCCCTGCAGAGCCAGCATCAGGGCGTGGCTGTCGACGATGCCGGTTTCGGGCGAGAGCAGCGCCGCCGTGCAGGCGAGGTTGGGTTCAAGCCGGCGCGCCTGCGCCCCATCGAGGAGTTCCAGCCCCTCGACGCCGTTGGCCACGCCCTGCCGATGGATCGCCGCGATCTTGGCCCGCTCGGGCTCGGTCGCGGCGACGATGAGCTTGCCGGTCTTCGCATGCGGCACGCCGTGGCTGGCGCAGTAGGCGTAGAGCAGGCGCCGCCCCGCCACGCAGTGGCGGGCGCGCAGCGATCCCGCCGGGTAGTACATGCCGCCGTGGATGACCTCGGAGTTGCGCGAGGACACGCCGGTCCCGATGCCACCCTCGGCCTCCGCCACGATCACCTCGTGGCCGCGCAGGGCGAGCGCCCGCCCGCAGGCGAGCCCGACCACACCCGCACCGACGACGAGGATGAGCATCTTCCGCCGTTCTCCCGCGTGGCTTCATCAAGCCGCGGGATCCCTCTCCCGGATGGCAGAGGAATCCCGCGGATTCGCCGGTGAGGCCTACGCGGCGATCGACATGGTCGGCTCGGCGGCGCGCACGTCGGCGTCGACGTGGGCCTCGAACCGCTTGAAGTTCGCCTGGAACATCTCGACGAGGCGCTTGGCCGTTTCGGCGAAGGCCGCCTTATCCTGCCACGTCTTCACCGGGTAGAGGATGTGCGGCTCGACGCCCGGCACCGAGGTCGGCACCGCGAAGCCGAAATACGGGTCGCGGCGGAAATCCGCCTTGGCGAGCGAGCCGTCGAGGGCGGCGGTGAGCAGCCGCCGGGTGACGCGGATCGGCATGCGCCGGCCGGTCCCGACGCCGCCGCCGGTCCAGCCGGTGTTGACGAGCCAGCAATCGACGTGGTGGCGGGCGATCAGGTCGCGCAGCAGGTTGCCGTAGACCGAGGGGTGCCGCGGCATGAAGGGCGCGCCGAAGCAGGTCGAGAAGGTCGCCTCCGGCCCCTTCAGCCCCTTCTCGGTGCCGGCCACCTTGGCGGTGTAGCCCGAGAGGAAGTGGTACATCGCCTCGGCGCCGGTCAGCTTGGCGATCGGGGGCAGCACCCCGAAGGCGTCGCAGGTCAGCATCACGATGTTCCTGGGGTGCCCCGCCCGGCCCGTCGGGCTCGCATTCGGGATGAAGGGCAGCGGGTAGGCGCAGCGGGTGTTCTCGGTCTTCGAGGCGTCGTCGAAGTCGGGCAGGCGCGTGACCGGATCGATGGTCACGTTCTCCATCACCGTGCCGAAGCGCTCGGTGGTGGCGTAGATCTCGGGCTCGGCCTCGCGCGAGAGCCGGATGGTCTTGGCGTAGCAGCCGCCCTCGAAGTTGAAGATGCCCTGCGGGCTCCAGCCGTGCTCGTCGTCGCCGAGCAGCATCCGGGCCGGGTCGTTCGACAGGGTGGTCTTGCCGGTGCCCGACAGGCCGAAGAACAGGGCGGAATCGCCCTTCCCGCCCACGTTCGCCGAGCAGTGCATCGGCATCACGCCGGCCTTCGGCAGAATGTAGTTCAGGTAGGTGAACACCGATTTCTTCATCTCGCCCGCGTAGGACGAGCCGCCGATCAGCACGATCTTGCGGGTGAAGTCGCAGGCGATCACGGTCTCGGAGCGCACGCCGTGGCGGGCCGGGTCGGCCTTGAAGCTCGGCAGGTCGATGATCGTGAGGTCGGGCACGTAGCCGGCGATCTCGCTGCGCTCGGGGCGGATGAGCAGGTTGCGGATGAACAGCGAGTGCCACGCGTACTCGGTGAAGACGCGGGCGCGAACCCGGTGCGCCGGATCGGCGCCGCCGTAGAGATCCTGCGCGAACAGCTCCTTGCCCTCCGCATGGGCGAGGAAGTCCTGGTGCAGGACGTCGAACTGCGCGGGCGTGATCGAGCCGTTGTTGTCCCACCAGACCTCGTTCTCGGTCGCGGCGTCGCGGACCACGAACTTGTCCTTGGGCGAGCGGCCGGTGTGGATGCCGGTCTCGGCGACGAGCGCGCCGCCCGCGGCGAGCTGCGCCTCGCCCCGCTGGAGCGCCTGCTCGTAGAGGCTGGGCGCCTCAAGGTTCCAGAAAACGGCCTTCAGGTTGCGGAAGCCGACCTGACCGGCGCCGCACGCGCCGTTGAATACGCCGAAATCGCTCACGAGTGTTCCTCCTGGCGCCGCTGCCGGGGCGGGGGATCCACCCGGCGCGCGTCGCTCTCCTCGTTGACGCCGGACGCCGGTACCCTCGCCTCGCGACCGCCGCATCCGGACCGCGCGGGTCCGGTGAGCCCCGTTAGTAGGTGGCGAAACTTCGCGGTTCAATCGCTTTCACGATTTCGGGCAACGACAGAAGCGGGGATTTGTCACTAGCCCTGTTGCGCCGCCCGCGCCTCGGCCGCCATCCGCACCAGCACCGGCCGCAGCGCGCCGGGCTCCGCGAGCGGCTGCGGGAAAGCGACCCGGGCGGTGCGGTCGCCGGCCGCGAGGTCGAGCCCCTCCGGATCGAGGCCGGTGAGCCGCCACGGTCCCGGACCGGCGCCCGCGAAATGCGTCGCGTAGAGCGCCAGGGCGTCGGCATGGTCCTCGTTCATGTGCGCGACCGCCCCGGCCTCGCTCTCGGCGAGCGCCTCGAAGCCGGCGAGCGGCGTCAGCAGCTCCGCCGCCGTCAGGGTCGCGGCCTTGGCGAAGCCGCCGTTGAGGTGGCCGGCCGCCGGGTCCAGGCGGAAGAAGGCGAAATCCGGGAAGTCGGCGTAGAGCGCCGCCTTCGGGTGGCGGGCGAGGAAGCGGGCGCGGGCGCGGGGCTCGGGCGTGCGCCCGGCCCGGCCCGCCACGGTGAGGCGCGGGTGGGCGAGCGGGTCGCCCTTGCCGCCGGGGCTCAGCAGCAGCGAGCAGCGCGGCTCGGCCTCCAGGTTGAGCGTGTGCGCCGAGAGCCGCGACAGCAGCATCAGCGGCGCCCCGTCGAGATCGGTGGCGACGGTGACGAGCGAGGCGAAGGGCGATCCGTCCGCCCGGTCGAGCGTCGCGAGCGCCCCGACCCTAGTCGAGCGCAGCAGGTCCTTGGCGAGGCCGATCGCGTCGAAGGGGGCGGCCGCGGCGGGCAGCGGCGCGGCCTGGGGTCTCTCGGTCTCGGCCATCCTGGTCCTCTCACGCAAAGGGGCTCGGGTCCGCCGCAGCGTGCCGCCGGAGGCGGGCGGCGTCCATCGCCCCTCGCGTCGCGGGCGGGACAGTCGCCTCCGCGGCCGTCGCCTCCATGCCGCCGCGCCTGCCCCACGCGGGCGGGGTTGCGCACGAGCCACACCCGGCCTGCGACCAGTGCTCGCTTTTTCGCCGCGATGGTCTTAAGGGTGACGGAATCGTGGCGCCGCAGTCACTGTCCAGCCTTTTTCGGCCGGATGGCGGCACGGCCCGCGCGGCCGGATCGGAACCGGCGACATGTCGGGTGGCGTTCAGCAGGGTTCCGCGATCCTGCCCCGCAACGCCCCCTCATCCAGGGAATGCCCATGCCGACCATCGCCCTCGTCGACGACGACCGCAACATCCTCACCTCCGTGTCGATCGCGCTCGAAACCGAGGGGTATCGGATTCAGACCTACACGGACGGGGCCTCGGCCCTCGACGGCCTGAAGCACTCCCCGCCGGACCTCGCGATCTTCGACATCAAGATGCCGCGCATGGACGGCATGGAACTGCTGCGGCGCCTGCGCCAGAAATCCGACCTGCCGGTGATCTTCCTGACCTCGAAGGACGAGGAGATCGACGAGCTGTTCGGCCTCAAGATGGGGGCGGACGACTTCATCCGGAAGCCGTTCTCGCAGCGTCTGCTGGTCGAGCGGGTCAAGGCGGTGCTGCGCCGCTTCGCCGCCAAGGAGGCGGGGCCGGGCGCCTCGGCCCGCGAGGCGGAGGCCGCCGCCGCCCGCTCGCTGGAGCGCGGGCAGCTGATGATGGACCCCGAGCGCCACACCTGTACCTGGAAGGGCGAGCCGGTGACGCTGACCGTGACCGAGTTCCTGATCCTGCAGGCGCTGGCCCAGCGCCCCGGCGTCGTGAAGAGCCGCAACGCCCTCATGGACGCGGCCTACGACGATCAGGTCTACGTCGACGACCGCACCATCGACAGCCACATCAAGCGGCTGCGCAAGAAGTTCAAGGTGGTGGACACCAACTTCGACATGATCGAGACGCTCTACGGCGTCGGCTACCGCTTCAAGGAAGCCTGAGACGCGCATCGTGAGCAGCGGGGGATTCGGCGCCGTGCGGCGTCTGTTCGGAGCCGAGGCGGGGGCGGCGGGGGCCGAGACGGATTCCGAGGAGGCCCCTCTGCGCGAGCGGCTCGGCCCGCGCAGCATCGGGCGCTGGTTCGCCCAGCGCGCCTCGTCGAGCCTGACGCGGCGCATCGTCGTCCTCAACCTCGCGGGGCTGATCGCCCTGCTGATCGGCTTCCTCTACCTCAACCAGTTCCGCCAGGGGCTGATCGAGGCGCGGGTGCAGAGCCTGCTCACCCAGGGCGACATCATCGCGGGGGCGATCGCGGCCTCCGCCACCGTCGACACCGACGCGATCAGCATCGATCCCGACCGCCTGCTGCAGCTCCAGGCCGGGGAGCTGCAGGGTAGCGGCGACGAGACCCTGTCGGCGCTCGAATTCTCGCTCAACCCGGAGCGGGTGGCGCCGCTGCTGCGCCGGCTGACCACCCCGACCGGGACGCGCGCGCGCGTCTACGACCGCGACGGGACGAGCCTGATCGATTCGCGCAACCTCTACGTCCGCGGCGACCTCGCCCGGCCCGAGGTGCCGGTGCGCAAGGAGAAGCCCAGCCTGATGGAGCGGGCCTGGAACGGGGTGACGCGGCACCTGCCGTTCCTGCGCCGCGGCGAGCCGCAGGACGAGGCCGGCCCGGCGGACGGCCGCAGCCTGCCGGAGGTGCAGCGCGCCTTGCAGGGCGCCCGCGGCACCCTGGTGCGGCGCACGCCGCAGGGGGACACGATCGTCTCCGTGGCGGTGCCGATCCAGCGCGCCCGCACGGTGCGGGGCGCGCTCCTGCTGTCGACGCCCGAGGGCGACATCGACAAGATCATCGCCTCCGAGCGCTTCGCGCTGCTGCAGGTCTTCCTGATCGCCGCGCTCGTGATGGTGGTGCTCTCGCTCCTCGTCGCGGGGCAGATCGTCGGCCCGGTGAGCCGGCTGGCGGAGGCCGCCGAGCGGGTGCGTCTCGGCATCAAGTCGCGCCAGGAGATCCCCGACTTCACCAAGCGCACGGACGAGATCGGCCACCTCTCGGGGGCGCTGCGCGACATGACGCAGGCGCTCTACCGGCGCCTCGACGCCATCGAGAACTTCGCGGCCGACGTCTCGCACGAGCTGAAGAACCCGCTGACCTCCCTGCGCAGCGCCGTCGAGACCCTGCCGCTCGCCAAGACCGACGAGTCGCGCGGCCGGCTGATGCAGATCATCCAGCACGACGTGAAGCGGCTCGACCGGCTGATCAGCGACATCGCGGACGCCTCGCGCCTCGATGCGGAGCTCGCGCGCGCCGAGGCCGCCCGGGTCGACCTCAAGAAGCTCCTCACCACCGTCACCTCGGTGGCCAACGAGCGCCGGCGCCCGCGCGACGCCGCCATCGCCCTCACGGTGGACCCGCCGCCGCCGGGCACCGAGGACCCGTTCGCGATCATCGGCCACGACAGCCGGCTCGGACAGGTGGTGAACAACCTGCTCGACAATGCCCGCTCCTTCTCGCCCAAGGGCGCGACCGTGCGGGTGACCCTGCGCCGGCTGCGCAGCACCATCGAACTCATCGTGGAGGATGACGGCCCGGGCATCCCGCCCCACGCCCTGGAGCGGATCTTCGAGCGCTTCTACACCGACCGGCCCGAACAGGGCTTCGGGCAGAATTCCGGGCTCGGCCTGTCGATCTCCCGCCAGATCGTCCAGGCCCATCGCGGCACGATCCGGGCCGAGAACCGCCTCGGCCCGCCCGACGAGGACGGGGAGCCGACCGTGCTCGGTGCCCGCTTCGTGGTGCGCATCCCGGGGCTCACGCGCTGAGCCCTCCCCTGACGATCCACGCCTCCTGCGTCGTGCTCGGCGAGGTCGGCATCCTGATTCGCGGGGCATCGGGCAGCGGCAAAACGACCCTGGCCCGCGACCTTCTGGACAGCGGCCCTATCTTGCGCTGCTACGCGGCCCTGGTCGGGGACGACCGCATCGGTCTCGACGCCCGGCACGGGCGGCTGATCGCCCGCCCGCACCCGCTGCTGGCCGGGCTGGTGGAGATCCGCGGCTTCGGCCCCCAAACCGTTGAGAACACGCTGCCTTCGGCGGTGGTGCGGCTGGTGGCGGACCTCGCCGAGACCGCGCCGCGGATGACCGGACGGGAGGAGGAGAGCGTCGTTCTCCTCGGCATCCGCCTGCCGAGGATCGTTCTTCCCCGGGACCCGGCCCGGACGAGTACGGTGTTGTGGCGCTGGCGGCGGCACCGTGGCATGATGGTGGCGGGCTGACGCGGATTTCGCCGCAATGCTCTTGCGCTCGCCCTTGCGCTGCACAAAATGGCGGCTCGGCTCTGAAAGGGGCGTCGGATCTCGTGTCGATGATTGGAATGGTGCTCGTCACCCACGGGTTGCTCGCGACGGAGTTCAAGGCCGCGCTGGAGCACGTCGTGGGGCCGCAGGAGCAGATCGAAACCATCACGATCGGCCCTGAGGACGACATGGAGGTCCGGCGCAAGGACATCATGTCGGCGGTCTGCCGGGTGAACAGCGGTGAGGGCGTCGTCGTGCTGACTGACATGTTCGGCGGCACGCCCTCGAACCTCGCCCTCTCCTGCATGAACGGCGGCTCCGTCGAGGTGGTGGCAGGCATCAACCTGCCGATGCTGATCAAGCTCGCGAGCGTCCGGGACGAGGAGAGCCTCGGCGAGGCCGTGCTCCACGCCCAGGAGGCCGGCCGCAAGTACATCAACGTCGCCTCGCGGGTGCTGGCCGGAAAGTAACCGCCGCCGCTCCCCTCCCCACCCACTCCGGACTGGACCGTCGGCGCGGCCGCGGCTCCCGCAGGGTTCAGCCCCGATGAACGACCCCGATCTCGACGCGTGTGGTCCTCCGCCGGTGCCCGAGGGGGCGGCGGCGCGCGAATTGCCGATCATCAACCGGCGCGGCCTGCACGCGCGCGCCTCCGCCAAGTTCGTCCAGGCCGTGGAGCGATTCGACTCCGACGTCACCGTGTCGCGCGGGGGCGAGACGGTGGGCGGGCGCTCCATCATGGGGCTGCTCACACTCGGCGCCGCGCAGGGCACCAGCATCTTCGTGACCGCCCTCGGCCCCGATCAGGATGCCTGCCTCGACGCGATCGCCGCCCTGCTCGCCAACCGCTTCGGCGAGGACGAGTAGCGGCACCTCAGCGCGCCTGCCGCACCGCGGGCGCGGCCGGCCGGGTCTCGGCCTCGCGCCGGCCCGCCCGCGCCAACGAGACCTCCGCCTCCAGGGTCAGGCCCGGCCGAGGCGGCGCCTGCGCCCCGGCGAGCAAGAGGCCGGCCCGCCGCCAGATCCGCTCGCGTCCCGGCGGACCGAGATGGATGGCGGCGGCGATCACCGCCCCGTCGCGCCGCACGAGATCGACGCAGGCCTCGCGGCGATGGGCGAAGCGGCGCACCACCACCCGGAAGGCGGTCGCCAGCGGGGGATCGTCCAGAAGGCAGGGACCCGGCCCAGACGCTTCGAGCGCGAGGAAGCGCTCCACCGCGTCGCGCACCTGACGCGGCTCGCGCACCCGCTCGAGCGAGGTCGGCGCGCGAGGCAGCGGATCGGGGCTCAGCGGCGGGGGCGCGGACCGCTCCTCGCGCGGGCGCAGAGTCAGGCGCCGGCCGGCGCGCGTCGCGGCCTCGCCGAGGGCGGCGGCGATCCGGCCGGCGGGCGCAAGGCCCGACAGGCGCAGCGCATCGATCCTCCGGTCGCCGGCCGCGAGGTCGTCGAGGAGCGTGCGCAGCACCGCCCCGGCCTGCGCGGCCTCGATCACCGGAGCGCACGGGCCGACGATGGGCAGGATCCACGGCCGCGCCGCGCCGCGCAGCCAGAGGCCGCCCGGCAGCCGCACGGGCAGCACCGCCCGTACCGTCGTCCCGTCCTCGCTCCCCTGGCGCACCAGCAGCAGCCGGAGCAGCTGTCCCCGGGCACAATGCTGGGCCAGCGTCAGGACCACGTCCGGATCGGCGAGCACGGAGGTCTCGGCCGCCCGCGCCAGCAGCGCCCGCCAGCCGGCGATGTCCGCCTCGCTCAGCTCCGACGGCCGGACGATCTCGGTCGTCCAGCGGCCCGGTTCCTGATCCGACCCGCCGCCCCGGATGACCGAGAACCTGTGCTGCGCCATTCCTCGCCCTCCCGGCCTGTCCCGATCCGGGACGGATGCCTCACGCATCCGTTCACCAATCAAGAACCAGACCGGATCAGGCCCCCGGGATGGCGAGCGGGTTGTGCACGAGCGCCGCCGCATCCGGGCTGTCCACCGCCGGGCGGCCCAGGAAGGCGTCCCAGAGGCGGCGCACGAAGGCCGGATCGCCGTCGCGCAGGATCAGCACCAGCCGCGAGGTTCGGTCGCCGTCCGGCCACGCCGCCAGCGTCACCGGCGCGTGGACGACGTGCTGGACCCCGTGCACCACCACGGGACGCTCCGGCGCGTCGGCCAGCGCCACCAGCCCCTTGAGGCGCAAGAGGTTCGCCCCCTGCCCCGAGCGCAGGAGGTCGAGGAACATCTCGAAGGCCGGGCGCGGCACCGCCGCCTCGCTCCTCAGGGTGAAGGCGCGGATCGCCGCGTCGTGGCGGTTCACGTCGTGGTGATGGTGGTGCCCGTGGTGATGGTGCCCGTGGTGGTGCCCAGGCTGCTGCTCCTGTGCGGCCACCGCCTCGGCGCCGAGCCACCGGCTCACATCCGAGAGCTTGCCGTCGAGCCCGAACAGGCCGCCGAGCATGGCTTCGGCCGGGGCGTCGGCCGGCAGCAGGGGCGCGGCCGGGTTCAGGGCGGAGAGCCGCGCACGCAGGGCGTCCGCCTCCCCGGCGAGATCCGTCTTGGTCAGCACGATCCGGTCAGCCACGGCGGCCTGCCGCACCGCCTCCGGGTGGGCGTCGAGGGTACCGGCGCCGTTCACCGCATCCACCACCGTCACCACGCCCTGCAGCGCGTAGCGCAGGGCGATGTAGGGGTGGTAGAGCAGCGCATGCAGGATCGGCGCGGGATCGGCGAGGCCGGTGGTCTCGATCACCACCCGGCGGAACGGCTGGATGCGGCCGTTGTCGCGCTTGCGCAGCAGGTCCTCCAGGGTGGCGATCAGGTCGCCCCGCACGGTGCAGCACAGGCATCCCGCCCCGAGCAGCACCAAGCCCTCGTCCACGGTCTCGATCAGCAGGTGGTCGAGCCCGATCTCCCCGAACTCGTTGACGATCACCACCGTGTCGGCGAGCGCGGGCTCGCGCAGCAGCCGGTTGAGCAGCGTCGTCTTGCCGGCCCCGAGGAAGCCCGTGAGGACGGTGAGCGGGATCGGCTGCGGGCGGGCTTGTGTGTCCGTCATGCGGGTCTCGTTTTGGCGAGGGGACGCCTCCATACCCCATCGCGGGGCGCGGGGTCAGATCCCTCGCCCCTCGCCCCCGTCAGGCGGCCACGGGCCGGCGCGCCGCCCGGGCGATCATCAGCGACATCACGGCGGCGATGAGCCCGGTGAGGCCGGCGGCCAGGAAGGCTTCGAGGTAGCGGCCCTCGGCCGCCCGCGACAAGCCGGCCCCGAAGGCGGCCGTCGCCGCCCCGGCCTGGTGGCCGGCCGCGATCCAGCCGAAGACGATCGGCGCGTCGCGCTCGCCGAAGATCTCGTTGGTGAGCCGCACCGTCGGAGGCACCGTGGCGATCCAGTCGAGTCCGTAGAACACCGCGAAGATCGACAGGCTGTAGAACGAGAAGTCGGTGAAGGGCAGCGCCATCAGCGACAGGCCGCGCAGGCCGTAATACATGAACAGGAGCTTGCGCGGGTCGTAGCGGTCGGTGAGCCAGCCCGAGCCGGTGGTGCCGATGAGGTCGAACACGCCCATCATGGCGAGCAGAGCGGCCGCACGCACCTCCGGCAGGCCCTGGTCGGCGCAGAACGAGATCAGGTGCGTGCCCACCAGCCCGTTGGTGGTCAGGCCACAGATGAAGAAGGTACCGAACAGGAGCCAGAAGTCGCCCCGGCGGCTCGCCCGCACCAGCCCGTCGATGGCACTGCGGAAGGGGTTCGCCCGCCGCGGCGGCTCGACCGCGCTGCCCGGCGCGGCGCCGTAGGGCACGAGGCCGATATCGCCCGGGCGCTCCGGCAGCAGCCACCAGACCAGGGGAATGAGCGCCGCGACCGCCACCGAGACGGTGAGCACCACCGGCTGCCAGCCGCCCGCCGCCGCGATGGCGGCCAAGCCCGGCAGGAACACCAGCGTGCCGGTGGCGGTGCTGGCGGTGAGCAGGCCCATGATCAGGCCGCGCCGGACCACGAACCAGCGGTTGACCACCGTGGCGCCGAGCACGATGGCGACGCACCCGCTGCCGAGCCCCGACAGCACGCCCCAGGTCGCCACGAGGTGCCAGGGCTCGCTCATCAGCGCGCTCAGCGCCGTCGCGCCCGACATCAGCGCGAGCGCGCAGAGCAGGGTGCGGCGGATGCCGAAGCTCTGCATCAGGGCCGCCGCGAAGGGACCCACCATGCCGTACAGGAAGATGCCGAGGCCGGCCGCGAACGAGGTGGTAGCGCGGCTCCAGCCGAAGGCCTGCTCCAGGGGCAGGATCAGCACGCCGGGCGCCGCGCGCAGGCCTGCCGCCGCCAGCAGCGCCAGGAAGACCACCCCCACGACCACGAAGGCGTAGTTCTGACCGAACGGCCGGCGCGAGGCGGGGGGAACGCCCCCGGTGGCGATGGCTTGCGACATGTGGGACAGCCCCCGATTCCGTGCTATGATGTTACGTACCAGTCAGTAACATCGTCAAGGGCGAAAGCCAGAGGGGCGTGATGGAGCGCGCGGGCGGCGAGGAGGCGGAGGCAGGGATGCCGGGCGCGGAGCGCAGGCGCGCAGGCGACCGCATCCGTGCGGCCGCGCGCGAGCTGTTCTACCGCCGCGGCATCCGGGCGGTCGGCGTGGAGGAGATCGTCGAGCGCGCGGGCGTGACGAAGCCGAGCCTCTACCGCGGTTTCGCCTCCAAGGACGCGCTCGCGGTGGCCTGCCTGCAGGATTTCGACGCCGCCTTCCGGGCGCGTCTGGAGCGCTTCCTCGACGCACATCCTGACGACCGGCGGGCGGGCCTGATGGCGTTCCTGGCCGACCTCGCCGAGCGCACCGCCCGTCCGGGCTATCGCGGCTGCGGTCTGTCCAACGCGGCGATCGAGCATCCTGAGGCGGATCATCCCGCCCGGGCGGCGGCCTGCGCGAGCAAGGCCGTGCTGCGGGCGCGGCTCGTCGCGGTCTCGGCCGAGATGGGCGCGCGCGATCCCGGCCTGCTCGCGGACGGCCTCCTCCTGCTCATCGAGGGCACCTTCGCCAGCGGCCAGATCTTCGGGGCGGACGGACCCGCCCGTACGCTCACCCGGATCGCGGATTCACTGATCTCGGCCAGTCTCGACCGGCCGGTGCCGCCTCATCCGACCTCATCCGTCTAGGATTGTTGGAGATCAGATCGCGATCGGTTACGATTTGCGCGATCAAGGCCGGCGGCCGGGCAGTCCCGGCCGCGGTTCCGGCGCGCGACGAATCTGTGGGAAAGCCGCTCCCGCACGGGGCTCGGTCCTGCTCTCGCCGCATTGCCCGCGCCTTGAAGTCCGCGGGGTCTCGCGCCCCGTCCGTTGAGTGATCGAGTGGAGTTGACGGCCATGACCCTGGCGCGGCGTTTCCTGGTGGCGCCTTCCCTCGTCCGGCTGATCCGGAAGGAGCGGGGGGCTTCGCGCGTCACCGAGGGCTATTTCCAGCCCCAGGGCGGACGCACCTCGCTGGTGCGGGTGGACGGCCAGCAGTGCCACCTCGTGCTGGTGACCACGGATGCGAACGGCGCCGCCACCGAGGAGCGCACCGAGGTGCCGCGCGCCCACGGCGATGCCCTTCTCGACGTCTGCGCCGGCAAGGCCGCCTACGACCGCACCGTGGTGGCGCTCCAGGGCGGGCGCGAGGCGCTTGTGGACCGTTTCGTCACGCCCGGCGCCCTCGACGTCGTCACGGTGGCGTTCGGGCCGGACGAGGATGCAAGCGCCTTCGCGGCGCCGGCATGGTTCGGCCCCGAGGTGACGGGGGACGCCGCCTACGAGGCGCGCACCGTCGCGCTGCAGGGACCGCCGCAGGTGGACGAGGTCGCGCTCAGCAACGCCGCCCTCGACGCAGTGCTCGACCTCGTCGAGACGCGATACGGATTCGGACGCTACGGCTCCGGGCAGGGCGCGCGCGACGAATCCAGCGTGACGAACGCCCTGCGCCGCCTCGCCAGCCGCACGCCCGCCGCCGAGGGAGCCCCTCCGGCCGCCGCGAAGCCCGAGGGCGCGGAGGGCGGCGACGCGCGCATCGACGACGTGATCGAGAGCCTCTCGCAGGCGCTGGGGGCCGCCACGCCCGGCGAGGGACGCAGCGACGAGGGCGCGGCCGCCTTCGAGCGCTGGACGGTGCGCCCCCGCCGCACCCAGCCGACCTGACCTCTCATGCCACATCCGCTTGATCCCTTCGGGATGGCGGATGTGGGCTTCGCTCAGTCGCGTGGAGCCTTGGGCTCCACCGCGCGGGCTTTGCTGATTCCGTCTCCGCTTCGATCAAGCGGAGACGGAATCAGCGGATCACCACCCGGGCCCCGCCGGCGCTCCGCACAATCTCGAACAGCCATCGGGCATGGGAGGGCGCGAGGCGCACGCAGCCGTGGCTGGCGGGGCGCCCGAGCCGGCCCACCGCCGCCGTGCCGTGGATCGCGTAGCCGCCGCGGTAGAACATGGCGTACGGCATCGCCCCGCCGTACTTGCGCGACCACCACCACCGCTCCAGGCGGTAGACCCGGTACTGCCCGGCCGGAGTGACGAAGCCGGAGCGCGCCGTCGAGACCGGCCAGACATGGGCGAGCGCCCCATCGACGTAGACGCGCATGCGCTGGGCGTTGCGGTCGACCTGCGCCACCACGCCCGCGCGGGCGGGCGCCGCGCCGATCGGCGCCGCGCAGGCCAGCATGAGGCCGAAGACCGACGGAACGACGCGCTGGAGCACGGGCCTCCTCCCTCAGCCCGGAGGCCATTCCCCGCATGGCCTCCGGGCCGAAGTGTCCCTGAGGAAGCTTGGGCGGAAAAGCCCTCCGTCCCGCCTTCACGATGTTTTTCCACCACACGGTATTGTGCTGGATTACGCAGCAGGACTAAGGCGTGTCGCGGGTCCATAGAATGCGGGCCCTCAGGCGTGGCCGCGGGATTGCCTGCGGCCCGGTCCGGGGAGGGGGGGAGACATGCAGCACACCGCCACGCACGCCGCCGCACCGCAACAGCCCTGGTACAGGGTGCTGTACATCCAGGTGCTGATCGCCATCGCCCTCGGCGTCCTCCTCGGCTATGTCGCGCCGGACACGGCGAAATCGATGAAGTGGCTCGGCGACGCCTTCATCGCGCTCATCAAGATGATGATCGCGCCGGTGATCTTCTGCACCATCGTGCACGGAATCGCGTCGATCGGCGACCTCAAGAAGGTCGGCCGGGTCGGGCTCAAGGCGCTGATCTACTTCGAGGTGGTGTCGAGCCTCGCGCTGCTGATCGGCGTGATCGTCGGCGAGATCATCCAGCCGGGCGCCGGCTTCGGGGCCGACCCGTCCAAGCTCGATGCGGGGGCGGTGGCGGGCTACGCCAAGAAGGCGGCCGACGATTCGACCATCGGCCACCTGATGGCGATCATCCCCAAGAGCTTCTTCGACGCCTTCGCCACCGGCGACCTTCTGCAGGTGCTGCTGATCTCGATCCTCACCGGGGTCGTCATCACGGGGCTCGGCGAGCGCGGGCGCGGCGCGATCCACGCCATCGACGTGGCGGGCGAGATCTTCTTCCGCATCATCGGGCTCATCGTGAAGCTCGCGCCGCTCGGCGCCTTCGGGGCGATGGCCTTCACCATCGGGCAGTACGGCATCGGCAAGCTCGGCAACCTCGCCGGCCTCGTCGCCACCTTCTACATCACGAGCCTGCTGTTCGTGCTGGTGGTGCTGGGCGCCATCGCCCGGGTCTGCGGCTTCTCGATCCTGAAGTTCCTGGCCTACATCAAGGACGAGCTGCTCATCGTGCTCGGCACCTCCTCGTCCGAGACGGTGCTGCCGCACATGATGCAGAAGATGAAGCGGCTGGGCGCCTCGGATTCGGTGGTCGGTCTCGTCATCCCCACCGGCTACTCGTTCAACCTCGACGGCACCAACATCTACATGACGCTGGCGACGCTGTTCCTGGCGCAGGCGGTGGGGGCCGACCTCTCGTTCGGGCAGTACGCCACCATCATCCTGGTGGCGATGCTGACCTCGAAGGGCGCCTCGGGGGTGACGGGCGCCGGCTTCGTGACGCTCGCCGCGACGCTGGCGGCCATCCCGGGCAACCCGGTGCCGGTGGCCGCGATGGCGCTGATCCTCGGCATCGACAAGTTCATGTCCGAGTGCCGGGCGCTCACCAATCTCGTCGGCAACGGCGTCGCCACCATCGTGGTCAGCCGCTGGGAAGGCGAACTCGATCCGGTCAAGCTGCGCGAGGTGATGGCGAACCCGGTGGCGATCGGCACCGAGATCGCCGACGACAAGCCGGTGCCGGCCGGCCCGTGACGCAGCCCCCTCCCCTGCTCATCGGGCTCGACGTCGGCGGCACCAAGATCGCCGGCATCGTCCTCGACCAGGACGGCCGCGTGCGGGCGGAGCGCCGCGTGCCGACCCCGCGCGGCGACTACGAGGGCTCGCTCGCCGCCATGACCGGCCTCGTCGCCGCGCTGGAGCAGGAGGCGGGCGGCACCGGCTCGGTCGGCCTCGGCATCCCGGGCGCGGTCTCCCCGGCGACCGGCCTCGTCAAGAACGCCAACTCCACCTGGCTGATCGGGCGCCCGTTCAAGGAGGATCTGGAGCACCGGCTCGGGCGGCCGGTGCGGATCGAGAACGACGCCAACTGCCTCGCGGTTTCCGAGGCGGTGGACGGCGCGGGCGCGGGGGCGCCCCTGGTCTGGGCGGTGATCCTCGGCACCGGCGTCGGCTCCGGCATCGCCGTGGAGGGCCGCGCGCTCTCCGGCCGCCAGCGCATCGCCGGCGAATGGGGCCACAATCCCCTGCCCGCCCCGCAGGACGACGAGCGCCCCGGCCCGCCCTGCTATTGCGGGCGGCGCGGCTGCGTCGAGGCGTGGCTCTCCGGCCCGGCGCTCGCCGCCGACCATGCCCGCACCACCGGGCAGAGGCTCGCCGGCGAAGCCATCGTCGCGGCGATGCGGGCGGGCGACGCGGGCGCGCGCGCCACCTTCGAGCGCTGGCGCGCGCGCCTCGCCCGCAGCCTGGCCGTCGTCGTCAACATCCTCGATCCCGACGTGATCGTGCTGGGTGGCGGCCTCTCGACCGTCGACGAGGTCTATCCCGGCCTCACCGAACTGACCGCGCCGCACGTGATCTCGGACACGTTCACGACCCCGATCGTGCGCAGCCGCTACGGCGATGCGTCGGGCGTGCGGGGCGCGGCGTGGCTGTGGAAGGACGCGGCGATCGCCTCGTGAAGCGCGCTCAGGCCGGCCGCACCGTCCCGGCCGGCGGCGCGCCCGTCGCCGCCGCGTTCCGGCTGCGCAAACGGAAGGCGAGGACCAGCATCAGGATGCCGAAGACGATCGCGTAGGCGGCGAGCCACGCGGTCAGCACCGCGAGCGAGACCACCGGGTTGATCAGGAGCGCGATCCCGAACAGCACCGAGCAGACGCCGCCGAGCACCAGCCACCAGCGCCCGTGGTCGAGGTGCAGCCGGAACGCCGCCGCGATCATCAGGCCGCCCGTCACCAGCGCCCAGGCCGCCGCGAGATAGACGAAGGCGAGCAGGGTGCTGCCCGGCCAGATGAAGGCCAGCACGCCGACCGCGATGTCGAGCAGGCCCTCCGCCAGGAGCAGTCCCCAGCGCTCGTGCCGCTGGGCCGCGCGCACCGCCGCCACGATCCCGGCGATGCCGTCCACCAGCATGTAGGCCGAGAAGAAGATCACCAGCGTGAGCAGCGTCGCGAAGGGCGAGACCAGCGCGATGATGCCGAACAGGATCGAGGCCGCGCCGCGCAGCGCGATCAGCCACCAGTTGCGGGCCAGCACCGCGCTCATGGCCCCGAGGCGATCGAGACCCGGATCGGAGGTCGGAAGAGGCGTTCCGGCGGTCATGGTCATCTCCGGCAATGAAGGGGTGCGCGCAAAGCTGGGCCGGCGCATCCTCGGGTTGAACGCACCGCGCTGGCCGGCGTTCCTCCACTTCCCTTGCGTCATGATCGCTCTGCCGAGAGGATGTCGCCGGGCGCAAGATCGTGCCGACCGTCGCGGAAGAATCGTCTCACCCTGGGGAACCGGTCCGCGGTGCGAACATTTGTTTGCGCGAGGCGGGCTCCTGCAAGGGCCGCACACGCGGCCGTCCCGGGATCAACAGAGATGTTGGACGAGCGAACCGACGCGAAGCACCGCGACGGACAGGATCCTGCCGTGCCCGCCGACGGCCGGCCGGCCCAGGCGCGCCCGCCAGCCGAGCCCGAGCGGGCGGCAGGCCGCGATCGGGCGGGCAGCATGGGCCTGCTGCGCCGTCACCCGGTCTGGTTCGCGCTGGGCGCCCTGGTGCTGCTGGCGGCGGGGGCGGGCGGCTACTGGTATTGGCTGACCTTCCTGCATCCCTACGAATCCACCGACGATGCGTTCGTGGCGGCGCGCCAATTCGCGATCGCCCCGAAGGTGTCGGGCTACATCGTCGAGGTGCCGGTCACCGACAACCAGCACGTCGAGGCGGGCGCCGTCCTGCTGCGGATCGACCGGCGCGATTACGAGACCGCCCGGCAGCAGGCCCTGGCCCGGGTCGCCGCGGCGCAGGCCTCGATCCTCAGCGCCGAGGCCCAAATCGCCGCCCAGCAGGGCACCATCGCCGAGGCGAAGGCGCAGGTCGAGCAGACCAAGGCGGCCCTCGCCTTCGCGCAGGCCGACGCGGCCCGCTACCAGGATCTCGCCTCGCGCGGGTCCGGCAGCGTGCAGCGCTCGCAGCAGACGACCTCCGAGCAGCAGCAGCAGCAGGCCAACCTGCAGCGCGCCAACGCCGCCGTGACGGTGGCCGAGCGCCAGATCGGCTCCCTCGAAGCCCAGAAGGCGAGCGCCCAGGCGAGCCTCGCCCAGGCGCGCGCCCAGGAGGCGCAGGCCCGCCTCAACCTCGACTACACGACCGTGACCGCCGCCCAGAGCGGCCGGCTGGTGCGCCTCACCGGCGCGGTCGGTCAGTACGCGCAGGCGGGCCAGGCGCTCAGCATGTTCGTGCCGGACGACATCTGGGTGACCGCCAACTTCAAGGAGACCCAGATCACCGACATGCGCCCGGGCCAGAGCGTCGATGTCGAGATCGACGCCTATCCGGACCGCCGGATCACCGGACGGGTCGCTTCGGTGCAGCCCGGCTCCGGCACCGCCTTCAGTCTGCTCCCGGCCGAGAACGCCACCGGCAACTACGTGAAGGTCGTGCAGCGCGTGCCGGTGAAGATCGTGGTCGATCGCTGGCCCGACGACGTGGCGATCGGCCCGGGGATGTCCATCGTGCCGACGGTGCGGGTGCGGTGAGCGCGCCCTGCCCCGCCGAGGGGGCCGGCGGGCGCAATCCCTGGATCGTCGCCATGGTGGTCGCGCTCGCGACCTTCATGGAGGTGCTCGACACCACGATCGCCAACGTGGCGCTGCGCTACATCTCGGGCGGACTCGCGGTCGGGCCGGACGAGGCGGCCTGGGTGGTGACGAGCTACCTCGTCGCCAACGCGATCGTGCTGACCGCGTCGAGCTTCCTCGCCAAGCGCTACGGGCGCAAGGCGTTCTTCATGGCGGCGATCACGCTCTTCACCGTCTCGTCGGTGCTGTGCGGCCTCGCCTGGAGCCTCGAATCGCTGCTGTTCTTCCGGGTGCTGCAGGGGCTCGGCGGCGGTATGGCCCCGCTCGCGCAGTCGATCCTGGCGGATTCCTTCCCGCCGGAGAAGCGCGGCCAAGCCTTCGCGCTCTACGGGGTCGCCATCGTGGTCGCGCCGGTGGTCGGGCCGACCCTCGGCGGCTGGCTCTCCGACACCTATTCCTGGCACTGGTGCTTCCTGATCAACGCCCCGGTCGGCGTGGTGGCCCTGGTGCTGATCCACCTCCTCGTCCAGGACCCGCCCGCGGCGGTGGAGGAGCGGCGGCGCCTGCGGCGCGAGGGCGTGCGCTTCGACCTCGTCGGCTTCCTGCTGGTGGCGACCTTCCTCGGCTCGCTGGAGGTCGTGCTCGACGAGGGGCAGCGGAAGGACTGGTTCGGCTCGAACCTCATCGTCACCTTCGCGGCCATCATGGCGGTCGCCTTCGTGGCGATGATCCCGTGGGAGCTGAACCACCGGAACCCGGTGGTGGACCTGCGGCTCCTGGGCCGGCGCCAGTTCGGCTCCTGCTTCCTCGTGATGATGGCGACCGGCGCGATCCTGATCGCCACCACGCAGTTCCTGCCGCAGCTGCTGCAGGATTATTTCGGCTACACCGCCACCTGGGCCGGCCTCGCCCTCTCGCCGGGGGGCGTCGTCACCTGCCTGATGATGTTCGTCATCGGCCGGGTCTCCGGCTTCGTCCAGCCCAAGTACCTCATCGCCGCGGGCGCGACGATCATCGCCTTCGCGATGATCGACCTGACGAACCTGTACGGCGACCTGAACTTCGGCTTCTTCGTCTGGTCGCGCATCTACATCGGCATCGGCCTTCCGATGATCTTCCTGTCGATCACCGCCGCCTCCTACGAGGGCATCCCCAAGGAGCAGACCGACCAAGCCTCGGCCTTGATCAACGTGGCGCGCAATGTCGGCGGCTCGATGGGGGTCTCCCTCGCACAGAACGTACTGGCCTACCGCCA
>NZ_BPQQ01000070.1 GCF_022179325.1 Methylobacterium isbiliense | reverse complement strand
GTGACGCCCGAGGAGATCGCCGAGGCGGCGATCGGCGCCGCCGAGGCCGGCGCCGCCATCGTCCACCTGCACGCCCGCGACCCGAAGACCGGCAAGCCCGACCAGCGTCCCGAGGCCTTCCAGCCCTTCCTGTCGGTGATCAAGCAGCGGGCGAACTGCGTGGTGAACCTCACCACCGGCGGCGCCCCCACCATGGGCATCGACGAGCGCCTCGCGCCCGCCGCCCACTTCAAGCCGGAGGTCGCCTCCCTCAACATGGGCTCGATGAATTTCGGCCTCTACCCGATGCTGGACCGCTTCACGTCGTTCCGGCACGACTGGGAGGAGCCCTACCTCGCTGGCTCGCGCGACCGCATCTTCAAGAACACCTTCGCGGACATCGAGCACATCCTCACCACCTGCGCCGAGAACGGCACGCGCTTCGAGGTGGAGTGCTACGACATCGGCCACCTCTACACCCTGGCCCACTTCGCCGACCGCGGCGTGATCAAGCCGCCGTTCTTCGTCCAGAGCGTCTTCGGCATCCTCGGCGGCATCGGCCCGCATCCGGAGGACGTGGCCCACATGAAGCGCACCGCCGACCGGCTCTTCGGCCAGGATTACCGCTGGTCGGTGCTGGGCGCGGGCCGCAACCAGCTCCCGATCGCCGCCCAGGCCGCCGCGATGGGCGGCAACGTCCGCGTCGGCCTGGAGGATTCCCTCTGGATCGGCCCCGGCCAGCTCGCCCGCTCGAACGCCGAGCAGGTCACGCGGGTGCGCCAGATCATCGAGGGCCTGGGTCTGGAGATCGCCACCCCCGACGACGCGCGCGGCATCCTGGAGCTGAAGGGCGGGGACCGGGTCGGGTTCTGACCGCATCCGCCCACGCACGGAGCCTGCGCGAGGTGGCATCCGACCTATGTCGGATGCCATGAGACGACGATCTGGCCCACATCGCCGCGGATGCCATTCAGGTGCAGCGCATCGGGACGATGGCGTGAGGCGGGCTCACGGCCGCTGCGCGCCCTGTGCGTCCACGTAGAGCGCGTACACCGAGGTGCTCGCGGTCATGAACAGGCGGTTGCGCTTGAGGCCGCCGAAGCAGAGGTTGGCGCAGGTCTCCGGCAGGTGGATCTTGCCGATCAGGGAGCCGTCGGGCGCGTAGCAGCGCACCCCGTCCTCGGCCGGATCGGCCCAGCCCATGCTGCACCAGACGTTGCCGTCCTCGTCCGTCCGCAGGCCGTCGGTGATCCCGGGGGCGACGTCGTCGGCGAAGACCCGGCCGCCCGTGAGGCGCGAGCCCTCCACCGCGAAGGCCCGGATGTGGGCGCGGCGCCCGTCCCCGGCGGCGCTGTCGACCACGTAGAGACTGCGCTCGTCCGGCGAGAAGGCGAGGCCGTTCGGCCGCGCCATGTCCTCGACCATCACGGCCGCCCGGCCGGTGCCGGGATCGAGGCGGTAGACCCGGGTCGGCAGTTCCGCCGCCGCCTTGGTGCCCTCGTAGTGGCCGTCGATGCCGTAGCCCGGATCCGTGAACCAGATGCCGCCGTCGGAGGCCACCACCACGTCGTTCGGCGCGTTGAGCGGCTTGCCCTCGAACCGGTCGAGCAGGACAGTGATCCGCCCGTCGGGCTCCGTGCGCGTCACCCGCCGCGTGTCGTGCTCGCAGGTCACGAGCCGGCCCTCCCGGTCGCGGGTGTTGCCGTTGGCGTAGTGCGAGGGCGACCGGAACACGCTGACGTGGCCGTCCTCCTCCAGCCAGCGCAGCATCCGGTTGTTCGGGATGTCGCTCCACAGGAGGTAGCCGCCGTCCCGGAAATAGACCGGCCCTTCCGCCCAGCGGAATCCGGTGGCGATCCGCTCGATGCCCGCATTGCCGATCTTGGCCTTGAAGCGGGGGTCGAGCGCCTCGATGCGCGGGTCGGGGTAGCGGGTGCCCGGCAGGGGGCCGAGCGGCAGCCCGCCGCCGAGGGCCTCCGGGCCGCCGGCCGCGAACGCGCCGGCTCCCGTCAGTACGTCGCGTCGGTTCATCGCTTCGCTCCCCTTGCGTGACGAAGGGGAATCTAGGACGACGGGCCCGGACGTCCCGCGGCCCGGGACCGCGCCGGGGCGGGCGACGCGCGCGGCCCCGGCTTGGTCCAGGATGAAGTCCACCGTGCTGCGCTGCGTGGCCATCCGTCCCTCCTGCCGTGACGCCGATCCCTCACAGGAGCCCGAGCGCGACGAGTTCCCGCCGCATCGCCTCGGGCATCGCCGCGAGATCCGCACCCGTCTGGCGGCCGAGATCGCGCGGGGCGTCCGCCGCCGCGAGATAGCGCCAGCCCTGGAACGGGCGGCAGGGGCGCGGCTCGACCGGGATCACGCCGGGGTCGAGGACCAGCCGGCAGCGGCCGATCCCCTCCGGATCCGTGAAGGAGCGGATCGCCAGGATCGGCTGGCGGCAGGCCACCAGCCCCTTGATCACCCAGTAGAGCGAGCCCGTCCCGGCGATCTCGTCGGCGCGCTTGGGGACCATCCGGGTGGTGTGGACCTGCTCGAAGGCCGCGCCCTCCCGCTCGGCCGCCTCCCGGCGCGCGGCGATCCACGTCTCCAGGTCGCCGATGGACTCGCAGCCGACGCAGAGCTTCAGGAGATGGAGGGGCATGGCGCGCGGTCTCTGGGGCCGCCGCTCTGTCGCGCGATCGTGGCGCGCGCGAGGCGGAGGATCAGCTGAACCGGCTCATCCGCTCCTGCACGCTGAGCCCGTCGAGGTCGGAGAAGACGCTCCCGAGCGGGATCGTCTCGCCTTCCCAGGCCTCTCCCTCGCAGGCCTCTCCCTCGCAAGCCTCTCCCTCGCAAGCCTCGCCCTCCGGGGTCTCGTCCGCGGCCTCGGCGGCCGGCACGAAGGCGAGGTCGTCGACCGGCAGCACCGGCTCGACCAGCGCGAGCCGGGGCGGACGCGGCTCGGCCTCCGCCGCGCTCGTCGCGATCATCGCGTCGACGTCGCTCTGGGCGAGGTCGGGGGTTGGCAGCACCGGGCCGGGGGACGGCGCCGGCTCGGCGGCGTCCGCGCCCCAGATCTCGATCATCGCCGTCAGGCGCTGTTCGAGGTAGCGCAGCGTGTGGACGATGCGGCTCGTGCGCTGGGCCGTCAGGTCCTGGAACGAGCAGGCGGTGTAGATCTGGGTGGCGTTGTGGTCGAGCGTGTCGCAGACGCGCGGGTCGGCCCCGCCCTCGCGCAGGGTCCAGGCGACCTCCTGCACCTCTTCGGCCGCCTGCAGGATGTCCGAGGTGGCGCGCTCGGTGGTGCGCACGATGGCGTCGAGCGCCTCGGAGGCGGCCTCCAGCCGGCTCTGGTCCTGGTCCGGGGCCTGGATCGCCGCGATCTCGGACTTGGTGCGGCTGATCGCCCTGACCATCTCCACGAGATCGACCCGCATCCGGTCGATCTCCGGCACCGGGCGCTCGGCCGTGAGCGTGGTCTCCAGCTTGGCGATCGCCCCGAGCAGCCGCTCGGTGTCGTCGCCCCGCTGGCGCCGGGCGAACTCGGACAGGAACCAGCGGCCCCGCCCCGTCTCCAGCAGGGCGGTCTCGATCGCCTCGTACTCGTCGATGCCGGTCGGCGTGAGCGGATGGAACTCTGCCATGGTCGCACGGTCCCGGGCTTGCGGACGCAGAACACTGAGAACGGCTTGACAGACCGGCGTTAACGTCGGCTTACGCGCGGTCCGGTCGATTCGGCGCCAGGTCGACGCAGCCCTGCCGACCCAGCTCCGTCGACCCAGCCCCGCCAGCCCAGCCCCATGTCCCCACCCGCCGCCTCTCCGGCCCTTCGCCTCGGCCTGCTCTACGCGGTGATCTTCGCCGGCATCGGCATCGCCATGCCGTTCATGCCGCTCTGGCTCGCCAGCCTGTCGCTGGAGCCGGGGCTGATCGGCGCCCTGGTGGCGCTGCCGATCGCCGTGAGGATCCTCGCCACCGCCCCGCTCACCGGCCTGATCGACCGCGGCGTCGGCCCCCGCACGCTGCTCGTGGCGGGCAGCCTCGGGCTCGCCCTCACGTACGCCCTGATGCCGGCGGCGGCGAGCCTCGGCTGGCCGCTGCTCGCCCTCGTCATCGCGCTGAACGCGGTGGCGGGCGCGCCGCTCGTGCCGGCGGTGGACGTGCTGAGCCTCGCGGCGGTGCGGCGCGATCCCCGCCTCGCCTATGCGCGCATCCGGCTCGGCGGCTCGCTGGGCTTCCTGGCGGCGGCGCTGAGCGGCGGCTGGCTGCTCGGCCTCGTCGGCGAGCGGGCGGGCGCCACCGCCTTCCTGGCCGGGCTCGGCCTCGTCTCGGCGGCGGGCTGCGCCGTGCTGGCGGCCCGCGAGCCGCAGCGCGACGCCGCCCCCGTCCGCGCCTCCGCCCGCCTTCCCCTGCCGGCGGCCCTGTGGCTCGCCATGGCGGCGGCGGCCCTGGTGCAGGCGAGCCACGCGGCGGTCTACGCCTTCGGCAGCATCCACTGGGCCGCCCTCGGGCTCTCGCCCGGGGCGATCGGCCTCGCCTGGGCGGTGGGGGTGGTGGCGGAGATCGCCTTCTTCGCCCTGGTGCCGCGGCTGTCGTCCTGGCGCGACGCGCCCTTCCGCCTCCTGGCGCTCGGGGCCGGCGCCGCGCTCCTGCGCTGGGCCGGGCTCGTCGCCCTGGCGGACCTGCCGGCGGCGGTGCTGCCGCTGCAGGTGCTGCACGGGCTCACCTTCGGGGCGACGCAGCTCGGCGCGATGGCGGCCCTGTCGCGCCTCGCCCCCGAGGGCGCGCGCGGGCGGGCCCAGGGCACCTACGGGGCGGTCGCGGCGCTGGGCTCCGCGGTCGCGACGCTCGCCTGCGGCGCGGCGGTCCGGGCCGGCGGCCCGGTGCTCGCCTTCGCGCTGATGCTGCCGCTCGCCGGAATCGGCCTCGCCCTCGTCGTGGCGGCCGCCCGCCGCGCCCGGCCCCCCACGGTCGGCTCCCAATGACGTGGAGGGCCGCTAGGACCGCGGTGGGCCGCGGCGCGAGCAATCGTTCACGTGGGAGTCTGGCCCATGAACTGGCCTTGATAGACCTTGTCCGGCATTCCCAAGGTCTGCTCGAAGATAAGCTGGCAGATGGGCATCCCCGGGGTAAGTTTTATCGGCAGAGGGCCGTGATTGACGATCTCAAGCTGTATCGAAGGCGCCTTGAATCCGGCGTGAATCGTCGGAGCGGTGACATGGACGGCCAGTCCGATCCGAGCCAGGGAGCTTTTGCCCTCCACCCGAGCTGCCACACGCCCGCGATCGTGCAGGGCAACGGCCTCCCTCGTCCAGCCCAGGATGAGGGTCTTCCCGGGGAGGACGTATCCGCTTTGCGAGAGATCCAGGGCATCGGTCTCGCGCTCGATCAGCCTCACCACGCTGTATCCCGGAACCATCGGGTCGATGGCTGAAGTCACGCCACCGTCTGCGGCTTGAACACCCTGATGATCGGGGCCAAAGTCAAATCGACGGAGGTCGAGGAGTACGACTCGGGTGCCGGCGTCGGGCTGATGTCGATCAGCCCGCTTGCCAGAGAATTCTTTATCTCACGATCGGTGAGGATCACGCCACGGCTCTTGCATCTCCGCCGGACGAATTCACGTCGCCCTTGGGTACCCAGACACGCCAGAATCCCCTGAACGTCTCGTTGGGTAGCTCCACGAGATAGTGCGTCTCGTCTTGGCCCACGGGCCATCCTATCTCAAGGGAAGAGCCTTGCGAAGAGTCTTGCGAAGAATCTTGCAAGGAGCGTCCGTCGACGGACAGCTCTTCCCGTCCGGTTTTCGTCTCTACGGCAACGACGACCTCGCTCGGATGCAGGCCGCCTCCGACTCGCTCGACCTTCACGCGCATCATCGTCGTGTCTCCGCTCTTCCACGTCCGTTAGACGCCACCGCCGTATCGGGGTTCCAGCGGCAAACGCCCTACGGCAGAGCTTATCCCCTGCGGACGCCGCCCGGCAGGACCATGTATGATCCGGGGCCGTATCGGGAACAAGCGGCGGGCCGAGGGCTTGCGGTCCGCTTCGACGGCGTGCGCGACGCGAGAGGGACCGCGGGTTTGCCGCCGGCCCGGCTCCGGCGCTATAAGCGCGCGTCAAGGGACGCTTCGCGAAGGATGGAGGGCCGGCCCGTGTCGACCGAGTCCGGCGTGCGGCTCGTGCCCGAGGATGCCTTGCCCGCAGGCGCCCTGCCCGAGAGCACCCTGCCCGAGAGCGCCTCCGCCACCCTGGTGCGCTTCCGCGACGGCGTGCAGGCGCGCCTGTCGGGGCGCTGGGTCGCCGCACACGCCCCCGCCGTCGAGGCGGCGGCCGGGCAGATCGCGGGCGCGGCGCGCGAGGGCGGGCGGGTGCAGATCGATCTGTCGGGCCTCGCCCGCCTCGACACGCTCGGGGCCTGGGTCCTGGAGCGCACGCGGGCCGAGATCGAGGCCGCGGGCCGGGCCGTGGACTACGCGGGCGCGCTCCCGGAGCACCGCATCCTGCTGCGCGAGGTCGCCTACCGGGAGACCGCTCCGGCGGGCGCGCGCCGCCGCGCCGGCCCCCTGGACGCCGTCGCGGCCCTCGGCGCGGGCGTGCGCCGGCTCGGGCGCGAGGTCGTGGCCTGGGTCGGCTTCCTCGGCGAGACCGTCGCCGCCTGCCTGCGGGTGCTGGCGCGCCCGCGCTCCTTCCGGGGCGCGGCCCTGGTCAACCAGATGGAGCAGATCGCCTTCCGGGGCGCGCCGATCATCATGCTGATCGCCTTCCTGGTCGGCTGCATCGTGACGCAGCAGGGCATCATCCAGCTGCAGCGCTTCGGGGCGCAGTCCTACGTCGTCAACATGATCGGCATCCTGACCCTGCGGGAACTCGGGGTGCTGCTCACCGCCATCATGGTGGCGGGCCGCTCGGGCTCGGCCTTCACGGCCGAGATCGGCTCGATGCGCATGCGCGAGGAGGTGGACGCGCTGCGCGTCATGGGCCTCGACCCGATCGAGATCCTGATCGTGCCGCGCATCCTCGCCCTGATGCTGGCGCTGCCGCTCCTCGCCTTCCTGGCCGACCTCGCGGCGCTGGCGGGCGGGGCGCTCACCTCCCTCCTCTACGGGGGCATGTCGATCGACGCCTTCCTGTCGCGGCTGCAGACCGCGGTCTCCTACCGCCACGCCGCCATCGGCCTCATCAAGGCCCCGTTCATGGCCCTGATCATCGGCGTCATCGCGACGAGCGAGGGCTTCGCCGTGGAGGGCTCGGCGGAATCGCTCGGCCGCCACGTCACCGCCTCAGTCGTCAAGTCAATCTTCATGGTCATCGTGCTGGATGGCGTCTTCGCCATCTTCTTCGCAGCCATCGACCTGTAGAGACGGCTTCCCGTGCCAGGCCAGAACCAGGGTCAGACGTCCGAGCGACGCGACGCGATCATCCGCGTGCGCGACCTCGTGGTCGGCTTCGGCGACCGCACGGTCCTCAAGGGGCTGAACCTCGACATCCGGCGCGGCGAGATCCTGGGCTTCGTCGGCCCCTCGGGCCAGGGCAAGTCGGTGCTCACCCGCACGCTGCTCGGCCTCGTGCCCAAGCGCGCCGGCAGCATCGAGGTCTTCGGCGAGGACGTCGATGCCCTCACCCCGGCCCGCCGCCGGGTGATCGAGCGGCGCTGGGGCGTGCTGTTCCAGCAGGGCGCGCTCTTCTCCGCGCTGACCGTCAAGCAGAACATCCAGGTGCCGATGCGCGAGCACCTGAACCTGTCCGAGCGGCTGCTCGACGAGTTCGCCCGGCTCAAGATCGAACTCGTCTGCCTGAAACCCGACGCCGCCGACAAGCTCCCCTCGGAACTCTCCGGCGGCATGATCAAGCGCGCGGCGCTGGCCCGGGCGCTGGCCCTCGACCCGGAGGTGCTCTTCCTCGACGAGCCGACCTCGGGCCTCGACCCGATCGGCGCGGGCGAGTTCGACGAACTCGTCGCCACGCTCCAGCGCACGCTGGGGCTCACCGTGTTCATGGTCACGCACGACCTCGACAGCCTCTACACCGCCTGCGACCGCATCGCGGCGCTCGGCGACGGCCAGATCATCGCGCACGGCCCGATCGAGGAGATGCTCGCCTCCGACCATCCCTGGCTGCGCTCCTACTTCCACGGCAAGCGCGCCCGGGCGATCGTCCCCGGCGAGGCACGGGCGGCCGCCCGATGATGTGCGCCGCCGCACCCTCCGCGCGCAGCGTGGCCGTTAAGCAGGGCCCCTGGGTCCGGGCCGCGCAGCCCCGTCCCGATGCCGGCGCCGCATCGGTCCCTTCGCCGGATGGCCGGACGTCCCGCCGCGGGTCGCCCCTGCGGCGCGCGACGACCCGCCGTCCCCCCGCCAGAGGAGCCGGTTGAGAGGCATGGAAACCCGCGCCAACAACGTGCTGATCGGGGCCTTCACGCTCGCGGTGATCGCGGCCGGCTTCCTGTTCGCCTACTGGATGCGCGGCAGCGTCTCCAACGAGGGCCGGCTGCCCCTGCGCATCGTGTTCTCGGGCGGCGTCGGCGGCCTCGCCAAGGGCTCGCTGGTGACCTTCAACGGCATCCGGGTCGGCGAGGCGGTGGACGTGCAGCTCCTGCCGCAGGACCCGCGCCGGGTGATGGCGGTGGTCGAGGTCGAGCGCACCACGCCTCTGCGCGCCGACACCCGGGCGCGCCTCGACATGACCATGCTCACCGGCGTCGCCTCGATCGCGCTCGTCGGCGGCAGCGCCGACGCGCCGGCCCTCAAGGCCCCGGAGGGGGACCGGATGGCGACGATCTTCGCCGATTCCTCCGACATCCAGGACCTGATGCAGAGCGCGCGCATGATCGCGCAGCGCGCCGACGACATGCTGCAGCGCCTCGACCGCGTGGTGGCCGGCAACGAGGGGGCGATCAACCGGACGCTCGCCAACGTCGAGCGCTTCTCCAAGACCCTCGGCGACAGCGCGCCGGCCCTCGACGCCCTGGTCAAGGCCGTGGACGGGCGCAAGCTCGGCAGCCTGATCGACAATGCCGACCGCTTCTCCGCCGCGCTCGCCTCCGCCTCCCCCGACATCGAGGCGGGCCTGCGCGACGCGCGGGCGCTCGCCGCCAAGCTCAACGCCTCCGCCGACCGCATCGACGCGGTGCTCAAGGGCGCCGAAGGCTTCCTCGGCTCCGCCTCGGGCGAGGAGGGCAGGAGCACCTTCGGGGAGATCCGCGAGGCGGCGGTGTCGATCCGCGAGGCCGGCCGCGCCTTCCGGACGATGTCGGAGAACCTCGACAAGCGCACCGCCAGCATCACCACCCAGTTCGGCCGCCTCTCGGGTGCCGGCCGGCGCGAGGTGCAGACCCTCTCGACGGAAGGCCAGCGCACCCTCAACAGCCTCAACAGCGCCGCCCGGACCCTGGAGCGCGACCCCTCGCAGGTGATCTTCGGCGGCAAGCCGACGTTGCCCGAATACAACGGGCGCTAGCTTTGTTGCGCCGCAACCCCAGACGGTGTGCGCTGCCGGGCGCCGGGCGGGCCGCCCGGAGGATGTCCCGTCAAGCTTCGGGGCCTATGTGTTGGCTCATCTCCCGGCTCGTGCCCGGGTCTCGCGCCTCCCGCTCCGCATCCCGCATGCCGACCCGTCCCCGCCTCCTCGCCGGCATCCCGCTCCTCGCCCTCGCCCTCGGGGCCTGCGGCGGCGCGGTGCCGACGACCTTCGATCTCACCGCCCTGCCGGGCGCGGCGCGCAGCGGCCCGGCGCGCCGCGCGCTGGTGGTCGCCGAGCCGGTCGGGCTGCAGCCCTTCGAGGCCGACCGCATCATCGTGCGCGAGCCCGGGGGCTCCCTGTCGTTCCTGGGCGGCGGCCAATGGGCCGACCGCCTGCCGCGCCTGATCCAGGCCCGCCTGCTTCAGAGCCTGGAGAATACCGGGCGCCTGCGCTCGGTGAGCCGCCCCGGCGACAAGGTCGCGGCCGACACGCTGCTCGTGACCGAGATCCGCGCCTTCGACATCGCGGCGGGCTCGCGCGAGGCGGTGGTGGACATCTCGGCCAAGCTCGTCGCCGACGCCACCGGCACGGTGGTGGCCGCCCGGGTGTTCCAGGCCCGCGTGCCGGTGGCCGAGGTCAATGCCGGGAGCGCCGCCAACGGGCTCGACCGGGCCCTGTCGGCGGTGCTCGCCGACATCGTGCGCTGGGTCGGCGCGGCGGCGTGACGGGCGGAGCGCCCTACTCCATCACCGCCGCCTTCATGATCACCACCATCGTGGCCCGCCCCGGCGCGGTGCCGGTGCAGCGCACGGTGTGGGGCCGGTCGCAGCGGTAGCGCAGGGTCTCGCCCGCCCTGGCGCGCTGGATCTCCCCGGCCACGTCGACCTCGAACTCGCCCTCCAGCACCGACAGGCACTCGACCGAGCCGCGCTGGTGGGCATCCGAATCGAGTTCGCCGCCCGGCTCGGCCGACAGGTCGTACCATTGCAGCCACTCGACGGTCTTGATCCAGCCGATGATCGCAAGCCGCATGCGGCCGTCGTCGGAGACCAGGATCGGCGTGTCGGCCCGGGACGACTTCTCGATGAACGGTTCCTCGTCGCCCGTTGCCAGCACCCGCTCGATCGAGACGTCGAGGGCCTGGCTCAGGCGCCAGATCGTGGCCAGCGTCGGGTTGGTCTCGTTGCGCTCGATCTGGCTGATGATCGACTTCGCCACCCCGGACTGCTCGGCCAGCTCCGAGAGCGACAGGTTGTAGGCCTTGCGCAGCCGCTGGATGGTCTTGCCGAGCTGCCCCGACAGCACCTGCGCGCCGGTCATCATGTCCTTGGCCCGCTCACGCCCCCGCTCGACACCCATCGCCCGCCCGCGCACTGTTTCGGATGAAGCCACGTCGTTCCGCATTCCGAACGACCGTACGCTCCATCAAACGCAATCGGCCCGGGCTGGCAAGCGGAAAGGCCGCCGCGGCGGCGGTTTCGTCGTCGGGGCGCGGCGGGTCGGCGATCGGCCGCGACGCCGAGCGCACGCCCGATATCTGCCGGGCGGCCTGCGAACCATCGGGCGAACGGGCTGCGTCCGCGCGCATCGGAGGCCGCGATGATCTCCGTGCGGTAGCGCCGCGCCCTCACCACACCGCGTGGAAATGGTGCACCGGCCCGTGTCCGTGCCCGATCGTCAGCCGCTCGGACGCGGCGAGCGCCGCCGCGAGGTAGTGTTTCGCGGCGCGGGCCGCCTCCTCCAGGGGCATCCCGCGGGCGAGGCCGGCGGCGAGGGCCGAGGACAGGGTGCAGCCGGTGCCGTGGGTGTTGCGGGTGGCGAGGCGCGGCCCGGGCAGGCGCAGCACCGCCTCGCCCGGGCCGACGAGCAGGTCGACGCTCTCGGGGCCGCCGGCATGCCCGCCCTTCATCAGCACGGCCCCCGGCCCGAGCGCGAGGAGGCGGCGCCCCTGCGCCAGCATCGCGGCCTCGTCGCGGGCCTCCGGCTCGCCGAGCAGCACCGCGGCCTCCGGCAGGTTCGGGGTGAGGACGCCGGCACGCGGCAGCAGGCGCTCGCGCAGGGCCGCCACCGCCGCGTCGGCGAGCAGCCGGTCGCCGCTCGTCGCCACCATCACCGGATCGAGCACCAGCGGCAGGCCCGGGGCGTGGGCGGCGAGCCCCTCCGCCACCGCCGCGATGGTGGCGGCGCGCGACAGCATCCCGACCTTCACGGCGCGCACCGCGAGGTCGGTGAAGACGCTGGCGATCTGCTGCGCCACGAAGTCCGGCGGCACGTCGTGCACGCCCTGGACGCCGCGCGTGTTCTGGGCGGTGAGCGCCGTGACCACGCTCGCCCCGTAGACGCCGAGCGCCGAGAAGGTCTTGAGGTCGGCCTGGATGCCGGCGCCGCCGCCCGAATCCGACCCCGCGATCGTGACGGCGATCGGGGTCACGCCGCCCCCCGGGCGGCCAGCGCCGCATCCACCACCCCGCGCAGGTCGCGCGCCCGCGCCTCCACCGCGTCGGGCGCCCCGAACAGGGCCGAGATCAGCGCGACGCCGTCCGCCCCAGCCCCGATCGCCGCCGCTGCGTTGCTGCGGTCGATCCCGGCGATCGCCCCGAGCGGCAGGCCGGCCCCGCGGGCGAGCCGCCCCCGGAAGACGATGCGGGCGAGCCCGTCGAGGCCCACCGGCGGGTCCGGGTTGTCCTTGCTCGTGGTGGCGAACACGCCGCCGATGCAGGCGTAGTCCACCGGCAGCCGGTAGAGCTCGTCGGCCTGCGCGCCGGTCTTGAGGGTGAGGCCGATGATCGCCGTCGGGCCGAGGATCCGGCGCGCATCGGCCGGGTGCAGGTCCTCCTGGCCGAGATGCACGCCCTCCACGCCGGCCGCCAGCGCGAGGTCCGCCCGGTCGTTGACGAGGAGCGGCACCCCGGTGCCGCGGAGCGCCGCATGGATCGCCCGCAGCCGCGCCACGCTCGCGCGGGCGTTGGCGATGCTCTTCTCGCGGTATTGCAGCAGGGTGCAGCCGCCGGCGGCCGCCTCGCGCGCCATCCGGGCGAGGCGATCGGGGTCGGGGCCGCTGAAGCCGATGTCGAGGATGCCGTAGAGCCGCAGGTCGACCGGCACGGTCGCGCAGGTGTCCACGGGCATGCGGGGTCTCCGGGCCGGACCGTCCGGCGCCCCCGAGTAAGCGCGCCCGCGCGCGGGCGTCAACAGGGGCACCGACAGGCAGGAGGCGCCGCCTCCCGCCCCGGAAGGGCCTGCGTTGAAGGGCCTTCGGGATCCCTGGGGCTCAGCCCGCCCGCGCGCCGCCGGCCGCCGCCTCCCGGGCGCGCTCCAGCACGAGGCGGCGCTCGCGCCAGACCGTGAACACGCCCGCCGCCGCCACGATCACGCCCCCGAGCGCCACCGCGGCCTGCGGCAGCTGCCCGAACACGAACCAGCCGATCAGCAGCGACCACAGCATCGTGGTGTACTCGAAGGGCGCGACCAGCGAGGCGTCGCCGTAGCGGTAGCTCTCGGTGAGCAGGATCTGGCCGATGCCGCCGAGGATGCCGACGAGGACGAACAGGCCGAATTCGGGCAGCGTCGGCATCCGCCAGCCCAGCACCAGGGTGGACAGGCCGAGCAGCGCCGTGAACAGGAAGAAGTAGAGCACGATCGCGCCGGTGCGCTCCGTCTGGGTCAGCCGCCGCACCTGAATGGTCGCCGCCGCCGTGCAGACCGCCGCCAGGCACGCGAACAGCACGCCGACCGAGCCCGAGGCCCCGCCCGATCCGAGATCGAGATGGGGCGCCAGCATGATCAGCACGCCGACGAAGCCCACCACCACGGCGGCCCAGCGGTAGCCCTGCACCCGCTCGCGCAGCACCAGGGCGGCCAGCACCACCACGAGGAGCGGCGAGGCGTAGCCGATCGCCACCGCGTCCGAGAGCGGCAGGAAGGACAGGCCGGCGAAGCCCGCGAACATGCCGGCCGCCCCGATGATGCTGCGCAGCACGTGCCCGCGCAGGTTGCGCGTGCGCACCGCCGCCGCCACCCCGCCCTGCCAGCCGAGCCAGAGGAGCAGCGGCAGGATCGCGAAGGCCGAGCGGAAGAAGACGATCTCGCCGGTGGGGAAGCGGTCCGCGAGGCTCTTCACCCCCGCCGACATCAGCGTGAAGGTCAGCGCCGACAGGACCTTGAGCCCGATGCCGAGATACGGCCGGCCCGCCGAGGCCGCGCACGCTCCCTCCCGGGGAGCGGGCCGCTGGGTGAGAACGCCGGGGGCTGGCATGATCTGCGCCGGATGACTGGGAGGACACGGCCCGGACGGGTCGCCGGAGAGGCACCAAGCACGCCCGCCACGGCCGAGCCAGCGGCCCCGGCGAGATGCTGCCCTGCAGCATCCGCATGCTCCGATTAACCGCCCCCTAACGACCGGCTGCCGATCCGGCCGGCGTCATCAAAGTGATACGCGAATGAGGTTTGGCTGGCGGGCGACGACGCCAAGGAGATGCCCGTGGCCGACGACGCCGACGCGCTTCGCGTGCGCACGCTCTTCCTGTCCGACATCCATCTCGGCACGAAGGGCTGCCAGGCCGAGCTGCTGCTCGACTTCCTGCGCGAGGTCGATGCCGACGAGATCTACCTCGTCGGCGACATCGTCGACGGCTGGAAGCTGCGCTCGGGCTGGTACTGGCCGCAGGCCCACAACGACGTGGTGCAGAAGCTGCTGCGCAAGGTCCGCAAGGGCTCGCGCCTCATCTACGTGCCGGGCAACCACGACGAGTTCCTGCGCGACTTCCTCGACATGCATTTCGGCGGCATCGAGGTGCAGGACCAAGTGCTGCACGAGGCCGCGGACGGGAGGCGCTACCTCGTCATCCACGGCGACCAGTTCGACCTCGTGATGCGGCACGCCAAGTGGCTGGCCTTCCTGGGCGACGGCGCCTACGAGGCGGCCCTGTTCGTGAACACCCATCTCAACCGGGTGCGCCGCCGGCTCGGCCTGACCTACTGGTCGCTCTCCGCCTGGGCCAAGCTCCGGGTCAAGAACGCCGTCAACTTCATCAGCCGCTTCGAGGAACTGCTCGCCGCCGAGGCCCGGCGGCTCGGGGCCGACGGGGTGATCTGCGGCCACATCCACCACGCGGCGAGCCGCGACATCGACGGACTGCACTACCTCAACACGGGCGACTGGGTGGAATCCTGCACCGCCATCGTCGAGCATTACGACGGGCGCATGGAGGTGATCCGCTTCACCGATCGGGCCGCCGCGGCGCCGCCCGTGCCGGCCGGAGCGCCCGAGCCGGCCGGGGCACGCGGCGCCCCCCCGGTGCTCGGCGCCCCCGCGGGCCGGCGGGCCGTGGCGTGAGGCTCCTCGTCGCCACCGACGCGTGGCACCCACAGGTGAACGGGGTGGTGCGCTCCCTGGAGCACATGGCGGAGGCGGGCCCGCACCTCGGCTGCACCCCGACGCTGCTCACCCCGCGCGCCTTCCGCTCGGTGCCGCTGCCCTTCTACCCCGAGATCCGGCTCTCGCTGGTGACCGCCCGGGGTGTGGCGGCGCGTTGGCCGGACCTCGCGCCCACCCATGTGCACATCGCCACCGAGGGACCGATCGGGCTCGCCACCCGCCGGGTCTGCCTCGCCCGCGGGCAGCCCTTCACCACGAGCTACCACACCCGCTTCCCCGAATACCTCGCCGCCCGGGCGCCGGTGCCGCCCGCATGGTCCTACGCCTGGCTGCGCCGCTTCCACGGAGCGGCGAGCGGCACGATGGTGAGCACGCCCTCCCTGGAGCGGGAACTCGCCGGCCGGGGCTTCTCGAACCTGATGCGCTGGACGCGCGGCGTCGACACCGAGCTGTTCCGGCCCCGCGACGAGCCGGTGGCGGCGCTCGCCGGCCTGCCCCGCCCGCTGTTCCTGTTCGTCGGGCGGCTGGCGGTGGAGAAGAACGTCGCGGCCTTCCTCAGCCTCGACCTGCCGGGCACCAAGGTGGTGGTCGGCGACGGTCCCGACCGGGCGCGGCTCGAAGCCCTCGCGCCGGCCGCGCGCTTCCTCGGCACCCGCACGGGCGAGGATCTGGCACGGATCTACGCGGCCTGCGACGCCTTCGTGTTCCCGAGCCTCACCGACACCTTCGGCATCGTGCTCCTCGAAGCCCTCGCCTGCGGCCTGCCGGTGGCGGCCTACCCGGTCACCGGTCCCCTCGACGTGGTGGGGGGCACCGGCGCGGGCGTGCTCGACGCCGACCTGCGCGCCGCGGCCCTCGCCAGCCTCGCGATCCCGCGCGAGGCGTGCCGGCAGGAGGCCCTGCGCTACACCTGGGCGGAGAGCGCCCGGCAGTTCTACGCCAACATCGAGACCGCCCACGCGCAGGCCGGCGTGCCGCGCCCGGTGCGTCGGTTCGGCCGCGCCCCCCTCGGCGTCGGCGCAGAGCCCCTCACGCGAACAGATCCACGATCCTGAACCCCCGCGCCGCCATCCGCTCGGCCAGCACCCGCCGGTGGCAGCGCTCCGGATCGCGCTCGAAGCACAGCAGGCAGGTCGGTGCGCGCGCGGCGAGCGCCGCGAGGCCGTCGAGGGCCTGCGCGCCCGTGCCCGTCTCCAGCACCTCCTCGCAGTAGATCCGGCGCATCAGCGCCGCATCGTCGGCCCGGGCCGCCTCGCGCCCGGCCTTCGGGGTGCCGAGCGCCCGCAGGTGCTCGTAGCAGATCCCCGCCTCCGCCAGCCGGTCGCGCAGGGCGCTCTTCGAGAAGCCGCGCTTGCGCGACAGCGCCACCGCCCGCACGTCCGCCAGCGTGGCCACGCCCGCACCCGCGAGCGCCGCCGCGAACCGCTCCGAATCCGCGCCTTCGTACCCGATGGTGAACAGAACCTTCTCCACATCGCCTCCCGGCCAAAGCCAAGCTGGTGCCGCCGCTTAGGCCTGACGGCCGAGGCCTTGCGCGCGGCCGCGGCCGCGCTCATGTGTCCCTGCCGCAACGCCTTCCGGAATTCGGCGCCGTTACCGTCAAGCCTTCATTAACCGGCCCCGCCGCATCGCTTAGCCATAGTGTTCTGCGTCTATTCAGGTCGCGCGTCGATGCCGCTGGAGCCGAAGTCCCTCCCCCTCGCCATGCGCGGTCTCGTCTGGGCGCGCCGCTCCGCCGCGGCCGCGAGCCTCGCCCTGCTCGCCGCCTGCGCGGGCACCGCCGACTTCTACCCCACCAAGGGCGACGTGAAGCCCCATCCGGGCGTCGCCCGCGCCAAGCAGCACCCGATCCACGGTATCGACGTGTCGAAGTGGCAGGGGCCGATCGACTGGGCCTCGGTGCGCAGCGCCGGCACGCAGTTCGCCTACATCAAGGCCACCGAGGGCGGCGACCATCTCGACGAGCGCTTCCACGAGAACTGGCACGGGGCGGGCCGGGCCGGCGTGCCGCGGGGCGCCTACCACTTCGTGTTCTGGTGCCGCTCCGCCCAGGAGCAGATGGACTGGTTCAAGCGCAACGTCCCGAACGACCCGACCGCGCTGCCCCCCGTCCTCGACGTCGAGTGGAACGGCCACTCGGCCAAGTGCCCCAAGAAGCTGCCGAAGGCCCAGGCGCTGGCGATGACGCAGTACATGCTGCGCGAGATGGAGGCCTACACGGGCAAGCGCCCGATCATCTACACCGACATCACCTTCCACAAGGACGTGCTGGAGGGCGAGCTGGAGGATTACCCGCACTGGGTCCGCTCCACGGCGGCCGAGCCGGAGCAGCGCTACGCCAACCGGCGCTGGATGCTCTGGCAGTTCACCTCCACCGGCCGCGTGCCCGGCGTGCGCGGCGACGTCGACCGCAACGCCTTCTACGGCACCAAGGCCGAGTGGGCCTCGTTCCTGGCCACCGACTGCGACCCGCGCCACCACCGCCAGCTCTCCGCCGCGGGCTTGTGCAGCGACAAGTGACCGGGCCCTTCGACCCGGCCGAGGCCGCCCGCTACCCGGTGGTGACCGGCTGCGACGAGGTCGGCCGCGGGGCGCTCTGCGGCCCCGTCATCGTGGCGGCGGTGCATTTCGATCCCGCCGCCCTGCCCCCGGACCTGCTCGCGGCCCTCGACGACAGCAAGCGCCTCGACGCCGCGACGCGCACGGCGCTGGCGCCGCGCATCCGCGCCTGCGCGGCCTACGCCTATGCGGGGGCCTCGCGGGGGCTGATCGACCGCATCAACGTGCGCGCCGCCACCCTCGACGCGATGCGCCGCAGTGTGCGCCGGCTCGGGCTCGGCGCGCCCGTGGCGGTGGACGGGCGCGACGTGCCGCCGGGCCTCGACGGGCCGGTGCGCGCGGTGATCGGCGGCGAGCGCCTCGTGCCCCAGATCGCCGCCGCCTCGATCCTCGCCAAGGTGCTGCGCGACCGGCTGATGGCCGTGCTGGCGGCCCGCCACCCGGCCTATGCCTGGGAGCGCAACGCCGGCTACGGCACCGCCCTGCACCGGGAGGCGATGCGCCGCCAGGGGCTCTCGCCCCACCACCGCCGCAGCTTCCGCCTCGCCGGCGGCGGGTGAGCCGGATCGTTTTCGGCCGGCGGGCCGTGGCGCGCCCTGCGTGAGCTGCGGTAAGCCTGCGCGCACGCGGCGCCGGCCGCGGCCCACACCAGCAACCGCCAACCGGGAGGCGCCCCCGATGACCCCGATGTCCCGCCGGGTGATGAACCTCGCCCATGCGCTCACGCAGGCGGCCGCGCGCCATCCCGACCGCATCGCCATCGACTGGGGCGGCCGGACCTGGACCTGGCGGGCGTTCGACGCGCGCGTGTCCCGGCTCGCCGGCGCGCTCGAGGCCCGCGGCATCGCCAAGGGCGACCGGCTCCTCGTGCATGCCCGCAACGGCAACCCGATCCTCGAGATCATGTACGCGGCCTTCCGGCTCGGCGCCGTGTTCGTGCCGACCAATCACCGCCTGATGCCGGACGACGTCGCCTACCTGGCGCAGCAATCGGGCGCCCGCGCCTTCCTGTGCCAGGCGGACAACCCGGCCCATGTGGCGGCGGTGCGGGCGGCCTGCCCGGATCTCGGCCTCGTCGTGACGCTCGGCGAGGGGCCGGCCGAGGGCGAGCCCTACGAGGGGCTGTTTGCCGGAGAGGGCGGGCCCGTGCCGAACGCCGCGGTCGAGTACGACGACCCGTGCTGGTTCTTCTACACCTCCGGCACCACCGGCAAGCCGAAGGCCGCGGTGCTCACCCACGGCCAGATGGCCTTCGTGATCACCAACCACCTCTGCGACCTGATGCCCGGCACGACCCCGGAGGGCGACGTCTCGCTCGTGGTGGCGCCGCTCTCGCACGGGGCGGGCATCCACGCGCTCACGCAGGTCGCCCGCGCGGTGACGACGGTGCTGCCGGAGGGCGAGCGCTTCGATGCCGGCGAGGTCTGGGCGCTGATCGAGCGGCACCGCGTCACCAACCTGTTCACGGTGCCCACCATCCTGAAGATGATGGTCGAGCATCCCGCCGTGGCGCGGCACGACCACGCCTCCCTGCGCTACGTGATCTATGCCGGGGCGCCGATGTACCGGGAGGACCAGAAGCGGGCGCTGCGCACGCTCGGCCCGGTGCTGGTGCAGTATTTCGGCCTCGGCGAGGTCACCGGGAACATCACGGTGCTGCCGCCCGCGCTGCACGACCCGGAGGACGGCCCGGGCGTGCGGGTCGGCACCTGCGGGATCGAGCGCACCGGCATGGAGGTGCAGATCCAGGATGCGGAGGGCCGCGAGGTCCCGGCCGGCACCCAGGGCGAGATCTGCGTCTGCGGCCCGGCCGTGTTCGCGGGCTACTGGAACAACCCCAAGGCCAATGCGGAGGCGTTCCGCGACGGCTGGTTCCGCACCGGCGACCTCGGCGTCCTCGACGACCAGCGCTTCCTCACCATCACGGGCCGCGCCTCCGACATGTACATCTCGGGCGGCTCGAACATCTACCCGCGGGAGATCGAGGAGAAGATCCTCACCCATCCGGCGGTGGCCGAGACGGCGGTGCTGGGCGTGTCCGATCCGACCTGGGGCGAGATCGGGATCGCGGTCCTCGTCCTGCGCGAGGGCGCGGCGCTGAGCGAGGAGGACCTGCTCGCCTACCTCGCCGACAAGGTCGCCCGCTACAAGCTGCCGCGGCGGGTCTTCCTGCGCCCCGCCCTGCCGAAATCCGGCTACGGCAAGATCACCAAGACAATGGTGCGCGAGGATCTGGAGGCGGCGGGCCTCCTGCCTCTCGCCTCTCCGCCCCTCGCCGGGAGGCCGTGAGCATGGGCCGCGCGCCGAGCCGCCTCGCCCAGCCCGGTCCGGCGCGGGCCGAGCGCTGGCTGTCCGCCGGGGGCGCGCCGGCGCGCCTCGCCTTCGCGCTGGCCGAGGGGCGCACCCTGCTCGATGCGGTGGCCGAGCCCCTGCGGGCGGCCGGCCTGCGCGGCGGCGTGGTGGAGCTCGCGGGCGGATCCTTCCGGCCCTTCGCCTACGTGATGCCGGCCCTCTCGGCCGACCCGCGCTTCGCCGCGTACTACAGCGAGACCTTCCGGCCCGCGGGCGAGACCCGGCTGGAGCGGGCGAGCGTCACCTACGGCGAGCGCGACGGCGCGCCGTTCCTGCACGTGCACGGGATCTGGACCGAGGCCGACGGGCGCCGCCGCGCCGGCCACCTGCTGCCCGCCGAGGTGGTGGTGCGCGCTCCCGCCCGGGCCGAGGCCTTCGCCACCCCCGACGCCGCGTGGCGGGTCGAGCCGGACGCCGAGACCAACTTCGCGCTCTTCACCCCGGCCGGCGGCCGGGAAGCGGGGCCGGGCTGCCTCCTCCTCAAGCTCCAGCCCAACCAGGAGGTCTTCGCCGCCATCGAGGCGGCCTGCCGGACGCACGGCCTTCCGGCCGCGCGCGTGCGCGGCCTCGGCAGCATCGTGCGCCCGGTCTTCGCCGACGGACGGGTGATCCCGACCGACGCCAGCGAGGTGCTGATCCGCGACGGCGCGGTGCGGCCCGGGCCGGACGGGGCGCCGGTGGCCCGGCTCGACATCGCGGTGGTGGACGTCGACGGCGTCATCCACGAGGGCGTGCTCGCGCGCGGCGCCAACGCGGCCTGCATCACCTTCGAGCTGTGCCTGGAGGCGGTGCCGGCCTGAGGCGCGCGGCGCGGTCGAACCCGTCGCGCCCTCAGCAGAGTGCGCAGACGCGGTGGCCGGTTCCGCGACGAGATTCTGCGCCACGACAAGGGTTCCAAACGGACTCAGAAGAGGCAGCCCTGCGCCCCCTCCCGCCCCGGCACCGCGAAGAGGTCGGTGCGCAGGGCCGGGCGCGCCTCTTCGAAGCCGAGGCGTCGCGCGGTCTGCCGGACGCGGTCGGAGAGCAGGGTCGCGTAGGGGCCGGTGCCGGTGAAGCGGGTGCCGAAGGCGGCGTCGTAGACCCGGCCCCCGCGGGTCTCGGCAAGGAGCGCGAAGGCGCGGGCGGCGCGCGCGGGGTAGTGCTCGGAGAACCAGTCGCGCATCAGGTCCGCGAGTTCGTGCGGCAGGCGCAGGAGCACGCTGCCGGCCGCGCCCGCGCCGGCCTCCCGGGCGCGGGCGAGCACCGCCTCGATCTCGTGGTCGTTGAGGCCCGGGATCACCGGCGCCATCAGCACCATCGCGGGCACGCCGGCCGCCGTCAGGCCCCGGATCGCCGCGAGGCGCTTCTCGGGCCGCGGCGCGCGCGGCTCCATGCGGCGCGCCAGCACGGGATCGAGGGTCGTGACCGACACCGCGACCTGCACGAGGCCCCGCGCCGCCATCGGCGCCAGCAGGTCGAGGTCGCGCAGCACGAGGTCGGACTTGGTGACGATCCCGACCGGGTGGTTGAAGCGGGCGAGCACCTCCAGCACCGCCCGGGTGAGGCGGTGGCGCCGCTCGATCGGCTGGTAGGGATCGGTGGCGGTGCCGAGCGCGATCACCCGCGGGCGGTAGCCCTTCGCCGAGAGTTCGCGCTCCAGGAGCGCGGCGGCGTTCGGCTTGGCAAACAGCTTCGTCTCGAAGTCGAGCCCCGGCGACAGCCCCGCATAGGCGTGGTTCGGCCGGGCGAAGCAGTAGACGCAGCCGTGCTCGCAGCCGCGATAGGGATTGATCGAGCGGTCGAAGCCGATGTCGGGCGAGTCGTTGCGGGTGATGATGCGGCGGGCCTGCTCCGCCGTCACCTCCGTGCGCAGGGGCGGCAGATCCTCCTCGCGCTCCCAGCCGTCCGCGAAGGCTTCGCGGCGGGCCGTCTCGAAGCGACCGCTCGGGTTGGCGGTGGCCCCGCGTCCGCGGCGGCGCTCGGGGCGCGGGGTGGCGGCCGCGAGGCGCGGACCGGTGCCGTCCGTGTCCTTGGCTGCCACCAAACCCCCTCCCCGCCCTGGAAACGGCGGCGAAGCTTGGAACAAAATAGGAACATTGGCAAGTGCCGCCGATCGAGGCAGGACGGACTGTCCCGCTTGCGCTAAGGGCGCCGCATGATCACGGCGGTCGTGCACGTCACGGGAGCGGAGGCACCCGGCGCCATCGAGGCGCTGGCCGACACCCTGTCGGCCCTGGTGGCCGGCGTTGCGGCCGGATTGGTGGGCGATGCGGTGATCGTGGCCGCCGATCCCGCCGATCCGGAACTCGCCGTGATGGCCGACAGCACCGGGGCGGCGCTGGCGGCGCGGGGAGCGGACCCCTGGGCCTCCGCCGCGGCCCTGGCGCGGCGGCCCTGGCTCTTCTGCCTGGAGGCCGGCGACGTGCCGGCCGAGGGCTGGATCCGCACCCTCGACCGCTTCACCGGGACCGCACCGCCCGAGGTGGCGCTGGGCCGCCTGCCGCGCCCGCACGCGCCCTGGACCGCCCGCCTCGCCGCCCGGGTCGAGGCCGCGCGCGGCAGCACCCGGCGGGTGCGGCCCGGGGACGTGGTGCGGCGCGAGGCCCTGGTCGGCTTTTCGCCGGGGCGGGCGCTGCGGGTCCGGCGGCTCGGCGGCACTCTCGCCTGCGCGTGAGCCGCGGGCCGGGTCCGCCGCGGCGTCAGGCGCCCCGCTTCAGGTGCTCGTCGAGGCGCGGCATGATCTCGACGAAATTGCAGGGGCGGTGGCGGTAGTCGAGCTGGGCCGCCAGGATGCCGTCCCAGGCGTCGCGGCAGGCGCCCGGCGAGCCCGGCAGCACGAAGACGTAGGTCGCCCCCGCGACGCCCGCGGTCGCCCGCGACTGCAGGGTCGAGGTGCCGATCTTGTCGTAGGAGATGCGGTGGAAGATCGCCGAGAAGCCGTCCATGCGCTTCTCGAACAGCGGCTCCAGCGCCTCGGGCGTCACGTCGCGTCCGGTGAAGCCGGTGCCGCCGGTGGTGATCACCACGTCGATGCCGGGATCCGCGATCCAGGCCTGCACCTGCCCGCGGATCGCCGCGACCTCGTCCGGCACGATCGCGCGCGCGGCGAGCGCGTGGCCCGCCTCGCTCAGGCGCGCGGCCAGCGTGTCGCCCGAGCGGTCGTCCGCGAGCGTGCGGGTGTCCGAGACGGTGAGCACCGCGATCCTGAGCGGGATGAAGGGGCGGGCGGTGTCGAGGGGCATGATGGGCTCCTTGGCGGGCGCCTTACAGCTGCGCCGCCCGGAACGTGTCGCAGGACTGCGTCTGGCCGCTGCGGTAGCCGGTCTGGAACCAGCGCATGCGCTGGGCCGAGGAGCCGTGGGTGAAGGAATCCGGCACGGCGTAGCCCTGGCTCTGCTTCTGCAGCCGGTCGTCGCCGATGGCGCTCGCGGCCTGCATGGCCTCCTCGATGTCGCCGGGTTCGAGGGCGTTGAAGCGCTCATCCGAGTTCTTGGCCCAGACGCCCGCGAGACAATCGGCCATCAGCTCGACCCGCACCGAGAGGCGGTTCGACTCGCGCTCGTCTACCTGCTGCTGGCGCCGCTGCACCTTGGGCAGGATGCCGAGTACGTCCTGGATGTGGTGGCCGACCTCGTGGGCGATCACGTACGCGTAGGCGAAGTCACCCTTGACCTTGAACTTCTGCTCCATCTCCTTGAAGAAGGAGGTGTCGAGATAGACCTTCTTGTCGAGCGGGCAGTAGAACGGACCCATCGCGGCCCGCGCCATGCCGCAGCCGCTGCGGGTGCCGCCCTGGTAGAGCACCATGGTGGTCGGCGTGTACTGGCGCCCGGTCTGGTTCGGCAGCACCTGCTTCCACACGTCCTCGGTGTTGCCGAGGATCGCGGCGGCGAATCGCCCCGACTGGTCGGTGGGCGGGCCGGTGCGGCGCTGCGCCCCGTCCGGGGCCTGCCGCTCCTCCTGGCGGGGACGGTTCACCATCTCGGCGCCGCCGATCAGGATCGCCGGGTTGATGCCCGTGACCCAGCCGATGATGCACAGGATCACGATGGTGCCGATGCCGAGGCCGCCCGCCCCGCCGCCCGGAAAGCCGAAGCCGCCGCCGCCCTCGCCGCGCCGGTCTTCCACGTTCTCGGAGGCCCGAAAGTCTTCCCAGCGCATCGTCGTCCACCCGTCTCACACGCCCACGGCTACGCGCGCCGCCCCGCGGGCTCAAGAGTAATCGACGCCGCCCCGCACGGTTCCGCTTGGAGCGGGGATCCTGGAGCGGGGACGAGGAACGGCCTCGCCGGGGGCGGTCCCGCTTCAGGCCCCCGCGTCCAGCGCCGCCCGCAGCGCCCGGAAGTCGCGCCACGCGAGGCGCTTCTGCAGGGGCTGGCGCAGCAGGTAGGCCGGATGCAGCGTGGCCAGGAGCCGGATCTCGCGCGTGCCCGTCCGGTAGGGGAAGAACCGCCCGCGCGACTTCAGGATGCCGTCCTTGGTGCCGGCGAGCGCCTGGGTCGCCACGCCGCCGAGGCAGACCAGGATGTCGGGGTCGGCGAGCGCGATCTGCCGCTCGATGAACGGCTTGCAGATCGCGATCTCCTGGGGCGTCGGGCTGCGGTTGCCCGGCGGGCGCCAGGGCACGACGTTGCCCACGTAGGCGTTGGTCCGGTCGAGGCCGATCGCCGCCATCATCCGGTCGAGGAGCTGCCCCGAGCGGCCCATGAAGGGCTTGCCGACCCGGTCCTCGTCGGCGCCGGGCGCTTCCCCGACGAACATCACCCGGGCCTCGGGGTTGCCGTCCGCAAAGACGAGGTTCTTGGCGGTGAAGCGCAGCGGGCAGCTCTCGAAGCGCGCGAGCAGCGCCTCCAGCGCATCGAGGGAGGCGGCCGTGCGGGCGAGGTCGCGGGCATCCCCGGCCGCCTCGTCGGGCGCGGCGGCGGCGGAGCGGCCGAAGGTGCTGGCGCGCGCGGCCGGCGCGGGCTGGGAGGGCGCGGGCCGCGCGAGCGGCGGCCGCGCGGAGTCCGGCCGCCGCAGGGGCTCGGGCGCGGCGGGCTCGGGCGTGGGCTCCTGCGCGGCCGGCGCCGGCCGCAGGCTCTCGGCGAAGCGGTCGTGCGGGGCCTCATCGAGCACCGCGTCCACGCCGGCCGCGACGTGGAAGTCGAGGTAGGAGAGCAGGTCGCGGCGGTCGGTCTCGTCGGTCATGGGGGTGATGTGGCGAGGATCGGGCCTGTGGACAATCGCCGGGCGGGTCCGCGCGCTGCGGCACGGGCGCCCGGCGGCCCGTTCGGGGTGCTTGCGCCCGGGGACATGCCGTCGCACGGTCGCCAGATGGGAACCGCTTGAGCGTGCCCTAGATCGTTTATATGTGAACGATCGGGATCGGCCATCGGGGCCCGGCACGGGCGCGGCGTCAGGGAGGAAGCGGATGGAGTTGCCGGAACGCGAGGCGATGGACTTCGACGTGGTCGTCGTCGGGGCAGGACCGGCCGGGCTCGCGGCCGCCATCCACCTGAAGCAGCTCGCCGCGGAGGCCGGCGCCGAGGTCTCGGTGGTCGTGGTGGAGAAGGGCGGCGAGGTCGGCGCGCACATCCTGTCGGGCGCGGTCATCGACCCGATCGGCCTCGACAGGCTGATGCCGGAGTGGCGCCAGGATCCCGACCGTCCGCTGAAGACCGAGGTGGTCAAGGACGAGTTCATGTTCCTCGGCCCGGCCGGGGGCATCGCCCTCCCCAACGTCGCCTTCCCGCGGCTGATGTCGAACCACGGCAACTTCGTGGGCTCGCTCTCGAACGTGACGAAGTATCTCGGCCGCAAGGCGGAGGAGCTCGGGGTCGAGATCTATCCGGGCTTCCCGGCCGCGGAGGTGCTCTACCGCGAGGACGGCGCGGTGGCGGGCGTGGCCACCGGCGACCTCGGCGTCGCGCGCAGCGGCGAGCCGCGCGACGACTTCACCCGCGGCATGGAGCTGCGCGCCCGCTACACGGTGTTCGCCGAGGGCGCGCGCGGCTCGCTGACCAAGCGCGTCATCGACCGCTACAAGCTCAACCAGTACTCCGACCACCAGAAGTACGGGCTCGGCGTCAAGGAGCTGTGGCAGGTCAAGCCGGACAAGTTCCGGCCCGGGCTGGTGCAGCACACGATGGGCTGGCCGCTGCCGAACAAGGCCGGCGGCGGCTCCTGGCTCTACCACTTCGACGACCACCTCGTGTCGGTGGGCTTCGTCACGCACCTGAACTACGAGAACCCGACCCTGTCGCCGTTCGAGGAGTTCCAGCGCTTCAAGACCCACCCGATGATCCGCGAGGTGTTCGAGGGGGCCAAGCGCATCGGCTACGGCGCGCGGGCGATCATGGAGGGCGGCTGGCAGTCGGTGCCCAAGGTCGTCTTCCCGGGCGGCTGCCTCGTGGGCGATTCCGCCGGCTTCCTGAACGTGCCCCGCATCAAGGGCTCGCACAACGCGGTGCTGTCGGGGATGCTTGCCGCCAAGGCCATCCATGCCGCGCTGGGCGCGGGGCGCGGCCACGACGAGGTCGCCGAGTACGAGGCGGGCTGGCGCGACAGCGAGATCGGCTACGACCTCAAGCGCGTGCGCAACGTCAAGCCGCTGTGGTCGCGCTACGGCACGCTGGTCGGCGTGGGCCTGGGCGGCATCGACATGTGGCTCAACGAGCTCGCCGGCCTGTCGCTGTTCGGCACCCTGAAGCACGGCAAGCCGGACTACGCCTGCACCAAGCCCCTCAAGGACGTGACGCCGATCAAATACCCCAAGCCCGACGGGGTGCTCACCTTCGACCGGCTCTCCTCGGTCTACCTGTCGAACACCAACCACGAGGAGGACCAGCCGGTCCACCTGCAGGTGAAGGACCCGGACCTGCAGAAGCGCTCGGAGCACGACGTGTTCGGCGGTCCCTCCGCCCGCTACTGCCCGGCCGGCGTCTACGAGTGGATCGAGGACGGGGGCGCCCCGCGCTACCAGATCAACGCGCAGAACTGCGTCCACTGCAAGACCTGCGACATCAAGGATCCCAACCAGAACATCAACTGGGTGACCCCGGAGGGGCCGGGCGGTCCGAACTACGTCAACATGTGACCCGCGGCGCCGCCCTCAGGCGGCGCGCACCCCCGCCAGGAACCGCGCCACCTCGTCGGTCAGCCGCGCGGAATGTCTGGGCGACGCGGATCGATACGAGGGCGATCGATGCTGTCGGGGTGATCGGGCGCGGCGGCCGGCGTGAGCGCCGGCGCACCGACCGGGCTTCTCCCGCGTGCCGCGAGGGGCGCGGCCACATCACCGCCCCTGTTTGGTCTTGCCGCTGCCCCCGGCCCGGTCCAATGTCGCGGCCGATTGCCCGCCGGCCGGCTCGATTGGCCGTAGGGCCGATGGAGCCGTCGCTTTGGTGCCCACGACCCGATTCCACCCGCTCCGCCGCGGGGCCGTCCTCCCGCTCCGCCGCGGCGCTGCCCTTCCGCTCCGTCGCGGGGCGCTCCTCGCCCTCGCCCTGCTCGTCGCGGCACCCACCCCCGTGCTCGCGGCCCGGCTGTCGCCCCGCGACGTCGCCACGCCCGCCTACGAGCCGGCGGATTCCCTCGAAGGCAACTTCCTGGCCGCCTACATCGCGGGCGCGTCCCGCGACACCGCCGCCGCCGCCACCTACTACCGCGAGGCGGTGAAGGGCGATCCTCGCAATGCCGAGTTGCTGGAGCGCTCCTTCGTGGCGCTGCTCGCGGACGGCGCGGTGCAGGAGGCGTTCCGGGCCGCCGAGCGGCTGACCGCCCGCGACGCCTCGAACGGCCTCGCCCAGCTCACCCTCGGCGTGCAGAAGCTCAAGGCCAAGCAATACGCCGCCGCGCGCCAGAACCTGCAGCGCGGCGGGCGCGGCGCGGCCGCCGACCTGACCTCGACGCTGCTCACCGCGTGGTCGTACGCGGGCGAGAACCAGGGGCGGAAGGCGTTCGAGACCATCAACCGGCTGCGCGGCGAGCGCTACTACAACGTCTTCCGCGACTACCATGCCGGCCTGATCGCCGTGCTGGTCGGGGACAAGGCGGAGGCCGAGCGCCGGCTCAAGGCCGCCTACGAGGCGGACCGCAACACCCTGCGCATCGTCGACGCCTATGCGCGCTTCGAGGCCGATTCCGGCCGGCCCGACCTCGCGGTCGCGGCCTACGAGGCCTTCGACGCGATCCTGCCCCGCCACCCGATCGTGCGCGACGCCCTCGACAAGCTCAAGGCCGGCAAGACGCTCGGCCCGCTCATCGCGACCGCCCAGGAGGGCGCCGCCGAGGTGCTGTACGGCCTCGGCTCGGCCGGGACCTCGCAGGGCGACGAGTTGCCCGCCGTGGTCTACCTGCGGCTCGCCCTTTATCTCGCCCCCGAACACCCGCTGGCGATCCTGACGCTCGCCGACACGCTGGAGCGCATGAAGCGGCCCGAGCGCGCCAATGAGATCTTCGCGCGCATGCCGGCCGGGTCGCCCCTCAAGCTCAACGCCGACATCCAGATCGGCCTCAACCTCGAGCAGATGGGCAAGGGCGACGAGGCCATCGCGCATCTCGACCAAGTCGCCAAGACCTACCCGAACGACATCGACGTGGTCTCGGCGCTGGGCAGCGTGCAGCGCTCGCGCAAGAAATACGCGGAATCGGCCGAGACCTACTCCAAGGCGATCTCGCTGATCGGCAAGGAGCCCGAGCGCAACCACTGGACGCTCTACTACTATCGCGGCACCGCCTACGAGCGGGCCAAGCAGTGGCCGAAGGCCGAGGCCGACTTGAAGAAGGCCCTCGACCTGGTGCCGGCGACCCAGCCCAACGGCCGCGCCCAGGTGCTGAACTACCTCGCGTATTCCTGGGTCGACCAGAACGCCAACATCGACGAGGCGTTCCGCATGCTCAAGCAGGCGGTGGACCTCCAGCCCCGCGACGGCATGATCATCGACAGCCTCGGCTGGGCCTATTACCGGCTCGGCCGCTGGGACGACGCGGTGCGCGAACTGGAGAAGGCGGTCGACCTGAAGCCGGGCGATCCCACCATCAACGACCATCTCGGCGACGCCTACTGGCGCAGCGGCCGGCGGCTCGAAGCGAAGTTCCAGTGGCAGCACGCCAAGGACCTCAACCCCGAGCCGGAAGACCTCGCCAAGATCGACGAGAAGCTCAAGAGCGGCCTGCCCGAGCCCGACAAGCCCGCCGCCACCGCGGAGGGCCGCCCGACCCCCGACCAGCCCGAGATGCCCAAGGGCGCCCCGGCGCCGAGCGATCCGCCGGCGATGGGAACGGAGTCGAAGGGCGGGGGCTAAAGCGGCCCGGAGCAGCCCGCGCGCGCTTTGTGAACCCCTTGCAAGCCCCTCTCCGGCCCGGGAGAGGGGCTTTCGTCCGTCTGACAGAACCAGGTCTCCGGTGTCTCCCCTCGTCACCCGCGCGCCCGCCAAGATCAACCTGACCCTGCACGTCCTCGGCCGGCGGTCCGGGGACGGCTACCATGCCCTCGAGAGCCTCGTGGTGTTCGCGGGCGTCGGCGACAGCCTGCGCCTCGACCCCGGCCCCGCCCTCGACCTCGCGGTCTCGGGGCCGACCGCCGGTCCGGCCGGCCCGGCCGGCGACAACCTCGTGCTCAAGGCCGCCTGCCGCCTCGCGGAGGCCGTGCCGGGCCTCGCGGTGGGGCGCTTCTCGCTCCACAAGCGCCTGCCGGTGGCGGCCGGCATCGGCGGCGGCTCGTCGGATGCGGCCGGCGCGCTGCGGCTGCTTGCGCGCCTCAACGCGCTCGCCCCCGACCACCCGGCCCTGCTCGCGGCCGCGCGCGCCACCGGGGCGGACGTGCCGGTCTGCCTCGACCCCCGCGCCCGGATGATGCGCGGCGCGGGCGAGGCTGTGGGGCCGGCGCTCCCGCTGCCCGCCCTGCCCGCCGTGCTGATCAACCCGGGCGTGCCGGTCGAGACGGCGCCGGTGTTCCGGGCGCTCGGCCTCGCGGTCGGCGAGACGAACCCGGCTGCCGCCGTGCCGCATCCCGAGGTCGAGGGCGTGCGCGATCCGTCCGACCTCCTCGACCGGATCGGCCCGGCCCGCAACGACCTCGAAGCCCCGGCCCTCACGGTGGCGCCGGTGATCGGTGAGACTCTGGCGGCGCTGCGCGCGCAGGCGGGCTGCCGGCTCGCCCGGATGTCGGGCTCGGGCGCCACCGTGTTCGGGCTCTTCGGCCATCGCAGCCAAGCCGCCCGCGCCGCCCGCGCCATCGCGGCCGCCTCGCCCGGCTGGTGGGTGCGCGCGACGATGCTGCGGTGAGGCGGTGCAGGATGTGGTGGACGGCGGCTTGATGTCGGGGCACCCGTGCCCTTAGTATAGCGTGAAGACTCGGCCGTTCCCCTTGGGCGAGTTCTCTTGGGCGAGCCACTCTGGAAGGTAGGGACCATCATGTCGGGCTGGACCATCATCATCAAGTGACATCCACGGCGCCGTGCGTGGCGCCGGCCGGTTCGGTCCTTACAGTTCGGCTTTCAGCTGCATCGCCAGTCCCTGCAGCTCGTCCTGAAGGTCGAACGGAATTCTCACGATCGCCAGCTTCTTGGTGTACGGCAGGGACGTGAAGTCCTCGGTCCGCATGTAGGCGACGACATCGTCGATCAGCCGCGATCGCGCGTCGAACATGATGATGCGGCGAGCCACGTACGGATCGATGTACGAAATGTCGTCCGTCAAGTTGCCAATGACGACATGCTCACCCGACGAGAAGATCGTTACCCTGTAGTTCGCATCCCTCTTGATGGCTTCTTCGAGGAATCTGCGCGTGTCCTGAGTGTAGGTTCTGGCGTGCATGTCGGAAGTCAGCGTGACTTCGATCTTCAGTGCACTTCTCAGTCGCCGTCTCTTGCGATAGGAATTCCAGATCGCGACCGCGACTGCGGACGCGATGGCGACTTCGATCTTGACGATGGCGTCCGCGCTCAGGATCTTCTCGGGGAGACCGAAGAGGAAGCTGGGATCGAGCTGTGCAAGTTGCATGAGATGCCGGAGCTGACCGCAGAGCGCAGCGGCATCCCACCTTAAATTTTACATGACCTTGGGGCAAGTGCGGGACGGGGGCCGGCGGTTTGCTGTGCCGCCGCTCCGGCCCGCCTCAGCCGATCCGCCCGCCCCCCTTGCGGGTGAGCGCCACCACGGCCGGACGCGGCGGGCGGCCTTCCGCGAAGTCGGGCCAGCGGGTCGCGGGCGTCTCGTAGGTCGAGGGCGCGGCGGGGTCGTCCGACTCGCCGGGATGCTGCACGGCGACGAACAGGGTCTCGTCGTCGGGCGTGAAGCAGGGCCCGCACAGCTCGGCCCCCACCGGCACCCGGAAGAAGTGCCGCGAGGTGCCCCGGCGCGGTCCCTCGGTCTCGATCGCCCACAGCCCGTCCGCCCGGCCGGTGGAGCGGCGGGAATTGCCGTCGGTGCTGATCCAGAGCCGGCCGCGGGCATCGACCGCGCAATTGTCCGGCATGCCGAAATAACCGTCCGGCGTGGTCGCGGCCGAGAAGGTGGCGCCGGATTCCGGCAGGCCGCAGCGCACCAGCACCTCCCAGCGGAAGCGGGCCTGCGCGTGGTCGCCGCCCTCGGGGGCGATCTCGATGATGTGCCCGAACAGGTTCCTGGCCCGCGGGTTGGCCGGGTCGGTCTCCTCGGGCTTGCGGCCCGGATTGCCGGTGAGCATGACGTAGACGCGGTTCGTCGCCGGGTTCGCCTCGATGTCCTCCGGGCGGTCCATCCGGGTCGCGCCGACGCGGCGCGCCGCGCGGCGGGTCTCGATCAGCACGTCGGCCTGGCTCGCGAAGCCCGCGGCCGCGTCGAGCCCGCCCTCGCCGTGCACCAGCGGCAGCCAGCACCCGGTGCCGTCCGCGTCGAAGCGGGCGACCGACAGGGTGCCGGTATCGAGCAGGTCGCGGTTGGCGGCCCGGTCCGCCGGATCGACCCGCCCCTCGCTCACGAAGCGGTAGACGTGCTCGAAGCGCTCGTCGTCGCCGAGATAGACCACGTAGCGCCCGTCGCGGTTGACGAGGCCGGCCGCGCCCTCGTGCTTCATCCGCCCGAGCGCCGTGCGCTTCTTCGGCACCGAGAGCGGGTCGTGGGGATCGATCTCCACCACCCAGCCGAAGCGGTTCGGCTCGTGGGGCGTGCGCGCGAGATCGAAGCGGGGATGCTCGCGGCCCCAGCCGTAGAGCGGGGTGCCCATGCCGTAGAGCGCGGCGTTGCGGGCCTCGGCATGGCCCTCGGGCAGCTGGCCGAGGAAGTAGTAGTGGATGTTCTCCTCGCCCGAGAGCCACGTGCCCCACGGGGTGACGCCGCCCGAGCAGTTGTTGATCATGCCGCGCACCTGCCGGCCGCTCGGGTCCTCAGCCGTCTGCAGGCGCGGGTGGCCGGCGGCCGGGCCGGTGAGCGTCATCGGGGTCTCGGCGGTGATGCGCCGCGTGTAGGGCGAGCCGAGGATCGGGCGCCAGCGCCCGCCCTCGCGCACGATCTCGACCACGCTGCCGCCGTGGGCGGCCATCTCCACCGCCACCTGCGCGGGGCTGAGCGCCACCGGCCCGGACCGGCGGTTGATCGCCCCGAGGCCAGGGAACATCAGTTCGACGTTCGTGTATTCGTGGTTCACCACGAGCAGCCCCCGCCCCTCGCCGAGCGGGATGAAGCCCACGAAGTCGTTGTTGTAGCCGAATTGCCGTGCCTGGGCGGCGGCGCTCTGGTTCTGCGGGTCGAAGGGCGGGCTGTCGGGAAACAGCGGGTCGCCCCAGCGCAGCAGGATCTCGGCCGCGTAGCCCTCCGCGACGTGGTGCGTGGCATCGACGCCCGCCGCGAGTTCAGGGAAGTCGAAGGCGCCGGCCGCCGGGGTGTCGGCCTGCGCGGGGGACAGCCCGAGGGCCGAGAGCGCGGCGGCGGCGAGCGGCCCGCGCATCAGGTCGCGGCGGCTCAGGCGCCGGGCGATGATCTCGCCCATGGTCGGGCCGGGTGACGGGTCGGACATGGCGGGCAAGCCCTCGGACGATCGCACGCGGCAGGCCGGGCGGCCCGCCCGCTCGGGCGAGGCCGCGTCACGGGGCGACGCCGCGCCGCCCTGCATAGCCGGCTTTGGTGGCGTCCGCGTGACGGCGCGTCAATGTGCCCGGGCGATGCAGAAATCCACCGCCTGGAGCAGCGCCCGCTTCATCGGCGCGTCGGGAAACAGGGCCAGCGCGTCGCGGGCGATCGCCCCGTAATGGCGGGCGCGCTCGATCGTGTCCTCCAGCGCCCGGTGGCGGCGCATGATGCCGATGGCCGTGTCGAGGTCGCGGGCCTCGTCGATCTCGCCCCGCTCCAGGGTGCGGCGCCAGAACTCCCGCTCCTCGGCGGTGCCGCGGCGGAAGGACAGCACGATCGGCAGGGTGATCTTGCCCTCGCGAAAATCGTCGCCGACGTTCTTGCCGAGGTCGGCGCTGGTGCCGCCGTAATCGAGGGCGTCGTCCACGAGCTGGAAGGCGATGCCGAGGTTCATGCCGTAGCTGCGGCAGGCGGCGGCCTCGGATTTCGGGCGCCCGGCCAGCACCGGCCCGACCTCGCAGGCGGCGGCGAACAGTTCGGCCGTCTTGGCGCGGATCACCGCGAGGTACTCGTCCTCGGTCGTCTCGGTGTTCTTGGCCGCGCCGAGCTGCATCACCTCGCCCTCGGCGATCACGGCGGCGGCCGAGGAGAGGATGTCGAGGGCGCGCAGGGACCCCACCTCGACCATCATCTTGAAGGCTTGGCCGAGCAGGAAGTCGCCGACGAGCACGCTCGCCTGGTTGCCCCACTTGATGCGGGCCGCCACCCGGCCGCGGCGCATGTCGCTCTCGTCCACCACGTCGTCGTGGAGCAGCGTCGCCGTGTGCATGAACTCGACGCTCGCCGCGAGCTTCACGTCGCCGTCCCGGCCGCTCTCCGCGGCGCGGCCGCCCTCCGCCGCGGCGTAGCCGCAGAGCTGCGCGGTGGCGAGGGTCAGGATCGGCCGCAGGCGCTTGCCGCCCGAGGCGATGAGGTGGTTGGCGACCTCCGGGATCATCGCGACCTCGGAGCCGGTGCGCGACAGGATCATCGCGTTCACCCGGTCCATGCCGCCCGCCACCAGCGCGACGAGGTCGTTGAGGCTCGCCTCCGGGTCGGAGGGTTTCTCTTCGAAGGGAAGGACGACGCCCACGCGCGCGCTCTCTCCTGGTTGCCAGCGGCCGCCGGCCACGATCCGGGGCGTGAGGCCCCCTTTGCACGCGTTCCGCTGCCGCGGCAACACGCAAGCTTGCCGCAAGGACGAGAGGTCTCAAGCCGCCCGCAGGCCCGCGAGCAGGAAGGCGGTCATCTGCTCGAGGGTGGGACCGGCCTCGTCGGCGCATTGGGCGATCAGGGCCGGATGGCAGAAGCGCACGATCGCCGCGTGGACGCAGCGCGCGGCCACCATCGGGTCCTCCACGGCGAACTCGCCGGACTGCGCCCCCTCGGCCACGAGGCGGCAGAGCAGGCGGTCGACGCCCTCGATGTGGCGGTGGATCACCTCCCAGCTCTCCGCCATCGCCACCTCCACCATCTCGTGCATGCGGCGGTTGGCGGTGAATTGCTGTTCGCTCATCCGGTGGAGGGCGGCCACGAAGGTGCGCAGGCGCTCGGCCGCCGGCACGTCGGCCTGCGCGACGATCCGCTCCAGCTCCGCCTCGATGTCGCCGAGCAGCCGGTCGGCCACCGCCTCGTTGAGCGCCTTCTTCGAGGGGAAGAACCGGTAGACGTTGCCGGGGCTCATGCGCAGCACCGAGGCGATGTCCGCCACGGTGGTCTTGCGGTAGCCCATGTCGCGAAAAAGGCGCTCCGCGATGGCGAGGATGCGGCAGCGCAGGTCGCTGCCGGCGGAGGCCGTCGTGTCCCGGGTGGGGGTCTGCATCGTCATGGCCAACGAACCATTCGGCAGGGCAACGGCTGGGCGGGTCGATGCGTCGTCATTCGGCTGCGATCGCCAACGGCACCACAGTGTGACGCACCTCCTCAGGTTGTCCACCCTCGTCCAGGCGGCGGCGATACCACCACGCGTAGAGTGCCGGGAAGAAGAACAGGGTCAGGAAGGTCGCGACGAACAGGCCCCCCATGATGGTGATCGCCATCGGCCCCCAGAAGGCCGAGCGGGTGAGCGGGATCATCGCCAGGATCGCGGCGAGCGCGGTGAGCACCACGGGCCGCGCGCGCCGCACGGTGGCCTCCACGATCGCCTCGCCGCGCGCGTGATGGCCGGCGGCGACGTCGGCCTCGATCTGGTCGACGAGGATCACGGCGTTGCGCATGATCATGCCGGCGAGCGCGATCAGGCCGAGCAGCGCCACGAAGCCGAAGGGCATCCCCGCGAGGTTGAGGCCGAGCGAGGCGCCGATCAGCCCGAGCGGGGCGGTCAGGAAGACGAGGATCAGGCGCGAGAAGCTCTGGAGCTGGATCATCAGGAGCGTCAGCATCGCCAGGATCATCACCGGGAAGAGGATGAACAGCGAGGCGTTGGCCTTGGTGGATTCCTCCACCGCGCCGCCGATCTCCAGGCGGTAGCCGGGCGCCAGCCCGTCCCGGATCGGCTTGAGGGTGGGCCAGATCGCCCCCGTCACGTCGGGCGGCTGCACGCCGTCGACCACGTCCGCCCGCACGGTGATGGCCATGTCGCGGTTGCGCCGCCACAGGATCGGCTCCTCGTGCGTGGTGTCGAGGCGCGCCACCTGCGCCACCGGCACCGCCACGCCGCCGCGGGCGAGCACCGTGAGATCCCCGATGCGGCCGAGGTCGAGCCGCTCGCCCGGCACCGCGCGGGCCACGACGCCCACCTGCTCGATCCCGTCGCGCACCGTCGTCACGGTGACGCCCGAGAGCAGCGTCTGGAGCGTCTGCGACACGTCCTGCACGTTGAGCCCGAAGGCCCGCGCCCGCTCCTGGTCGACGACGAGGCGCAGCGACGGCGTCATCTCGTTCCAGTCGAGCTGCGCCTCCACGATCGAGCCGTTGCGCCGCACCGCGTCGCGGACCTGATAGGCGATCTCGCGCACCCGCATCGGGTCGGGGCCGACGACGCGGAACTGCACGGGGAAGCCCACCGGCGGGCCGAAGTTGAACCGGTCGACCCGCACCCGCGCCTGGGACAGCGCGCCCGCGGCCACCGCCTTCTCGATCCGCGCCTTGACCCGCTCGCGCGCGGCGACGCCGCGGGCGACGATCACGATCTCCGCATAGGCCTCGTTCGGCAGTTCCGGGTTGAGGCCGAGCCAGAAGCGGGGGCTCCCCTGCCCGACATAGGCCGTGTAGGTGGCGATGTCGGGATCGTCCCGGCCGAGCAGCGCCTCGGCCTCGCGCACCACCGCCCCCGTCGTGCCGATGGCGCTGCCTTGCGGTAGCCGCAGCTGCAGGAAGAGTTCGGGCCGCTCGGAGAGCGGGAAGAACTGCTGCTGCACGTGGCCGAAGCCCACCACCGCCGCCGCGAAGATGCCCAGGGTGGCCCCGATGGTGGCGAGCCGCCGCCGCGTGCAGGCGCGGATCAGGCGGCGCAGGATCCGGTAGGTGCGGGTGTCGTAGAGCGCGTCCGGATCGGCGTGCGCGCCGTGCCCCTTCGCGTGCCCTCTGGCGAGGTCCTTCGGCAGCAGCAGCACGCCGAGGTACGGGGTGAAGATCACCGCCACGAACCACGAGGCGACGAGCGCGATCGCCACCACCCAGAAGATGCCGCCCGCATACTCGCCCACCGCCGAGTTGGCGAAGCCCACCGGCAGGAAGCCCGCCACCGTCACGAGCGTGCCGGTGAGCATCGGGAAGGCGGTGGAGTCCCAGGCGAAGGCCGCGGCGCGCAGGCGGTCGACGCCCTGCTCCATCTTCACCACCATCATCTCCACGGCGATGATCGCGTCGTCGACGAGGAGCCCGAGCGCGATGATGAGCGCGCCCAGCGTGATGCGGTGGAGGTCGATGCCGAGCGCCTGCATCACCACGAAGGTCAGCGCCAGCACGAGCGGAACCGACAGCGCCACCACGATGCCGGTGCGCCAGCCGAGCGACAGGAAGCTCACCGCGAGCACGATCACCAGCGCTTCGAGGAACGAGCGCTCGAACTCGGACAGGGCCTCCGCCACCACCTTCGGCTGGTCGGCGATCTGCGTCAGGTCGATGCCCTGCGGCACCGCCCCCATGAACTCGCGCGCGGCCGCCCCCACCTCCGCGCCGAAGGCCGTGATGTTGGCGCCCCGCGCCATGACGACGCCGACGCCGAGCGCCGGACGGCCCGTCTGGCGCACGAGGAAGTCCGGCGGGTCGACGAAGCCGCGGGTCACGCGCGCGACGTCCCCGAGCCGGAAGGTGCGCCCGCCCGCCTCCACGGGCGTCTCGGCCACCGCCCGCACGCCGTCGAGGGCGCCGGTGACGCGCAGCGGAATGCGCTGCGCCGCCGTCTCGACGGTGCCGGCCGGCGTCACGGCGTTCTGCCGCGCGAGCGCCTCGAACAGGGTCTGGGGCGTGATGCCGAGCGTCGCCAGCTTGGCGTGGCTGAACTCGACGAAGATGCGCTCGTCCTGCACCCCGTAGAGGTTCACCTTGACGACGCCGTCGGCCTTGAGCAGGCGCTGGCGCAGGCCCTCCGCCACCTTCTTCAGCTGCGCGTAGTCGGCCCCCTCCCCGGTCAGCATGTAGAGGATCGAATCGACGTCCCCGTACTCGTCGTTGACGTTCGGGCCGATCAGACCGGCGGGCAACTCGCCGCGCACGTCGTCGATCTTCTTGCGGATCTGGTAGAACAGGGCCGGCACCTGCCCGGCCGGGGTGTTGTCCCGGAAGGTGACCTGCATCGCCGCGAAGCTCGGCTTGGAGAAGGTGACGACCTTCTCGAAGTAGGGCAGCGTCTGGAGCTTCTTCTCGATGCGGTCGGCGACCTGATCCTGCATCTCGCGGGCGGTGGCGCCCGGCCAGATCGCCGTCACCACCGCGACCTTGATGGTGAAGTTCGGGTCCTCCGCCCGGCCGAGCCGCAGGAACGCCAGGGTGCCGCTCGCGGCCACCGCCAGGATCAGGAACAGCACCACGGCCCGGTGACGGACGGCCCATTCGGAGAGGTTGAGGCGCTTCATCGGACCGTCCTCCCGGCACTCATCAGAACTGGAGTGCGTCGACGACCCGCACGCGCTGGGCGGCGTCGAGCTTCTGCACGCCGAGGCGCACGATGCGCTCGCCCTCTGCGAGGCCGCCGCTCACCAGCGCGTCCTGCGCCTCGTAGGCCGCCACCGTCACGGGTTTGAGCGTCAGGGCGCCCTCCCCGTCCACGGTCCAGACCGAGGCGCCGCCGCCCTGGTTGAACAGGGCCGAGAGCGGCACCCGCACCACCCGTTCGGTCTTCGCGCCGGTCAGCGTCACGGTCGCGGTCATGCCGAGCTGGACCGATGCGTCCGCCTGCGGCAGCGAGAAGCGCGCCAGATAGGTGCGGGTCATGGCGTCGGCCGCGGGCGCGAGTTCGCGCAGGGTGGCGCGGTAGCGCACCCCCGGCTGCGACCACAGCCCGACGCTCGCCTCGCCCTCGCGGGCCTGCGCCACCAGGGATTCGGGGATGGCGATCACCGCCTCCTTCTCGGCGGTGCGCGCGAGCCGGATCGCCGCCTGCCCCGGGGCCACGACCTGGCCGGGCTCGACGAGGGCGGCGGTCACGACGCCGTCGGCATCCGCGGCGAGCACCGCGTACGAGACGGCATTGCGCGCGAGCAGCAGCGCCCGCTCGGCCCGCAGCAGGCGCCCGCGCGCCTCCTCCGCCACGGCCTTCTGGCGATCCACCGTGGAGGCCGCGCTCCAGCCCTGGCCGGCGAGCGTCAGGGTGCGCTTGAGGTCGGCGTCGGCCTGGGCGAGGGAGGCGGTGGCGGCGCTCAGCTCGGCCTCCGCCTGCTCGGTCTGGAGGCGCAGGTCGACCACGTCGAGGGTCGCGAGCGGCTGGCCCGCCGTCACCGCATCGCCCACGTTGACGAGGCGCTTCTCCACCTTGCCCTGGACCCGGAAGCCGAGGTCGCTCTCGATGCGCGGCCGGATGGTTCCGACGAAGCTGCGCGCCGGCACCCGATCCTCGAAGGCGACGCGCTGCACCAGCACGGGCCGGCCCGCCACCTCGCCTGGGCCGGCGGCGGGCTCCTCCTTGCAACCAGCGGCGAGGAGTGACGCTGCGATCACCAGCGTTGCGTTAACCGGGAGTGAGGACTTGCGTGCCATCAGATCGGCTCCGGCCGGATCGAGCGCCGCCGCCGGGGCTGCCCCCGACCGTCGCATCTCCACGATAACCGGAAATTGACGATTGTCAACAATCGTCAATTTCAAGGATTCGACGATGGCCGCGGACTGGCGCGGCGGCCCGCCCCGGGGCATGACGGGGCATGGTCGAGATCCTCCGCACCAACGACATCGTGCTGATCGGCTTCGCGCAGTCTCTCCTCGAGGTGGCTGCGATCCCGGTCCTCGTCGCCGATGCGCATATCAGCGCGCTGGAGGGCATGATCGGCGCCTTCCCGCGCCGCCTCCTGGTGCCCGGCGATCATGCCGCGCAGGCGCGGCGCCTCCTCACGGATGCGGGCTTGGCCCACGAGCTGCGCGATGCCGCCGGCTCCTGAGACGGCACCGTCCCCCGGGACGGCACCGGCCCTTGGGCCGGCACCGGCCCTTGGGCCGGCGCAGGAGTGGCTCGGCGGTCGGCTGCGCCTGCATCACCCGGCCCGCGGGGCGCATCGGGCGGGGACGGACGCGGTCCTGCTCGCGGCGGCGGCGGGGGCGCCGGAGGGCCTCGTCTACGACCTCGGGGCCGGCACCGGGGCGGTGGGGCTCGCGGTGGCGCAGGCCGCCCCGCGGAGCCGGGTCGTCCTCGTGGAGCGCGATCCCGAGGCCGCGGCGCTGGCGCGCGCCAACGCCGCGCTGAACGGGCTCGCCGACCGGACCTGCGTGCTGGAGGCCGACGTCACGGCGCCCGCCGCCCTGCGGCGCGCGCAAGGGCTGCTGCCGGACGGGGCCGATCTCGTGCTCACCAACCCGCCCTTCTTCGAGGGAGCCGGCCACCGCCCCTCGCCGGTGGCCGCGCGGGCGGCCGCCCACGCCCTGCCGGAGGGCGGGCTGGAGGCGTGGCTGCGCACCTGCGCCGACCTCCTGCGCCCGCGGGGCCGGCTGGTCCTGATCCACCGGGCGGATGCCCTGCCGGCCTGCCTCGCGGCCGTGCGCGGCCGCTTCGGCGGGCTCGCGGTGCGGCCCGTCCACGCCCGGGCGGAGGCGCCGGCGATCCGGGTGCTGATCGAGGGCGTGCGCGGCAGCCGCGCGGCCTTCGCCTTGCGCCCGGCCCTGGTGCTGCACGGTCCGGACGGGCGCTTCACGCCTCAGGCCGAGGCGCTGCATCGCGGCGCGACGGGGCTGTGACGCGAAACGGGCGCCCCGAGGGCGCCCGCAGCGAGCCGGATCCGGCCGGTCAGAAGCCGATGTAGAACCGCGGCCGGTAGTACGGGCGGCGGTAGTACGGGCGGTAGTAGTAGCGGCGGTAGGGGCGGTAGCCGTAGTAGCGCCGGTAAGGCCGGTAGCCGTAAGAGCGATAGGGCCGGTAGTAGCGGCGGCGGTAGTAGTACTGAGCCTGCTCCGCGATGAGCTCGCGCACGATGTCGCCGGCCGCCGTCGCGCCCGCGGTCGGCAGCGCCGCCGCCTCGCTGCGCGTGACGCCGAGGCCGAGCCCGGCGACGAACACTGTCAGGACCACCGTAACCCAACGAAGGACACGCATCCACGCTCTCCCTTCCGTCGCTCCGGGGCACGCTGTCCGGCATGCCGCGGGACCAGAGACCAAGACCTGAGCGCCCGCTTGAGGCACCCGCGAGACGGCCGCCCCGGACCGTCCGAGACCGCAACAGCCAAAACTAGGTTCGGCCGGATCCGGTTCAATCGATGCGACTGAGAAAGTCCCGGAAAACTCTGCGGAAGAGAACGTAGACTCGCGCCCGCCGGGCCCCGGCTTGCCGCCGGCCGCGGCGGCGGCTACGTCCCGGCCGTTCACGGGAGATCCCCATCCGCATGCCGCTCGCGTTCCGGACCGCCTCGCGTGCCCTCTGGCGCAGCCTCCTGCCCGAGCGGTACCGCCGCACGCACCCGGTGGTGCCCGTCGTGCGCCTCAGCGGCCCGATCGGGGCGGTCTCGCCCCTGCGCCAGGGCCTGTCGCTCGGGGCCTGCGCGCCCGCGCTGGAGCGCGCCTTCACGATGAAGGAGATCGCCGCGGTGGCGCTGGTGATCAACTCGCCGGGCGGCTCGGCGGCGCAGTCGCACCTGATCCACCGTCGCATTCGTGCGCTCGCGGCCGAGGCCAAGGTGCCGGTGATCGCCTTCGTGGAGGACGTGGCGGCGTCCGGCGGCTACATGATCGCCTGTGCGGCCGACGAGATCGTGGCCGACCCCTCCTCCCTGGTGGGCTCGATCGGGGTCGTCTCGGCCGGGTTCGGCTTCCAGGGGCTGCTCGAGCGCCTGGGCGTCGAGCGGCGCGTCTACACGACCGGCCCGGCCAAGGCGATGCTCGATCCCTTCCGTCCCGAGAATCCGGCCGACATCGCCCGGCTGAAGGACATCCAGAGCGACATCCAGGCGCTGTTCACCGAGCTCGTGCGCAGCCGCCGGCCGCGCCTGTCGGGGGACCCGGACGACCTGTTCTCCGGGGCGGTGTGGAGCGGGCGCCAGGGCCTCGCGCTCGGCCTCGTCGACGCGCTCGGGGACGTGCGCGGCACGCTGCGGGCGCGCTTCGGCGACACGGTGAAGATCCAGCTCGTCGAGCAGGTCCGCGGCGGGCTGCTCGCCCGGCTGCTGCGCCGCAAGGAGCCCGGCATCGAGGCGCTGGCGGCGCTGGAGGGCGCGGTCGCCCTCTTGGAGGAGCGGGCGGCCTGGGCGCGCTTCGGGCTTTGAGTCTCGCCTTCGGGAGGGCGGCACCGGGGCTCCACCGCGCGGGCCTGCCGGTCAGAGGCGGACGAGCTGGAGCGTCGCGGCGAGGCTCGCGAACTCTGCCGGACGCTCGACGCCCGCCTTCGCCAGGATCCGGCGCATGTGGGTCTTGACCGTGTTGATGCTGATCCCGAGCGAGCCGGCGATGGCCGCGTAGGAGCGCCCCTGCGCGAGTTCCGCCGCGACCCGGGCCTCCGCGGGCGTGAGGTCGTAGAGGCGCATCATCGTCCGGGGGTCGGCGGGCGGGGGCGGACCGGCGCTCACGAACACCGCCGCGGCGGCGCAGCGCAGGCCCTCGTCATCCAGGATCCCGGCCATGCGCCCGCGCAGCGGCGCGACCAGCGCGAAGGCCGTGCGGGCGCCGCCGGGATCGGTCAGCCGCACCGCGCCGCCCGCGCGGCCCTCCGCCACCGCGCGCAGCCGGGCGTGCAGCGCCGCCGCGTCCCCCGGCACGAGGGCGGTGAGGGTGCCGTCCTTGAGCAGGATCGGCCCGCCCGCCGCGTGGAGCGCGCGGGCGGCCTCGTTGGCGAACAGCACCGCACCGGTGCGGTCGAGCACCACGACCCCCATGGCGAGGCAGTCCAGCACCGCGAACTGCGCCCCGGCCAGCGCCTCGTGCGCCTCGACGCGCAGCTGCAGCTGCATCGCGCGCTTGAGATGCGGCACGATCCACCCCAGCACCGCGCGGTCGCGCTCCGCGAACGGCCCCTGCCCGGGGGTGCGCAGGATGTTGAAGGCGCTCTGGAAATGACCGGACCGGGTGACCGGCACCATCGCGTTCCGGATCAGGCCCTGCGGGCGCAGGATGTCGTGCCGGAATTCGGTGCCGACGAGGTCCGCCTCCGGCAGGATCTCGTCCGAGAACACGATGCTGCCCGCCGGCTTGTGCATCATCACCCGCGACCAGACGTTCTGGATGTGGCGCTGCTCGTGCACGCGATGGCTCTCGGGATCGAGCCGTGCGTCATAGGTGAAGTGCACGCGTTTGCGGGCGATCGAGAGGCCGAACAGCACGCCGCCCTCGCTGCCCAGCAAGTCGGCGATCGCCGCGATCACCCGGGGCCACAGCGCCGCCTCCGTGGCGGCGTCGTAGATCAGGTCGATCAGGGTGTCCGGAACCGGCTGCGGCACCGCGCTCCCCTCCCCGCCGCTCAGCCGGACGCCCGCGGCGCGGCGGCGCATCGGCGGCGGTGCAGCGTCAGCAGCACCACGGCGACACAGAAGGCCGTGTTGAGGGCGAAGATGGCGCTCATGGCCGCGTCGCCGAGCACCAGCAGCGCGTAGAACACCGTCGAGGCGTTCGAGACCGTGAACAGCACCCAGGTGGCGCAGGAGATCCCGGCCGCGCCGCTGCGGTCCTGCACCAGCGTCAGGATCTGCGGCAGATAGGCGAAGATCCGCGCGCCGTTGCACAGGGTGAACAAGGTCAGGGCGATATCGGCGGGCGTTGCGAAGGGCATGCCTGACTCCCGTGCCGGTTCTCGTGCAGGAAGACGTGCGTGACGGGTCCGGATCGATGACGAACTCTCGGCTCGTCTGTGGAGGAACGGACGGAATGACCGTCTACATCGGATGCTGGACTGCGACGTCATCCGAACGCATGAGGCGTCTGCACGCAATGCGTGCATCGGCGCGGCAGGCCCTGCGGTTGACTGGCGCGGGGGCCCGCGTAAACGGGCCGGGCTTCCCCACGAGACCCGCCATGTCCGTCCCCAGCATGTCCGTCCCCAGCATGTCCGCCCCCAGCCTGACCGCCGCCGACGACGCCCTGCGGCCGACGCGCTCCTTCCAGGGGCTGATCCTGACGCTGCAGCGGTTCTGGGCGGCCCAGGGCTGCGTGATCCTGCAGCCCTACGACATGGAGGTCGGCGCCGGCACCTTCCATCCCGCCACCACGCTGCGGGCGCTCGGGCCGAAGCCGTGGAAGGCCGCCTACGTGCAGCCCTCGCGCCGGCCCAAGGACGGGCGCTACGGCGAGAACCCGAACCGGCTCCAGCACTACTACCAGTTCCAGGTCATCCTGAAGCCGAACCCGCCGAACCTGCAGGAGCTCTACCTCGCCTCGCTCGCCGCGATCGGCGTCGACCTCGCGCTCCACGACATCCGCTTCGTCGAGGACGACTGGGAGAGCCCGACGCTGGGTGCCTGGGGCCTGGGCTGGGAGTGCTGGTGCGACGGCATGGAGGTGAGCCAGTTCACCTATTTCCAGCAGGTCGCGGGCTTCGAATGCGCCCCGGTCGCGGGCGAGCTGACCTACGGGCTGGAGCGCCTCGCCATGTACGTGCAGGGCGTCGAGAACGTCTACGATCTGAACTTCAACGGCCGCGAGGGCGACGAGAAGGTCACCTACGGCGACGTCTTCCTGCAGGCCGAGCAGGAGTATTCCCGCCACAACTTCGAGGCGGCCGACACCGAGATGCTGTTCCGCCACTTCCGCGACGCGGAGGCCGCCTGCCGCCGCTACCTGGAGGCGGGCGAGGCCGGCGCCGGCGCGCGCCACCGCATGGTGCAGCCGGCCTACGACCAGTGCATCAAGGCGAGCCACGTCTTCAACCTGCTCGACGCGCGCGGGGTGATCTCGGTGACCGAGCGCCAGAGCTACATCCTGCGGGTGCGCGACCTCGCCAAGGCCTGCGGCGCGGCGTGGCTGCGCACGGAGGCCGGCGGGGCCTGAGCCTCGACTCGCGTCGGGCGCGACCTTAGCCTGGTGCGGCCCGCGCGGCAGACGCGGGGACCAGGAGGGATGCCATGAGATCCGCCATTCCGCTCGCCGCCGCTGCGGCGGGCCTTTTCGCCCTGGCCGGTGCGGCGGGCGCCCAGCCGGCGCCGACCGAGATCCCGGTCTCGCGCTGGGGCGCGGAGGACGAGATCGGCGCCGCCAACCACCTCTCGCCCGCCAAGGTGCTGGAGGCGATGCGGCTCGTCACCACCGGCAAGACCTACGCGCTCGGCATCCCGGTCGACCGCGGGACCCCCGCCTTCCCGCCGCGCAGCATCGCCGTGACCGTGATGGCGCCCAACCAGCCCGAGGGCGTCACCTTCGGGTCGAACAAGATGAGCTACCTCGACGACATGGTGACGGGCTGGCTCGGGGTCGGCACCCAGATCGACGGGCTCGCGCATCTCGGCACGGATTCGACCTTCTACAACCGCAACCGGATGAAGGACATCTTCGACACCACCGGCGTGAAGAAGCTCGGGGTACACAAGATCCCGCCGATCGTCACGCGCGGCGTCCTCCTCGACGTGGCCAAGGCCAAGGGCAAGGAGCGGCTCGTCGAGGGCGACCTCGTCACCGTCGACGACATCAAGGCCGCCGAGACAGCCGCGGGCGTGAGCCCGGGCAAGGGCGACGTGGTGGTGCTGCACACCGGCTGGCTCTCGATGCTGGGCGAGGACGCCAAGCGCTTCGGGGCCGGCGAGCCCGGCATCGACGCCGAGGGCGCACGCTATCTCGCCTCCAAGGAGGTGGTCGCGGTCGGGGCCGACACCTGGGGCATCGAGGCGGTGCCGTTCCGCGGCGACCGGGTCTGGGAGGGCCACCAGATCCTGCTCGCCCATAACGGCATCTACATCCTGGAGACCCTCGACACCCGGGGGCTGATCCGCGACGGGGTGAGGGAGTTCCTGTTCGTGCTCGGCGCGCCCCGCTACACCGGGTCGATCCAGGCGATCGTCAACCCGGTGGCGATCCGGTAGCGGCGGGCTTCGGGCCGGTAGCGCTCGGCGCCCGCGGGCGCTACACCCGCGCCTCGCCGAACCGCACACGGGTCCTCCGGCCGGAGGACCCTCAAGGCCGCCCGATGCCCGATCTCCTGCTCGAACTCTTCTCCGAGGAAATCCCCGCGCGCATGCAGCGCCGGGCCGCGGAGGACCTGCGCAAGCTCGTGACCGACGCCCTGGTGGAGCGCGGCTTCCTGTACGAAGGCGCCAAGGCCTTCTCGACCCCGCGCCGCCTCGCGCTCCACGTCGCGGGCCTGCCGCCGCGGGGCAAGGACGTGCGCGAGGAGCGCAAGGGCCCGCGCGTCGGCGCGCCGGACGCCGCCGTGCAGGGCTTCCTCAAGAGCGCGGGGCTCGCGAGCCTCGACGCGGCGAGGATCGTCTCCGACCCGAAGAAGGGCGAGTTCTACGTCGCGGTGATCGAGCGGCCGGGCCGCGACACCCTCGACGTGCTGGCCGAGATCCTGCCCGCGATCATCCGCGGCTTCCCCTGGCCGAAATCGATGCGCTGGGGCTCCGCCTCGGCGGAGCCGGGCTCCCTGCGCTGGGTGCGCCCGCTCCACGCCATCGTGGCGAGCTTCGGCCCGGAGACCGAGACGCCCGAGCGGGTGCCCTTCGCGGTGGACGGCATCGCGGCCGGATTCACCACCTACGGCCACCGCTTCCTCAGCCCCGGCCCGATCGAGGTGCGCCGCTTTGCCGACTACCTGCCGGCCCTGGAGCGCGCGGGTGTCGTGCTCGACCCGGACCGGCGCCGCGACATCATCCTGCACGACGCGCGCGACCTCGCCTTCGCGCGCGGCCTCGACCTCGTGGAGGACGAGGGGTTGCTGGAGGAGGTGGCGGGCCTCGTCGAATGGCCCGTGACCCTGCTGGGCTCCTTCGACGAGAGCTTCCTTGCCATCCCGCCCGAGGTGATCCGCGCGACCATCCGGGCGAACCAGAAGTGCTTCGTGCTGCGCGCGCCCGCCGCGGACGGTACCGAGCGGCTCGCCAACGCCTTCATCCTGGTCTCGAACCTCGTCGCCTCGGACGGCGGCGCGGCGATCGTGGCGGGCAACGAGCGGGTGGTCCGCGCCCGGCTCTCGGACGCCAAGTTCTTCTGGGAGACGGACCGGAAGGTGAAGCTGGAGGAGCGGCTGCCGAAGCTCGACAGCATCGTCTTCCACGAGAGGCTCGGCACGCAGGGTGAGCGCGTCGCGCGCCTCGCCGCGCTGGCGCGGGACCTCGCGCCGATCGTCGGCGCCGACCCGGATCTGGCCGCGCGCGCCGCGCGCCTCGCCAAGGCCGACCTCGTCACCGAGATGGTGGGCGAGTTCCCCGAGCTGCAGGGCCTGATGGGCCGCTACTACGCCGCGCTCCAGGGCGAGCCGGCGGAGGTCGCCGCGGCGATCGAGGAGCATTACAAGCCGCTCGGCCCGGGCGACCGGGTGCCGACCGCGCCGGTCTCGGTGGCGGTGGCGCTCGCCGACAAGCTCGACACGCTGGTGGGGTTCTGGTCGATCGACGAGACGCCCACGGGGAGCAAGGATCCGTACGCGCTGCGGCGGGCGGCGCTCGGGGTGATCCGGCTCGTCCTGTCGAGCGAGGCGCGCCTGCCCCTGCTCGGGCCGGTCGGGCGGGCCGCGGCCGGCCACGGCGTCGGGGCCGATGCCTTCGCGCCCGACCTCCTCGCCTTCTTCGCCGACCGCCTGAAGGTCTACCTGCGCGACCAGGGCGCCCGCCACGACCTGATCGACGCGGTCTTCGCCCTGCCCGGCCAGGACGACCTGCTGATGGTGGTGCGCCGGGTCGAGGCGCTCGGGCGCTTCCTCGACACCGAGGACGGACGGAACCTGCTCGCGGGCTACCGGCGCGCGGCCAACATCCTGCGCATCGAGGAGAAGAAGGACGGGCGCGCCCACGACGCCGCCCCCGACCCCGCCCTGTTCGCGCTGCCCGAGGAGACGGCGCTGGCGCGCGCCCTCGATGCGGCGGCGGCCGAGGCCGCCCGCGCCGTCGCGGCGGAGGATTTCGAGGGGGCGATGCGGGCGCTGGCATCCCTGCGCGCGCCGGTGGACGCCTTCTTCGACACGGTCACGGTCAACGCCGAGGAGCCGGCCCTGCGCGCCAACCGCCTCGCCCTCCTCAACGCCCTGCGCAGCGCCACCCGGACGGTGGCCGACTTCTCGCGCATCGAGGGCTGAGCGGGATGGCACGATGCGAGTCCGCGTGTTCGCCGCCGGACCGGTGGCCGCGTCGAGCGGTGTCCCGATCACCGGCAGCGCTACCGCGGCCTGCAGCGCGAAGGCGGTGCCGGCGGGCGGCCCGGCTGATCTGGCCGCGGCGCGGACCGAGATCGGCATCGTGGTGAAGAAGCCCGAGAACCAGCCGCAGCCCGCGTACCGACCGGCGCTGGTCACCGTGAGGTCGTGCTGCCATTAGCGCCGGCCCGCAGGGCAACGGCGCCAGGGGCCAGAGCAGCACCGGCACGCAGGGCGGGTCGCTCCGGTTGTGGAACGGCGGCGGCACGCCAGGGTCTGCCCGTGCGGTGATGAGGTCGCGCCCGATCGGGCGGCCCGTGATCCAGCGGCCGCCGCGCGGCCCGGTTCAGGCCGCGCTCGGCAGCCGCATCTCGGCCGGCCGGCCGGCGGGCAAGGTCTCGTGCCCCGAGGTCTCATGCCCCCAGGCCAGAAACAGGTAGAAGCCGTTCCAGCGCGACGATTGCCGCGCGGCATCCGCCAGGAAGCCCTTCGGCATGCCGGCCTCGCTCAGGACATCGACGAAGCGCCACGCGGGCATCCGGACGAACGACGGGACCGGCGCGCATACCTGCACTGCACAATAAAGATCTTCTTTATGTGCATTGCGGAATAGATTGTACGGGACTGATACTTGTGACACGTCCCCCTCCCGCCCCCCGTTCTTGACCGCTTCGTACTTTGGTCGAATGGGCGATGTCAAGAAATTCTGGGGCGGATCTTGGCCACTGCTTCGGAATCGCGCGCCGGGAGGCGGGCGGGGCGCATCGGAGGAGGCGCGCGCGCGATTCGGAGTGACGCGAGTCCGGCGCGGGGCCGTGGCCCGCCCCGGCACGGGAGGCGGGCCGCCCCGGTCTCGGCGGCTCTCAGCGCCGCGGCACCGTGAGCTCGACCACCCGCGCCGCACCCGCGCGGTAGCTGACGGGCCGGATCCCTTCGGCCGGCCGGGCCGTGTCGCTGCGCCTGCCGGAGCCGGCGGGGTCCCTGCCGATTCGCCGGGCCGGCGGCGCGGCCCGCTCGGACTCCACGCCGTGGATGACGTAGACCACCGGGTCGGCCCGCGGCGGGGCCGGGATGCCGGCAACCGTCGGGATGCCGTAGGTGCCGTAGCCCCAGGCCGCCGGAACCAGCTCCTCCGGGCTCGGCAGGGTCAGGAAGGGCTCGACGGGCGCTGCGGCCGCGGGTGCGCCCGCGACCACGCCGGCATAGCCGAGCGGCAGGCCGTAGCCGTAGCCGTAGCCGGAGTGCCGGCGGAAGCCGGCGCGGTGGCCGGGATGGTGCGGGCCGCGGGGATAGCCGGCGACGGCCCCCCGGGCGGGCGCGGGCCTGAAGCCCCCATGCGGGGCCCCCGCCTGCGGGGCGCCGACCGGTCCGGCGGCGGCCGGGACGGTGCACAGGGCCAGGGCGCCGAGCCCGAGGCCGATCAGGTCGCGACGCATGGGTCTCTTTCGCCTCCGGACGGGATCCTGAGCATCATTCGCCGACGGGGTCGCCGATTCGGCGACGACGCAGCGGACGCACGATTCTCGGCGGAGCTGCGCCAAGCAGAGCCGCCGAGCGTCGAACGCCCACGGTTCATCCTCGTTCCCGGCCGGATCGGGCGCCAGCCGGGGCAGACTGCGCAGGCGCGGCCCCGCGCGCAGGCGCGGCCCCGCGCCCTGGCGCGGCCCTACGGAAGTCTCACGACCTAAGTCGGACGACGAATTGAGAATTGGGTCTCGCCCGGGCGTGGATTAACCGTTGGGCTGCGCTCGTGTCGGGAGACGCCGCGGCGGCCGGAGAACCGGCCCCGACCCCTCCCGCACGGCGGCGATCGTGCGGCGGCCTGCGGGCGGCCGCCCGGTCCGGCGAGGCGGAACGGCGCCCAGCGGACCGCGAGAAGGCCCGCACAACGGAGGAACGCCATCATGGCATCAGGAACCGCAGTCGGCCGGGCGATGGAAGCGCCGCGCCCGATGACCGGGGAGGAGAAGCGGGTGATTCTCGCCTCCTCGCTCGGCACCGTCTTCGAGTGGTACGACTTCTACCTCTACGGCTCGCTCGCGGTGATCATCGGGGCGCAGTTCTTCTCCGCCTTCGATCCGGCGACCCGCAACGTCTTCGCGCTCCTCGCCTTCGCGGCGGGCTTCCTGGTGCGCCCGTTCGGCGCGCTGGTGTTCGGCCGCATCGGCGACCTCGTCGGGCGCAAGTACACCTTCCTGATCACCATCCTGATCATGGGCCTGTCGACCTTCTGCGTCGGCCTGCTGCCCTCCTACGACCAGATCGGCTGGATCGCCCCGGTCATCCTGATCGTGCTGCGCATGGCGCAGGGCCTCGCGCTCGGCGGCGAGTACGGCGGCGCCGCGGTCTACGTGGCCGAGCACGCGCCGGTCGGGCGCCGCGGCTTCTACACCAGTTGGATCCAGACCACCGCCACGGTGGGCCTGCTGCTCTCGCTGGTCGTGATCCTGTCCCTGCGCCTGTGGATGGGCGAGGCCGGTTTCCAGCGCGGCGAGGGCTACCCGATCGCGGGCTGGCGCATTCCCTTCCTGATCTCGGTCGTGCTGCTCGGCATCTCGGTCTGGATCCGGCTGCAGATGAATGAGAGCCCCGCCTTCAAGAAGATGAAGGAGGAAGGCACGCAGTCGAAGGCGCCGCTGTCCGAGGCATTCGGCCAGTGGAAGAACGCCAAGATGGTCATCATCGCCCTGCTCGGCCTCGTGGCGGGCCAGGCGGTGGTCTGGTACACGGGACAGTTCTACGCGCTGTTCTTCATCCAGAACATCCTCAAGGTGGATCTCTTCACCGCGAACGTGCTGATCGCCTGGTCGCTGATCCTGGGCACCGGCGGGTTCATCTTCTTCGGCTCGCTCTCCGACCGGATCGGCCGCAAGCCGGTGATCCTGGCGGGCTGCCTCGTCGCGGCGATCACCTACTTCCCGCTCTTCCAGGCCCTGACCAGCATCGGCAACCCGAAGCTCGCCTCGGCCCTGGAGAACGCCAAGGTGCAGGTCGTCGCCGACCCGGCCACCTGCGGCTCGGTGTTCGACCCCGTCGGCATCCGCACCTTCACGGCGCCCTGCGACGTCGCCCGCGTGGCGCTCGCCCGCTCGGCCATCAAGTACGAGCTGGTGCCGGCCCCGGCGGGCACCCCCGCCAAGGTCACGTTCAACGGCACCGAGGCGCCGATCGACGCGGCGGTGGCCAAGAGCATGACCACCTTCGCCACCGCGGCCACCGCGGTCGGCTACGCCCCGGCGGGCGACCCCAGCATCGTCAAGGTGAACGGCTTCTTCTCGGCGCTCGGCAACGTGGCGGCGCTCAAGATGATCGGCATCCTGACGATCCTCGTCCTCTACGTGACGGCGGTCTACGGCCCGATCGCGGCGGCGCTGGTCGAATTCTTCCCGACCCGCATCCGCTACACCGCGATGTCCCTGCCCTACCACATCGGCAACGGCTGGTTCGGCGGCTTCCTGCCCCCGACCGCCTTCGCGATGGTGGCCTCCACGGGCGACATCTACTTCGGCCTCTGGTACCCGATCGTGATCGCGCTCATGACCTTCGCGCTCGGCCTCCTGCTGGTGCCGGAGACCAAGGACCGCGACATCACCACCTTCGAGGGACCGGCCCGCTGAGGGCCGGACCACCCTGACGGCCCGACCACAAACGAGCGCCCCGCCTGGACCCAGGCGGGGCGCTCTCGCATTCGGGGTTTGCCAGGACCGCCGAACCGGGCGGCCGGGGCGGTCAGCGGCAGGTGGTGACGCGGCGCACGATCCAGCCCTCGCCGTCGACGAAGAGGCGCTTGCGGGCGGTGGTGCAGTTGGCGTCCTCGGCCGGGTCCTCCGGGACGGTCGCGGTCGCCGTCACGTCGCGCACCGCCGTGCCGCGGCTCGCCGCCTTGGCGGGCGTCTTGTCGACGGCCGGGGCCGCCTCCGCCGCGAGGCCGCCCGAGAGCGCCAGCAGGAGAGCGAGCAGGGACAGGCGGGCGCCGGATCGCGCGCACATGGAGGACATCCTGGTCGTTGGGGGTGAGGGGCGTTCGGCCGTGGAGGTTCGGCTCGCCGTCTTGCCAGAGATAAGTCGCGAAGCGAAGAACGGTTGCGCCGAAACCCGTTGAGCGGTTCGAAAATCGGTAAACACCAGCGCGAGCCGCGGCGCTGTGAGGTTTCGCACGCGCCGGCTGCCCGGCCTTCCATTCGGCATGACCTGCGCGGACAGTTCACCGGCCGGCAGAGATGCTCACCGAACGGGCCGCCCGACCCGCGGTTCCCGTTGTTCCGGCGGATCTGCGGGAGCGTCCCTCTGCGGGGCGCGGCCGAGGAGGCGGCGCGTCACACCAGCCGCAGGCCCTGGCGGGCGATCCGGTCCGGCACCCCGCGGCGCACCAGCCGCTGCCGGCGCTCCTGCTGGGTGTGCCACTCCCGATAGCTGTCCTGAGCCCGCAGGATCGGCCGGATCCAGGCGTCGAGCCATGCGAGGTGAATCGCGAGACCCAGGAGCAGCGATTGCTCCGCGAGCGCCAGGGAGGCGGCCAGCACGCGCTGCACCTGCTGGTCCACCTGCAACGCCGTCACCTCGTCCTGCATCGTCCAACCTCCGCACCGGTTCGGGCCGCTGGTTCAGACCCGGCCCGGGCCCCGCCACACCCGCGATCGACCTCACTTGAGGGTACGTCCCGTCGGGACGGTGTCAGCGGCCGCGCCGCAGGAACATGCGGGCGCGTGCCGAGATTATGTCCCCGGAGCACTCGGTTTGGTCGAGTTCTTCACACTATACACTTCATGCGTTTATCCGGAGTCCGCCCATGCAGCGCCGTGAGTTTCTCCTCGGGATGATGTCCGCGACCGCGGCCCTCGCCGTGACCCGCACCGCCGTCGCGCAGCCGACGCCGGCCGGCGCGATCCCGACCCCGGTCTACCTCGACATGGCCACCCGCGGCGGCGTGTTCCTGGAGAACACGGCCCGCGACGCGTTCAACAAGACCGACAACCCGCGCGTGAAGCGGTTCGCGCGCGCCGAGGTGGTCGAACAGGTCGACCTCGCCAACCGGATCGACGCGGCGACGGGTGGGGCGCCGATGATGGCCGGGCGCCCGCCGGGGCCGGGCGGCGTGGTCGGCGGGCTGGTGGCCGCGCCCTTCGCGGTGGCGGGTGCGGCCGCCGGGGCGGCGGCCGGCGTGGTCGGCGGCGTGCTCGGCGCGCCGGGCGCGATGACGAGCGACGAGCAGAAGGCGGCGATCCTCTCGCAGCTCTCCGGACTCCAGCCCGGTCCGCAATACGACGCCACCTTCGTCAACGCGTCCCTCCAGGGTCACCGCGAGGCCCTCGCGATCCACGGCACCTATGCGGAGAGCGGCGAGGATCCGGCCCTGCGCCGGATCGCCCGCGGCGCCCTGCCGCTGATCCGGCTGCACATCTCGCAGCTCACGCAGATGCAGCGGATGATGGGCGGCCCGCAGGGCTGACCGCATCCGGGCGGCGGCGCCGGTTTCGGCTCCGCCGCCCGGACGGCTCTTTGCGAGCCGCGCCGGCCCGTCCGGATCAGCCCTTCAGGTCGTCCTCGATGTCGGCCAGGAGCACCAGGTGTTCCTTGATCTGGCCGCGCGCGAGCTTGGCGACGGCCAGGGTCTCGCGGTCCTTGCCCGAGGAGAGATACGCTTCCTGGATCTGCAGCAGGGCGCGATGTCCCTCGATCTGGCCGCGGATGTACTCGCGGTCGAACGCGCTGCCGGCCTTGGCGCTCTCGAGCGCCTCGATCATCGCCTTGCCCTTGGCGTCGAGCTGCCCCGTCACCTCCGCCTCGGAGGGAGGCTTGACCTGTCCGCTCGGCGCGACGGTCTGGTCGCGCATCGCCTTGAGGATGTCGGCGATGGTCTCCTGCTCGGCGACCTCGAAGCCGGCGAATTCCTTGACGTCGTCGTCCTTGCCCTTCTTGAGCGCGAGCCGGCTCGCCGCGAGGGCGAGCGCGCCCGCGGCCAGGGTGTCGGCGGCGTAGCGGGCCTCCGCTTCGCCCATGCGGGCGCCGGTGTTGCCGGTCCTGTCGGCGGTGGGGCTCGGCGTGTTCTGCGCGACGGCGGGGCCGAGGAGGGCGGGAACGGCCAGGGCCGAGACCAGGCCCAGAAACGCGTGGCGACGATGCATGGGAGGCTCCACGGAAGGGTGCTCCACGTCGGGATGGTGGAACGGACCCCACCAACGTGCCCTCGCGCGCGCGGTTTCAGCGTCGCCTTATACTGCAGTCGAGTATTGGAGCATGGTCCGACGACGTGGATGCCGGTTCGTCGCAGACGATGCGGCAAAACCCAAAACCGAGAGCAGGCTTGACGGTTCGATCCGATCGAAGCCTGCTCCAAGCAGGGGATCTCAGCGATCGATGCCGGTCCAGGGTGGTCCCTCCTCGGCGCAGCCGGCGCGGCAGCGCATCTGGTCCACCCGGATCCCGTAGGGCTGGCTGCCGACGGTCTCCACCTCGATCTGCGTCGCGTTCTTCTTCCAGAGGAACAGGCAGCGCGACGGCGTCGTGCGCTGGCAGGTGACGGCCTCCGCGAAGGTCTCGCAGATCCGGGTCCGGCCGCTCGTGCAGGTGGGCCCCGTCCTGGCGTCGCGACCGGGCTTCCAGCCCTGAAGGGCGAGGCTGATCCGGAACTCGGAATAGGCCGCGCGCGCATCGGGCGCGGGCAGCGCCTCCGTCGCCCGGGCGCTGGCGGCGCAGAGCCCGACCGCCAGCAGCATCGCGATGCGCATCGCCGCCTCTCCCCAAGCGCAGCCATTCGCTTATCGGGACGCCCTGCGGCACGGTCAAGCCCGGCCTTGCGCGCGGTCCGGGCGCCGGCCCGCGAACGGGCCGGCCCGGCGGCCCCGCCGGGGCTACTCCGCGGCGGCCTTCTCGGCGGCGGCCTTCTCGGCGGCCTTGGCGCCGCGCCCCCGCCGCGCCGGCTTCTCGGAGGCACTCGCCTTCTCGGCCGGGGCTTCGACGGGCGGCGCCTCCGCGGCGGGCGCCTGCGAGGCGGTCTGCGCCTTGGCGGCGCGGTCGCGCCGGATCTGGCCGAGGCCGAGGCTCTTGGCGAGTTCCGAGCGCTGCTTGGCGTAGCTCTCGGCCACCATCGGGTAATCCCGCGGCAGCCCGAACTTGGTCCGGTATTCGTCCGGCGTCAGGCCGTGCTTGGTGAGGTGGCGCTTCAGGGACTTGTAGGGCTTGCCGTCCACGAAACTGATGAGGTGGTCGGGCGTGACCGACTTGCGGACCTGCGCGGGTGTCAGCCTGGGCGCTTCCTCAGCGGTGGGGGCGGCCGGCTTGCCGATGTTGCTGAGAACCTCGTAGACGCTGCGGATGAGCGCGGGCAGCTCCCCGGACGGCACGTTGTTCTTCGAGACGTAGGCAGACACGATATCGCTGGTGAGGCCGCTGAGGTCGGCGGAGGATGCTTCAGTTTCGCTCATTTATGTGTCCCTGTGCTTCAGATGGCACAGGAGTGTAATGTCCGGCGCGACGCGTCAATGAAAATCGTCGTATGTGCACAGCAAAACCGGCGGGATGATGGGCTCTGGGCCGGGCCAGCGGCGTGAACGGCAGGTCTCGCGCCAGTCGAGGCGTGCGGGGTGGCGCCTCAAACAAGACCCGGGCCGCGCTTCGGGGGCGGCCGAGACAGCGAGAACGGGGGCGGCAGCCCGGCCGAATCCTCTCTGGACCCGCCGCGGAGCGTGTTCGTCCCTGCGTCCGTCCCGGATGTCGGGCCGCCGGGACCGGGTCAGCAGCTCCGGTTGAGCTTGTAGCCGTGCGGGCCGGTGGTGCCGAAGTAGCGGCAGCCGCCGAACGTGCCCCGGAAGCCGTAGGCGTCCCGGCCGGTCTTCCAGGTCGCGCCCTGACCGCCCGCGTAGCGCGCCGCGCGATAGCGGTCGGGCCGCGCGGCACGGCGCGGCTGCGCCCAGACCGGGGCCGCGGGTGCCGCGACGGTCTCGGCGGCCGGCGCCGCGGCGGGTTCCGGCGGCGCGGCCTCGGCCGCGGGCGCCGGTGCGGCGGGCTCGCCGCCGGCCACGGCCAGGGCAGCCTGGGCGCTGGTGGCGGCGGTGAGCGCGAGGGCGGCGGCGAGGCTGACGAGACGCGTCTTCATGATCATCCCCCTGGGAGGGTGCGGCCGGCGCGGAGCGTGCCGCTTCGGGTCGCGGGCATCCTCGCCGCGTCCGCGCCCGGCCGCGGTGCCGCCCGGCACATCGGGGATCGTCCGGTGCCGTCGCGCGCCGTGCCGCTCCGGCGCGGGTGCAGCGGTCGCGGCCGTCGTGGAGCCGGACCGCGATCGGCGGTCGCGGAGGATCTCGGGCCGGCCGGGTCCGTTTCCGATTGATCAACCCCGCGCGATCGATCCTGCTTGCCAATTCGGCCCGGCACTCTGTAATGGTATCGACCCCCGCCCGTCGCCGCCGGATTCCGTCGCGGCCCGCGGGCCTGCCCGATCCCGTCGAGGGGGCCGGGCGCTCAAGGCCCGTCGCCGGCTCACCGCCAGACGGTCGGCTTCTCCGAGCCGGGCAGGTGTCGTTTTAGCCAGCGGCGGCGCTTCTCAAGCGCGTCGTCGCCCCGTTCTATCGCCGGCCGGCGACACCCTGCCGGCCCGTCGTTTCGAGAGGTCGGTGGGAGAATGCGCGGACGCACAGCTTCGGTCTCCGTCGCTGCCGGTCCCAGCGCACGCATCCGGCGTCGCGCCTGTCCGCGCCCCCTGCCCCCGGCCGTGGTCAACCCCTCGCGCGCACGCTCGCGCGCAGCGGCGATTGACGGCAAACCCAGCGCGATATCAACCGCCGCGGCCCCCCGGCTTCGGCACCTGAGAGCCTCCCGGAGGCCGGCGTCACCGCCCGGCCGGCTCGGTCGAGCTTTGCTGCCGTCACTCGCCATGCCGAAAGTTCGTCATGGCCAACAAGATGCTCATCGATGCCGCCCACCCGGAAGAGACCCGGGTGGTGACGGTCAAGGGGTCGAAGGTCGAGGAGTTCGATTTCGAATCCGCTAGCCGCCGCCAGCTGCGCGGCAACATCTACCTCGCCAAGGTCACGCGGGTCGAACCGTCGCTGCAGGCCGCCTTCGTCGAGTACGGGGGCAACCGGCACGGCTTCCTCGCCTTCAGCGAGATCCACCCCGACTACTACCAGATCCCGATCGCCGACCGGCTCGCCCTCCTGGAGGAGGATGCCCGGGCCGAGCGC
>NZ_BPQQ01000069.1 GCF_022179325.1 Methylobacterium isbiliense | reverse complement strand
ATGAGCGGGCACGGCTCTAGCGGCGGCGTCGGGCGACGTCGATCCGATCCCGATGACGTGCCCCGGACCGGCGGCAAGCCGGGATGCTGGGCGGTTCGGGAACGGCGAGATCGCCGTCTCCGGCGCTCTCGCATCCGCTTCGCCAGGACGGCGTCAGCGTTCGTCACGCGGCAGCAGGTCTTCCGCCAGCGCCACGTCCTGCGGCGTGTTGAGGTTGAGGAACGGATCCACCGGCCGGTCCGGCCATGCGGCCTCGGCGGCGCCCTGGCGGGCGATCCACTGGCCGACCCGGCGCAGGCCCTCGCCGACGAGGGCCGCCCGCAGGTCGTTGCGCAATTCCACCGGCCAGAGACCGTCGACGTAGTGGGCGCGTCCGCCCGAGGCCGCGATGGCGAGCCGGGTGCCGGCCGCCGCACGTTCCGCGTGCAGCCGGGCCACGAGATCGGGCGGCAGGAACGGCGTGTCGCCCGCGACGCTCGCCACGAAGGCGATGCCCGGGTGATGCGACGCGGCGTGCTCCAGGGCGGCGAGCACGCCCGCGAGCGGTCCCGGGGTCTCGGGCACCGAATCGGGCACGACCGGGCCGTCGAAGAATTCCGCGAAGCGCGCCGGATCGCCGTTGGCGTTGAGGATCAGCCCGGCCGCGCATTGCGGGCGCAGGCGCTCCGCCACCCGCTCCAAGAGGGTCCGGCCGCCGAGCCGCAGCAGGGGCTTGTCGCCGCCGCCCATCCGGCGCGACAGGCCGCCCGCCAGGATCACCCCGAGGGTCGGCGGGACGCCGCTCACTCGATGACGATCCGGGGCGCCGGGCGGGCGGTCCCGCCGCCCGACAGGGTGTCCCAGAGCCGGCCCGCGATCTCGCGGTAGATCGCGGCCTGCGGGCCGTCGGGGTCCACCGCCACCACCGGGCGACCGGCATCGGAGGTCTCGCGGATCGTCATGGTGAGCGGCACCTCGCCGAGGAAGGGCACGCCGAGGCGCTCCGCCTCGTGGCGGGCGCCGCCGTGACCGAAGATGTCGGAGGCGGTGCCGCAATGCGGGCAGATGAAGGTCGCCATGTTCTCGACGATGCCGAGGATCGGCACCTCGACGCGCTTGAACATGGCGACGCCCCGGCGCGCATCGATCAGCGCGAGGTCCTGCGGCGTCGAGACGATCACCGCGCCCGCGAGCGGCGTCGCCTGGGCCAGCGTCAGCTGCGCGTCACCGGTGCCGGGGGGCATGTCGACGATCAGCACGTCGAGTTCGCCCCAGACGACGTCGCGCAGGAGCTGCGTCAGGGCCGACTGCACCATCGGCCCGCGCCAGATCATCGCGGTGTCCGCCTGGATCAGGAAGCCGATCGACATCACCGGCATGCCGTAGCCGTCGAGCGGCACGATACGCTGGCCCTGGGGCGTCGACACGGTTTCGGGCTTGCGGTCGAGGCCGAACAGCTTGGGCACCGAGGGGCCGTAGATGTCGGCATCGAGCAGCCCGACCCTGAGCCCCCGCGCCTTGAGGGCGAGCGCGAGGTTGCAGGCGGTGGTGGACTTGCCGACGCCGCCCTTGCCGGACGCGACCGCCACGATGTGGCGCACGCCCGGCAGCGCCGGACCGGGCCGGGGCCCCGCGCCCTGGCCGGCTGCGGGTCCTGCGGGGCGGGGCGGCGGGGCGGCGGGGCCGCGCTCGGCCGTGAGGCTCGCCAGCGCGCTCTTGACCCCGCCGATCTTCAGCACCGCCATCTCGGCCGCCTGCCGCACCGCCTCGAACGCCTTGGCCTCGGCGGGCTCGATCGCGATCGAGAACATCACCCGGTTAGCGGGATCGACCACGATCTCGGACAGGCGCCCGGTCTCCGGCAGCGGCGTGCCCTCCCGGCCCACCGTCACGCCCGACAGCGCCCTCAGCACGTCCTCACGGGTGATCGCCACGGCCCGGCACTCCTCACGCGGGCGCGGGAGGCGCCCCTGCCCGTCATGTAAACCGCTCCCGCCGAAACGCCAGCGCGGCCGGTGCGGGAGGGAACACCGCAGGGATTCGGACTGCGCGACGATTCCCTCCAAGCTTTCGCCGCCGGCCCGCGTCTCACGGATCGAGCATCCTTCGCGGCGGCACCGGCTCGGCGAAGGACCGGTGAGGACGCGGCACGGGGCCGCCGGGAACGACCGCATGCGGGACAATGCCATGCCGCTCCGCGACCTGCCGCCGGGCTCCGCCCCGGAGCCGGACGATCCCGACCCCGATGCCGGCCTCGCCGCCCGGGCGGCGGCGGGCGAGCGGGCGGCCTTCGAGGCGCTGCTGCGGCGCCACTACGACCGCATGCACCGGATCGCGTGGCGCCTCACCGGCTCGCGCGACGACGCCGAGGACATCGTGCAGGAGGTCTGCTGTGCGCTGGCGGAGCGGATCGGGACGTTCAGGGGCGAGGCGAAGGTCTCGACGTGGCTGTTCGGCATCGTGGCCAATGCCTGCCGCGACCATCACCGCCGCGGGGCGCGGCTGTCGCGGCTGCGCGGCGGGCTCGCGGTGCTGGCCGGCCTCGCGCGGCCGCCGGACGGGCGCGACCTCTTCCGGCGAACCTGGCTCGCGAGCGAACTCGCCCGCCTCGACCCGGCCCTGCGCGAGACGGTCGTGCTCGTGGTCGGCGAGGGGCTGACCCATGCCGAGGCGGGCACCGCCCTCGGGGTCGCCGAATCCACCATCTCGTGGCGCCTGCACGAAGCGCGGCGCCGGCTCACGCTCTCCGGGAACGACCGACATGGCGCCTGATCCCGCACTCCCCGCCGCCCCCGAGCCGTCATGCGAGGCGCGCGAGCGCGCCGTCCGGGCGGCCCTCGCGCGGTTCGATGCCCAGACTCGCGACGGCCAAGGATCCGCGGGCTTCCGGCGTCCCACGGAGCGTCACCCTCCGCGACGGACGCCGCTCATTCTCCGCACCCGCACCGCCCTGGCCGCCGCACTCACCGCCGCCCTGGCCCTGCCCGCCGCCTGGACCATCCTGGCCGAGCGTACCGCTCGGCCGCCCGAACGGTCCGTTCGGCCGCCCGCGCGCGCCGACCGCGCACCCGCTCCCGTCGAGACCGCGCGCGAGGCGCCGCCGCCGGTCCCGCCCGCCGCACCCGCGCCGGCGCAGGGGCCCGCATCGCCCGTCTCGCCTGCCGCACCCGCCATCGCCGCCGCGCCCCCGGTCGCGCCCACACGCGAGCGCACCGATCCCGGCCTGCAGCAGATGTCCGAACTCGCGGCCCCACCTTCGCCCGCGCCGCTGCGTGCGCCGGCCGGAGCGGTCGCCGCCAAGGCCCGCTCGCTCGGTCTCGCCGAGAACCGGCTCGCGCCGCCGCACCGGCCCGAGCCCGCCCCCGCCGCTGAGCCCACCGGCCGCGACCGCTTCGCGAGCGGACCCGAGAGCGTCTTCCGGGCGGTGCGCGAGGCGCCGGTCTCGACCTTCTCGATCGACGTCGACACCGCCTCCTACGGGGTCGTGCGCGCCGCGCTCGCCCGCAACGTGCTGCCGCCGAAGGCTGCGGTGCGCACCGAGGAACTGATCAACTACTTCCCCTACGCCTACGAGGGGCCGGCGAGCGCCAACGAGCCGTTCCGGGTGACGACCGCGCTGTTCCCGAGCCCCTGGGCGGAGGGCCGTCAGCTCCTGCATGTCGGCATCAAGGGCTACGCGCTCCAGCCGGCGGAGCGGCCGAAGGCCAACCTCGTTTTCCTCGTCGACACCTCGGGCTCCATGAGCCCGCCGAACCGGCTGCCCCTCGTCAAGCAGGCGCTGGCGATGCTGCTCACCCGGCTCGATGCGCGCGACCGCGTCGCCATCGTGGCCTATGCGGGGCAGGCCGGCACCGTGCTGGAGCCCACGCCCGCGAGCGAGCGGGCCCGGATCCTGGCGGCCATCGAGGGTCTGGCGGCGGGCGGCAGCACTGCGGGCGGGGAGGGGATCCGGCAGGCCTACGCGCTGGCGCAAGCCAATTACGAGCCGCAGGCCGTCAACCGGGTGATGCTCGCCACCGACGGCGACTTCAACGTCGGCATCACCGATCGGGAGGAGCTGAAGGGTTTCGTCGAGCGCGAGCGGCAGAAGGGCATCTTCCTGTCCGTCCTCGGCTTCGGCATGGGCAACCTGAACGATGCGCTGATGCAGGCGCTGGCGCAGAACGGCAACGGTGCGGCCGCCCACATCGACACCGCCAACGAGGCCCGCAAGGTGCTGGTGGAGGAGGCGACCGCGACGCTGATCCCGATCGCCAAGGACGTGAAGATCCAGGTCGAGTTCAATCCGGCCGCCGTGGCCGAGTACCGCCTGATCGGCTACGAGACCCGGCTGCTCGACCGTGCGGACTTCGCCAACGACAGGGTCGATGCCGGCGAGGTCGGCTCGGGCCAGACCGTGACGGCGCTCTACGAGATCGTGCCGGCGGGCGGGCCGCGGGTGCTCGGCGACCTGCGCTACGGCGAGCGGTCCGGCCCCGCGGCGGGCCAGCTCGCCCGGGAGGTCGCTCACGTGGCGATCCGCTACAAGCGGCCGGATTCCGACACGAGCGCGCTCCTCGACACGGTGGTGGAGCGTCCCGGCGCGCTCGCCCGCCTGGAGGACGCGCCGCAGGAGGCGCGCTTCGCCGCCGCGGTGGCGGCCTTCGGGGAGATCCTGCGCGGCGGGCGCCATACCGGCCGCTTCGACCTCGACGACGTCCTGCGGCTGGCGCAGTCGGCCCGCGGCGACGACCCGTATGGTTACCGCGCGGAGTTCCTGCAGCTCGTGCGCGCCGCGAAGACCGCACAGGCCCTGTCGCCACAGCCCCGCTGAGCCGCGACCGTTCACCACGCTCCTTGACCTGCGGTGAACCGAAAGCCGTCCACCGTCTTTACTCGTGCCGGGGCGCACATCGGCCCGGCCGTGCCGGGGCTATTTCACGGTCAACCACAGGGTCATCACGGTTCACGAACAGAGGCAGCCATGCGCCAGCGCATCGAGGATATCGGGTTCATCTGCAAGCTCACCTTCGTCGCGGTGCTCGGCAGCGTCCTGACGCATCTGTTCGCCTGAAGGCCAGCGGCTCAGGCGTCGTGCCGGACGCCGTGCTCGTAGAGCATGTGCCGGAAGGCGCTGCGGACATGGGCGTCCGCCGGCTCCTCCCAGATCACCGGCCCGGTGCTCGCCGCCTCGGCGAGCTGCTGGGCCGCGAAGGCGGCGCCGGCCTGGCCCGTCATCAATTCCTCCACGGTGTCGAGGAGCAGGTCGACCTGCTCGCCGTCGAGGAGCTTGGCCTTCTGCAACGTGCGCACGAGCTGCGTCGTGAGCGCTTCGAGGGCGCGCAACCGGTCCTGGAGTTCGAGGATCTGCATCGGGCGAGGTCCATCCACGGCGGAAGGCCGGATCTCGATCCCAGCATGCCGCCCCGCAACGCCCGGCAAACAAATCCCGTCGCAATCGAGCGATTCCGCCGCGCTCTGGACATCGGCCGCGATCCGCCCGATGGAGCCGGAGCTTTTCCGGCCGTGGGAGCGGGCATGTCGCGATCGGTCCTGATGCTGCGCAAGGCCGCGCTCGCGGCGGGCGGCCTCTGCCTGCTCGCGCTGGTCTGGCTGTCGTGGATCCCGAAGGACTGGGAGGTCCGCACCAGCCTCGCCGGGCAGATCGAGCACGTCCTGGCCTATGCGGGCACGGCCGCGATCCTGGCGGTCGGGCTGCCGCGCCCGTCCGCCTCGCGGCTCTTCGCCGCTCTGGTGACGCTCGCGGGCCTCCTCGAGATCGGCCAGCGCTGGGTTCCGGGACGGACCGCGCAGGTCGTCGACTTCGCGGCGAGCAGCCTGGGCGCCGGCCTCGGCACGCTGGCGGGTCTGCTCGCGCTTCGGGCGCTGCTGCGCCACGACCGCACGTCCTGATTGTTAGTTCCGGCCACCACCCCTTTCCGCCCGGGCGCCGTGAGCCAGATGTCCGCACGACGACTGGGTTCCTGCGGCCGGCGCAAGGCCGGACCGCGCCTGGTGCGGTTGCGGCAGCCGGCACGCCCGGCCTAACGACGCCCAGTCTGGAACCGTTGTGATCGGGACTGCCGCGCCGCGACCGGGATCGTGCCCGCGCATCGCAGAGCGGCCCCAGAGCCGGAGGGCGATGATGATCAAGCTCAACGTGAACGGCCAGGAGCGGGCCTATGACGGTGACCCGGAGATGCCGCTCCTCTGGTACCTGCGGGACGAACTCGGCCTCGTCGGCACCAAGTTCGGCTGCGGCATCGCGGCCTGCGGGGCCTGCACCATCCATGTCGGGGGCTCGGCCGTGCGCTCCTGCCAGACCCCGGTCTCGGCGGCGGACGGGCAGCCGGTGATCACCATCGAGGGCCTGTCGCCGGACGGGAACCACCCGCTCCAGGCGGCATGGCGCGACCTCAACGTGTCGCAATGCGGCTACTGCCAGACCGGCCAGATCATGCAGGCGGCCTCGCTGCTCAAGGACACGCCCAAGCCCACCGATGCGGACATCGACTCCGCCATGAGCGGGAATCTCTGCCGCTGCGGCACCTATCCGCGCATCCGCGCCGCCATCAAGCAGGCGGCCGGCGTGACCCCGAAGGCCCAGGGAGAGCGCCTGTGAACCTGATGTCCCCCCTCTCCGCCGCGGAGCCTGCCTCCGCCCTGTCGAATGTCAGCCGCCGCGGCCTGCTCGGCGGCGCCGGCGCCCTCGTGCTGGCGCTCAGCCTGCGCACGCCGCCGGCCCGCGCGGCCGAGACCCAATTCGGCGCCGATGCCATGCCGAACGGCTGGCGCGACGACCCCACCCTGTTCGTCGCCATCGCGCCGGACGGCACCGTGACGGTCACCTGCCACCGCTCCGAGATGGGGCAGGGCGTGCGCACCTCGATCGCCCTGGTGGTCGCCGACGAACTGGAGGCCGACTGGGCCAAGGTGAAGGTCGCCCAGGCCGAGGGCGACGAGGCGCGCTTCGGCAACCAGGACACGGACGGCTCGCGCTCGCTGCGCCACTTCTTCATGCCGATGCGCCGCGCCGGCGCCGCCGCCCGCGCGATGCTGATCGCCGCCGCCGCCAAGGAATGGGGCGTGCCCGCCGCCGAGGTCACGGCCGAGAACCACGTGCTGCGCCACGCCAAGTCGGGCCGGCAGACCGGCTACGGCGAGATGGCGAAGGCCGCGAGCGGCCTGCCGGTGCCGCAGGGCGACGCCGTCCGGCTCAAGGACGCGTCGGCCTTCCGCTACATCGGCAAGGGCCAGATCGGCCTCATCGACAACCGCGACATCACCACGGGCCGGGCGACCTACGGGCTCGACACCCGCCTCGACGGGATGCTGTACGCGGTGGTCGCCCACCCGCCGGTGTTCGGCGGCACGGTGAAGTCCTTCGACGCCGCCGAGACCCTGAAGGTCCCGGGCGTGGTCAAGGTGGTGCCGATCGATCCGCCGGCCCCGCCGGTGGAGTTCCAGCCGCTCGGCGGCGTGGCGGTGATCGCCAAAAACACCTGGGCGGCGATCAAGGGCCGCGAGGCGCTCAAGATCACCTGGGACGACGGCCCCAACGCCTCCTACGATTCCGATGCCTACCGGGCGCAGCTGGAGGAGGCCGCGCGCAAGCCCGGCAAGGTGGTGCGCCAGGAGGGCGACGTCGACGCCGCCATGAAGGGGGCGGCCAAGCGCGTCGAGGCGGAATACTACATCCCCCACCTCGTCCAGGCCCCGATGGAGCCGCCGGCCGCGACGGTGCGGATCCGGGACGGCCAAGTGGAGGTCTGGGCCGCGACCCAGGCGCCGCAGGCCACCCGCGACCGCGTCGCCAAGCGGCTCGGCATCGGCGCCGACAAGGTGACGGTGCACGTGACGCTGCTCGGCGGCGGCTTCGGGCGCAAGTCGAAGCCCGACTACGTGGTCGAGGCGGCGCTCTGCTCGCAGGCGATGGGCGGCACGCCCGTCAAGCTGACCTGGACCCGCGAGGACGATCTCCACCACGGCTACTACCACACGGTCTCGGTGGAGCGGCTGGAGGCGGGCCTCGACGCCAAGGGCATGCCGGTGGCGTGGCTTCACCGCAGCGTGGCGCCGACGATCGGCTCGATCTTCGCCGCCGGGGCCGACCACGAGATCCCGATCGAACTCGGGATGGGCCTCGTGAACACGCCCTTCGCGATCCCGAACCTGCGGATGGAGAACCCGAGCGCGCCCGCGCATGTGCGGATCGGCTGGTTCCGCTCGGTGTCGAACATCCCGCACGCCTTCGCGATCCAGTCCTTCGTGGCCGAGCTCGCGCACGCGGCGGGCCGCGACCCGAAGGATTACCTGCTTGACCTGATCGGGCCGGCCCGGATCATCGATCCGGTGAAGATCGGCGACGCCTGGAACTACGGCGAGGATCCGGCGCGCTATCCCATCGACACCGGGCGCCTGCGCCGGGTGATCGAGGCGGCGGCGACCGGCATCGGCTGGGGCCGCAAGGTCGAGAAGGGCAGGGGCCTGGGCATCGCCGGCCACTACAGCTTCGTGACCTACACGGCCGCCGCCGCGGAGGTCGAGGTCGGGCCGAAGGGGGAGATCACCGTGCACCAGGTCGACATCGCCGTCGATTGCGGGCCGCAGGTGAACCCCGAGCGGGTGCGCTCGCAGCTGGAGGGCGCCGTGGTGATGGGCATGGGTCTGGCGCTCACGGCCGAGATCAGCTTCAAGAACGGCCGCACGGTGCAGGACAACCTCGACACCTACGAGCTGACCCGCATCGACGCCGCGCCGAAGACGATCAACGTCCACCTGCTGCCGGGTCAGGATTACGGCAAGCCGCTCGGCGGCGTCGGCGAGCCCGGCGTTCCGCCGGTGGCGCCCGCGATCGTCAACGCCGTCTTCGCCGCCACCGGACGGCGCATCCGGCAATTGCCGCTGCGCGACAAGCTCAGCGCCTGATCACGACCATCCTGCGTGCGGCCGGATCGCGGCCGCACGCAGGCCCGGCGACGCGATCGCCAGGAGACCGGACCGGCGGCCCGGGGGGTCGAGCGAGCCTCCCGCCACGGGAGCGGCCGCACGGTGCAGGACATCCTCGATCCTCACGCGCCGACCCGCATCGAGGCTGCGCCGACGACCATCAAGGTCCACCGGCTGCCCGCCAATGCAAGGCGGCTTTCTTCTTTCCATAACTGCCGCTATGCTTCGGATCGAGGGGCAGATCGATTGGCCGGTCACTCAATCCGGACAGTCATACGAAGTCGATCGGCCTGCCGCGCATGCTTGCGCGGCGGTGCAGGACTGGTCGTGCGGGTGCCTCTCACGACCGGACAGGCCAGCCGCCCGCAGAGGCGGCGGCCCGGCCGGACACGGACCGTTGCATCTGATGTGGAGGAAACTGATGGGCCAAAAGATCGCCGCTTCCGTCCTCGTCCTCGCCTGCCTCGCGCTGGCGCCGGCCGTGGCGCAGACCCCGCCGCCCGACCCGCTCGGCACGCCCGCCGGGTTCAGTCAGGAGATCCGCACCGTCGTCACCTTCAAGATCCCGGACGAGGTCGCCCAATCCCTGCTCCCGGCCGGATGGACCGTCAGCCCCATCGCGCAGGGCCCAGCCAAGGGCGCCAATCTCTCGGCGGTGTTCGCCGAGACCCTGCTCGGCCTCGGGGCGGACGGCAAGCCGGTGGGGGCGCCCGAGCCGTTCGTGGTCCTGTCCGTGCCCGCTAAGAGCGGTCAGGAGAACGCCTTCGGCATCGTCGTCGTCTATGGCGGCGCGCAGGCCGTGCCCGGCTACTACCGCGTCGGCAAGCCCGCCCGGGTCTCGCTCGCGCGCAGCGTTCAGGGGCAGGATCTCGCCAAGACCGTCGAGGAGACCTGGACCGTGGCGGGCGAGGGCGGCGAGCGCCTCAGCCTGCGGCTCGCCTACGAGGCCGGCCAGCCGAACCGCGGCCAGTTCGACTCGCGCAACGTCTCGGCCGCCGACCCGAAGGTGCGCCGCAACTACCGGATCGACCAGGGCAGCTTCGTGATCCGCAGTCCCGGCAGCTCGATCGACCGGGCGAAGACCGTGAGCGTCGAGGCGTCGGGCGGCGTGCTGGGCAAGATCTTCTCCGGCCCGCCGGAGATCGTCAGCGTCGCCGCACTGCCGTGGTACGCGCGCCAGATGTTCGTCCCCACCGTGACCGACTGAGCGGCGCCTGGCGGCGCAGCGGCCGTGCGGCGCCCCGTGCCGCACGGCCGGAACTGCTCCTGCGCCCCCGGGTTGAGCCGGAATCCGCCACACGAGGTCACGCTGATGAAGCTCCGTCTGTCCCTCGCCGCCGGCCTCATCGGGACGCTCGCGGCGCTCCCGGCCGCCGCGGCCTCCTGCGAGCAGGAGATCGCCGCCCTCGAACCGCGCCTCAGCGAGCAGACGCGGGACGTGATCTCCACCTCCACGGCCAGCAAGGAGGTGTCGAGCCGGCGCGAGGCGCAGGGCGAGCAGGCACAGGCCCGCAACACCACGCCGTCCGCCCTGCCGAAGGGGCCGGAGCCGGGATCGGCGGAGGCCAAGGCCGCCGCCGAGGCCGGGACCGGAACGAGCGTGATGCAGGCGCGCGCCAGCCTCAATCAGGCCCGCGAGGCGGCCAAGAAGGGCGACGAGGCGGGCTGCCGCAAGGCGCTCGGCGAGGCACGGGCCCAGCTCGGCGGCTGACGCCTTCGCGCGGCGCACGGCCGACCGGCGCTGGCCTGGCGCCGGGCGCAGTTTACCTGCGGGCACTCCCATATCAACGGCCCAAGATGCTGACGCATCGGGCCGTTGAGGCATCTCGATCTTCGACGCCAAGTCAAAGAGTTGACGGGAAATCGAGAACCGAACCGGCGGCCATTGGAATCGACCGCCGGTATCAGGGGCGCGATCGCGGCGCATCCGGAGACGCCCGCGCCCGGCAGGCCTTGGACGGGGGAGGGGCAGATGCGATCGCCTTCGTCCGAACCGACCTCGCCAACCCCGACCTGCCGGAGCGGATCGCGCGGAACGCAGCCTTGACCGAGGACGACCGCAGGACGTGGTACAGCCAGGGGCCGGAGGGCTACGTCGACGGCCCGACCCCGACGGGCGCGGCCCAAGCCGCGCCACGCGGCCCAAGCCGCGCCACGCGGCCCAAGCCGCGCCGCGCGGCCTTACAGGCTGCGATAAACCGCCGTCTCGAAGGCGAGGTAGTTCTCCACCGAGGCCGGGTCGGCGAAGGGGAAGATCTGGGTGCCCCAGAACCCGCCGACGCCGGTGCGGCGGTCGATCCAGAAGTAGAGGTTGGCGAGGCCCGCCCAGGCCAGGGAGCCGGCCGGGCGGCCGGTCGGGGCGTCCTCCTCGTTGATCATGAAGCTCAGGCCCCAGCTCTTCGGCATGCCGGGGAAGAACTCGGCGTCGTGCGAGAGCGCCTTGATCACGCCGGGCAGGGGGCGGATGCGCATCGGGCCGAGGCCGTTCTGCGCCGCCATCGCCACCGTCTCGGGCTTGAGCACGCGGCCGTGCTCGCCCGCCCCGTCGTTCAGCCACAGGCGGATGAAGCGGCCGTAATCGTCGGCGGTCGAGTAGAGACCGTGGCCGCCCATCTGGACCTCCGGGTCCTGCGGCAGTTCGAAGGTGGCGAGGGGCTTCAGAGACCCGTCCTGGCCGCGCTGGTGGATGCGGGCGAGGCGGGCGCGCATCGCGGGCGTCATCGTGAAGGCGGTGCTCGTCATGCCGAGCGGCGCGAAGATCCGCTCCTGCATCACCGCGCCCAGGCGCTGGCCGGTGATGCCCTCCACGACCTGCCCGGCCCAGTCGATGTTGCTGCCGTATTCCCAGCGTTCGCCCGGGTCGAACAGCAGCGGCGTCATCAGGGCGGCCCGGGTGCCGGTGGTGACGGTCGGCTGGCCGCGCTCGCGGGCGAGCCGGGCGTAATCGGCGTTGAAGATGTCGTAGCCGAGCCCGGCGGTGTGCAGGAGCAGCATCCGGGTGGTGATCTCGCGCCGCGGCGCCCGCAGAGTCGGGCTGCCGTCCTCCGCGAAGCCCTCCAGCACCCGGAGTTCGCCGATGGCGGGGGCGTAGGTCCGGGCCGGCGCGTCGAGGTCGAGCCCGCCCTCCTCGGCGAGCAGCAGGGCCGCGGTGGCGGTGATCGCCTTGGTGGTGGAAAAAATCGCCAGGACGGTGTCGGGCGTCATCGGCGCCGGCTCGCCCTGGACGCGGTGCCCGGCCGCGCCCGCGTAGAGGGTGCCGCGCCGGTCGGTGGCGAGCGCCACCACGCCCGGCAGGCCCGGGCTGGCGCTCACCGCCTGCCGCAGGAGCGCGTCGGCGGCCTGCGTGAGATCCTGTGTCATCGCGGGTCCTCCCTTGCGACGCCGGGCCGGCCTCTGCGGATCGCCCCCGGTGGCGTTCGCGGGCAGCACGATAGGCCGCCCGGGCGCTGCCGGCGAGGTGGTCCCCGGGCCGCGGCGCCGCAGGGCGCATCCGCGGCTTGACGGACGGCCCGGCGCTTGCAACCCCGTCGCCCGCGGGCGGCACCGCGCGGCCCGGCCCCAGGGAGACCACACGCATGAGCACGCAGGACGCCGCGCCGACGACGGCCGAGCCGACCCAGCTCCTCCACCTCGTCTTCGGCGGCGAACTCCAGAGCCTCGACGGCATCACCTTCCGCGACCTGTCGAAGCTCGACGTCGTCGGGATCTTCCCGGACTACGCCAGCGCCGCCATCGCCTGGAAGGCCAAGGCGCAGCAGACGGTCGACAGCGCGCTCACCCGCTACTTCATCGTTCATCTGCACCGGCTGCTGCAGCCGTGAGCGGACGCGCGGGTGCGGGACCGACGAAGACGTTGTGACGCCTCGGCGCCACTGGTAAGAGCCGGGCGCGCCGGGACGGGCACCCTCTCGGCGGGCGGACCGATGGACAGACGATGAAATCCTCGATCAAGATCGTGGCCGGCAACGCGAGCCGTCCCCTGGCGGAGGCGATCGCGGCCTACCTCGAGCGTCCGCTCGCCCTGTGCTCCGTGCGGCGCTTCGCCGACATGGAGATCTTCGTCGAGTTGCAGGAGAACGTGCGCGGCGAGGACGTGTTCATCGTCCAGTCGACCTCGTTCCCGGCGAACGATCACCTGATGGAACTGCTCATCATGATCGACGCCGCACGCCGCTCCTCGGCGCGGCGCATCACCGCGGTGATCCCGTATTTCGGCTATGCCCGGCAGGACCGGCGCACCTCGGGCCGCACCCCGATCTCGGCCAAGCTCGTCGCCAACCTGATCACGGAGGCCGGCGCCGACCGCGTCATGACCCTCGACCTGCATGCCGGGCAGATCCAGGGCTTCTTCGACATCCCCACCGACAACCTCTTCGCCGCCCCCGTGATGGTGCGCGACATCAAGGAGCGGCTCGACCCGTCCGACCGCATGGTGGTGTCGCCGGATGTCGGCGGCGTGGTGCGCGCCCGCGCGCTCGCCAAGCGCATCGACGCCCCGCTCGCCATCGTGGACAAGCGCCGCGAGCGCCCGGGCGAGTCGGAGGTGATGAACATCATCGGCGAGGTCGAGGGCCGCTCCTGCATCCTCGTGGACGACATCGTCGATTCGGGCGGCACGCTGGTGAACGCCGCGGAAGCGCTGCTCGCGCAGGGGGCGAAGGACGTCTACGCCTACATCACCCACGGGGTGCTGTCGGGCGGGGCGGTCTCGCGCATCGCCTCCTCGAAGCTGAAGGAGCTGGTGATCACCGATTCGATCCAGCCCACCGCCGCCGTGAAGCTCGCCCGCAACATCCGCGTGGCGACCATCGCCCCGCTGCTGGGCGAAGCCATCGGCCGCACCGCGGACGAATCGAGCGTGTCGAGCCTGTTCGCCTGACGGCGCGCGGCCGGCCCCCGGCCTCCCGCCGACGATCAGTCGAGGCCCGGCCGGAAATCCGGTTTGCGCGAGGCCGCGACGGGCCTATATTAGGTCTCTCCCTCACAGCGTGAGACGGGACATTCCGGTTCGATCCGGGATGTCGGCGGTGCCGCCGCGGCGCCGCCCGGTGGTTCCTGCCGCGCGAAGGAGGGGTCGTCATTCGTGTCCGTCGGCCGCGCCGACGGAGTGGCGCCCGGCCGGATCTGGGCGCGTCTGGAGGTGATTCATGTCCCAGGGACCGTTGATGCCCAAGGCGACGGCCGTCTGGCTCATCGAGAACACGTCGCTGGCCTTCGACCAGATCGCCGATTTCTGCAAGCTGCACCCGCTGGAGGTGAAGGGCATCGCGGACGGCGAGGTGGCGAGCGGCATCAAGGGCCTCGACCCGGTCTCCACCGGCCAGCTCACCCGCGAGGAGATCGAGAAGGCCCAGAAGAACCCCAGCCACCGCATGAAGGTGGCGGTGTCCAAGGTGAAGCTGCCGGAGGTGAAGCGCACCAAGGGCCCGCGCTACACGCCGCTCTCGCGCCGCCAGGACCGGCCGAACGCGATCCTCTGGCTCCTGCGCAATCACCCGGAGCTGAAGGACGCGCAGATCATGCGCCTCGTCGGCACCACCAAGTCGACGATCCAGCAGATCCGCGAGCGCACGCACTGGAACTCGGCCTCGCTCCAGCCGATGGATCCCGTCACGCTCGGCCTGTGCACCCAGATCGACCTCGATTTCGAGGTGCAGCGCGCCGCCAAGGACCGGCCGGCCGTGGAGGCCGCGGATGGCGGCGCCACCCTGATGCCGCCGGAGCTCTCGGTGCTGCCCGAGCCCGAGGACCATCACGACGACCGGCACGGCCGCCCGGGCCGCGACGAGAAGATCGACGCGGATTCCGTCTTCGCCCGCCTCAAGCCGCTGCGGCGAGGCGAGGACGAGGACGACGACGATCTCTGAGCTCAACCTTGCCTGAACGGCGCTTTTGGGATAAGGCGCCACGATCCGACGGCATCTTGCGCGACGGCGAACGGGAGGGGCGGCACAGCCCCTCTTTCGCGTTCGGCCGGAGCCGCCGGGCTTTTTTAGGAAGTACGTTCCCGTTCGCCGATCATGCGCCGGCACGCCCCCCGACGGGGCGCGCGGTCTCCCCCGCCGACGCGGAGGGGCCACCGGCGGGCGGGAGCGGCCCGTCACACGAGCCGCCGGCGCCGTTCCCGACCCACGAGGCGGGGGCGATCTCAAGGAGTTTCAATGTCCGCAGGTTTGCAAAGCGCCTACGAGTCGAGCCGCGAGGACTTCGCCTCCCTCCTCGAAGAGTCGTTCCGCGAGCACGAGATCACGGAAGGCTCCGTGGTCAAGGGCCGGGTGGTGGCGATCGAGAAGGACGTCGCCGTCATCGACATCGGGGCCAAGACCGAGGGCCGCGTCGCCCTCAAGGAATTCACCGGTCCCGGCCGTGACCAGCCGATCGCCGTCGGCGACGAGGTCGAGGTCTACGTCGACCGGATCGAGAACGCGCTGGGCGAAGCCGTCATCTCGCGCGACAAGGCCCGCCGCGAGGAGAGCTGGGTCAAGCTCGAGAAGGCGTTCGAAAACAACGAGCGCGTCTCCGGCACGATCTTCAACCAGGTCAAGGGCGGCTACACGGTCGACCTCGACGGCGCCGTGGCGTTCCTGCCGCGCTCGCAGGTGGACATCCGTCCGGTCCGCGACGTGACGCCGCTCATGGGCACGCCGCAGCCGTTCCAGATCCTCAAGATGGACCGCCGCCGCGGCAACATCGTGGTGTCGCGCCGCACCGTGCTCGAAGAGAGCCGGGCCGAGCAGCGCTCGGAGCTGGTGGCGAACCTCGAAGAGGGTCAGGTCATCGACGGCGTGGTCAAGAACATCACCGAGTACGGTGCGTTCGTGGACCTCGGCGGCATTGACGGCCTGCTGCACGTCACCGACATGGCGTGGCGCCGCGTCAACCATCCGTCCGAGGTCGTCAACATCGGCCAGACGGTCAAGGTCAAGATCATCAAGATCAACCACGAGACGCACCGCATCTCGCTCGGCATCAAGCAGCTGCTCGCCGATCCGTGGGAGGGCATCGCCGCCCGCTACCCGGTCAACGCCAAGCTCAAGGGCCGCGTGACCAACATCACCGATTACGGCGCCTTCGTGGAGCTGGAGCCGGGGATCGAGGGCCTGATCCACGTCTCGGAGATGAGCTGGACCAAGAAGAACGTCCATCCGGGCAAGATCGTCTCCACCTCCCAGGAGGTCGAGGTGCAGATCCTGGAGGTCGATCCGGTCAAGCGCCGCATCTCGCTCGGTCTCAAGCAGACCCTGCAGAACCCCTGGGAGGCGTTCTCCGAGAAGCACCCGGTGGGCTCCGAGGTCGAGGGCGAGGTCAAGAACAAGACCGAGTTCGGCCTGTTCATCGGCCTCGAAGGCGACGTCGACGGCATGGTCCACCTCTCGGACCTCGACTGGAACCGTCCGGGCGAGCAGGTCATCGACGAGTTCAAGAAGGGCGACGTGGTGCGCGCCCAGGTTCTCGACGTCGACGTCGAGAAGGAGCGCATCTCGCTCGGCATCAAGCAGCTCGCCGGCGACCCCTTCGCGGATGCGGGCGAGATCCGCAAGGGTCAGGTCGTCACCTGCGAGGTGCTGGAGGTCAAGGATTCCGGCATCGAGGTCAGAATCGTCGACACCGACCTGTCGACCTTCATCCGCCGGGCCGAGATCGCCCGCGACCGCGGCGACCAGCGCCCCGAGCGCTTCGCGGCGGGCGAAAAGGTGGATGCCCGCGTCACGCAGTTCGACCGCAAGGCGCGCCGCGTGCAGCTCTCCATCAAGGCCCTGGAAATGGCCGAGGAGAAGGAGGCGATCGCCCAGTACGGCTCGGCCGATTCGGGCGCCTCGCTCGGCGACATCCTGGGCGCGGCCCTCAAGGCCCGCCAGGGCGACAAGAAGTGAGGCTCCGGCCCGGCCTCGGCCGGGCCTGACCTAACGTCTCACGGCAGCGCCCGCCCGGAGCGATCCGGGCGGGCGTTCTCGTGTGCGCGGGCCGCGGCGACGGACCGGGTGGCGGCGCGCCGGCCCTACAGCCCGATCAGCTCGGCGATCAGGTCCGCGCCGGCCGCGGCCGAGCGCTCGCCCGCCGCCACCGCCCGCTCGGCCTCCGCGGTCCTCGCCCGCACCTCGGCGGTGCCGACGAGGCGCTGGTGCAGCCGCTCGTGCACCATCGCCCACATCCACTTCACGTCCTGCGCCCGGCGCCGGCTCGCCAGTTCGCCCGTCGCCGTCAGCTTGGCGCGGTGGTCGAGGATCGCGGCCCAGAGCGCGTCGAGGCCCTGGTTGGCCAGCCCCGAGATCGTCACCACGGGGGGCGTCCAGGTGGCACTCGCGGGCGTCAGGATGTGGAGCGCCGCCCGGTACTCGGCCGCCGCCGCCTTGGCGCGGCGCGACCCTTCCTCGCCGTCCGCCTTGTTGACCGCGATCAGGTCGGCGAGTTCGAGGATGCCCTTCTTGATGCCCTGCAGCTCGTCGCCCGCCCCCGGCAGCATCAGCACGAGGAAGAAGTCGGTGAGGTCCGCCACCGCCGTCTCGGACTGCCCGACGCCCACGGTCTCGACCAGGATCACGTCGAAGCCCGCCGCCTCGCACAGCAGCATGGTCTCGCGGGTCTTGGCCGCGACGCCGCCGAGGGTGCCGGAGGAGGGCGAGGGGCGGATATAGGCGTTGGGATCGACTGCGAGCCGCGCCATCCGGGTCTTGTCGCCGAGGATCGAGCCGCCCGTGCGGGTCGAACTCGGATCGACCGCCAGCACCGCCACCCGGTGGCCCTGCGCGGTGAGGTTGGCGCCGAGCGCGTCGATGGTCGTCGACTTGCCGACGCCGGGCACGCCGGTGATGCCGACCCGCACCGCTTTGCCGGTGTGGGGGAGGGCGCGGTCGAGGAGATCGCGCGCGGCGGCGCGGTGGTCCGGCCGCTTCGATTCGGCGAGCGTGATCGCCCGGGCGAGGGCCGCCCGGTTGCCCTGAAGGAGCTGGTCGAGGTCGGGGGCCGGCACGCGCGTCATCGGACCTTTCTGCCGGGTCGGCCTGCCGCCGTCGAGGGGCGCCGGCCCGGCCATTGGGCGCAATCCACGCGCACGGCCCGTGCCCACCGGGTCACGCCCGGGCCGAAAGCGGAGGCGCTGCCCCGCCGCGGCCAAGATCGCGGCCCATCACGGCTCCCATGCCCCGCGGAGACGAGACCTTGCCACGCGCCCCGACCCCGCCCGTCGACCCCACCCGGCGCGGCATGCTGCGGCTCGCCGCGGCCTCCCTGGCGGGGCTCGGCCTCGGCGGCTGCCTCGGCGAGGGCCTCGTCACCGGCGCGCTGACGGCGCCCGAGAAGCAGTCGGCCCTCGACGTCAGCCCGCTCCTCCTCGTCGCCACCACCCGGCGCCCGGCGAAGGATCCGCGCGCCGCCCCCTACTTCACCGAGGAGCGCGGCCGGGGCTTGAGCTTCGCGGAGCTGCGCCTGTCGGCACCCGACCGCTCGCTGATCGGCAAGGTCTCGTCGGTGGTGACAGGCGACTGGCGCCTCGTCGCGGCGCCGCGGGTCGAGACCGGACCGGGCGCGGCCGCCGCCTTCGCGGACGCGACGCTCGGGCGCGACGTCCTGCTCTACGTCCACGGCTACCGCGAATCCTTCGAGACGGCGGCGCTCAGCGCCGCGCAGCTCTCGGACGGCATCCGCTTCCGCGGCGTCTCGGGGCTGTTCACGTGGCCCTCCGCCGGCTCGACCTTCGATTACGGCTACGACCGCGAGAGCGCGCTGTGGTCGCGCGATGCCCTGGAGGACCTGCTGCGGGCGCTCGCCGGCCCGGCGGGCGGCGGGCGCATCCACCTCGTCGCCCACTCGATGGGCACGCTCCTCACCCTGGAGACGCTGCGCATGCTGCGCGCCGATGCGGGCGAGGGGGCGATGGCCCGGATCGGCGCCGTGGTGCTGGCCGCGCCCGACATCGACATCGACCTGTTCACCAAGGGAGTCGAGCGGCTGGGTCCGGCGGCCGCGAAGATCACCGTGATCTCCTCCACCCGGGACCGGGCGCTCGGCCTGTCGAGCACCATCGCGGGCGGGGTGCTGCGGGCCGGCGCCGCCGACCGCGAGCGGCTGGAGGCGCTCGGCGTGCGCGTCGCGGACGCCTCGGAGTACGGCAGCGGCCTCATCAACCACGACCTGTTCCTGTCGAACGGCGAGGTGCAGCAGGTGGTCAAGCGCGCGGTGGCCCGGGCCGCCGGCGCCTGAGCCTCCTGCGCCGACGCGGCCAGCGGATCGGCGGCAGCCGATCTCCTGAGCGCGCGCGACCCATGCGCCGGCGCGGCTCGCCGGCGCGGGACGGCGTGATAGGCTTTCCGGACTGAGGCCAAGAGACCTCGATCGATCCGGGAGGACGCCATGCCCACCAACCGACGCCAGATGCTTGCCGGCACCGCCGCCGGACTCGCCGCCGCCGCAACCGGTGCCGCGAGCCCGGCCGCCGCAGCGCCCGAGGCCTTCGCCATGCCGCGCGGCCTCACGCTCCTCAACCTGCGCGGATCCGATGGACCGCGGCTCGGGGTGAAGACCAACCGGGGCATCCTCGATGCGGTCGCGGCCGGCGAGGCGCTCGGCCTGCCCGCGCCGCGCGACATGGACGACCTGCTGCAGAACGGCCGCGGCGAGACGCTGGCCCGGCTCGTGGCGGCGGCGCGCGAGCGCGGCACCCCGGCGCTCTACGCCCGGGAAGAGACGGTCTCCTTCGCCCCGCTGGTCACCCGGCCCGAGAAGATCATCATGATGGGCTTCAACTACCGGACGCACGCGGCCGAAACCGGGACCCCGGTGCCGAAGGACCCGCCGCTGTTCAACAAGTACAACAACTCCCTCAACCATCACGGCGGCACCATCAAGCTGCCGGTGAACGCCGCCAAGCAGTTCGACTACGAGACCGAGCTGGTGATCGTGATCGGCCGCGAGTGCCGCGACGTGCCGGAGGCGGAGGCCCTGGACTACGTGGCCGGCTATGCCACCGGCAACGACTTCAGCGCCCGCGACCTGCAGCGGCTCACCTCGCAGTTCATGATCGGCAAGACCTGCGACGGCTTCGCGCCGCTCGGCCCCTACCTCGTCACCAGCGATCTCGTAGGCGACCCGAACAACCTGCGGATCGAGACCGTCGTCAACGGCGAGGTGCGCCAGGATTGGAACACCAACGACATGATCTTCAACTGCCGCCAGCTGATCAGCTTCGCCTCGAAGGTGATGACGCTGAAGCCCGGCGACATCTTCTTCACCGGCACGCCGCAGGGCGTGATCCTCGGGCTGCCGCAGGACAAGCGCTTCTGGCTGAAGCCCGGCGACAAGGTGGTCAGCCGCCTGGAGAAGCTCGGGGAACTGCGGTTCGATCTCGCCTGAGACGCGCCGTCAGGGCTTCGGGGCGTCCGCCTTCGTGGCGAAGGTCGCCTCGAAGCGCCCGCGCTGGGTGTCGGCGGTGCAGGCCACCGTCGAGGTGCCGGGGCCGGAGGGCGGGAAGCGGCACGTGCCGACCGTCGAGAGCGTGTCGCGGATCACGTCGCCCTGCGGCGACTTCGAGGTGAGGAGCAGGACGCTCACGGGCTGCGACGCCTCGACGCCGAATTCCTCCTGCGGCCCCTGCGGCGCGCCGGTGCCGCTGAAGCTCACCACCGTGCCGTCGCTGGCGCTGAAGTCGAACGAGGTGCGCCGGCCCTGCACGGTGTTCACGAGCTCGTCGGTGCAGGTCGCGCTGCTGTCGCGCCCGCCGACGATCAGCTTCTCGCAGGTGCCCTTCAGGGCGTTGCGGACGGGGGCCTGCGCGTGCGCCTCGACGGTGCAGGCGAGGCCCAGGAGCGGCAGGACGAGGAAGAGGCGCGGCAGCATGCCGACGATCTAGGCAGGGGCGCGCGCCTGTCGAGATGCGACCTTGTGGCAAGGGGCCGCCCCCCTCGTCCGGCCTCTGGTCAGGCCAGTCCGGTATCGGCGGCCTCCGGGGTGATCTGCCCGTCCGCCACCAGCGTGGCGAGGCCGTGCACCAGTCCCCAGGCGCGCACCGTCTCGCGCGCGATCGACGCCGCATCGCCCCCCCGCTCCGCCACGGTGTCGCGCAGCACCGCGAAGGCGGCCTCGGCCGCCTCGCGCAGATCCGCGTGCGCGGCGCGGTCGAGGGCGCTGCCGAACATCAGCCGGAAGGCCGCCCGCTCCTGCGCGGCGAAGCCGAGATAGGCCCGGCCGATCGCGACCAGCCGCTCGGCCGGGGCCGCGGCCGACCGGGCGGCGTCCAGCCGCGCCCGCAGAGCGAGGAAGCCGTCCGTCGCCACGGCGGCGAGCATCGCGTCCCGGCTCGGGAAGTGGCGGTAAGGAGCGTTGTGCGACACGCCCGCCGCCCGGGCCGCCTCCCGGAGCGTCACCGCATCCGGCCCGCCCTGGTGCAGCAGCGCCCGCGCGGCCGTGAGCAGGCCCCGGCGCAGGTCGCCGTGGTGATAGGCCGTCTTCCCCCCGAATGTTGACAATGCCCACATTCCTCCTATGTTGCTGGCGTCAACATAGACCCTTCCCGTGTTCTTGCCGAGGCGCCGTCATGACCCTCGCCCCGCTCCTCGCCGCCCCGCCGGTGATCCAGCTCCACGTCGCGGCGGCGGTCGGGGCGCTCGTGCTCGGCCTCGCCCAGTTCGCGATCCGGCGCGGCACGCCCCGGCACAGGCTGGTCGGGCGGCTCTGGGTCGGGCTGATGGCGGCCGTGGCGCTGACTTCCTTCGGCATCTCCGGCCTGCGGCAGGTCGGGCCGTTCAGCTGGATCCACGGCCTGTCCGTCGCCACGCTGGTGCTGCTCTGGCTCGCGGTCCGCTACGCGCGGACGCGTCGCGTCGCGGCGCACCGCTGGGCGATGATCGGGCTGTTCGCGGGCGGATTGGTGATCACCGGCCTGTTCACGCTGCTGCCCGGCCGGCTGATGCACACGGTGCTGTTCGGCCCGCCCCCGGCGCGGACGGCGAGCCGATAATGGTCCGATCCCGACGCTCGGTCCCTGCCGCGGGCGGCTGCTTGCGACACTGGGCGGTCAACCGGGAAGCCACCAGCGCAGGACCGCTCGCGGTGGTATAGCAGAATTTCAAGATGAAATCGCCTGATGCAGTCAAGATGATGTAGCTATTTGGGTGTTTTTAAGGCCTCATCAGGCGATGATTTTCTAAAATTACGACCTATAATTTTGGGGAGGACTTGGTGATCATCCGGTCTGTTCCAGACGGGCGCATCCTATTGAAACGCTTCGCCGCGTCGCGACCTTCGCTCACCAAGCCTCTCCCGAGCCAAGCCTCACTTTTTCGGATATCCCACATAATAGATCCCAATGACGCCGCTGCTTGCGTCACGAATCGGCTCGTAGCCGGTGGTGTAGGGGTGGCCAAGGATATCGGCCTCTCCGAAATAGGCATCACCCTTGTTGATCGCCGCGATGGCCTTGCCCTTCGGATCGAGAATGGTCCCAACGGCGCGCGATCCGTCATCCTTCTTCACGTTCGTCGACACGCGGACAAATTCACCACCGCTCTTGACGAACAGGGTCGCGGTCCCGCCCACCTCCTTCTGCACGCTATCGACCAGGGAGAAGTCACCGTTCATTTTGGTCTGCCCGAAGTAGAGAACCGGGACGGTCTTGCCGGCGACGGTGTCCTCGCCCTTTACGCTCGGGCCTCCGAGTGCAGCGGCCTTCGACTTCAGGCGCTGCATGGCGGCCTGTACGTCCTCCGCGGGACCAGCGTAGACGCTGGTGAGCATCGGAACGGTCGCGCTGGCCAGGAACGCCAGGAGTGACAGGGTCAGCAAAGGCGCTTTCATGGTCATCTCCCTTCCTGCTAACGCCACATCCTCGTGGCGGCGATGAACGATCAGCCCCCTCTTGCTGATGGACCGTGAACTTGGCACCGGTCCGGTCTTGGCCTCAGCCGGTGCAGGCTGTGCCTTACCGAATGACCCGGTCATGCAGCGCGGCCACCGACGTTCTCCTTCAACCTCGATCCGAGTGAAGGGGGGCGCGATCGGGACCTTGCGAGATGCTGCCTCGCTTTCTGCGCCGCACCCAGCGGCGAAACCCAAGGGTGCAATCTGCCGCCTTGCCCCGACGTCGCATTGAGTTGGATCAAGCAGCTAGCATCGACCAAGTCGAAAGGCTCCGAGATGCCCAACCCGCCCATATCCGCTTCCGGTGGCGGAGCAGCCGTTTGCGTTGGCCTCGCTGAATACCTGCTTTCCACCGTTGCGGATCTCACGAGCGGGTACCAAGCGTGAGATGTGAACCGCGAGCGGCCTCAGGCCGGCGGGTGCGGGTCCGGGCGGCCGGGTCGGACCAGCCACGTCACCGAGGCGTAGGCGCCGAGCCAGGAGCCGAGCGCCGCGAAGGCGACGTAGACGACGTTCTCCGTGTACTTGATCACCGCGAAGGCGGAGAGCAGGTACCAGATCGCGCTCCAGTTCGCGGCCGGGATGCGCCGCCGCGCCACCACCGCGGCGTTGAAGAACACGTAGGCGGCGTCCGTCACGGCGGTGGCCGTGAGGACGCCGAGCGCGATGAGGGGATCGATCATGGTCTCCTCCCGGTTCGGGGCTCGGGCAGGATACCGGTGGACGCCGCCGGGCGGCGGCTCACGCTTTCGGGGGAGGCAGGGCGGATTTGGGCATCAGCATGTGCACGCCCTTGTTGCCGTCCACCGTCTGGGTGATGCGCAGGTTCCCGGCGAGCGAGCACAGCATGTAGGCGTGGTTGCGCGACAGCCCGGTCCGGTCGCAGACGTGGCGCACCATCTCGCGCACGGCCTGGCGCATCGCCTCGTCCAGGCTCTCGTGCAGGCCGATCGCCATCAGGTCGGTGGGCGTCTCGGCGAAGGGCCACGCGTAGCCGAGGTCCTTGCGCACGGTGAGCCGGAAGGTGCCGGTGAGCCCGGTCTCCAGCGCGGTCACGCAGACCTCGCCGTCGCCCTGCACGCCGTGCCCGTCGCCCGCGTAGAAGCCCGCCCCCTCGTTGAAGACCGGCAGGTAGAGGGTGGTGCCGACCTTCAGCTCCTTGTTGTCCATGTTGCCGCCGAAGGCGCGCGGCACCGGGGACGACACCCGGCCCCAGGCCAGGGGCGGCGCCGTGGCGAGCACGCCGAAGAACGGGTCGAGCGGCAGCTCCGTCCCCCAGGGCAGCACGGCGACGCCGCGCGCGGCGTCGATGTCGGGATGGATGGTCTCGTACTCGGTGAACTCGTCCGGCAGGGTGCCGAGCAGCGGCAGGATGGCGACGAAGCCCCAATCCTGGCGGAGCTTCAGGTCGAGGATGTCGACCTGCAGCACGTCGCCGGGCGCGGCGCCGCGCACGTGGACCGGGCCGGTGACGAAGTGCGGGCCGTAGCCCGGCGACAGCGCCTCGATCGCCGCGAGGTAGTCGGGCGGGTTGCGGGCCGGGTCCGGATGCAGCGAGCGGGCGCCGCCCGCCGCGAAGGAGTGCAGGGTGACGGTGTCGCCCGACTCCACCGTCAGAACCGGCGCGTGGCTCGCGTCGAAGGCGCCCAGCACCATGCTCTCGGGGGTGGCCGGGATCTCGTGATGGGTCGGCATGCGCGTCCTCCGTGTCCGCCGCCCCGCGCGGGCCGGCCGCGCCCCCCATCGCGCGGGCGGCCGGCGGCGGCCAAGCCCAAAGTGGCGGCAGCGGACGACGCGGACCGCGCCGCGGCTCACCCCCGCTCGCGCAGGTAATCCTCCGTGGTCTTCGGCCCGGGCGCGGCGTGCGGGTCGAAGCCTTCGGTCACGACGTGCGAGACCCGGCAGGTGTCGCACATCATCAGGGCGCGGATGCGCGACTGGCCGGCGGCGCCCGCGAACATCCAGTGCTTGTCCTGCAGGCGCCCGATGATGCGCTCGATGGTGCTGCGGGTGCCGAAGGGCTTGCCGCAGGTCACGCAGTCGAACGGCTCCTCCTCCTTGAGGGTGACCCGCGGCGCGCTCCAGGCCGCGAAGTCGAGGCGGGGCGCCAGCGTGATCACGTCCTCCGGGCAGGTGCCGGCGCACAGGCCGCACTGCACGCACAGGCTCTCGGCGAAGGTCAGGCGCGGCCGGTCGGGATCGTCCGCGAGCGCACCGGTCGGGCAGGCCCCGACGCAGGCATGGCAGAGGGTGCAGGCCTCGGTCCGGAAGTCCAGCCCGCCGAAGGGGGCGCCGGCATCGAGGGCGATGCGGTCCACCGGACGCGGTGCGGCGTGGTGCAGCTCCCGCAGGGTGACGCGCAGCACGCTGCGGGCGTCCCCCTCCGGCACGAGGCCGGCCGGGGTCGCGGCGGCGGTGCCGCGGGCGGCCTGCGCCAGGGCGCGGCCGAGCGCGTCGGGATCGTCGGTCTCGATCACCGAGACGACCGGGCTCCCGTCGCCCGAGCCGTAGCCGAGCGCCTGCACGATCGCCTCCGCACGGGCGACGTTGCGGTGGAGCGGCGCGAGGTCGTGCTTCGGCCTGCCCCGCGCCAGCAGGTGCACCGCCACCGCCCCGAACGCGAAGGCGCCGGTGAGGGTCTCCAGGCCGACCTGGGTCACCTCGTTGAGCGCGAGCGGCAGCACGTCGGCCGGCAGGCCGTCGCCCGAGCGGGCGAGCGCCTCGACGAGGTCGGCGCCGTGCTCACCGTCGTGCAGCAGCAGCGCCGCCTCGGCCCCGCCGGCCGCCCGGTAGGCCCGCAGCAGCGTGCGCAGCCGGCGCATCAGCGCGTCGGCAGGGGGCAGCGTGGTGGCGGCGGCCCCGGTCGGGCAGACCGAGGCGCAGGTGCCGCAGCCCGCGCACACGAACGGATCGACCGCGACGGTGTCGCCCGCGGGCGCGATGGCGCCGGTCGGGCAGACGTCGAGGCAGCGGGTGCAGCCGGTGATGCGCGAGCGCGAATGGGCGCAGAGCCCGGTCCGGAAGTCGATGAAGCGGGTCTTGTCGAAGGTGCCGACGAGATGCGAGGCTTCGAACACCGCGCGCGCCACCGCCGCCGGGTCGCGCGGATCGGCCCGCAGGTAGCCGCTGCGCACCTCGTGCGCCGGAAACAGCGGCGGGTTGCCGGTGAGGTCCACCACGAGATCGCAGGTGGAGGTCGCGCCGCTGCGCGCCGGCCCGAACACCAGCCGCTCGCGCGAGGAGGGCGCGGGCAGCGCGTAATCGTCGATGGCGAGCGAGAAGGCGCCGAGATGCCCGGTGGCGGTCCGCACCGTGCCCTGCAGCACCGGAAACTCGTCCCGGCGCGGCGGCGCGACCTCGCCCGGCCGCGTGAGCAGCACGGTCACGTCGAGATGGTCGGCGAGCCGCCGTCCGACCTCGATCGCGCTCTCGTCCCGGCCGTAGACCAGCACCACGCCCTTGCTCTCCAGGGTCACGACCGGCACCGGCGCGATGGGCTCGGCCGCGGCGGCGAGCAAAGCCGCCATCTTCGGCCCGGCCCGCGCGGCCTCCCGCGACCAGCCGGCAGCCTCGCGGATGTTGGCGTAGGCGACGCGCCCCTGCGCGCCTTCCTCCTCGGCCACCTCGTCGAAGAGCGGCGCCTTCAGGGTGCAGGACACCGTGACCGGGCCGCCCGCCGCGAAGGCCGCGCGTATCCGGTCAAGCTCCCGCCCGCATAGCTGATCGCCGGTCTCGACCCGCCCGCCGCAGCCTCGCCCGATCGCCTCCGCGTCGAGGGGCATCGTTCCCTCGCAGGAACAGGCGAAAACCACGCGGTTCGACACGGTGACATCCTCGGCGGGGGGGAGCAAATGCCTCATTGCCGGCACTCCGGCCCCGTATATAGGAACTGTTCGAAATCAGCGAACCGACACGTGGGCGCAGGCCCGGACGCCGATCTCCCGACGCCGATTTGTCGACACCATGACCCCGACGAGCGCCGCCCCGGCGGCCGAGCCCCTCATCCTCCTGCCCCCGCCCTTCACGCTGGTCACCTCGGCCGCGCCGACGGACGTCCACGCCGAGGCCTGCCGACGCGCGGCCGCCGACGAGGAGGCGGCCGGTACGCTCGTCTATGCCGCCAGCGAGGCGCTGATCGCGCTCGCGGTGGTGCTCGCCCCCGCCGAGCCCCTGGCCCGGGCGCGGCGCGCCTTCCTGATCGGCATGGGCGCGCTCGCCGACGCCCTCGGCAGCCATGCGCCGCCCGACAAGCCGATCGGCTTCGACTGGCCCGACACCCTGCGCTTCGACGGCGCGCGCCTCGGCGGCGGGCGCCTCGCGCAGCCGGAGGGCTGCCCCGAGGAGGCCGTGCCGGACTGGCTGGTGTTCTCGGCGATGCTGATCGCCTCGAAGCGCCATGCGGGCGATCCGGGCCACACCCCCGGCTCGACCTCGCTGGAGGAGGAGGCGTTTCCCCCCGGCATCGCCCCGCTGCTGGCCGAGAGCTTCGCCCAGTACCTGATGCGGGGCTTGTCCGTGCTGGAGGAGGACGGGTTTCCGGCCGCGGGCGCGCGCTACCTCGCCTACCTGACCCCGCTGCCGGAGGATCGGGCCGCCCTCGACGAGTCCGGCGATGTCCTGGTCACCTCGGCGCAGGGCGTCAGCCGTCTCTCGCTGCGGGAGGCGCTCGCCGCGCCGGCATGGCGCGACCCCGACACGGGAGCGCCCCGCCTGTGACCGGCCTGAAGCTGCCCCGGACCCTGCGCCTCGACGCCTCCGACACCCTGGTCTTCGCCGAGGCCGCCGAGCCCGGCGAATGGGCGGTGACCGGCTCCTTCCTGTTCTTCGACGCCGTTCCCGACCGACTCACCCCGAAGGAGCGGATCGCCTTCCGCTCAGGCTTCCTCGGCATCGCCTCCTTCGGCTTCTCGACCCTCGTGGTGGTGAGCGAGGCGAGCGAGGCGGAGCGCGACGCCGCCATCGAGGCGCTCGCGGCGCAGATCCAGCGCCGCCTCGGCGCCCCGAGCCTGGAGGCCGCCCGGGCGGCGGCGCGCGAGGAGATCGCGGTCGCGGCCTCCCTGTGCCAGCCGCCGGTCAACACGGTGCTGGCCCTCCACCGCAGCCTGGAGGACGGCGAGATCCGCGAGCAGTTCCGGCTGCTGCGCCCGCGCGAGGGAGCGGTGCCGGGCGCCGACCGGCAGCACGCCTACGCCCGCGCGTTCGATTTCTTCGAGAGCGACGAGCCGGAGGAGCATGTCGACCTCGTGGGGCTGATGGGGAGCGACAAGACGTGACCGAGTTCTGGGTCTCCAGCGGCCACCATCTCGCCCGGCGCACCGAGGGCGGCGGGCTCGCCGTCACCGACGAGCTGCTGCTCGCCTATCTGGCGCGCCCCGAACTCGTGCCGCCGCCGGAGGCCTGCGCGGCCGAGCGGGCGCTGCACGCCCGCCTGCTGGCGCAGCCGCGCCGGCCGGTCGCCCCGGCGGAGATCGCCGCCATCACGGACGCGGATGCGCGCGAGAACTGGGAGGTGGTGCTCGCTTTCCGCGACCGGCTGCTCTCGGCCCGTTCGATCGAGGCGGCCTATCTCGACATCGTGCGGGGCGGAACGGCCGGCACGCCGTCCCTGTTCCTCAACCAGCTCGTCCACCTGATCCTGCGCAACGCGCTGGACGGCTGCGAGGACCCGTTCGTGCTGCGGGCGGGCGAGCTGTTCTTCCGGCCCCAGGTCGCCTCGACGGGGGAGGGCACGCTGCTGCTCGCGGATGCCGAGATCATCGCGATGGCCGAGGGGCTGGCCCAGCCCTCGCCCCTGGTGGCCATGCTCGGCCGCGAGCCGGTCGGCGACCTCGACGTGCTGACGGCGGAGAACGCCTGGACCTACTGGAGCCGCTCCGACGCCTTCACGATGGCGCTCAACCTCGGCTCCGATCCGAGGAGCCGCGAGGGCTTGGCGCGGGTGATCGAGGCGTTCGTGCGCCACCTCCTGCACCGCGAGGTGCAGGTGACGCCCCGCGCCGGGATCGAGGACCGGGACTGGCGCTGGTTCGTCGGCCTCGACGCGGAGGCGACGCGGATCGGCAACGCCCTGTGGCGCGGCGAGGCGGTGGACGAGGCGGCCCGCGCCCGGGTGCTGGCGCTGTTCACGCTCACCTTCGCGCAGGCCGACGGGGTCGATCCGCGGGTGGGCCCGCATCCGGTCTACCTGCTCCTGGCGATGACGCCCGATCGCCGGGTGACGCTGAAGCCGCAGAACCTGATCGCCGGGCTGCCCCTGAGGGGAGACGCCGCATGACCGCGCCGCAATTCGAGGTCGGGATCGTCGTCGCCAAGCGCCGGCTGAAGGGCCCCTGGGCGAGCCACGCGTGGCTGCCCGTGGCGGCCCTGCCGGGCATTCCCGGCACGGCGCCCTGGACCCGGCTGACGGGGGGCGAGGACGAGGAGACCTTCTACGCGGGCGCCCACGTCGTGGAGCTGCATCCGGCCGAGACCTCGCATTACGGGGACAACCTCGCCTCGGCCCAGCCCTCGCTCTGGGTGGCGCTGCGCGAGGTAGGACCGGAGACCTACGAGATCGCCACCGTCACGGCCGACCCCTACGAGGGCGAGGCGCTGGCCGAGGGAATCGGCGAGATCGTGGAGGCGGTGGCGATGCCGCCCGAGATGCAGGCGTGGCTTCACGCCTACTACGCCGCCCACCACGTCGAGCGGCCGTTCGAGAAGCGCAAGCGCGACCGGGCCGACCCCGAGGCCCTGGCCCGGCGCGCCCGGCGGGACGAGACCCGATGAGCGGCGGCGACTTCCTGGCGCGCTGGTCGCGGCGCAAGCGCGAGGCGGCCCGGCCCGAGCCGGAGCCGGCGGCCGACCCGCCCGAGGCCGCCGTCGCGCCCGAGACGCCCGTTGCGGTGCTCCCGCCGGAGGAGCTGGCGCGGCTGCCCGCCCTCGACGCGCTCACCGTCGAGACCGACCTGACGCCGTTCCTGCGCGAAGGCGTGCCGGCCATTCTGCGCAATGCCGCATTGCGGCGGATGTGGTCGCTCGATCCGGCGATCCGGGACTTCGTCAGCGAGGCCCGCGAATACGCCTGGGACTGGAACGTGCCGGGCGACGTTCCCGGCAGCGGGCCGCTCCTGTCGGGCGAACGGATCGAGGAGATGGTCGCGCGCATCATGGGCGATCCGCAGCCCGAACCGGCACGCATCGGTGACGGGATTAATCCCGAGCAGACCAAAAAAGAACCAGAAGAGCTCCCGGGCGATCAGGTGCAATCAGCGCCGGTGGGCGAGCCCGACAACGTCGTTCCGATCGGGCCGGAAGTCCTGCCGCAGCGGGAGATTGTCGAGACCGTCGAGGCCCGACCGGCCGAGCCGGCGGAAACCGCGCACCCGGGCGCCAAGCCCCTGCGACAACGACGTCATGGCGGCGCCATGCCGATTTGACACATTAAAAAGTAGCATTGCGGGGGGTGGACTTCCGTATAAGCTAACGAGCGCTAACGCGGCGACGCGACCGCGGTGCGAGGGTGGAGATGCGAGGGGTCGGGTACGCGTGTGATGACCGAGCCCTGGGTGTGAGCGAGTTGGTGGTTGACGAGACGCCGATGGTCGACGAGATCGACGTGCTGCGCGCCCGCCAGTACGACCTTCTCGCTGCGGTGCTCGGCCGACCGCCGAGCTTGGATCTCATCGAGGCGCTGAGGGGTCTGGAAGGCGGCGACAGCCCGCTCGGCCGTGCGCATGCGGCGCTGGCGCGCGCCGCCGCGAATGCGGGCCTGCATGCGGTCGACCGCGACTATTTCGACCTCTTCATCGGGGTCGGCCGCGGCAAGATCCTGCCCTATGCCTCCTACTACCTGACCGGGTTCCTCAACGAGCGGCCGCTGGCGCGGGTGCGGGAGGATCTGATGACCCTCGGCATCGAGCGCGACCCCGCCTTGAGCGAGCCGGAGGATCACATCGCAATCCTGTTCGACGTGATGGCGGGCCTCGCCGCGGGCCGCTTCCCGGCGCCGCCCGGCGGCGATCGGCAGTTCTTCGACCGGCACCTCAAGCCCTGGGCCGGCCGGCTGTTTTCCGACATCGAGGCGTCCGCCGCGACGCCCTTCTACCGCGCGGTGGGCGCCCTGGGGCGGGCCTTCGTGAGTATCGAGACCGAAGCCTTCGCGATGGACGCCTGAGGGCGCGGCGAGGGCGCGATGCAAAAATCTGGGAGAGCGAGGATGCAGCAGGACAGGAAGGACCAAGTCGGACGGCGGCAATTCTTTCGCGCGCTCGGCGGCGGCACCGTCGCGGCGGCGGGCGCCCTCGTGTCGCCGCTCTCCACCACCGAGGCCCAGGCCTACGACCCGGGCGCGGCCGAGACCAAGGCCCGCTATCGCGAGAGCGACCACGTGAAGGCCTTCTACCGCACCAACGGCTACGAGACGCTGAAGAAGTGAGATCGCCATGCTGACGAAGCGCAAGAGCGGCGAGGCGAGCCGCGCCAAGCATCAGGCGGTCGTGGCCGGCCTGCCCCAGACCCTCGATCGGCGCAGCTTCCTGCGGCGCTCCGGCCTCGTGGCCGGCGGGCTCGCGGCGGCGGGCTCGCTGCGCCTCGGCGCGGTGCGCGAGGCGAAGGCCGCAGGCTCCTCCGCGGTCGGCCCCGAGACGGTGATCCGCAAGAACATCTGCACCCATTGCTCGGTCGGCTGCACGGTCACGGCAGAGGTCGTCAACGGCGTCTGGGTCGGCCAGGAGCCGTCCTGGGCGAGCCCGATCAACCGCGGCACCCACTGCGCCAAGGGCGCGGCCATCCGCGAGCTGGTGCACGGCGAGCGGCGCCTCAAGTACCCGATGAAGATCGTCAACGGGGAATGGCAGAGGATCTCCTGGGAGCAGGCGATCGACGAGATCAGCGAGAAGCTGAAGGTCATCCGCGAGAAGAACGGCGCCGATTCGGTCTACTGGCTCGGCTCGGCCAAGTTCACCAACGAGGCCGCCTATCTGTTTCGCAAGCTCGGCGCCTTCTGGGGCACCAACAACGTCGACCATCAGGCCCGCATCTGCCACTCCACCACCGTGGCGGGCGTCGCCAATACCTGGGGCTACGGCGCTCAGACCAACTCCTACAACGACATCCGCAACGCCAAGACCATGATCATCCTCGGCGGCAATCCCGCCGAGG
>NZ_BPQQ01000068.1 GCF_022179325.1 Methylobacterium isbiliense | reverse complement strand
GGCGATCTCCTCGGGCGTCACCGGCAGGTGGGGGGACATCGAGGGGGTGTGGATCGCGCCCGTCACCGCGCAGGTGATGATGACTTTCCGGGGGGCCATGGGACGAACTCCTGTCAGCGTTGGGCGCGCTTGTGCGCCATCAGGGCGGCGAGGCGGGTGTCGCGGCGGCGCGCGCGCGTCTCGGCCGGGTCCGGATCGGGGCCGCCGTCCCAGGCGGCGACGATCCGCGCGAGGGTGTCCGCCTCCCAGACCGACGGCGGGGCCGGGTCGGCCGCGAGGCTGCGGTAGAAGCCGCCGTAGCGGGCTCCGTAATCGGCAACGCCGCCGGGCGCGTTGAGGTCGATGGTGGCGAAGGGGCCGAGGAAGGACCAGCGCAGCCCCAGGCCCGCCGCCACGGTCTTGTCGAGGTCCTCGGGGCTCACCACGCCGTCGGCGACGAGGCGGAAGGCCTCCGAGAGCAGCGCGCCCTGGAGACGGTTGAGCACGAAGCCCTCGACCTCGCGGTGCACGGTCACCGGCTCCTGGCCGGCGGCGGCGTAGAGGGCGCGGGCGCGCTCCACCACGGCCGGGTCGGTCCAGGGCGCGCCGCACAATTCCACCACCGGCACGAGGTGGGGCGGGTTGACCGGGTGGCCGACGAGGCAGCGGGCGCGGCCGGGCAGCCCCTCGGTGAAGCGCGAGGCCACGATGGCCGAGGTCGAGGAGGCGAGGATCGTCCCGGGGCCGCAGAGCGCGTCGAGTTCGGAGAAGAGCGCGCGCTTGGCCTCCACGGTCTCGGGGCCGTTCTCCTGCACGAGGTCGGCGCCGGCCACCGCCTCGGCGAGCGAGGCCGCGATCCGCACCCGGGCGAGGATCGCCGGCACGTCCGCGACGAGGCCATGCGCCGCGAGCTGGCGCAACGCCTCCTCGATGTGGCCGGGCGCGGCCGCGAGCGCCGCCTCGTGCACGTCGGTGAGGCGGACCGCGAAGCCCGCGCGGGCGAAGACCACGGCCCAGGAGCGGCCGATCAGCCCGGCTCCGACGATCGCGACTGTTGGCATCAGGGGGCCTCCGGTGATCGGGCCGTCACAACCACAGCATCACAACCACAGCATCACAACCACAGCACTTGCCGGCGCAGTTCGAGGTCGTCCCGCAGGGCCTGCGAGGGGCCGACATGCATCACCCGGCCGCGCTCCAGCGCCACCGTGCGGTCCGAGAGGGCGAGCGCGAGGTCGAGGTTGTGGTCGACGATGACGATGGAGACCTCGCGGCGCAGCGCATCGAAGGTCTCGAACAGGCTCTCGACCACGGCGGGCGCCAGTCCCTCGAAGGGCTCGTCGAGGAGCAGCACCCGCACGTCCCCGGACAGGGCGCGAGCCACCGCCACCATCTGCTGCTCGCCGCCCGAGAGATAGTCGGCGGCGGTGCGCCAGCGCTCGCGCAGGCGCGGGAAGTAGGCGAGGATGCGCTCCTCGTCCCAGTGCACGCCATTGCCGGTGCGCCGCCGCAGGCGGCCGAGTTCGAGGTTCTCGGCGACGCTCATGCCGGCGAACAGGCCGCGGCCCTGCGGCACGTAGCCGACGCCCGCGCGCGCGATCGCCGCCGCCGAGCGCCCGTCGAGGGATTCGGATCCCAGCCGGATGTGGCCGGCCGCGTGCGGGGCGATGCCCGTGATGGTCTTGAGGCAGGTGGACTTGCCGGCCCCGTTGCGGCCGAGCAGGGCCACGATCTCGTGCTCGTGCACGTCGAAGGTGACGCCCGAGAGGATGTGGCTCTTGCCGTAGAAGGTGTCGACGTTGTCGAGCGCGAGCAGCGTGCGGGGTTCGGCGGCGCTGGGGCGGGGCTTGGCCGCCATCGCGGCCGTGCCCGAGCCGATATAGACCTCCTGCACCGCCTTGCTGGAGCGGGCATCCTCGACGGTGCCGTCGACCAGCACCCGGCCCTCGTTCATCACCGTCACGGCGTCGGCGATCTGGAACACGCGGTCGATGTCGTGCTCGACCATCAGCACGGGCACCTCGGTGGAGACCCGCTTGATGATGTCGCCGATGCGCCCGCGCTCGGCCGCCGCGAGACCCGCGAGCGGTTCGTCGAGGAGCAGCACCCGGGGCTTGGTGGCGAGCGCCACGCCCATGTCGAGGAGGCGCTGGCCGCCGTACGAGAGGGAGCCGGCCTCCGCCCGCTCCAGCCCCGCGAGGCCGAGCCAGCGCAGGATCTCGGTGGTCTCGGCTGCGACCGCGGGCTCGCTGCGGGCGTCCCGCCAGGGATGGAAGCGCCCGGGATGGCGGCTCTGGACCGCAAGGCGGACGTTCTCCTCGACGCTGAGCGCCGGAAACAGGTTGGTGATCTGGAACGAGCGTCCGAGGCCCGCCCGGCAGATCCGCTCGGGCGAGAGGCCGGCGACCGGGCGCTCCTCCAGGGTCACGCTGCCGGTGTCGGGCTTGAACATCCCGGAGATCAGGTTGAAGGCCGTGGTCTTGCCCGCGCCGTTCGGGCCGATCAGGGCGTGGAGCGTCCGGTCGCGCACCGCGATGGTGACGTCCTCCACCGCCTTGATGCCGCCGAAGCGCTTCGAGATGCCGGTCGCCGCGAGGATCGCGCCCGGCACGGGCGCGTCCGGCCGCAGGAAGGCCGGCAGGTTCTCGGGGGCGCCGGCGCGCCGTCCCGCCATCGCAGCGTCCTCGGTGGCTTCGGGCCTCACCATCCGGTAAAGGCGCCGGCCGATGCCGACGAGGCCGTCGGGCGAGAACAGGATGAAGCCGACGAACAGGAGGCCGAACCAGAACAGCCAGTTGCCGGTCCAGATCGAGAGCAGCTCGCGGAACAGGATGAAGAACAGGGCGCCGATCGCCGGCCCGGCGAGGCTGCGCATGCCGCCGATCACCACCATGGCGAGCAACTCGCCCGAGAAGGCGATGCCGAGCGGCTCGGCCGAGGCGAAGCGGTGGGTGAAGACCGAGAGCACGCCGGCGAGCCCCGTCACGCTCGCCGAGACCGCGAAGGCGAGGAGCTTGTAGCGGTTGGTCGGGTAGCCGAGGAAGCGCGCCCGCTGCTCGTTCTCGCGGATCGCCTCCAGCACCGTGCCGACGGGCGAGCGGCGCAGGCGCGACAGGGCGTAGAGCACCGCGAAGCCGAGGACGGCCACCACCGCGTACCACAGCCCCGGCCGCTCGAGGTCGAACCCCGCCAGCGCCGGGCGCTGGACGCCGCCGAAGCCGCTCTCGCCGCCGGTGAGCGCGGTCCAGCGATAGGCCACCGTGAAGGTGAGCGCCGAGAGCGCGAGCGTCAGGAGCGAGAAGTAGACCCCGCGCCGGCGCAGGATCAGCAGGCCGAGCAGCAGCGCGGCGAGCGCCACGACGGCGAGGGCGAACAGGGCCGGGGCGACGATGCCGCCGGGAAACAGCGCGCGCTGGCTGATCGCCGCCGCGTAGGCGCCCAGGCCGAAGAAGGCCCCGTGCCCGAACGAGACGAGGCCGGTCTGGCCCACCAGGATGTTGAGACCCAGGCACGCCACCGCGAAGACGACGACGTCGGTGGCGGAGGTCAGCGTCAGGCCGATGCCCTGGAGCGCGAAGGGCAGGGCGGCGAGCGCGAGCGCGAAGGCGGGCAGGACCAGCCGGTCGGTGTGCGGCATCGGGATCGGTCCCTACTCGAAGCGCAGGATGCGCTCGCCGAACAGGCCGCGGGGCCGGACGAGCAGGATGACGGCCATGAGGGCGTAGATCGCCGCCTCGGCGAAGCCCGGATAGACCAGCACCATCAGGCCGCGGACCACGCCGACGATCAGGGCGGCCGCCACGACGCCCCAGAACGAGCCGAGGCCGCCGATCACCACCACCACGAAGGCCCCGGTGAGCACCTCCGCGCCCATCGCCGGGTGCACGCCCGAGATCGGCGCCAGCATCACGCCGGCGAGCGCGGCGAGCCCGACGCTGATGACGACGACCGCCGCCATGTAGGGCTTGAGCGAGATGCCGAGCGCCGCGACCATGTCGGGGTTCTGGACGCCGGCCCGCACCACGCGCCCGAAGGTGGTGCGCTGGAGCAGGAACCACACCGCCGCCACCGCCACCACCACCGCGGCCAGGATGGTCAGGCGGTAGCGCGAGAGGATGAAGTCGCCGACGAAGATCTGGCCGCGCAGGGCCTGCGGGATGCCGTAGGGCAGGGGCGGCGCGCCGAAGATCATGCGCAGCGCCTGCTCGGCCACCATGGCGAGGCCGAAGGTGAGGAGGAGCGAGAGGATCGGGTCCGAGCGGTAGAAGCGGCGGAAGAGCACCCGCTCGACCACGAGCCCGAGCACCCCCACCAGCGCCGGCGCCGCCACGACGGCCCCGCCGAAGCCGACATAGGGCGAGAGCACGATGGTGAGATAGGCGCCGATGGCGAAGAACGCCCCGTGCGCGAGGTTCACGATGCCGCCCAGGCTGAAGATCAGCGACAGCCCGAGGGCGATCAGGAGGTAGATCGCCCCGAGGAAGAGGCCGTTGACGACCTGCTCGACGGCGAGGGTGAGGAACATCACGGCGGCGTGGTCCCGATTGTCCTTGCGAAACGGAGCGCCGGGGAAGCGCGGGCCTTGTCCTCTCCCCGCGTGCGGGGAGAGGGGCCGCGGACCCGGCAAGGGATCCGCGGCGAGCGGAGGCGCAGCCGGAGCGACGGGTGAGGGAGCGTCTCCGGGAAGGCGCATCCGGCCCCCTCGCCCGTCGCCCTCCGGGCCCGTCTCACCTCCGGCAGGGAGGAGCGGGATCGGATCGATCCTCGGACCCTCTCACCGCGCGGGAGAGGCGCGCGCCCTGCGCTATCCCTCCATCCTGCAGCCCGCCTCCTCGGCGGTGGGCGCCAGCACCTCCAGATCCTCGTTCGGGCCCGGCAGGGCGGGCGAGGAGGAGAAGATGTCCCACTTGTCCTTCACCTTGTCGGCCGGCAGCGCCGTGATGGCGTACATCTCGCTGATGAGCTGGTGGTCGCGGGCGCGGAAGTAGCCCGGGCGGGGCTTGAGCACGTCGAACTTCGCGCCGCCCTCCAGGTAGGAGACCAGGGCCGGCCCCTCGGTGGACTTCGCCTCGCGGATCGCCTGCGCGACGATCCGCACGGCGTTGTAGTCGCCCCAGGCCTGGTTCTCCGGGGGCTTGCCGTACTTCTTGGTGAAGGCGGCCACGAACGCCTTGGCGGAGGGCGTGTCCACCTTGTGGTGCCACAGGCAGGGCCACGTGCCGGCGAAGTTGCCGGGGCCGGCGCCCCAGGCCAGCGCCGTGTCGAAGCCGAAGCCCGCGATCGGGAAGGGCAGGCCGTACTCGGCGTATTGCTTGAGGAAGTTGGTGATCTGGTTGCCGGCGAGGTTCGAGATCACGAGGTCGGGCTTCGCCTGCCGGATCTTGATGAGGTAGGCGGAGAAGTCGGTGGCGTCGGTGGGCACCAGCTCGTCCGCCGCGAAGGTGCCGCCGTTGCCCTGCATGAACACCTTGGCGACGCGCAGGAGATCGTGGCCGAAGGCGTAGTCGGCGGTGAGCGAGTACCACTTCCTGCCCTTCACCAGCCCGTCCTGGACCAGCGAGCGGCCGACCGCCTTCACGTACATCGAGTTCGCGCCCTCGATGTGGAACATGAAGCGCTTGCAATCCTGCCCGCGCAGCGCGTCGGAATTCGCCCCGGTGTTGAAGAAGGGCGTGCGCCCGCGCTGGGCCACCTGCCCGATGGCGAGCGCGGAGGCGGACGAGATCTCGCCCACCACGGCCGCGACCTTGTCGCGCTCGATGTAGCGCTCGGCCTTGCTCGACGCGGTCTGCGGGTTGACCGAATCCTCGGTGAGGAGTTCGAGCCGTCGGCCGTTGATGCCGCCCGCGGCGTTGATCTCCTCGGCGGCGAGCTGGGCCGCCGCCACGGCGTACTCGCCGAGCGGGCCGAGGAAGCCGGTGCGCGGCGTCAGGTGCCCGATGCGGATGGCCTCACCCTGCGCCCGCACCAGGGCGGGCATCGCCAGGGCGGCGCCGGCGGCGAGCCCTCCCTGCATCAGGCGGCGGCGCGTCGGATTCATCCCCTGCGTCATGGTGCGTTCCCTGCCCGAACAATCCGTCACGGTCGCTTGGCTTGCCGTGATCTGTGATCACACGTAGGATGACAGCAAATCGGTCGTCTGTCGAGCCCCGGGGGCGCGGCGGGCTCCAGAACGGGCGGAACGCGAAGGTGGACGACGCCATCGGCAGGATCGGGCGGGTCGAGCGCGTGACCCTCGGCGCCCGCGTCTACGCGGAGCTGCGCGGGCTCCTCATCGCCGGGGAACTCGCGCCCGGGGAGCGCCTGTCCCTGCGCCGCGTCGCCGACCAGCTCGGCACCTCGATGATGCCGGTGCGCGAGGCGGTCTCGCGGCTCGCCGCCGACCAGGCGCTCACCGTGCTGCCGAACCGCTCGGTGCGGGTGCCGCTGATGGATGCGGCCCAGTTCCGGGAACTGACGCGGGTGCGTCTCGCCATCGAGGGCTTCGCCGCCGAGGAGGCGGCGCGGGCGCGCAGCGAGGCGGATCTCGCGGTCATCGCCGCGCAGGACGACCTCTTCCGGCGCGAGGCCCGCGCGGCCGCGCCGAACTTCGAGCGGGCGGTGCGGGCGAACAAGGACCTGCATTTCGCCGTCTACGCGGCCGCGGGGCTGCCGACGCTGACCGCGATCATCGAGGGGCTGTGGCTGCGCGTCGGCCCGGTGCTCAACCTCGACATGCGCGTGTCGGGGACCCGCCTCGCGGAGGGGGCGGCGGAGCGCCATCACGGCCGGCTGCTGGCGGCGATCCGGGGGCGGGACGGGCCGGGCGCGCGCGCGGCCCTGGTGGCGGATATCGAGGAGGCGGCGGCCTTCATCGCGGGAAGCGGGCGCTTGGCCTCCTGACGGGCGCCCCGACAGGGAGAGATCGCATGGAGATGGGATTGACGGGCCTGAAGGTCCTGGTGACGGCGGGCGCGGCGGGGATCGGGATCGAGATCGCCCGCGCCTTCGCGGAGGAGGGCGCGCGGGTCCACGTCTGCGACGTCGACGCGGCGGCCCTGGCCGCCCTGCCGGAGGGGATCACCGGCACGCGGGCCGACGTCGCCTCGCGCGAGGACGTGGAGCGGCTCTTCGCCGAGACGCAGGGATCCCTCGGCGGGCTCGACGTCCTCGTCAACAATGCCGGCATCGCCGGTCCGACGGGGCGCGTGGAGGCGATCGGCCCGGAGGATTGGGACCGCTGCCTCGCCGTCTGCCTCACCGGGCAGTTCAACTGCGTGCGCCTCGCGGTGCCGCTGCTGCGCCAGAGCGGCAATCCGTCGATCGCCAACCTGTCCTCGGTGGCGGGCCGCTTCGGCTTTCCCCTGCGCTCGCCCTACGCCGCGGCGAAATGGGGCGTGATCGGCTTCACCAAGTCCCTGTCGCGGGAACTCGGGCCGGACGGCATCCGGGTCAACGCGATCCTGCCCGGCATCGTCGCGGGCGACCGCCAGCGCCGCGTGCTGGAGGCGCGCGCGCAACAGCGGGGCATGAGCTACGCGGAGGTGGAGGCGGAGGCCTTCGCGGCGGCCTCGATCAAGGACTACGTGACGGCCCGCCAGATCGCCGACCAAATCCTCTTCCTGGCCTCGCCGCGGGGGCGCACCATCTCGGGCCAGGCGCTGGCGGTGGACGGCGACCTGCAGATGCTGAGCTAACGGGATAAGCGGCGGGCCGGGCTTGATCGGGGCCGGGCCGCGCCCGAAATTGGACGCCGATCCAAGCGCTTGGACCGGGCCTTCGGCCCAGGCGCGGGATCGGGCTCTTGGGGGGAGGGACGGCGTGCGGGGTTTTGCGACGGGATGGCTCGTGCTCGGGCTGACGGTGCTCGGGGCGGGGACGGGTGAGGCGCAGCCGATTCAGAGCCCGCAGGATGCGGCCTGCCGCAACGAGGCGCGGGCGCGGGTGTTCTCGACGCCGGACCCGCAGGGGCTCGGCCCCTACGCCGTCGGCCGCCAGATCTACACCGCCTGCATGCAGCGCGCCCAGGCGCCCCAGGGGCGCCGGGCCAAGCGCGTGAAGCGATCGCGGCGGTAGCCGCCCGGGTCGTCCTCCGGGCGGCTCAGCCCGGGCAGCGCTGCGGATCGGGCGTCAGGGGGACCTGCGGCCGCGCGGCCGCGTCCGCGCGAGAGAGCCGCACGGCATCGACGGCGTAGAGCACCAGCGCCACCAGGGTGAGCGCGAGCACGATGGCGCGCGAGGTCTCCAGCGTCTCGCCATAGACCAGCACGCTCAGCACCAGCAGGCAGGACGGGGCGATGTACTGCAGCAGCCCGAGGGTCGCGAGCTTGAGCCGGCCGGCGGCGGCGGCGAACCAGATCAGCGGCACCGAGGTGCTGAGGCCCGTAAGGAGGAGCAGCCCCAGGGTGCGCCCGTCGAGGGCGGAGACGGAAGCGCTCGCCGGGGCGAGCCACGCGAGATAGCCGAGGGCCAGAGGCAGCAGCAGGAAGGTCTCGGCGCAGAAGCCGAGGATCGGGTCGATCGGCACCAGCTTGCGGATCAGCGCGTAGAGCGCGAAGGAGACGGCGAGCGCGAGCGCCACCCAGGGCAGGGTGCCGGCGGTGGCCACCGCCACCGCGACCCCGAGGGCCGCGATCCCCACCGCCGCCCCCTGGAGCGGGCGCAGCCGCTCGCCGAGCACCACCGCGCCGAGCGCCACCGCCACGAGCGGATTGATGAAGTAGCCGAGGCTCGCGTCGAGCATCCGGCCGTTCTGCACCGCCCACAGGTAGAGCGACCAGTTCGCGCCGATCAGCAGGGCGGAGACGATCAGCAGGGCGTGGCGGCGCTGCGGCACCAGCCGCACCCGGCGCAGGGCCGCGAGGAGCAGCACCACAAACACGCTCGACCACAGGATGCGGTGCCCGAGGATCACCCAGGCGGGGACGCCGTCGAGCAGGCGGAAGTGCACCGGGACCACCAGGCCCCAGCTCAGGTAGGCGCCGAGCGCGTAGAACAATCCCACCGGCCGCCCCTCCCTCGGGAAGACGTGCCCGCGCCGTCCGGCGCGGGGCTCGTGTTCTGCCCGAGGGCGCGCCGCCGGACCAGGGCGACGGACGGGCGGCGGGCATCCGCCCGGCGCATGACGCGCCGCGCCGGGCGGAGACCGTCCTCCGTCAGCGCCGGTGCTGGCTCGCGAGGCTGCTGTCGTCGCCCGAGGTGGTGGTCATCGGCGCCTGCGCGCCGCTGGTGTTGTCGCCGCCGGTCGCGGTCCCGGCCCGGGGGGCGCCGCTCTCGTCGAAGTCGCGCCGGTTGCCGGCGTGGTCCTGGTACTGCTCGGTCTGGACGTGCTTGCCGTCGAGGCCGCGCTGGTCGCTGTGGCGGGACTTGTCGCGGTTCGACAGCACCATGTTCTCTTCGAGGATACCCTCCGGCAATTCGGTCATCGCGCCGGTGCCCGATCCCTTGCCCTGGGAGCCGGGACCCATGTGGTGCCTGTCGGCCTTGGCCATGCGCATCCTCCGATCGCGGTGGGCGGGGGCGACAGGCCCCCGCCGGGGAGGGAGAGATGAGAGGGGGAGGCGGCGCGGGCAAGCGCGGCCGGATGAAATATCGGCCCGGAACATTCCGCCCCCACGCGCGATAAGAGGCCGGTCCGTCAGGATTTCTTGGAGCACGGATAGGCGTCGCGCAGGGCCAGAAGGGCGAGCACGCCCGCGCTCTCGCGCAGCGCGGCCGGGTGGGTCCCGCCATAGGCCACCACCGCCTGGATCAGCTGCAGGAGCGTGCCCTCCGGCGGCAGGCAGGCGCCGAGCAGCGGCGGCTCGCCCTCGCGGTCGGCGACCGCCGCGAGATCCTGCACCGCGCTCATGAAGGCGAAGCAGCCGACCGTGTCCGGCTCCTGGCGGAATTCGAGGGCCTTGCCGCGGGCCTTGGCGCTGCGCAGGAGGCTCTTGCACTGGGCGACGAGCTGGCCGCCCTCGACCGCGGAGGCGGGGGGAGCGGCCAGGAGCATCGCGACGGCGAGGGCCGGCAGCAGGTGTCGCATCGGGGCGCCTTGGCTGGAGCGGCCGCGGGGGGAGGCCGGACGCTGCACCCTAGCAAGGCCCGGGCGGCCCGGCGCAACCCGCAGCCGGACATCCCCGCCATCCCCAAAGCCGTGATGCCGCACCCGGCGGGCGCCGACGCGCCGCCTCAACGGGCCGGATAGATCACCCGCATGGCGGTCTCGGTGCGGGCCTCGCCGGACCCGGCGGCCTGCGTGCCGCGCCGGAGCCGGGCCATGACCCGGCGCGCCTCGTCGGCCGGCAGGGCGCCCGCCGGGGCGGTCATGGCCATGAGGTCGCGGCGGGTCTTGGTCGACACGGTGCGCGAGCGGCTCACGTCCTCGAAGTCGCTCATCCGGTGCTTGGCGGCGCCGGATTCGCCCTTGAACACGCGCGGCCCCTCCGGGAGGATGACGATGTCGCCGGGCCGGAGCGTCGGGTCGCGCAGGAGCGCCGTGCGGGGATCGAACGGCCCGCTCGGGCGCTCGACCTTCACGGGCTTCGTCTCGGCCGCCTCGGGCTTGGGCAGGGCGACGTAGCGGGCGCGGGCGCGCAGGGCCGCGCGGGCCTGGCTCCGCTCGCGCCGCAGGCGCCGCATCGGCCGGCCATACGCATCGGGCAGCGGCGCGGCCGTCGGGGCCGCCTGAATCGGGGCGGGCGCCGAGAACAGGTTGCGGAACAAGCCCGCGAAGCCGTCATCGGCGGCCTGCACGGCGACGGCGGTCGAGACCAGGATCATGCCGGAGGCGAGGGCCAGGACCATGTCGCGACGGCGCGACGCCGGGCCCTTAGGGTTCTGCGGCATGGAACCTCCTCCGGTGGCGCTGATGGACGCGGGGGCGTCTTGCCTCCAACCTCGACCGCGCCGAACGGTTCCGCTGACCGCGCCGAAACTTGACCTTTTCTTAACATCTTGGCGGAAGGGCAGTTCAGGCGCGGATCACCCGCGCAAGATGCGGGCGGCCCGACCGGTCTTCTTCCGAACACCGCGCCGTCGTGTGACCCTGGTGCGCGCCGGAGCATCGGCCGGCTCCGTCCAGTCGATCCCGCCCGCATCCGGCCCGGACGCGCGTCGATACCTGCGTCGGGACGGGACGAGGACCCGTCGAGGCGTGTGCGGGCGGGAGGAAGACCGTGACCGGACGAAGACGAGGGCCGCGATCATCGAACCCGGACGGGGCCCGACGCACCAGCGGCCGCGCCGGGCGCGGGTCGAGGCGGCTCAGAGCCGGCTCAGGCGGACCTTGGCGACGCCGCTGATGCCGATGGCGCGGGCGGAGGCTTTGCTCAGATCGATCACCCGTCCGCCGACGAAGGGACCCCGGTCGTTGATCCGCACCACCACGGAGCGGCCGTTGCTGGTGTTGGTGACCCGCACCCGGCTGCCGAACGGCAGGCTGCGGTGGGCGGCCGTGAGGGCATGGGTGTTGAAACGCTCGCCGTTGGCGGTGCGGCGGCCCTGGAATCCCGGTCCGTACCAGGAGGCGCCACCGGACTGGGCGAGGCTCGGCGTGCTGGCTTGTAGGGTTGCACCGACGCCGCAGAACGCCGCCGCACAGATGATCGCCAGCTTGGCCTTCGAAACCATATCGCATTCCCGTTTTGCTTCGTTGAGGCCGCGCAACATAGGGCCGAAAGGGGCAGGAATGTGACTGGCGCTGATGTGGACTAATCTAGGTACAAACGGGCGCTCTCGACTTCTCAAACGAGAGGCTCATCTTCTCACGACTGACATTTCGCAGTTGCGAGATGAGCCGTGCGGGACGGGCCTCAGCGCGCCCGCTCGCTCTCCCGGACGCCGATTCGGATCAGATCGGCGAGGCTGCGGGCGCCGAGCTTGTGGCGCATCTGGGAGCAGGCATTGGCCACGGTCTTGTAGCTCACCGCCAGGTCCTCGGCGATGGCGCCGTGCGAGCGCCCCGCGCCGAGGAGGGCCAGGATCTGGCGCTCGCGCGTGGTCAGCGCCGCGAGGGGGTCGGGCCGCGCGGCGGCGCGCAGCAGCGCCACCTCGGCGGCGAGGGCGGGATCGAGGTAGGATTCGCCGGCCTGCACCCGCTCGAAGGCGTGGTACAGGTCGCCCGAGGCGGTGTCCTTGAGGACATAGCCCGTCGCGCCGCTCTCCAGCGCCCGGGCGACGATCACCGGGTCGTCGTGCATGCTGAAGACGAGGATGCGGGTCTCCGGCGAGACGGCCCGGATGCGGCGGATCAGCTCCAGGCCGCTCAGGGTGTTGCCCTGGAAGGTCAGGTCGGCGACCACGACGGCCGGGCGGTGGCGGCGGAAGCTGCGGTAGCCCGCCACGACGCCCGTGGCCTCGTGCACGGCCTCGACGCCGGCATCCTCCAGCACGCGGCGGCATCCCTGCAGCACGATCGGGTGATCGTCCACGACCAGCACGTTCACGGCCCGCTCCTCCCGCCTCGCGCGTCCCCGCGGCCTCCATAGCACCCGGCACGGGGCGCCGCTCCTCCCTGGCCGCCCTCGTCAGAACGCCGCGTGGCGGGGCGGGCCGCACGCGCGCCGGATGGTGTGGCGCACCAGCGCGGAGCGGCGCTCGGCCGCCTCCAGCATGACCGCGTCGAGATGCGCGCAGAGGTCGTCGAGGCTCGCCCCGGCCGCGAGGTCGGGGCAGCCCTGGTAGGGGCTGGCGGCCTCGCGCACGGTGAGCGGCCCGTCGGGAAGCGCCACGATCGGCAGGCCGGGCCACGCGCCGCGCAGCCGCGCGGCGATGCCCGGCAGGGCGGGCGAGCGGCGCAGCGCCCCGCTGACCAGCGCGAGATCGAGGACCGGCAGACCGATGCCCGGCATGGTGAGGATCGGGCTCATCCCGGTGCCGATCACGCTCAGCACCCCGTAGCCCTTCGCCTTGAGCAGGCCGGCGAGGCGCGGCACCGCCTCGTCGGCGGTCCGCAGCAGCATCAGCACGGGTTCACACGGATACGCCATGACCGTCACGCCGCCCGGATCCTGCGGCCATGGCTAGCACAGGCCCGCAGACGGCTGCATTGTCCTTTTTGGGCGAGGTCGCGGCCCGGCATCACCCGGCGAAGACGGCCCCGGTTCGCCAGCGGATGGGATGCAGGACCAGGATACTGCGCGGACTTGCTCATGCGATTCGGCCCGGGCCACGCTGCCGAGGCGCGATGCCGGCCCCGGGAGGAGCGGCGGGGCGCCGGTCCGCCTCCCGCTCAGCGGCCGGTGCGCACGCGGGTCCAGAGGCGCGTGACGGTGCGCTGGGTGCGGTCGTCGTAGGCGGTGTTGGTGAACAGCCGCCGGAAGGTCGCATCGTCCGGATAGATGCCGGGATTCGACAGGATCTCGGGCTTCACCAGGGGCTTGGCCGCGAGGTTGCCGCTCGCGTAGGAGACGAAGTTGGTGTTGGCCGCCGCCACCTCGGGCCGCAGCATGAAGTCGATGAAGGCGTGCGCCTCGGCCGGATGCGGCGCGTCCTTCGGGATGGCGAAGGAATCGAACCACATCAGCGCCCCCTGCTGCGGGATGTAATAGGCGATGTCGATGTCGTTCTTGGCCTCCTGGGCGCGCTTGCGGGCCTGGAGCACGTCGCCCGAATAGCCGACCGAGAGGCAGACATCGCCGTTGGCGAGCTGATTGATGTACTCGGAGGAGTGGAATTTCTGCACCGCGCCGCGGATGCGGAACAGCGCCTCGCCGGCTTGGTTGAGGTCGTCCACGCGCTTCGAATCGGGCTTGAGGCCCAAAGCCGCCAGCACGTTCGGGAAGATGTCCTCGGGGGCGTCCAGCAGGGTGACGCCGCAATCCTTGAGCTTGGCGACGAGGTCGGGCCGCAGCACCACGTCCCAGGTGTTGAGCGGCTGGTTCGGCCCCAGCCGCTCGCGCACCAGCGCGGTGTTCACGCCGATCCCGGTCGTGCCCCACATGTAGTTGACCGCGTAGGCGTTGCCGGGGTCGTAGACGCCCAGCCGCCCGGTCACCTCGGGCCACGCATTCTTCAGATTGGGCAGCTTGCCCTTGTCGAGGGGCTGGAACACGCCGGCCTTGATCAGGCGCTGCAGGAACGGCCCCGAGGGCACCACGAGATCGTAGCCCGAGCGGCCCGCGAGCAGCTTCGTCTCGACGATCTCGTTCGTGTCGTAGGTGTCGTACACGACCTTGATGCCGGTCTCGCGCGTGAAGGCGTCGAGCATCTTGGGGTCGATATAGTCCGACCAGTTGTAGACGTTGACGACCCGCTCCTGCGCGCCCGCCGGCCAGGCGAGGGCGAGGCAGGCCGCGGCGAGCAGGCGGCGCAGGAGGGGTCGTCCCATCTCAGGCCCCCGCCGCCGCGGTCACGGAGATCTCGACCACGTACTGGGGACCGGCGAGCTTCGCCTCGACGGTGGCGCGGGCGGGCGCGTGGCCGGGCGCCACCCAGGCGTCCCAGACCCGGTTCATGTCGGCAAAGCCCCCCATGTCGGCGAGGTAGATGGTGGCCGCGAGGATCCGCTCCTTGGAGGAGCCCACCTGCCCGAGCAGGGCCTCGATCTGGGCGAGGATCGCCTGCGTCTGGGCCGCGACGCCGTCGCCCTCGGCGACCTGCCCGGCGAGGTAGACCGTGCCGTTGTGCACCACGGCCTGGCTCATGCGCGTGCCGGTCTCGATCCGTTGGATGCTCATGCTGTCGTCCTGCTCCGGGTTGCGGGGCGTCGAGGCCTCCGCCACTGGCCTTGTGCCGTCACCGGGCCGGGCGCGTAAAGCCCCGCGGGGGAGCCGTCCCGCGGCCCTCGGCGCACGGACAAGCTCGCAGGGCGCAACCCTCCGGCCTCCCGCGCGTTGGCGCAGGAATCTCAAGCGAGGCCGAAAGGCGAAACCCCCATGTCGATCCTCTGGACCATCATCATCGGCTTCATCGCCGGCGTCATCGCGAAGTTCATCATGCCCGGCCGCAACGAGCCGAGCGGGTTCATCCTCACCACGATCCTGGGCATCGTGGGCGCCTTCGTCGCCACCTTTCTGGGTCAGGCCGTAGGCTGGTACGGCCCGAACCAGGGCGCCGGCCTGATCGCCTCGGTGGTCGGCGCGGTGATCGTCCTGGCGATCTGGGGCTTCATTCAGAGCCGCCGCACCACCACCTACTGAGGCTCGGCGGGCTTCACCCGCCGCCACATGACGAGACACGAAAAAGGGGCGCCGCATCGCGGCGCCCCTTTTTCGTGTC
>NZ_BPQQ01000067.1 GCF_022179325.1 Methylobacterium isbiliense | reverse complement strand
GCATCGCCTTCGCGTTCATCGGTCCCATCCTGCTGATGATCGCTTTCGGCTACGGCATCTCGTTCGACGTCGAGAACCTGCGCTTCTCGGCCTTCGACCAGGACAACACCCCGGAGAGCCGGCAGCTCGTCGAGGCCTTCACGAGTTCGCGGTATTTCAGCGAGGAGCCCCCCATCCGCTCCGCGCCGGACCTCGATCAGCGCCTCCGCAGCGGCAGCGTGCAGATCGCCCTGGAGATTCCTCCCCGCTTCGGCCGCGATCTCCTGGCCGGCCGGGGTCCGGAGGTCGCCGTCTGGCTCGACGGCGCGATGCCGTTCCGGGCCGAGACCAGCCGGGGCTACGTCACCGGCCTGGCGTCCCAGTATGCCGAGCAGCTCGCCATCGCGCGCACGGGCGCCGCCTCGTCCGGCCGGAGCGTGAGCGTGGAGACGCGCTTCCGCTACAACCAGGCCTTTCGCAGCGTCAACGCCATGGTGCCGAGCGTCATGATGCTGTTGCTGATCCTGATCCCCGCCATCATGTCGGCCATCGCGGTGGTGCGCGAGAAGGAGACCGGATCGATCGCCAACTTCCGCTCGACGCCGGTCACCAAGTTCGAGTTCCTGGTCGGCAAGCAGCTGCCCTACATCCTGATCGCCATGATCAGCTTCGCGCTGCTCGTGCTGGTCGCGCTCGTCGTGTTCGACGTCCCCGTGAAGGGCTCGATGACGGCCCTCGTCCTCGGCACGCTGTTCTACGTCGCGGCCACCACCGGATTCGGCCAGTTCATCTCGACCTTCATGAAGAGCCAGGTGGCGGCGGTGTTCGCCACCGCGCTCCTGTCGATCGTCCCGGCCGTCAATTTTTCCGGGCTGCTGGTGCCGGTCTCCTCACTCTCGGGCAGCGCACGGCTGATCGGGCTCTCGCTGCCGCCGGCCTGGTACCAGCCGGTCACGGCCGGCACCTTCACCAAGGGCCTGCCCTTCATGACACTGGGGCTCAACATCGCGGTACTGGCGGGTTTCGCGCTCCTGTTCCTGGTCCTGTCGCAAGCGCTCCTGCGCAAGCAGGAGGCGTGAGGTGACGGATGCCGCCCGGGCCCGATCGACCGCGCCCGCGCCGCGCGGAATCCGGGCGCACGCGGCGAACGTCCGTCGCCTCATCGTCAAGGAACTGCGCAGCATCCGGGCGGACCCGGTCATGCTGTGCCTGCTCGTCTACGCCTTCACGATCGCCGTCTATACGGTCGCCTCCGGCGCCTCGACCGAGGTGCGCAACCTGACCATCGGCGTGGTGGACGAGGACCGCTCCGACCTCTCGCGGCAGATCGTCAGCGCCTTCAACCCGCCGCTGGTCAAGGAGGTCGTGCCCCTCGCGCCCGCCGAGGTCGATCCCGCCATGGATACCGGCCGGCTCGTCTTCGTGGTCGACCTGCCCCCGCGCCTGCAGAGGGACGTGCTGTCGGGCCGGCCGACCTCGGTGCAGCTCGACGTGGACGCCACGGCCATGACCCAGGCCGGCAACGGCTCGGTCTACATCCAGACCATCATCGCCCAGGAGGTCGCGCGCTTCGCCGCGCGCAGCGATCTCACCGACGCGGCCCCGGTGCAGGTGGTGACCCGCGCCAAGTTCAACCCGAACCTGCAAACGAGCTGGTTCACCTCCGTGATGCAGGTGATCAACAACATCACGCTCCTCACGGTGATCCTCACCGGGGCCGCGCTGATCCGCGAACGCGAGCAGGGCACGGTGGAGCACCTGCTGGTGATGCCGCTGGTGCCCGTCGAGATCATGCTCGCCAAGGTCATCGCCAACGGGCTCGTGATCCTGGTGGGGGCCGGATTCTCGCTGGTCCTCGTCGTCGAGTGGCTGCTCGCGGTGCCGATCGCCGGCTCGATCGCCCTGTTCCTGTTCGGGGCGGGTCTCTACGCCCTGGCGGTCGCGGCCCTCGGCATCCTGCTCGGCACCATCGCCACCTCGATGGGGCAGTTCGGCCTGCTGGTGATCCCGGTGCTGCTGCTGATGCAGCTCCTCTCCGGCAGTAGCACGCCGATGGAGAGCATGCCGGCCTGGCTGCAGGTCGTGGTGCAGATCGTCAGCCCGACGCCGCACTTCGTCGCCCTCGCGCAGGCCGTGCTCTACCGCGGTGCGGGGCTGCCCATCGTCTGGCCGCAACTGCTCGCCCTCGCGGCGCTGGGCAGCGTCTACTTCGCCGTCGCGCTCGCGCGCTTCCGCCGGGTGATCTTCGGGGATTGATCGCGGGCACGCGGTTCCTGTGGCCCGTTACGTCAGCCTCGCCCCTCGCGATGCACGGATCAGCCACTTTCTGACTTCGCCGAGGACGAGCACGGAGCTGGCGACGGCCGTGCAGAAGGCCCAGTCGCCCGCGCTCAGGCTCACGGTGGAGAAGGCCCGCTGCAGGACGGGGAGATGGACCACGGCGGCCTGCAGCAGCAGCGACAGGACGATCGCGGCCCAGAGCCAGGGGTTGCCAAACAGACCCTCGACCGCGCTTCGGTCGTCGGAGCGGACATTGAACACGTTGAAGAGCTGGAACAGGACGAGGGTCGTAAAGGTCATCGTCTGCGCATAGGGCAGCGTGCCCTCCCCGGCGATGAAGCCGCCGGGCAGGCAGGCATCGAGCACGAACAGGCTGCCGCAGGCGGTCACGAGGCCCACGAAGGCGATGCCCTCCCACATCCGGCGCGTCAGCACGCCTTCGCGGCGCGGCCGCGGCGGGTGCCGCATCACCGCGGGATCGGCCGGATCGATCCCGAGCGCCAGGGCCGGCGCGCCGTCTGTGACGAAATTGATCCAGAGGATCTGCGTCGCCTGCAGCGGCAGCACGACCTCGCCGCTGCCCGAGGCGGTCAACCCGAGCGCTCCGGCCAGCAGCACCCCGAGAACCATGGTGGCGACTTCGCCGATGTTCGAGGAGAGGAGGTAGTAGAGGAACTTGCGGATGTTCGCGAAGATCGCCCGCCCCTCCTCGACCGCCGCCACGATGGTAGCGAAGTTGTCGTCGGCGAGCACGATGTCGGCCGCCTCCCGCGACACATCCGTCCCGGTCAGGCCCATGGCGACGCCGATATCGGCCGCCTTCAGGGCGGGCGCATCGTTCACGCCGTCGCCCGTCATGGCCACGGTCAGGCCGTTGCGCTGGAGCGCCTGGACGATCCGCAGCTTGTGCTCGGGCGCGACGCGAGCGTAGACCGAGACGGTGCGCACGGTCTCCTCGAGCGCCTCCCGGGACAGCGTGTCGAGCTCCGCCCCCGTGAGCGCGCGGGCCTCGGTGGCGATGCCGAGTTCGGCGGCGATCGCCGCGGCGGTGCCCGGATGGTCGCCCGTGATCATGATCGGGCGGATGCCCGCCGCCCGCGCCTGTGCGACCGCCTCGCGCGCCTCGGCGCGCGGCGGGTCGGTCATGCCGATCAGGCCGAGGAAGACGAGATCCTGCTCGACGGACCCGTCCGGCCTTGCGCCGCCGAGGCTGGATCGGGCGAGCGGCCGGAAGGCCACCCCGAGGCTGCGCAGCCCCTCCCCCGCCAGGGCTTCGGTCACGGCCGTGATCGCGCTGCGCCGCTCGGGCGTCAGCGCGCGGCAAAGCCCGCCGACGAATTCCTGCGCGCAGCGGGCGAGCACCACGTCCGGGGCGCCCTTCGCGGCGACGAGGAGCGGCGCGTCGGGATCGGCCTCGCCGTGCACCGTGCTCATCAGCCTGCGCTCGGACGAGAACGGGATCTCGGCGAGGCGCACGAAGCGCTGCGCGACCGGCCCGGCCTCCAATCCCGCCTTGCGCGCCGCAGTGATGAGCGCCCCTTCGGTCGGGTCGCCCTCGACGACCCAGCGCCCGTCGCGCTCCTGCAGGACGGCGTTGTTGGCCAGCTCGCCGGCGAGGAGCGCCTGCCGCACCTCGGCTTGCAGGGCCTCAGCCAGCGGAGCGCCGGCGTGGGAGAGCGGCCCGACCGGAGCGTAGCCGCTGCCGCCCAGCTCCGTGCGCCCGCTCGCCGTCGCGACGACGCGCACGGTCATCTCGTTGCAGGTCAGCGTGCCGGTCTTGTCGGAGGCTATCACGTCGGCCGAGCCGAGGGTCTCCACCGCCGCGAGATGGCGCACGATCGCCTTGCGCCGGGCCATGCGCTGGACGCCGAGCGAGAGCGCCGCGGTGACGATGGCCGGCAGGCCTTCGGGCACCGCCGCCACCGCCAGGGCCACGCCCAGGATGAGCACGCCCAGGAAGGCATGGACGTCGCGGACGGGCTCGACCGCCACGATGGTGGCGATCAGCACGACGGCGATGCCGGCGACCACGAGCCCGAGGCGCCTGCCGACGCGATCGAGTTCGACCTGCAGCGGCGTGCTCTCGTCCGGCGTCTCCCGCAGGATCCCGGCGATGCGTCCGAGTTCGGTCCGCATCCCTGTCGCGGTCACGACCGCCACGCCGCGGCCGCTCGCCACCGCCGTGCCGGTGAACACCATGTTGCTGCGGTTGCCGAGTTCCGCCGCGCCGCCGACAGGCGCGACGTCCTTCAACACCGGCAGGCTCTCGCCCGTCAGGGCGGCTTCCATCGTCTGCAGCAGGCTCGTCTCGATCAGCCGTGCATCGGCCGGGATCGTATCGCCCTCCTCCAGGCGGATGATATCGCCCGGCACGAGGTCCGCCGCCGGAATCGCCTGGACGGTCCCGTCGCGCACGACCCGCGCCTGTGCGGCCGACATCCGGCGCAGGGCCGCGACGGCCCTGTCGGCGCGGGCCTCCTGAACGTAGCCCATCGCGGCGTTGAGGATCACGATGGCGAGGATCGCCAACGCCTCGTAGGGAAGGCCGGCCTCCCGCTCGTAGAGCCACAGCCCGGCCGAGACGGCGGCTGCCACGAGGAGCAGGACGACGAGGATGTCGGTGAACTGCGCGAGGACCTTGCGCCACGCCGGCACGGGCTCGGCGGCACGCAGTTCGTTCCGGCCCCATCGCTGCAGGCGGGCCTCAGCAGCGCGCGCGCTCAACCCCGCTCCCGCCTCGACGTGCAGGGCGGCCAGCACCGCGTCGGAGCCGAGACGAAACGGGTCGGCCGGCGGCTGCGCGGCCCGGGCGCCCCGCACCTCCGCCGAGGGAGTGTCTCTCATGGCTTTGCCCACCGGCCGCGCTGGGGAGTCGCCCGGCTCGGACCGTCGGGGCGCGCAACGCCCCGTCCGGCCCGCGGGCCGCCGCCCGCACAGGCGGCCGGGTCGATCAGAGTGCGGCCGATCTCCCCGGCCGGCAACCGCCGCCGGTCCTGGCGCCCGGCCGCGTCGCCGCATCCTCTCCGAACCGTCGTCGCGGTGGATGCGATTCGTTGCAGCGATGCCACCGGCGGATCGGCTCCGGATCCTAGCCGCGCCCCAGCATCGCCAGGACGGCGTGGATGATGGTCGCGCCGCCGATCGGCGCGACGAACAGGAGCAGCACGTTCACGACGATGAGCCACAGGATCACCCGCTCCTGGCCCTTCGTCAGCCGGGGCTCGCGGGGTGGTGGCTCCCAGGCTGGTTTCCAGCCGCCCTCGACGAACATCGGCGTCTCCGATCCATCATCTGCCCTCCGGATCTAAGGGCCGGCGCCGATCATGCCAGGATGCGAGGCGGAACGGCACGGCGGCGCGTGCACCGACCGCTGGATGGAGCGTTGCCGGTTCGCCGTCACCACATCGTCTGTCGCGCGCGGTCGGCCCAGGCGCTGTCGTAAGCCTCTCCGCCGACGCGACCGCGGCTCATCTCGGCCAGGATCAGCCCGGGGGTCGGCAAGGTCTTGGGGTCGACGTGACGGTCGGATTGCCACAGGCCGGAGCGAATCAGCGCACGGGCACACTGGAAGTAGACCTCCGCGACCGCGATCACCATCACGGTGCGCGGCGCCTTGCCCTCCACCGCGAAGCTGTCGCACAGCGCCGGATCGTCCTCGATGACCGCCCGGCCGTTCACCCGCATGGCGTTGCCGATCCCCGGGATGAGGAACATCAGCCCGACGCGCGGATCCCGCACGACGTTGCGCAGGCTGTCGATCCGGTTGTTGCCGCGCCGGTCGGGCAGCAGCAGGGTCCGGGGATCGGCGATGCGCACTAAGCCCGGGACGTCGCCGCGCGGCGAGCAATCCAGGCCTTCGGGTCCGGACGTGGCCAGGGCCAGGAACGGCGCGGCCTCGATGAAGCGCCGGTAGTGCGGCGTGATGTGGTCGGCGACCTTCGCGGTCGAGGCCTCGCCCACCGCTCCGAATGCGCCGTAGATGCGCTCCAGCTCCGCTACCGTCCGGACGGCCGCCATCGCTCGAATCCCCCTCGTGTCCCGCTCCTGCTTAGCCTCCGACGCGGGTCATCGGAATGCCGGCCGGGGCCGGAGATAGGCTGCGGTTCCGGGACGGCCGGCAGCAGGCGCCTCCGGCCGCGATCCGGCGCGCTCATCGCGCGTATTGGCGCTACGGCTTCATTGCTACACTCGCAGCCTTGCTGGTCATCTCGTCTCGCTTGAACGTTCGGAACGGGTTTTCGCTCTCGATCGTTTGTCGTCGAGGTGGGGACGTACCGATCAGGAGTGGCGGCGATGGGCTTCATTCTTTTCCTGATTCTTGCCTGCGGGCTGCCCGGGCTCCTCGCGTTCTACATTCTCCGGCGCGTCCCGGAGGACGCATGGTCGGTCGTTCCGGCAAGGCCGCCGGCTCCTGCGCCGCCCGCGCGCGAGACCGAGCGCTCGGGCTATCTCGGCGGAGCGAAGGGCGGAGCGGTGAGCCAGCCGGGGCTGGAGCGCAGCATGGCGACCCAGGGCGCCGACATCGAGCACGGGATGGCCAGCAACACGGTGCGCGTGGACGGCAGCGACCGCCGTCAGGACGGGACGGTCCCGATCGGGAGCGCCCCGGGTCACGAGCGGGATCGCGGCAGCCAGGCCGAGGCGGGACCGCGCGGCGCGGCGGGCGCGGACGACCCGTTCGTTCAGAAGGGCACCCAACCCTGACCAAGCGCGTCCGCGGACGATAGGGTCAGGACACCCGGGACAGGCCGATCAGCAGCAGCCCGACATGGGCGGCATTCGCGATGCCGCCGGAGAGGGCAAGGTCTCGCGCCTCCTCGCGCGAAACCCGCACGACCTCGATGTCCTCCGACGCGTCGGGGTTGGGCGGCCCGCCGATGAGATGGCGCGCAAGCACCAGATGCTGGCGGTTGGCATAGCGCGACGGGTCGATGCTCAGCGTCGCCACGTGGGTGAGGTCGCCGCCCGCGTAGCCGGTCTCCTCCTGCAGCTCCCGGGCTGCCACCGCGATCAGGTCGGTCTCGCCCGGATCCACCAATCCGCCGGGCAGTTCGAGGCACAGGCCCCCGAAACCATGGCGGTACTGACGCACCAGAATAACCCTGTCCTCGGTGTCGAGACCGAGCACGCTGACGAAGTCGGGAGATTCCAGGACGTAGAACGGCGACACCGTGGCGCCCGACGGGGTGACGCAATCGTCCGCGCGCACGCTGATCCAGCGGCTCTCGAGCGGGCGCTCCGACCCTTGCACTGACCATGCCTTCGCGTTGCTCACGCTGCCTCTCTCGCTTGATGACCTGCCGACGGTCCGTCCAGGCGCCGATGCGTCCTGCCCCCTGCCCCGGCAGGATAGCAGTCCTCGTGCCGTCGCGGATGACGCGATGGTGGCCGGCGTCGCGCCGACGCTTCAGCCGAGCCCCGCCTCCTGCATGAACCGGGCGAAACCCAGGTCGCCCAGAGACGCCATGTGAACGCGCATCATCGGCGGTCCGGCGGGCGCACCGGGCAGGAAGAGGCCGCCCGGGGCGATCGGGCTTCTGCGGGCAGCGCGGCGCGACAGGGCGTCGAGGTCGCAGGCGTCGCGGACGCGGCCCGCGCCGCCGATATCGCGCTGCGGGGCTACGTCTCCTGCGTGCTCGGCTGTCCCCACGAGGGCAGCGTGGCGCCGGAGGCCTGAGCGGCGGTGGCAGGGCGGCTCGTCGGGCTTGGCTGCTACGAGCTCTCCCTCGGCGACACGATCGGGGCCGGCGCGCGCCGCTCATCGTAGGGACGGCCGCTGACGGATGCGTGGCAGGTCGTGAAGGCGCTCAGCGACACCCGCGCCACCTCGCGCAGAGCGTCGCGATCGGCGCCGGACGACGCCAGGACCCCCATGCCCGAGGCCACGGTCGAGAGGAAGCGGGCCAGCGCCGCCGGATCGGCGTCCGCGGCCAAGTCCCCGTCCTGCTTGGCTTGCACGAACCGCTCCCGCAGCTCCGTCTCGGTCTGGGCGCGGCGCGCCGCCAGTTCGAAGGGAATGTTCTCCGACCCGGCCCCGCAGGCGAGCCCGCCCTGGACCAGCAGGCAGCCGGGGGGATTGGCCGGATCGGTGTGGCTCTCGGCGATGCTGCTGAGGAACCGCTCCGCCACATCGCGGGCGGTGGGGCCGGCCAGAACGTAGCGCATGTGCGCCGAGCGCTTCTGCGCGTAGCGGTCGAGCGCGGCCTTGAGCAGGCCCTCCTTGCTGCCGAAGGCCGCGTAGAGGCTCGGCGGCTTGATGCCCATCGCCTTCGTGAGCATGGCGAGGCTCGCGCCGTCGTAGCCGTGGCGCCAGAACACCTCCATCGCCTCGTCGAGGGCCTTGTCCGTATCGAAGGACCGGGGCCGCCCCATCACCATTGTCCGCTGGCTCCAACTTTTGTATCGAGTGGTAGATAAGTCTCTTGACGCCCGGCGTCCATGCCGACATGTGTAGCAACCTATACAGATGTCGGAGCCGTTCGTGATTCTTGAGCGTGACACCTCCCATCCCGGCGTCCGGGTCCGGCGCCGCATCGGCGCCGGCCTCGCGGTCGCGATCCTGGCGGGCGCATCCTACCACGTCGTCTCGACCACGATGCTCTCCGGCGCGTCGGCCGTCGCCGCGACGGCGCCAGCGGAGCCGGCGGTTCCCGTGGCGGCGGCCACCGTCGAGCCGCGCGACGTGGTGCTCTGGGACGAATTTTCGGGGCGCCTGGAGGCGGTCGACCGCATCGACGTGCGGGCGCGCGTCGGCGGCGCGATCCAGGCCACGCATTTCACCGAGGGTGAACTGGTCAAGGCCGGCGACCTCCTGGTGACCATCGACCCGGCGCCCTACGCGGCCGAGGTCCAGCGCCTGGAGGCGCAGGTCGCCGGGGCCGAGGCCCGGCTCGCCCTGACGTCGAGCGATCTCGAACGCGGGCAGCGGCTGTCGGACCAGCGCATCGTCACGGCACGCGACCTCGACGTCCGGGCCAACGCGTTCAAGGAGGCCAAGGCGAGCCTGGAGGCGGCGAAGGCGACGCTGGCGGCGGCACGCCTGAACCTGGGCTACACCGAGGTCCGGGCCGCCGTGGGCGGACGCGTCGGCCGTCGCGAGATCACGCCCGGCAATCTCGTAGCCACCGGGGCGGGCGCGCCCGTGCTGACGACGCTCGTCTCGATCGACCCCGTCTACGCGAGTTTCGACGCCGACGAGACCGTGATCCTGAAGGCGCTCGCGTCGATCGCCGGTCCGTCCGGCGGGCGCGGCAAGCTCGATCGCATCCCGGTCGAGATGGTCACGGCCGACGGGGTCCGCTCCCAGGGCCGGCTGCAGTTCATCGACAACAAGGTCGATGCGCGCAGCGGCACGGTCCGGGTCCGCGCCTCCTTCGCCAATGGCGACGGGCGCCTCATCCCCGGACAGTTCGCGCGCATGCGGCTCGGGCAGGCGGCCCCGGAGCGGCTCCTGCTCGTCGACGAGCGGGCCGTCGGTACCGATCAGGACAAGAAGTTCGTCCTCGTGGTGGGCGCGGACAGCCGCGCCGAGTTCCGCGCCGTGACGCTCGGGCGGGCCGTCGACGGCCTGCGGGTGGTGACCTCCGGCCTGTCGGGCGGGGAGCGCATCGTCGTCAACGGCTTGCAGCGGGTGCGCCCGGGCAGCCTCGTCAGCCCGTCGCCGGTCGCGATGGGGGCACGGCCGATGCAGGAGCCGGGGACGGGGAAGCTGGCGCAACGGTGAGGGCGGGCCGGCGCGCCTCGCTAGACGTCCGCAAGATCCAACACATCGAAATCTCTGCTTGGATCTAAGCAAGAGTTCGACAGTCAATCACCGTTCCCCTCTCCCGTGTGGCAGAGGGGATCCCGTGAATCACCTTGATCCGACTCGTGCGCGGCAGCTCCTGCCCGTGACTTCCTCTCGCCCCCGGAGGGCGGCATGAATTTCTCCAAGTTCTTCATCGACCGCCCGATCTTCGCGGGCGTGATCTCGGTGCTCATCTTCAGCGGCGGCCTGCTCTCGCTGTTCGCGATGCCGATCTCCGAGTACCCGGACGTCGTGCCGCCCTCGGTGGTGGTCCGCGCGACCTTCCCGGGCGCGAACCCCAAGGTCATCGTCGAGACCGTCGCGACGCCGATCGAGGAGCAGATCAACGGCGTCGAGGGCATGCTCTACATGTCGAGCCAAGCCACGACGGACGGCATCATGACGCTGACCGTCACCTTCCGGCTCGGCACCGATCCCGACAAGGCCCAGCAGCTCGTCCAGAACCGCGTCTCGCAGGCCGAGCCGCGCCTGCCGGCGATCGTGCGCCAGCTCGGCATCGTCACGGTGAAGTCGTCGCCCGACCTGACCATGGTGGTGCATCTCGTGTCGCCGAACGGCCGCTACGACATGACCTATCTGCGCAACTACGCGGTGCTGAACATCAAGGACCGCCTGGCCCGTCTCGACGGCGTCGGTCAGGTGCAGCTCTTCGGCTCCGGCGACTATGCGATGCGGATCTGGCTCGATCCGCAGAAGGTCGCCGAGCACGGCCTGTCCGCGAGCGACGTGGTGCGGGAGATCCAGGCGCAGAACGTGGAGGCGGCGGCCGGCGTCATCGGCGCGTCGCCGGCCGTGCCCGGCCTCGACCTGCAGCTGTCCCTCAACGCGGAGGGCCGCCTGACCAGCGAGGAGCAGTTCGGCGACATCGTCGTCAAGACGGGCGCGGACGGAGAGATCACGCGGCTGCGCGACCTCGCACGGATCGAACTCGGCGCCTCCGACTACGCCCTGCGCTCGCTCCTCGACAACAAGTCGGCAGTGGCGATCCCGATCTCGCAATCGCCGGGCTCGAACGCGATCCAGATCTCGGACGAGGTCCGCCGGACCATGGCCGAGATCAAGAAGACCATGCCGGAGGGCATCGACTACCAGATCGTCTACGACCCGACGCAGTTCGTGCGCGCCTCGATCGAGGCGGTCATCCACACGCTCCTGGAGGCGGTCGCCCTCGTCGTCCTGGTGGTGATCCTGTTCCTGCAGACGTGGCGGGCCTCGATCATCCCGCTACTCGCGGTGCCGGTCTCCATCGTCGGCACCTTCGCGGTGATGCACGTCTTCGGCTTCTCGATCAACGCGCTCAGCCTGTTCGGCCTGGTGCTCGCCATCGGCATCGTCGTCGACGACGCCATCGTGGTGGTCGAGAACGTCGAGCGCAACATCGAGAGCGGGCTCTCCCCGCGGGAGGCCAGCTACCAGGCGATGCGCGAGGTCTCGGGACCGATCATCGCCATCGCCCTGGTCCTCGTCGCCGTCTTCGTGCCGCTCGCCTTCATCAGCGGCCTGACGGGCCAGTTCTACAAGCAGTTCGCCCTGACCATCGCGATCTCGACGGTCATCTCGGCGATCAACTCCCTGACCCTGTCCCCTGCTCTCTCGGCGCTGCTCCTGAAGGACCACCACGCGCCGAAGGACCGCCTGACCCGGGTCCTCGACACGCTCCTCGGCTGGTTCTTCCGCCGCTTCAACCGGGCCTTCGGGCGGGCCTCCGGCGGATACGGGCGCGGCGTCGGTGCCGTCGTCTCGCGCAAGGGCGCGATGATGCTGCTCTACCTCGGGCTCGTCGGCGTGACCGTGCTGCTGTTCCAGCGGATCCCCGGCGGCTTCGTGCCGGGCCAGGACAAGCAGTACCTCGTCGGCTTCGCGCAGCTGCCCGACGGCGCGACCCTCGACCGGACCGAGGAGGTGATCCGCCGCATGAGCGAGATCGCCCTCAAGGAGCCCGGCGTCGAGAGCGCCGTCGCCTTCCCGGGCCTGTCCATCAACGGCTTCACCAACAGCTCCAATTCGGGGATCGTGTTCTCGACCCTCAAGCCCTTCGCGGAGCGCAAGGACCCTGCGCTGAACGGGGCGGCGATCGCGCAGTCGCTCAACCGGAAGTACGCCGCCATCCCGGAGGCCTTCATCGCGATGTTCCCGCCCCCGCCCGTCAACGGCCTGGGCACGATCGGCGGGTTCAAGCTGCAGATCGAGGACCGGGCCGGCCTCGGCTACGAGGCGCTGAACGAGGCCACCAAGGCCTTCCTGGCCAGGGCCGCGCAGGCGCCGGAGCTCGCCGGCCTCTTCTCCAGCTTCCAGATGAACGTGCCGCAGCTCTTCGCCGACATCGACCGGACCAAGGCGCGCCAGCTCCGCATCCCAGTGACGGACGTGTTCGAGACGCTGCAGATCTATCTCGGCTCGCTCTACGTCAACGACTTCAACCGGTTCGGCCGCACCTACTCGGTCCGCGTCCAGGCCGACGCGCCGTTCCGCGCCCGCCAGGACGACATCGGGCTCCTGAAGGTGCGGGCCGGCTCGGGCGAGATGGTGCCGCTCTCGGCCCTGCTGCGCGTGCGCCAGACCGCCGGCCCGGAGCGGGCCATGCGCTACAACGGCTTCCTGTCCGCGGACATCAATGCGGGCGCGGCCCCCGGCTACTCGTCGGGGCAGGCGCAGGCCGCGGCGGCGCGCATCGCGGCCGAGACCCTGCCGCGCGGGTTCGCCTTCGAATGGACCGACCTGACCTACCAGGAGTTCATCGCCGGCAATTCCGGCGTGTGGGTGTTTCCGCTCGCGCTGATCCTCGTCTTCCTCGTGCTGGCCGCGCAGTACGAGAGCCTCGCGCTGCCGCTGGCGATCCTGCTGATCGTGCCGATGGGCCTGCTCGCGGCGATGTTCGGCGTCTGGCTGTCGGCGGGCGACAACAACGTCTTCACGCAGATCGGCCTGATCGTCCTCGTCGGCCTCTCGGCCAAGAACGCCATCCTGATCGTGGAATTCGCCCGCGAGCTGGAATTCGCCGGACGCTCGCCGCTGCAGGCCGCCATCGAGGCGAGCCGGCTGCGGCTGCGCCCGATCCTGATGACGTCGATGGCCTTCATCATGGGCGTGCTGCCGCTCGTCACCGCGACCGGGGCCGGATCGGAGATGCGCAGCGCCATGGGCGTCGCCGTGTTCTCCGGCATGATCGGCGTCACCGCCTTCGGGCTGTTCCTGACGCCGGTGTTCTACGTGCTGCTGCGCGGCCTGACCGGGAACCGGCCGCTCAAGCGGCACGGCGAGGGCGCACCGACCGGTCATCACGACCACGTCGCCGAACCCGCCTGAACCATCTCCACGCCGGTGACGGGCGGACCCTCCTCGCGTGACGGCGCCCGCACGATCAAATCGCGCTAGGCTGCCCCCGATGGGGCGGGGGGTCTCGCGCGATGCGAAGGCGGAAGTCGGGACTGCGGGATGTGGCACAACTCGCCGGCGTCGACGTGTCGACCGTCTCACGGGTCCTGACGGGCAATCTCCAGCAGCGCGTGTCGAGCGAGACGCGGACGCGGATCCTGGAGGCGGCCAAGGCGCTCGACTACCAGCCGAACGCCCTCGCGCGCGGGTTGCGCACCTCGCGCACGGCGACGCTCGGCATCGTGGTGCCCCAGCTCGACAACCCGGTGTTCTCCTCCGCCATCCGCGGCGCCGAACTCGCGGCCGGACGACTCGCCTATTCGCTTTTGATCGCCCACCGGGATTCGGGGCAGCGGATCGGCGGGGCCTACCGGCGCCTCGCGGAAACCCACCGCGTCGACGGCCTCTTGGTCGCGAGCCTGGATTCGGACCGCGATCTTCTGGTGGAACTGCGCGGGACGGGGGTGCCGTTCGTTCTGATGAACCGGCAGGCGGCGGGCGCCGCGAACGCGGTCGTCCTCGACAACGAGCGCGCGGCCCGCATGGCGGTCGGGCATCTCGTCGGCCTCGGCCACCGGCGGATCGCGCACCTCGCCGGGCGCCTCGAAGGCTACAACGGCCAGGGCCGGCTCGCCGGCTTCCGGGCGGCCCTGGCCGAGGCCGGGCTCGATCCCCAGAGCGCGCCGGTCGAGCCGGCCGGCTACTCGGTCGAGGGCGGGGCGGCGGCGATGCAGCGCCTCCTGGCTTCGGGGGAGCCGCAGCCGACCGCCGTGTTCGCGGCCTCCCTCATCTCGGCGACCGGAGCGCTCGGGGTGCTGCACGCCGCCGGCATCGCGGTCCCGCGCGGGATGTCGGTCGTGGCGCTGCACGACGCGCCGGTGGCCAGCATGGTCTACCCGGCGCTGACGACCGTGCGCACGCCCACGCAGGAGATGGGCGAGAAGGCGGCCGAGATGCTGATCGGCCTGATCCGCGGCGAGGCGTCGGGCGGCACCATCGTGCTGCCCCCCGACGACCTCGTGGTGCGGGCCTCGACCGCCCCACCCGCCGATTGACAGACGCTGGGCCGGGGCGTAGCGTTGGACAAACGATTGTTCAAGCGCTCGACGCGGGCGATCGACGCCAGAGCAGGGAGGGTGGCATGACGCGCGGTGCGACAGCCGGGAGCCGTCCGCAATGACGGCCGCCGATCCGGCCACGCTGGAGGCCGTGCGCGCCCTCGTCGGCGACGGACACGTCGCGACCGACCGCGACACCCTGGTGCGCTACGCCCGCGACCGCCTGCCCTTCGGCATCTTCAAGGCGCGGTCGGGCGGCCTGCCCGGCACGGTGCCGCGCGCGGTGGTGCGGCCGGCGAGCGCGGAGGAGGTCGCCGAGGTGGTGCGGCTTGCCGCCCGGGACGGCCACCGCATCATTCCGTTCGGCCTCGGCTCCGGCGTGCTCGGCGGCACGACGCCGCTCGGCGGCGAGGTGATGCTCGACCTCACCCGCCTCGACCGCCTGATTTCCCTCGACGAGGTGAACGGGCTCGCGACGGTCGAGGCCGGCATGAACGGCGGCGCCTTCGAGGCCGCCCTCAACGCGCGGGGCTGGACCTCGGGCCACCTGCCGCAATCGATCCACATCTCGACGGTGGGCGGCTGGGCCGCCTGCCGGGGCGGCGGGCAGGCGAGTTCGCGCTACGGCAAGATCGAGGACATCGTGGTGGGGCTCAAGGCGGTGCTGCCGGACGGGCGCCCGCTCGTGGTGCGCCCGGTGCCGCGCCGCTCGGTCGGTCCCTCGCTCATCGACCTCTTCGTCGGGTCGGAGGGCACGCTCGGCATCATCACCGAACTGACGCTGCGCATCTGGCGCCGCCCCGAGGTCGAGACCGGGCACGTCCTGGCCTTCCCGGGTCTGGAGGCGGCCTGGAATGCGGCGCGGCGGATCATGCAGGCGGAGATCCGCCCCCTGGTGCTGCGCCTCTACGACCCGGTCGAGAGCCGGGAGCGCGCGGCCGGGCTCGCGGAGTTCGACGGGCATCCCGTGATGGGCATCCTGATGTTCTCCGGGACGGCGGCGCTGGCGGCGGCCGAGCGCGACGCGGCGCTCAGCCTCGCGGCCGAGGAGGGCGCGGTGGAGACCGGCGACGCCCCCTACCGCCATTGGCAGGAGAACCGTTACCTGTCCTACTCCGCCAAGTGGCAGGAGGCGGGCTACTTCATGGACACGATCGAGGTCTGCGCGCCCTGGTCGGCCCTGCCGGCCCTCTACGCGCGGGCACGGGAGGCGGCGCTCGCCATCTGCCCGGGCATGCATTTCGGGGCGCACTGGTCGCACGCCTACGCGGACGGCTCCTGCCAGTACATGACGATCCGGCTGCCGCCGATGCCCGACGCAGAGGGCCTCGCGCTCCATGCGCGGCTCTGGGACGCCATCGAGGGCATCACGCTCGAGGAGGGCGGCACGCTCGCCCACCACCACGGGGCCGGGCTCTTCCGCAACCCGTATCTTCGCCGCGAACTCGGCACCGGGCTCGACGTCCTGCAGGCGATCAAGGACGCCCTCGACCCCGACAACCGCCTCAACCCGGGCAAGCTCGGCCTGCGGCCCGCGCCGGGCGCGATCGAGGTACGCCGTGGCTGAGGCGCGCCCGCTTTCCCGGAGGCGGCCGTGACCGGCGCGCCCCTGCTCCTCGGCATCGATCTCGGCGCGGGTTCGCTCAAGGCCAGCCTGATCGCCCCGGACGGCACGCTCGCGGGCGAGGCCTCGCACCCGGTCGCCACGGCGGCGCCGAAGCCGGGCTGGAGCGAGCAGGACCCGCACGCATGGTGGCGCGCGGCCATCGACGCCGTGCCGCGGGCGCTCGTCGCCGCGGGCGGCGACGCCTCGCGCGTCGCGGCGTTGTCCTTCTCCGCCGGCGCCCACACGCAGGTGCTGGAGGATGCGGACGGCCGGGTGATCCGCCCGGCGATCCTGTGGAACGACCAGCGCGCCCGCGCCGAGACCGCATCCCTCCGCGGGCGCGCGGACCGGCGCATCCTGGAGATCGGCTACAACCGGGCCAACCCGACCTGGACGCTGCCGCAGATGCTGTGGCTGCGCGAGAACGAGCCCGAGGCCTTCGCGCGCGTCCGCCGGATGTACCTCGCCAAGGACTGGCTGCGGTCGCGCTTCACCGGGGGCTTCGAGACCGACACGATCGACGCGCTCGGCACCCTGATGCTCGACGCGCGGACCGTGACGTGGTCGGAGGAATTGTGCGGGCTGATCGGCTGGCCGATGGAGACCCTGCCGCCGATCGTCCAGCCCCGCGCGCAGGTCGGCGGCGTCACCGCGGCCGCCGCCCGGGCGACCGGGCTCGTCGCCGGCACGCCGGTGATTTGCGGCACTTCCGACACGGCGGTCGAGACCTACGGGGCCGGGATGATGCGCCCCGGGCTCGGCGTCGCAAAGCTCGCCACCGCCGCGACGGTGAGCGTGCTCTCCCCCCGGGCGGTGCCGGAACCCGACCTGATCAACTACTATCATGTGATTCCGGACCACTGGTACGTGATCACGGCGACGAATTCCTGCGCCTCGGCCCACAAGTGGCTGCGCGACACCTTCTTCCGCCGCGAGGGCGAGGACGGCACCGCCGCCTTCGACGCAATGGAGCGGCTCGCCGCCGCGACGCCGACCGGGGCCGAGGGATTGTTCTTCCACCCCTACCTCAACGGCGAGCGCAGCCCGCACTGGGACCCGCTGCTGCGGGCGGATTTCGTCGGCATCGGCTTCAACCACGGGCCCGGCCACTTCGTGCGCGCCCTCTACGAGGGCATCTCCTACTCGCTGCGCGACTGCCTGGAGGTGCTGCGCGCGCGGGGCCTCGGCTTCGAGGTGGCGCGGCTCACCGGCGGCGGCGCGAGGAGCCCGCTCTGGCGCCAGATCCTCGCGGACGTGCTGGGCGTACGCGTCGAACTGCCGGCGGTGGCCGATGCGAGCTTCGGGGCGGCGCTGCTCGCCGGGGTCGGCATCGGGGTCTTCGCCGACGAGGCCGCGGCGGAGGCGGCGATCCGGGTCGTCGCCACCCACGAGCCGGATCCCGGCCGGGTGGCCGTCTACGAGCGGGGCTTTGCCCTCTACCGCGACATCCAGGCGGCGCTGGCGCCCCTGAACCACCGCATCCACGCCGAACTCGCGGGAGGGTGAGCCATGGCCTCGGTCGGCCTCAGCGGCGTCACGAAGGCCTTCGGCGACCTCGTCGTGGTGCGCTCCGTCGACCTCACGGTGGCGGAGGGCGAGTTCATGGTGCTGGTCGGCCCCTCGGGCTGCGGCAAGTCCACGACGCTCCGGATGATCGCCGGGCTGGAGGAGGCGAGTTCCGGGACGATCCGCATCGGCGCGCGCGACGTCACCCGGCTCGAACCGCGCGACCGCAACGTCGCGATGGTGTTTCAGAACTACGCGCTCTACCCGCACAAGACGGTCTACGACAATCTCGCCTTCGGGTTGCGCATGCGCGGGGCAGGCAAGGCCGAGATCGCCGACCGCGTGGCCCGCGCCGCCGCGATCCTGCGCATCGAGCCGCTGCTCGCGCGCAAGCCGCGGCAGCTCTCGGGCGGGCAGATGCAGCGCGTGGCCCTCGGCCGGGCGCTGGTGCGCGAGCCGGACGTCTTCCTGTTCGACGAGCCGCTCTCGAACCTCGACGCCAAGATGCGCGTCCACATGCGCGACGAGATCGCCCGCCTCCACCGGGAGGTCGGCACCGCGATGATCTACGTCACCCACGATCAAGTCGAGGCGATGACGCTCGGCGACCGGATCTGCGTGATGAAGGACGGGGTGGTGCAGCAGGTCGGCGCGCCGCTCGCCGTCTACGACCGCCCGGCCAACCGCTTCGTCGCGGGCTTCATCGGCTCGCCGGAGATGAACTTCGCGGAGGGCGAAGTCGCGGCCGAGAACGGCGGGATGGTGTTCCGGTCGGGCTCCCTCGCCCTGCCGCTGCCGCTGCCGGCGGCGGGCGGCGGCGCCCGGCTCTCGCCCGGCGAGAAGGCGGTGATCGGGATCCGGCCCGAGCACCTCGCCCTGTCGGCGGAGGGTTTTCCGGCCCGGGTCGTCCATGTCGAGCGCATGGGCAACGAGAGCGTGCTCGTCCTCGATGCCGGCCAGCCCATGCGGGCGGTGACGGGCCGCGACGACGCGGTGAGGGCCGGCGAGACGGTCCGGCTCGCCGCCCCGCCCGGGCGCCTGCACCTGTTCGACCGCGCCGGCGAGGCGCTCGCCGTAATCTGAAACCCCGTGCGGCAGGGCGGATGCCGCGATACCCGACAGCCCGCCCGCCCCCGGCGGAGAAGAGGCGACAGCCGAAAAACCCCTGGAGGAGACCCCGATGACGAACGAACCGAAGGGTGGATCACCGACGCGCCGGTCCGTGATCGTGGCCGGTGCCGCGACCGCCGCCTCCGCGGCCTTCCCCATGCCGGCCCTGCGCGCGCAGACCCGCGAGATCCGCTTCCTCAACGCCGAGCCGGCGGTCGATTCGGTGCGCGCGCTGCGGGTCGCGGCGGCGCAGTACGAGAAGGAGAAGGGCGTCCGCGTCGTCATCGACACGGTGCCGTCGGGCGACGCCTACACCCGCACGGTCGCGGCGATCCGCGGCGGGCGCCCCTACGACATCTCCACACTGATCTTCGTCGCGCACGTGCTGACGCTCGCCAACGAGGGCCAGCTCACCCCGATCACCGACCTCGTCAACAAGCACAAGTGGGGCAAGCGCATCCTCTTCCCGGTGAACGGCCAGCACTACTGGTACATGTACGACTACAATCTCTGCTGGCTGTTCTACCGCAAGGACCTGTACGACCAAGCCAAGCTGGAGCGGCCGAAGACCTGGGCGCAGCTGCTGGAGAACAGCCGCAGGCTGGCCTCGACCGACGGCGGCAGCCAGCGCTTCGGCATGGCGACGCCGATCGGCAGCAACGACGCCACCAACTGGATGAGCCTCGGCTACCTGTGGGCCGAGGGCGTCTCGCTGTTCGACAAGGACTGGACCAACACCTTCGCGAGCGACGAGAACCGCCGCAGGACCGCGGCCTACCTCGACTTCTTCGGCGATCTCGCCAAGACCATGCCGCCCGGCATGACGCAGGCGACCTTCGGCACGATCACGGCGGCGTTTTCGGCCGGACAGGCGGCCCACGCCCCCTATGCGGGCCGGCTGATCGAGGTGCTGGAGCAGCGTGCGCCGCAACTCGCCGACAAGTACGGGATGATGCCCTACCCCGACAGCGCCGGGAAGGCGGCCGCGGTCAACCACGGCTACGACGGCTGGGTCGTCGGCAAGACGGCGATGGCCGAGGAGGCGGTGCGCTTCCTCGAATGGTTCTCGGACGCGCACTACATCAACTTCCTGCACTCGGCCCCGCTGCACTTCCAGCCGCCGCGCCTCGACATCTACGACGACGCGCGCTGGCGCGCGCACCCGCTGATCGAGAAGCACGCCGAGGCGGTGAAGACCATGCAGGGCTTCCTCGACGACCCGGCCATCACCATCCGGTCGATCGACACGGAGGGGCCGGTGCCGGACCTGCGGCCCGCCAAGGTGTTCGAATCCTTCGTCTTCCCAGAGATGCTGCAGAACAAGGTTCTCAAGAACATGCCATCCGAGGCCTGCGTGGCCGAGGCGGTGGCCAAGATGAACCGCGTCATCGCGGCCTGAGCGCCGGTCCGCATGCGCTCGCGCCACGACTGGGTGATCTGGGCCTTCTTCGCGGCCGGGCTCGGGCTGACGGCTTTGTTCGTCGGCGGCCCGGTCGCGAACGCGCTCTGGCTCTCCCTCCACCAAGCCTCGTCCTTCATCGCCGAGCCCCGCTTCGTCGGGCTCGGCAACTACGCGCGCGTGGTGGCGGACCCGGAATTCTGGCGTGCCATCGGCAACGGGCTCACCTACGCGCTCCTGTCCATCGTGCTGCAGGTGGTGATCGGCATCGCCTTCGCGATGGTGCTGAACCAGCCCTTCCTCGGCCGGCCGCTGGTGCGGGGGCTCGCCACCCTCCCCTACCTGCTGCCCACCGTCGTCGTCGCGCTCACCTTCCAGTGGATGGCGGACGGCTCGTTCGGCCTCGTCACCGTGCTGGCGCGCGACCTCGGCTTCGGCACGATCCCGTGGTTCGAGCAGCCCGCGACCGCGATGTTCTCGGTCGTGCTCGCCTCCGTCTGGCTGTGGACGCCGTTCGTGACGATCTGCGTGCTCGCCGGGCTGCAGACGATCCCGCCCGCGCTCTACGAGGCGGCGCGGGTCGACGGGGCCGGGCCGGTGGCGCGCTTCATCCACATCACGCTGCCGCAGCTCAAGCCGGTGCTGACCGTGGTGATCCTCCTGCGGGCGATCTGGATGTTCAACAAGTTCGACATCGTCTGGCTGCTGACCCGGGGCGGCCCTCTCGGCGCCACCGAGCACCTGCCGATCCTCGCCTACAAGAAGGCGTTCTCGCTGTTCGACGTCGGCGGGGGTGCCGCGGTCGCCACCGTCTCGTTCCTGATCCTGACCGCCCTCGTCGCAGTCTATTTCCGCCTGTTTCCCCTGGAGGAGAAGCGGTGAGGCGCTCCGCCCCCCAGCGCATCGGCATCGGGCTCGCCGCGCTTGCCATCGCCGCGTGGTCGTTCTTCCCGATCTACTGGATGATCCTGTCGAGCCTGCGCGAGCCGCAGGGGCTGTTCGCGCGCCCGAGCCTCGTGCCGCACTCCCTGTCGCTCGACAGCTACCGCCAGCTCCTGGAAGTGACGGATTACCCGCAGCAGTTCCGGAACTCGGTGCTGGTCGCGCTCGCCGTGGTGGCGATCACCCTCGTGGTCTCGATCGTGATCGCCTACGCGGTCACGCGCTTCGCGATGCCGTTCAAGATGCTGATCATCGGCTCGATGCTCTACGCCTACATGTTCCCGCCGATGCTGCTCGCCATCCCGCTCTACGGGATCTTCGTCAGCCTCGGGCTCGCCGACAGCTTGTGGTCGCTCGTCATCGCGCATTGCACGCTGACCCTGCCGCTCGGGGTCTGGCTTCTCTGGGGCTTCTTCAAGGCGATGCCGTTCGAACTGGAAGAGGCCGCGATGGTGGACGGCTGCACGCGGCTCGGCAGCTTCCTGCGCGTGGTGCTGCCGCTCTCCGCCCCCGGCATCGTGACGGTCGCGGTGTTCTCGTTCCTGCTCTCCTGGACCGACTACGCCTACGCGCTCGTGATGATCTCGTCGGACACGCAGAAGACCCTTCCGGTCGGGCTCGCCTCGATGATCGGCTCGTTCGAACTGCGCTGGGGCGAGGTGATGGCCGGCGCGACGCTGATCGCCGCGCCGCTCTTCCTGATGTTCACCCTCCTGTCGCGCTTCTTCATCCAGGGCCTCGCGGCCGGGGCCATGAAAGGCTGACAATGCAAAGGCCGACCATGTCGATGCGGATCCTCGGCGCCCCGCGCCAATACATCCAGGGCCCCGGCGCGCTCGCGCAACTCCCCGGCCTGGTCGAAGAGTTCGGGCGCGCGCCCTTCGTGGTCGCCGATCCCGTCGCCCTGGAGCGCGAGGGATCGCCCCTCGCGGAGGCCCCGGTGGCGCGCTTTGCCGGAGAGATTACTCTGGCGGAGATCGACCGCCTCGCCGGGCTCGCCCGCGAGGCCGGCGCCGGGCTCGTCGTCGCCATGGGGGGCGGCAAGGCGATCGACGCCGGCAAGGGCGTCGCCCGGGCGCTGGGGCGGCCGATCGTCGTCGTCCCGACCGTCGCCTCGAACGACGCGCCGACGAGCCGGCTCATCGTCGTCTACGACGAGGACCACCGCATCCGCGAGGTGCTGATGCTGCCCCACAACCCGGACGTGGTGCTGGTTGACACCGCCATCATCGCCCGGGCGCCCCGGCGGCTGCTGGCGGCCGGGATCGGCGACGCGCTCTCCAAGACCTTCGAGGCGCGGGCCTGCGCGGCGGCGGGCGGGCGCAACTTCTTCGGCGGCACGACGCCGCTCGCCGCGCTCGCGCTTGCGGATGCCTGCTACGCCACGATCCGCCGCGACGGCGAGGCGGCCCTCGCCTGCACGGAGCGGGGCGCGCCCGACGCGGCCCTGGAGGCGGTGGTGGAGGCCGCCGTGCTGCTCTCGGGCCTCGGCTTCGAATCGGGCGGCCTGTCCCTCGCCCATTCGCTGACCCGCGGGCTCACGGCCCATCCGCGGCTCGCCGGCGCCCTGCACGGGGAACTCGTCGCCTACGGCACCCTGGTCCAGATCGCGCACGAGGGATCGGACACCGCATCGGCCGCCGAGATCGCAGCCTTCTGCCGCGCTTGCGGCCTGCCCGTGCGGCTCGCGGATCTCGGCCTTCCGGAGCCGACGCCGGCGGACATCGCGGCGATCACCGGCCCGACGCTCGCCGCGCCGCACATGCGCCACCTCGCGCGCCCGGCCACGCCGGAGAGCCTCGCGGCCGCGATCCGCACGGTGGAGACGGGGCTGTGAACCTCGACCTCGACGGGCGGGTGGCCCTGCTCACCGGTGCGGCCCGCGGCATCGGCCTCGCGGAAGCCGAGGCACTGGCCGCGGAAGGCTGCCGGATCGTCGTCTCGGATCGCGACGCGGAGGCGGCGGCCGAGGCCGCCGCACGGCTGGCGGAGGCCGGCCATCCGGCCTGGAGCCTCGGCTGCGACGTCACCGACGAGGCGGCCGTGGCGGCAATGCTGGAGGCGGTCGCGGCACGCGAGGGCCGTCTCGACATCCTGGTCAACAATGCCGGCGTGGCCGGCACGCTGGTCGGCCATGCGGTCGAGGCGATGAGCCTCGACCATTGGGACCGGATGGTGCGCATCCACATGCACGGCACCTTCCTGTGCACCCGCGCCGCCATCCCGCTGATGCGCGCCGCCGGGTTCGGGCGCATCGTCAACACCTCGTCGATGAACGTCGCGGGCGGCGGCCGGCCGGGCAACGCCAACTACACGGCCGCGAAGGCCGGCATCGCCGGCTTCACCCGCGTCGTGGCCAAGGAGGTCGGGCGCGCGGGCCTGACCTGCAACTGCGTGGCTCCGGGCTACGTCGAGACGGACCTGATCCAGACCTTCTCGGCCGACATGCGGGAACGGATCACCGCGCAGAACCCGATCGGCCGCTTCTGCAAGCCGGAGGAGGTGGCGGCCCTGGTCGCCTTCCTGTGCTCGCGCCAAGCCGCCTTCATCAACGGGGCCATGATCAACCTCGATGGGGGCCGGCGCGAGTTCGTCTGGGACTGACCGCTGCCGTTCGCTCACACCGGCCAGGTGGCCTCGCGGTAGGCCGAATCCCAGAACATCCACTCGAGCTGCGCCGCACGCGCGAAGGCCGCGTGCATCGCGTCCCGCTCCTTCGCCCCCGCCTCGCTCCTGACCGCGATCATCGCGTCTACGGCGCGCGAGAAGTCCTCTCCCGCATAGGTGTCGATCCAGGCCCTGTAGGGATTGTCGGAGCCGGCGCGCCCGTGAATGTCGCGCCCGATCTCGCGGTAGATCCAGAAGCACGGCAGCAGGGCGGCGAGGTGCACCGCGAGCGGCTCGCGGAACCCGCTCGCGAGCAGGAAGCAGACGTAGTGATGCGTCACCGGCGTCGGCGCGGTGGCGGCGACCTCCGCGGCCGAAAGGCCGAAGCGGGTGAAGTAGTCGGTGTGCAAGGTCCGCTCCACCTCGATCGCCACGACCGCCGCCGTGGCGAACTGGACGACGTGGTCGGGACGGTCCGACTTGGCGGCGGCGAGCGCCAGCGCCTGGGCGAAGCCCACGAGGTAGTGCGCGTCCTGGACGATGTAGTGGCGGAACGCCGGCATCGGCAGCGTGCCGTCCGCGAGTTCGCGGTTGAACGGCAGGGTGCGGGTGGCCTCGTAGAGCGGCGTGTTGCGCCGCCAAGCGTCGGGGGAGAACACAGCGCGATCGTATCCCTGGGCATGGTGGAGGAGCGCAAGCCCCCCGCCCGCCGAGATTACCCGCGCGCCCCGCAGGCTCAATGCCGATCGCGGTGGCCTCACTCCGTAGCGGTCATGCGCTCGACGAAGAGGGCGCCCTTCGCGATCACCCGCTCGCCCTCCTTGAGCCCATCGAGCACCTCGACGTTGCCCCCGCTCACGATGCCGGGCCTGATCCGGCGGCTCTCGACCGCGTTGCCCTCGCCGAGCACCCAGACGCTCGCCCGGTCGCCCTCGTAGATCACCGCCGCGCGCGGCACCGAGAGAAAGGCATCGTCGCGCTCGGTGACGATGCGCACGCTCGCGTACATCTCGGGCTTGAGCAGGCGCTGCGCGTTGTCGACCTCCGCCCGCACATTGATGCGGCGTGTCGTGGGATCGACCGAGGAGCCGATGAAGTTCACCCGCGCCTCGAAGATCCGGTCCGGGAAGGCGAGGACGCGGAAACGCACCAGTTCGCCGAGGGTGATCTTGGTGCTGTCCGGCTCGCGCAGCGGCGCCACGAGCCAGACCTTCGAGAGATCGCCGATGACGTAGGACGGATCCGAGCCGCCGGTGGTGACGTACTGGCCGGGGCCGATCCTGCGCTGGATGATCGTGCCGCTCAGCGGCGCGTTGATCATTGTCTCGGGGTTGATCGCCCCCTTCTGCTGCAGCGCGGTCATGTCCGCGTCGGAGAGGCCGAGGATGCGCAGCCGGTTGCGCACCGCCTCCAGCCCGACCTCGGCGGTCCTGAGGTCGTTCGTCGCGCTCGTCAGGTCGTTCTGGGCGCTCTGCAGCTCGCGCAGCGTGGTGGCCCGCGTCTCGTAGAGGTCGCGCTGACGCTTCTCGGCCGAGGTGGCGAAATTGAACTGCGAGCGGCTCTTGTTGAGGACGTTGAGGGCCGCGAGGTAGTCGTTCTGGGCCTGGACCATCTCGTTTGCCTGGATCGAGAACAGGCGCTGGCCCTGCTCGACGCGCTCGCCGGTGCGGCCGAAGATCTGGACGACGCGGCCGGGATAGGGCGAGAAGACCGGCGTGGCCCGGTACTCGTCGACGCTGATCCTGCCCTCCGTGGCGATCTCTTCGTAGAACTGCCGCTGCACGACCGTCTCGGTCGACAAGGTCGTGAGCTGCGCCTCGGTGAGGGGGACACCTTGGCGGGGCGACCCTGAGACCGGCCTGGTCGTGACCACGACCCCGGGCTCCACGCGGCCGGAACGGCCGTACCACAGAACAGCCAAGCCGAGGCCGACGACCGCCAGAACGACGCAGAGCTGAACTCTGGCCGTCAGCCCGATGGGTTTGAGGTCGCGGTCGGTCAGATCCATGGTGGCACAGCGGCAGCGCGCAGTCCGTCCCCCGGCATAGAGAGCCCTCAACCTTCGCGCTTAGATGACGAAGCTGCGGCCCGGCGAATCTATAGACGACGGACCATGTCTGCAAAGTGATGGCCAACCGTCATGCGGGCGCGACCGCGCGGATGCGGCCCACCCGGCCGCGCGCCACAGGTTCGCCGCGCACCCGCCTGTGGCCGAGGGCCGAGGGTGCCGCCTGCCCCCTTGCCCGGGGAGAGCGACGGGGCGCTCACGCTGCGCCGGCCGGGCGTTATCCCTCCCCGACCCGCCATTCCACCAGCGGCGCGCCGAGCGGCACGCGCGAGCGGCCGCGGGCGAGCGGATGGATCGGCGCGCCGTCCCCCACAAACCCGAACGCGTAGAGCGGGCGACGTCCGTCGAGCGACAACGCCGCGGCAACGCGGTCCGCGGGCGGTCCGGGCGGCACGAGGTTGCCCCAGGCCACGATGCAGAGGGCCGCCTCCGCCGCGAGGGCGCGGATGCGCGCGAGGTTGGCGCGACGCTGCGCCTGCAGGGCGGGCAGGTGGAGCCCGGCGAGCCAGCGCGCGAGGTCGGCCGGATCGGTGGCGATCCGCTCCTCCGCATTGACGAGCGTGAAGCCGCCGAGGCCGGGCCGGTCGCGCAGCAGGGCGCGGAGGCGGCAGACCGTCGGGTCGTTGCGCGCGGTGCCGGCCATGCTCGGGTTGCAGCCGCAGACGAGCGCGCGGGGCTCGTCCGACCACGAGCGGTCGAGGCGATGGCGGAACTGACCGCAGGCGCTGAAGAGTGCGGAGGCGCGGATCTCGCGCGACAAGGCCGGCCTCCCCGAAGAAGGCGCTGGCTCCGCCGTCAAGCGGCGTTACAGAGCCTCGGCGACGGCCAGTCCGAGCGCGAGCAAGGTCAGCGCTGCGATCTGCGACCAGTTCCAAAGGCTGTGCGGGTTCATCTGGTTCATATTCATGACTGATCGTACACCCGGCCGTAGATCCGGCACAGATGCGCGGCCCTTGATAATTGTTGCGCGCGGCAAAGGTTGCCCGCGCGAACGGCCCTGGCGTGCTGCGCATGGCCTTGCTCCCGCACGACGGCTCCCGATCATCTTTCGCCACGCCACGGCATCGTCCGGCTTGGGGGCCGATGCCGCGGGAGGCCCGGGGGTCCACGGTCAGATCGAACCGCCGGTCGGACAGCACTCCGACTTTCGCATGTCTGCGGGCAGACTCTGTTCACGCTGATCCAATGATCACCTGACGGAATCTGGACTGCGGAGTTCTTGTTCGGGTACCGAGTCACCACAGAAGTGGGAGTGATCCCGAATGCAGGAACGTCGACTCGACGCACGGTTGTTGTTGGCGGAGAATGCTCGCGTCCTGGTGCATGGCACCCAGGCGGAGTTCGACTGTATTCTGCGCGACATCTCTGCGGGCGGCGCGAGGCTGCTGGTGCCGGCAGCGCCCGACATCGTCGAGGATCTGACGCTCACCTATGGGGCCGACGGTGCAAAGATCTGCTGTCGCGTGGTCTGGCAGCGCCCGGGCGAGATGGGCGTAATGTTCGTGTCCTGACGCCGGCGGGCCGCACGCGCCGATCCGGCGGCACACCGACGAGGCGTGCGCGCGCGTGTGTGATGCCCATCACGGTCGCGAGGCGGCGCGACGCGCACGATCCGTGTCTCAACCAAGGAGACACATCGTGACCACAACCAAGATGATGATGGCGAGCCTCGCGCTCGCGGCCATGACGGCGGGCATGACGGCGGGCATGGGCGGTGCCGAAGCCCGCGGCGGCCATGGCGGCCGCGGCGTCGGGGGCGGCCGCGGGATCGCGGTCGGCGAACCTCATCCCGGCGGCCACCACGGCGGGTGGGGGCACGGCGGCGTGCATGGGCACGGAGGCTACCACCACGCCGGCTGGGGGTATCCGACCGGCGGTTACTTCATGAGCTCGTATGCCGGTCACGGCGATTGCGACATGCTCTTCAGCCCACGCAAGGGCCGCTACGTGCAAGCGTGCGATTGACGGGTTCGCGTGGCCGTACCGAGGCGCGCCCACGCCACGCGCCGACCGCGGCACCGGCCGCCCCCACGATCGGGCGGCCGGTCTCCGGTGCGGCGACGGTCCCGCCACGAAACGCCGTGGCGAGCCGTTCTGCGTGCAAGCGTCAGGCGAAGGTGAAGTTGTCGGCGGAGAGGCTTGCGGCCTGCACGTTCTGCAGGCGGACCGTGTCCCCCGCCCCGTAGGCGAGCACCGCGTCCGCCCCATCCTGACGCAGCGCCGCCTGCACCGCCGCAAACGACGCGAACGCCCCCCCGTTGAAGGCGATCACGTCCCGCTCCGCGCCTCCCGTCACGAAGTCCCGGATCACGTCCGTGCCGTCCCCGCGTCCCAGCGCGAACCGGTCCGAGCCCAGACCGCCCGACAGCGCGTCGTCGCCCGCGTTCCCGAACAGCAGGTCCGCCCCCGCGCCCCCGAACAGCTGGTCGTCGCCCGAGCCCCCCGACAGGTAGTCGTCGCCCGCCCCGCCCAGCAGCACGTCCGCGTCCTGCTCGCCGAACAGCTGGTCGTTGCCCGCATCCCCGCTCACCAGATCCCGGCCCGTGCCGCCGTAGACCCGGTCGTTGCCCTCCCCGCCATAGACCCCGTCGTCGCCGTCGTCGCCGAACAGAAGGTCGTTGCCGAGTTCCCCGTGCACCTCGTCGTTGCCGAAGCCGCCCGAGCCGAAGTCGTCGCCCTCGCCGGTGCCGACGAAGTCGTTGCCGCCTTCGCCGAAGACCTGATCGTTGCCGGCCGAGCCGAACACGCGGTCGGAGCCGCTGCCGCCCCGCACGGTGTCATTGCCGGCGCCGCCGTCGGCGAAGTCGTCGTCGTCGTCGCCGAACACGAAGTCGTTGCCGGCCTCGCCCAGCACGCTGTCGGCCCCGAAGCCGCCGGAGACGAAGTCGACGCCCTCGCCGCCCCGCACCGTGTCGTCGCCGTCCTGGCCGAACACCTGATCCACGCCGGCCCCGCCCTGAAGCACGTCGTTGCCGGCCGCGCCCTGGATCGTGTCGTTCCCGGCGCCGCCGGTCAGCGTGTCGGGACCGGCGGTGCCCACCAGCGTGCGGGGGACCGCCGGAATGCGGAACCGTGCCAGGAGCGGGTCGTGGTCGCTGGTCTGGTCGGCGAAGTCGGCGTTGATGTGCACCGCCTCGAACTGCGCGGCGCCCCCGAGCGAGGCCGTGACGAGCAGGTGGTCGAGGGTCTGGGCGTTGCCCTCGAACACGTAGTCGTAGCGCTGGTTCTCGGGCAGCGTGTCCTGCAGGTCGCTGAGCACGGCGGTGCCGCCGCGGGTCAGGGTCGCGCCGGTCCCGGCCTGGGTGTAGCCGGTGAGCGTGGCCTCGCCCTTGAGCACCGCCAGCGGCTCCTCGAAGCCGAAATCGTTGAGGTCGCCGGCGACGACCACCCGGGCCTGCGCGTTCGCGGCGAGGAGCCCGTCCACGAAGCTGTTAACCGCCTGGGCCTGCGCGGCGCGCGCGACCTGCCCGGCGTCGAAGGGCGGCTGCTCGGAGCCGAACAGGGCGCCGCTGCCGCCCTTCGAGGTGAAGTGGTTGCTCACCACCGTCACGGTCTGGTCGTTGAAGACGAAGTCGGCCGCGAGCGGCGGGCGCGAGCCGAAGAAGGGGTTGTTCGGGTTGGTCTGCTGGTCGGTGTAGGAGCCCGAGGTGATCGGGCTGCCGTCCGCCGCGATGGTGCGGGCGGAGTTCGGGACGAGGCTCACCCGGTCGGTGCGATACAGGAAGGCGGTGCGGATGTTGCCGCCCGGCTCGCCGCCGTTGGTGTCGTCGCCGATGTAGGTGTTGTCGATGAAGGCGTAGGACGGGCCGCCGGCCGCCGCCACCGCGTCGACGATGCGCTGCAGCGTCTGCGAGGCCGAGGTGACGGTGGAGGCGGTGTTGCCCGGCCCGTCGTTGTCCTGGATCTCCTGCAGCGCGATGACGTCGGGCGCGTTCAGCCGGCCCAGCACCTCGGAGGCGATGGTGGCGAAGCGCGCCGGGCCGTCCGTGGGGTCGAGGTTCTCGGCGTTGTAGCTCGCGACGAGCAGGTTCTCGGCGTCGCCCGTGAGCGTGCCGCCGGTCTTCACCCGCGGGCTCGGCGTCGCGATGGTGACGGGGTCGGTCGCCAGCACCTCGTAATTGCCGAAGCTGTAGTTGACGACGCCCGTGACGTCGTTGAAGCGCGTGCCGGTGTCGATGGTCGGCAGGGTGACGCCGAGGCCCGGGTCGAGGCGGATGCGCTCGGGATTGAAGTCGCCGCCGACGCTGTTGGTGAAGCCCAGCACCGGGTTGCCGCCGCGGATCAGCAGGTTGCCGCCGGGGTTGAGCCCGGTCGCGCCCGCGCCGCCGGCCGCGACCGCGAAGATCTCGCCGAAGGAGTTGGTCGGGCCGGTGGCGAGCGGCGCCGTGACGGTGGCGCGCATGCCCTCCAGCGATTCCCAGAAGGCGGAGCCGGCCGCCAGATCCTCGGTCGGCAGCTGCAGGTTGCCCGCGCCGCCGATGCGCACCGCCGCCGGCAGCGCGTTGCCGCGCGAGACCACGCTCACGCTCGGATTCGCCCCGATCTGCGTCACCGAGAACGAGCCGCGCGCGGCGCCCGTGGGCACGAATTCCTGCACCTGCCCGCCGACCAGCACGGCATCGCCGGCCGTGACCGAAGGGCGGCTGCCCGTGAACACGAACAGGCCGTCCGAGGTCGCGGCGTTGCGGTCGCCGGTCGGGTCCTGGAGGTAGAAGCCGTTGCTCGCCACCGCGGTGACGATGCCGGAGGTCGTGACCGTCTGCCCGGCCAGCGCCGAGGCCGCGCCCGAGCCCTGGATCAGCGGGATGGCCGTGAGCACCGGGGCGGCCTGATAGACGGTCGTGGTGTTGCCGACCTCGTTGGCCGAGACGACGAGCGCTTGGCCGGTCGGGCTGTCGGCGGCGGAGATGAAGGTCAGCACCTCGGGGGCCGCGTCGGTGCGCCCGCTCGCGGAGGGCTGGTAGGTGACGAAGCGGGCCTCGGCCGGCACCGTCACGTCATAGACCATCACGCCGCCGACCCGCTCCAGGCCGACGAAGGCGTAGGTGCGCCCGGCCACCGTGCCGATCGTGACGCCCTCGGGCTCCGGCCCCTTGTCGTCCGAGCGGTCGTCGACCTGGCCGTTGCCCTGGTTCTGGTTGAAGAGCGCCGGGAAGTCCCGGGCGATGATCTTCTCGAACTCGCCGCCGGTCTCGCGCACCTTGGTGATGGTGCCGTCCGCCTCCTGGCGGAAGATCGAGATGCCGCGCCCGCCGAAGGTCACGATGCGGTCGAGGTCGCCGTCCCCGTCGCTGTCGCCGTCGATGGTCGAGACGTTGAGGCGCCCGAGTTCGGCAGCCTGCTGCAGCGTGGTCCGATTCGGGAAGGCGGTCGGGTCGAGGGTGCGGGAGGAGAGGCGCGCCACGTCGCTGTCGTCGCTGCGCGCGTCGCCCTCGTTGGCGGTGACGAAGTAGACCCGGCCGTCCGCCGCCGTGAAGGAGGCGATGGCGTCCGGCATCGGCAGGCCGGAGACCGGCTCGTTGCGCAGGCGGATCGCGGCCGGGGTCGCGGGGCCGTCGTCCGAGGCGTCGAGCTCGTTGCCCGGTAGCGAGAAGTCGATCGTGCCGAGCGGCTTGATGGCGCGCAGCACCGGCGCGGTGCCGGCGATGTCGAACACCGCGACGGCGTTGGCCTCCTGCAGCGTCACGTAGGCGGTGGTACCGCTGATCGTGGTGTATTCCGGCTCGATGTCGGCGATGGCGTTGGCGCCGGGCGGCAGCCGCACGCCCGCGGCGCGCAGGGCCGCCTCCTGGCCGGCCAGCGTCCCGAAATCGAAGGTCGCCACCGTGGCGGCGGCGACGCCGCCCGAGAGGTCGATCAGCGAGACCGAGCCGTTGGGGTTGACCGCGGTGCCGCCCACGGTGGCGCGCTCGCCTTCGTTGGCGACCAGGATCTTGGTGCCATCGGCGTTGAAGCTGAGCTGGTCGGGCAGGTTGCCGACCGTGACCGGCGCGCGCAGGGAGGCGAGGCTCGTCGCGTCGAAGAAGGCCACGCCGCCGTTCTGGCGCGGGTCGGCGTTCTGGTAGCCCACCGCGACGACGCCGTTGCGGACCGCCACCGTGTTGGCGCCGCCGTAGCCCGGCAGCGCGGTCAGGGCGATGCCGCCGACGCTTGTCAGCGAACCGTCCGCGCCGATCCGGGTCACATCGATGCGCCCGTCCCGGGCGTTCAGGGTGAAGAGCCGGCCAGTGGCGCGATCGAAGGTCACGACCTCGGCGCCGCCATCCGCGTTGTTGGTGCCGGTGGCGGGGATCGCACCGAGGCGCGTGAGCGTGAGGCTCCCGGTGCCGACCGGTGCCGTCGCGGACCCGGCGAGGGAGGCGGCGGGGGCGAGCAGGGTCGGGGCCGTCGGCGCGGGGGCCGTCCCGGCGCTGCTGGTGACGCCGATGTCGTCGACGCCGACCCATTCGTCGTTGCCGGTGGCGTTCGAGGTGATCACCCGCACCTGCAGGTTGGCCTGGTTGTTCGCGGCGGCCGGCAGCACCGCCTGGACGCGCGTGTCGGGGCCGGCCGCGTTCGGCCCGGCGGTGGCATCGGCCACGAAGGCGGCCGGCACGTTGGTCCAGGCGCCGCTGTCACCGAGGCGGTACTGCAGCGCCACCGCCTGCACGGCGTTGTCGCCCCCGTCCTCGAGGTCGCGCAGGGTGTAGGAGACGGTGACGTTCGAGCGTCCGCGCGAGTCGAGATAGAGGACGAGGCTCGGGGCATCCGCGGTGCCGGAGCCCGAGAGCGCCACGCTCGGGTTAGCCAGCGCGAACTCGGCCACGCCGCCGGTCGTGAAGGTGTTGGGGCTGGTCTGGTTGGCGTTGACGTCGAGCGTGATCGTGCCATCGCCGGTGAGCGTCTGCGGATCGGCGCCGACGAGCGCGGTGACGTCGTCCCCGCGATAGCCGACGATGCTGGCGACCCCCGACCAATTGTCGTCGGCGGTGATCAGGCCGGCATTGCTCCAGTTCTGCGCGAAATCACCATTGGCCAGGACGTGGGGAGTCGTGGTCATCGAGAGCATCCGATCCGAGGAGGAACCCGCCGCGCGGGAGACAGAGAGCCCGCGGCATCGCCGCGGGCGTCAGATTCAGGTGTCCGGACGAGCCGGGTTCAGGCGAAGGTGAAGTTGGCGGCGGAGAGGCTTGCGGCCTGCACGTTCTGCAGGCGGACCGTGTCCCCCGCCCCGTAGGCGAGCACCGCATCCGCCCCATCCTGACGCAGCGCCGCCTGCACCGCCGCAAACGACGCGAACGCCCCCCCGTTGAAGGCGATCACGTCCCGCTCCGCCCCACCCGTCACGAAGTCCCGGATCACGTCCGTGCCGTCCCCGCGTCCCAGCGCGAACACGTCCGAACCCAGACCGCCCGACAGCGCGTCGTCGCCCGCGTTGCCAAACAGCAGGTCCGCCCCCGCGCCCCCGAACAGCTGGTCGTCGCCCGAGCCCCCCGACAGGTAGTCGTCGCCCGCCCCGCCCAGCAGCACGTCCGCGTCCTGCTCGCCGAACAGCTGGTCGTTGCCCGCATCCCCGCTCACCAGATCCCGGCCCGTGCCGCCGTAGACCCGGTCGTTGCCCTCCCCGCCATAGACCCCGTCGTCGCCATCGTCGCCGAACAGAAGGTCGTTGCCGAGTTCCCCGTGCACCTCGTCGTTGCCGAAGCCGCCCGAGCCGAAGTCGTCGCCCTCGCCGGTGCCGACGAAGTCGTTGCCGCCCTCGCCGAAGACCTGATCGTTGCCGGCCGAGCCGAACACGCGGTCGGAGCCGCTGCCGCCCCGCACGGTGTCGTTGCCGGCGCCGCCGTCGGCGAAGTCGTCGTCGTCGTCGCCGAACACGAAGTCGTTGCCGGCCTCGCCCAGCACGCTGTCGGCCCCGAAGCCGCCGGAGACGAAGTCGACGCCCTCGCCGCCCCGCACCGTGTCGTCGCCGTCCTGGCCGAACACCTGATCCACGCCGGCCCCGCCCTGAAGCACGTCGTTGCCGGCCGCGCCGAACAGGCTGTCGTTGCCGTCGTAGCCGAACACCTCGTCTGACCCGGCCGTGCCCGTGAGGCTGTCGTTGCCGCCCGTGCCGAAGCGGCCCGAGTTGAACACCGTGTCGGCGCGCGCCGCGAGGTTCTGGATGCGCAGGTCCTCGCTCGCGGGCGTGTCGGGCGTCGCGTAGGAGCGGTCCGCGGTGGGATAGCGGTTGCGCAGGTACTGCGCGAAGGCGGACAGCTCGCCCACCACGTTCGCCGGCACGTTGGCGGGCGCCGTGAAGTCGAGCGCTTCGTTCACCGGCGCCGAGAGGGTGCCGTCCGCCAGCAGGTAGCGGAAGTTGTCGCCGTTCTGCTTCGTCGGGTAGCCGTCACCGCCATTGGCCGTGAAGTTGAGCGACACCACGCTGATCGTCGCGGGCGCGCCGGCCACAACCTGGCCATTCTCCACCACCCGGGCGATCACCGTGCCGGCCTCGTCGGTGAGCGAGACGCTGCGCACACGCGATCCGGCCGGCAGGGAGGGATCGTACGAGAACTTGACGCCGCCGATCTGCGGATAGCCTCCGTTGCCGGGCGCGAGGCCGGCCCCGTAGTTGAGGATGTTGAGCAGCCCCTGCGGCGTGGTGTCGAACACCATCAGCTTGTTGTCGAAGCGCAGAGCGTTCTCGGTGTCGAGCTGCGAGACGCCGCCCTCGGGCTTGCCGGCAGCCGGGTTGGCGAGCGGCGGCAGCTTGGCGCCGGCATTCGGGTCGTTGCCGCCGCCGGCATCCACCGCGCCGATCGAGGCGCGGATGCCGCCGCCGTTCTTCAGCGACACCAGGAAGGGCTGGTTGGGCAGGGCGCGCGCCGCCACGGCCGCATTGGCATCGGCCGAGAGGTTGCCGAGGTTGGTCTCCTGGCTGCGTCCGAAGGCGCGGTCGCCCTCGAGATAGACGTCGGTGAAGCCGTAGACGTTGCTTTCCTTGGCGCGGATCACCGAATCGACGGCGCCGGTGATCTGCTGCACCCGCGCGCCGATCGAGCCCGTCGCGAAGGCCTGGCCGATATCGCTGCCGTAGGCGGCCTGCAGGTTCGCCTGGGTCGACGCGTAGGTACCGCTGACCGCCGGGTTGAGGCTGCCCGGGACGATGCGTCCGGCCTCGTCGAAATCGATCACGAGTCGGCCGAGATAGGTCGACTCGCTGTCGGTGGCGACGATCAGGGTCGGGGCGCCGTCCGCACCGGCGGTCTGGATCGGGTAGGGACCCGCATAGGTGGCATCGTGGCCCGGGAAGGCCGCCGGCCGGTCGGTGGCGTCGCCCAGCCGCGTGTGCGAGCCGGCCGCCAGGATGATGTCGACGCCGCGCAGGAGCGGCGCGAGGGCCTGCTCGTTCGACAGCAGCTGCAGGTGGCTGTCGAGGACGACCTTGTTGACGCCCTGGGCGATGAGGCCGTCGATGACCGGCTGCAGCTGGCTGGCCAGCAGGGCCATGTCGTCGCGCTCGGTCAGATTGTCGCCCGCCTCGCCGATCTTGGGGAAGCCGTTGACCTCGGTGCCGGTGGGCGAGGAGATGCGCTCCAGCACCTGGGTGGTGGCGCCGACGATGCCGATGCGCTCGCCGTTGATCGTCACGATCGTCGAGGGCGCGATGCGGCCGGGGATCGCCGAGGCCTGCTGCCCGCCGGCCGTGACGCGTCCGCGCAGGGCGGCATCGGCCGAGAAGTCGAGGTTGGCCGAGAGGTAGGGGAACTGCGCGCCCTGCCAGGTGCCGGCCGGCGTGATCGCGTCCGCGAAGGTCTGCGAGCCGAGATCGAATTCGTGGTTGCCGATGGCCGAGGCCCTGATCCCGAAGGCATTGTAGATCGCGATATCGGGACGCCCGAGCGCGGTCGTGCCGACGACGGCGTTGAGCGCCGGATCGGCGCCCGCCGTGAGGAACGGCCCGGGGATGAAGTTGTCGCCGCCCGCCAGCACCAGCGTGTTGGCGTACTGATTGTCGAACCGGTCGATCAGAGCGCCCATGATCGGGGCGGTCTGGGGCGTGAGGGTCGAGCCCTCGCCGTCCGACATGTGCAGGAGCTGGAGCGTGTAGTTGGCCATGCCGGTTCCCGTCGCGATGCCCGGGAGGGCGCCGCGACCGCGGCCGGTACTCCGGCCGGGTAATCGCGTTTCTCCCGTGTGTCGGACGCGTAACCAGACCGCATGACAGAGCGATGAAGCTCGGCCGCACGCCGCCCGTAAAGCCGGGCAGGAGCGGCCGCACCGCACGAGGCGGCGCGCGCGGCGCCGGTCCGCCCGCCGCCGATGTCAGCCTTCGCTGAGGCCGACGTTCCCTGCCGTCCGCTGCCGAGGAGGGATTCGCCGACCGTTCGGGTGATCGGCCGCGCCCGTCGGTCTCACGCTGGGCCGAGCCTGTCCTGGGGCGTGAAGAAGCCGGGGCGGGTCGGTGCCCCGAGCCACGCATCGATGAGCGAGCCGATGTCGATGGCCACGCCGCCGCTGCGCTTGATGCGGTCGCAGTAGATCTTGCCCAGCAGCCCTCCGGCGACCAGGAACAGCTCCCCGGCCAGCGGCTGCGACAGGTCCTGCATGAGGGCCGTGAACCGATCCGGGTAGTGCCGTCCCGCCACTGCCGCCGGGCCGAGCAGCGCCGCGTTGAGCTTCTCGCCCGGAATCCGGTGGAACACCACCTCGCCGATCCCGAAGCCGCGCGCCAGCAGGTCGGGCGCATCCGGATGGCAGGCGATCAGCCCGATCCGCGCCCGCCCGCGCAGGAGCGCAGCCAACTGCCCGTTGTGGTGCAGGGAGCGGTGGATCAGCTGCGTGCACAGACCCTGCCCGGTATCGAGGGCCGGCATCGCCCGGACCACGTTGACGAGGCAGGACAGGCTGATCGGGCTGACGATGCGGTACTCGTGCTCGATCCAGGATACCGGGGGCAGCCCGACCACGTCCGCATTGCGGATCACGTCCACGAGGCCGGCGGCGGTCCGGGTGAAGCCCGATGCGTCGAGATCGATCTCGCCGTCGAACCACACCCGGGCCCGATCCTGCCGGTTGCGCCGGTAGAGGTGAGCAAAGCGGACCTCGTCCTCATCCGAGATCCGCAGGAACGCCCCCTCCCCGTCCCCGAGGCGTACCAGGGAGAAGCCGCGTCGGCCCTCGAGCGCCTGCACGATCCGGCGGACGATGTCCTCCTCCCAGATGTAGTGCGGGCTCTGCGCGTAGGCGGTGGCCTGCGCACGGATCGCTTCGAGCGGGAAGGATGCGAGATAGCGGTTGAACTCCGCAAGCCAGGGCAGGTCCTCGTGCGCGGGCGCGAATCCTCGCAGCCGCTCCAGGGTCGCCTCGGCCTCGGCGTGGCGTCCGGTCGCCGTCTGCATGCGCGCCACCTGGAGATGGGCGCGCTCGTCCTGCGGCAGCCGCGTCAGGATCCGTGCGAAGGAGGCCAGGGCTTCCGCATGGCGCCTCTGCGCCGCGAGCGAGACGCCGAGTTCGTAGTGGGCGAAGGCATAGTCGGGATCGGCCCGCAGGATGTGCTGGCAGGTGCGGTCGGCCTCCTCGAACAGGCCGGCCTCGCGCAGCACGATGGCGAGGCGGACCAAGAGGAAGAGATCGTCCGCTACCTTCACCATCTGCGCCGCATAGGCACGCAGATCGTCGTGACGCGCCGTCGCGGCGAGCGATCGGGCATGGCTCAGCAACGCCTCGCCGCTCCGCTCATCCGTCGGCCCGCCTGTCTCGGCATGCGCTCCGGACGGTTTCCCGAATCCGGCCAGCAGATGTCGCGCGCAGGCGTCGATCAGGCGCGATACGGCCGGAATGCGGTCCGCGGACTTGCGCAACAGGAAGCGTGCTCTGTCAGGCCGTGTCATCGTTGCGGTTCCATGCCGCGTTGCGGGCGAGCGCATGCCAGCCGATCCGGCCGGCCTTCGGACGCTGGACGGTCGCGCCGCGGCAATGGCCGTACAGGGCGAGCAGCTTCCCGCTCTCGATAAGCATCCTAGGCTCCGGCGGCTTCCGAGGTTCTGCGCAATACCCCATCGCGACGCGGCTGCCGAGGATTTCGGCATGGGCCTCCGGTCGGCGCCGGGGCAGAACGCGCCGCGGCATGGCCGGACGATCACCACCGCTGCTCGAACCGCCGGCCTTGCAGCACTAAGGCGGCATGAAGCGCGAGCGCAGCCGGCGCGAGGGTTCGTCCCGTCCGGGTGACGATGCCCATCTGCCGTCGCATCACCGGCTGCTCCAGCCGGCGCCAGACGAGGCCGCACGGCCCGAGGAGAGGCAGGGTCAGGCGCGGCAGGGCGGTGATGCCCAGACCCGCCGCCACGAGGTTTCCGGTCGTCCCCAGAAACGCGCAGCCGAAGAGCGGGGGAATGGCGAGACCTGCCTGCAGGAAGGCCGCATCCGTCATCTGCCGGACGCTGCTGGTGGACGCCATGGCGATGAAGGGCCGGTTCCGGAAGACCGACCACGGCAGCGGCCCCTCCCCGGCCAAGTCGTCGTCGGCGCGGCAGACCAGGCCGAATTCGTCGGCCAGGAGCGACCGGTAGGTCAGCGTGGCGTGCGGGCTCGGCCGGATCGTCAGCCCGAGATCGGCCCGCCCCTGGGCCACGGCCTCCAGAACGGATTCTGAGAGGCCGTCCAGGATGGTCACCGCGACGTCCGGATGTCCCTCGCGAAAGTGCGCGATGGCGGGCGGCAGCAGCACGGCGGCGATCGACGGCAGGGCGGCCACCGTGACCCGGCCGCTCCGCCCCGCGACCACGCGCGCCAGCTCGCTGGCGGCGCTGTCGAACTCGGCGGTCAGCCGTTCCGCGATGCGGTGCAGTTCGTGCCCGATCGGCGTGAGGGCGACCTTGCGGGTGGTGCGATCGAAGAGGCGCCCGCCGACCATCGCCTCCATCTGCTGGATCGTGCGGCTGAGCGCGGGCTGCGACACGCCCTGCCGCTGCGCCGCCTCGCTGAAGCTGCCGGTCGCCGCCAAGTGCAGGAAGGCCGAGAGTTGCTGGGGCGTGAAATTGATGCGCATCACGCATGAATTTATAGGTTGAATGCGCTGTCGTCATGCATGAGTTTTCGCTTCCGAGCAGCCTGCTTCGCAGAACAGCGGGCGCCGGGAGGAAACTGTGCTGGCTGTCCTGGGCTTCGCGACGATCGCGGCGTTTCTCTACGCGATCATGACCAAGCGCCTGTCGGTGCTGGTCGCACTCATCCTCATCCCGGCGATCGCCGGCCTGCTCGCCGGGGCCGGTCCGGGCCTCGGCAAGATGATGCTCGACGGCATCGGCCGGGTCGCGCCGGTCGGCGTGATGATCATCTTCGCCGTTTTGTATTTCGGGCTGATGCTCGATGTCGGCCTGTTCGATCCGATGATCCGGCGCCTGCTGCGCCTGGTCAAAGGCGACCCGATCAAGGTCGCCCTGGCGACCGCGGTGCTCACCATGGCGGTGGCGCTGGACGGGGACGGCGCCACCACGTTCCTCATCACCGTCTCGGCGATGCTGCCGCTCTACCAGCGGCTGGGCATGAACCGGCTGGTCCTCTCCGGCATCGTCGCGCTCGGCGCCGGCGTGATGAACATCATTCCCTGGGGCGGCCCGACCGTCCGGGCGATGGCGGCGCTGAAGGCGGATGCCTCGGCGCTGTTCAATCCCGTCGTCCCGGCGATGGCGGTCGGCATCGTCTGGGTGCTGGTCGTGGCCTACATCCTCGGGCGGCGCGAGCGCACCCGTCTCGGCCTCGCGGGACGCCCGGGCGGGACCGCAGCGCCGCAACCGGCATCCCTCTCGGCCGCCAGCAACCCCGTGGCGGATCTCCCGCAGGATGGCGACGACCTCGTTCCGGCGGCCGAGGGCAAGGTCGCCCTGGAGCGCCCCTGGCTGTTCTGGTTCAACGCCGTCCTGACCGTGGTGCTGGTCGTGGCCCTGCTGATGACGTGGCTGCCCCTTCCCGTCCTCTTCATCCTCGCCTTCGCGGTCGCGCTGCCCGTCAACTATCCGAGCTGGGAGCAGCAGCAGAAGCACCTCGTCGCCCATGCGGCCAGCGTCGTCACGGTCTCCACCATGATCTTCGCTGCCGGCATCTTCACCGGCGTGCTCACCGGCACGAAGATGATCGACGCGATGGCCGCCGCCGCCGTGTCGGTGATCCCGCCGAGTCTCGCCGGCTACCTGCCGGTCATCGTGGCGGTGACGAGCATGCCCCTCAGCCTCGTGTTCACGCCCGACGCCTATTACTTCGGCGTGCTGCCGGTGCTGGCGCAGAGCGCGGCGAGCCTCGGCGTCGATCCCGTGCTGGTCGGCCGCGGCGCGATCCTCGGGCAGATGACCACCGGCTTCCCGCTCAGCCCGCTCACCGCCTCGACCTTCATCCTGATCGGCCTGTGCGGGGTGAACCTGGGAGACCACCAGCGCTTCATCTTCCCGTGGGCCTTCGGGACCACGCTGGTGATGACGGCGGTCGCCTTCGCGACCGGGGTGCTGGGATGACGGCGGCCGGTCGAACCATGCCGAGGCGCAGCGGAGGAGCGACGCCGTGAGGAGCATCAGGATCGGCGCCGGGGCCGGCTTCGCGGGAGACCGGATCGAGCCGGCCGTCGAACTGGCCGAGACGGGCGACCTGGATTACCTCGTCTTCGAGTGCCTCGCCGAGCGCACCATCGCGCTGGCGCAGCAGGCGCGGATGCGGGACCCGGCGCAAGGGTTCGACCCGCTGCTCGCCGCCCGCATGCGGGCCGTCCTGGCGCCCTGCCGGGCCAGGGGCATCCGGGTGATCACCAACATGGGGGCGGCCAACCCGCTCGCCGCCGCCGAGGCGGTGGCGGAGATCGCGCGGAGCCTGGGGCTGCGGGGGCTGAAGGTCGCGGCCGTCACCGGCGACGACGTGCTCGATGTCGTCCGGGCGGGCCACTATCCCCTCGACGAGACGCACGAGACCGTCGCCTCCCTCGGCGACCGGCTGATCTCGGCCAACGCCTATCTGGGCGCCGGCCCGATCGCCCAGGCCCTCGAGCGGGGCGCCGACGTGGTGGTCACCGGCCGCGCCGCCGATCCGGCGATGTTCCTCGCGCCGCTCATCCATGCGTTCGGCTGGTCGCTGCAGGACTGGACGCGGCTCGGCCGCGGCACGGTGATCGGTCACCTGCTCGAATGCGCCGGGCAGATCACCGGCGGCTACTTCGCCGATCCCGGCTACAAGGATGTTCCCGACCTCGCGCGGCTCGGCTTCCCGCTCGCGGAGGTGACCGAGGACGGAACGGCGGTCATCACCAAGGTGCCGGGCTCCGGCGGCCGGGTGACCCCGGCGACCTGCAAGGAGCAGCTCCTCTACGAGGTGCACGACCCGGCGCGCTACCTGCAGCCGGATGTGGTCGCCGACTTCTCGGGCGTCAGGGTGACGGAGGCCGGGCCGGACCGGGTCCGGATCGAGGGCGGCGACGGACGGCCGCGGACGGGCACGCTCAAGGTGTCGGTGGGCTATCGCGACAGCTGCGTCGGCGAAGGGCAGATCTCCTACGCGGGGCCGGGTGCGGTCGCCCGCGGGCGGCTCGCCCTCGACATCGTCGCGGAGCGCCTGCGGCTGACCGGGATCCCGTGCCGGGAGACGCGCTTCGAGCTGATCGGCGTCGACGCGATCCTCGGTCCCTCGCTCTCGGCGGGAGCGCCGGAGCCGCGGGAGGTCCGGGTGCGGGTGGTCGGGCGCACCGACCGCCTCGCCGACGCCGTGGCGATCGGCAACGAGGTGGAGTCGCTGTATCTCAACGGTCCGGCGGGCGGCGGCGGCGCGACGAAGAGCGCCCGCGAGATCGTCGGCATCCGCTCGCTGCTGCTGCCTGAGCATCTCGCGCGGCCCGCCGTCCAGATCGTGGAGAGCTGACGATGCCGATCCCCCTTCGGGCGATCGCCCATGCCCGCACCGGCGACAAGGGCGACATCTCGAACATCGCCGTCATCGCCTACGAGGCAGGCGACTACCCCCGACTGGAGCGGCACCTCACGGCGGACAGGGTGAAGGCGCATTTCGCCGATCTCGTCCGCGGCGACGTGGTGCGCTACGTGCTGCCCGGCCTCGGCGCCCTGAACTTCGTGCTGCACGGCGCGCTCGGGGGCGGCGTCACGCGATCCCTCGCGCTCGATGCCCATGGCAAGTGCCTGGCCTCCGCCCTTCTGGACCTGGACCTTCCGGACGACTGACTGGCCGCGTGCATCGCGGCCCGTCTCACGCTTGCGTCCTGAGGCGCGTGCCGCTGACTCCGCATGCGCCCCGCGCCAGGGCGGAGACGGGCGACGACGCCCGCCCCTCCCCGTCTTGCGGCGCTCAGGCCGCCTCGGGCATGCGGTCGAGGAGCTTGTCGAGGGTGATCGGATAGTCGCGCACGCGGATGCCGGTGGCGTTGTAGACCGCGTTGGCCACCGCCGCCCCGACGCCGCAGATGCCGAGTTCGCCCACGCCCTTGGCCTTCATCGGCGAGGACATCGGGTCGGCCTCGTCGAGGAAGATCACCTCCTGGTGCGGGATGTCGGCATGGACCGGCACCTCGTAGCCGGCGAGGTCGTGGTTGACGAAGAAGCCGCGCTTCGTGTCGACGGCGAGTTCCTCCATCAGCGCGGCCCCGGTGCCCATGGTCATCCCGCCGATGACTTGGCTGCGGGCCGATTTCGGGTTGAGGATGCGGCCGGCCGCGCAGACCGCCAGCATGCGCCGCACCCGCACCTCGGCCGTGTCGGCATCGACGCCGACCTCGACGAAGTGGGCGCCGAAGGTCGATTGCTGCTGCTCCTGCGAGAGCTTGCCGAACTCGATGGCATCCTCGGCCACGAGTTCGCCGTCCGACGCCGCCTGGGCAAGCGGCACGGTCCGGTTGCCCGAGCGGACCTGCCCGTCCACGAACTGCGCGTCGTTCGCGTTGAAGCCGAGCCGCTGCGCCACCGCCTCGCGCAGGCGCACGCAGGCGGCATAGACCCCCGCCGTCGACGAATTGCCGCCGAACTGCCCGCCCGACCCGGCCGAGACCGGAAAGCGCGAATCGCCGAGCCGCGCCACGACGCGTTCCAGCGGCACGCCCATCATCTCCGCCGCGGTCTGGGCGATGATGGTGTAGCTGCCGGTGCCGATATCGGTCATGTCGGTCTCGACCGTGACGACGCCGTCGCGGCCCAGGCGCACGCGCGCACCCGACTTCACCACGAGGTTGTTGCGGAAGGCCGCCGCCATCCCGTGCCCGACGAGCCACTGCCCGTCGCGCACCTGCCCCGGCTTCGGGTTGCGTTTGGCCCAGCCGAAGCGCTCGGCGCCGAGCCGGAGGCAACCCACGAGGTCGCGGTGCGAGAAGCGCCGCCCCGGCTTGTTCGGGTCGACCTGCGTGTCGTTGCGGATGCGGAACTCCACCGGATCGAGCCCGAGCTTCTCCGCCATCTCGTCCATGGCGACTTCGAGCACCATCAGGCCCGGGGCCTCGCCGGGGGCGCGCATGGCGTTGCCCTCGGGCAGGTCGAGATGGGCGAGCTTCATCGCGGTCAGGCGGTTGGCGCCCGCGTAGAGCAGCTTGGTCTGGTTCACCGCCGTCTCCGGATCCCCGTCGGGCAGGTTGCCGGAGGTGCTCTCGTGGGCGATGGCCGTGATGCGCCCGTCCGGCGTCGCGCCGATGCGCACGCGCTGGATGGTGGCGGGCCGGTGCGTGGTGTTGTTGGCGATCAGCGGGCGGGTCAGCGCCACCTTGACCGGCCGTCCGGCCGCCCGGGCGGCGAGCGCCGCCAGCACCGCGTCGGCCCGCACGAACAGCTTGCCGCCGAAGCCGCCCCCGACATAGGGCGAGTCGAGCCGGACGTTCTCCTTCGGGATCCCCAGGATCTTGGCCATGCTGCCATGCCCCCAGGCGATCATCTGGTTCGAGGTCCAGAGCGTGACCCTGTCGCCCTCCCAGGCCGCGATCGTCGCGTGCGGCTCCATCATGGCGTGGCTCTCGTCGGCAGTCGTGTAGGTCTGGTCGAGCGTGATCGGCGCCTGCGCGAACGCCGCCTCGAAGTCGCCGACCCGCTCCACGCCGTCGCCGCCGCTGCCCTCGCCGCTGTCGCCCGGGACCGGCTGGGCGACCTTCGCCTCGGCGGCGAGGTCGAACCGGCCCGCCTCGGGGGCGTAGTCGACCTTGATGAGGTAGGCGGCCGCCCGGGCCTGCTCAAAGGTCTCGGCCACCACCACGGCGATCGCCTGATGGTAGTGCTGGATCTCGTCCCCACCGAACAGGTAGGCGGCGTTCATCTTGCCGCGTTCGAGCCTCGGGGTGTCGAGCGTCGTCACGACGGTCAGGAATCCGGGCGCGCGTCGGGCCTCCTCGACGTGGATCGCGCGCACGCGCCCCTTGGCGATGCCGGCGCCGAGCACGTAGCCGTAGGCCGGGTTCGGCGCGACGTCGTGGCGCTCGTAGGCGTAGGGCGCCGTGCCGGTGGTCTTGTACTTGCCGTCGATGCGGTCGGTAGGCCGGCCGACGACCTTGAGCTGGTCGATGGGGTTCTGGCCCGCGGGGGTGTCGAACTTCATGGGCATCAGGCCCTCGCTTGGGTGAGCGCCGCGCCGAGGGTCCGCTCGGCCAGCTTCAGCTTGTAGGCGTTGTGGTGGGTCGGCTTGGCGTCGGCGAAGACCGTGTCGGTCACCGCCTTGGCGCCCCGCGGCAGGTCGGCCTCGGCCGCCTCGACGCGCCAGGGCTTGTGCGCCACGCCGCCGAAGGCCACGCGGCCGCTGCCGTCCTTGCCGAGGATCGCCGCCACGGAGACGAGGGCGTAGGCGTAGGAGGCGCGGTCGCGGACCTTGCGGTAGATGTGCGTGCCGGCCACGGGCTTGGGCAGCGTCACCGCGGTGATGAGTTCGCCGGCCTGGAGGGTCGTGTCCACCTCGGGCCGGTCGCCCGGCAGGCGGTGGAACTCGGCGATCGGGATGCTGCGGGCGGCGCCCTTCGCGTCGATGGTCTCGACGGTGGCGTCGAGGACGCGCATGGCCACCGCCATGTCGCCCGGATGGGTGGCGATGCAGGCCTCGCTCGACCCGATCACGGCGAGCGTCCGGCTGATGCCGTCGAGCGCCGCGCAGCCCGAGCCGGGCCGGCGCTTGTTGCAGGGTTGGGCCGTGTCGTAGAAGTACGGGCAGCGGGTGCGCTGCAGGAGGTTGCCGGCCGTCGTCGCCCGATTGCGCAACTGGCCCGAGGCCCCCGCGAGCAGCGCCCGGCTCAGCACGGCGTAGTCCTTGCGCACCCGCGGATCGGCGGCGAGGTCCGTGTTGCGCACCAGCGCGCCGACGCGCAGGCCGCCCTCCGGCGTCGGCTCGATCGTGTCGAGCTTCAGCCCGTTCACGTCGACGAGATGGGCCGGGGTCTCGATCTGCAGCTTCATCAGGTCGAGCAGGTTGGTGCCGCCGGCGATGAACTTCGCCTCCGGCGTGCGGGCCACCGCCGCGGCGGCCTCGGCCGGCGTGCCGGGTCGCTCGTAGGTGAAGGACCTCATGCACGCCTCCCGGCAACTTCGGTCATCGCCTCGACGATGTTGGAATAGGCGCCGCAGCGGCAGATGTTGCCGCTCATGCGCTCGCGGATCTCGGCCTCCGTCACGGCGACGGGTGCGGTGAGGTCGGCGGTGACGTGGCTCGGGATGCCGGCCTTGATCTCGTCGAGCATAGCCACCCCGGAGCAGATCTGGCCCGGCGTGCAGTAGCCGCACTGGTAGCCGTCGTGCTTCACGAAGGCGGCCTGCATCGGGTGCAGGCTGTCGGGCTGGCCGAGGCCCTCGATCGTCGTGATCTCGGCGCCCTGGTGCATGATCGCCAGCGTCAGGCAGGCGTTGATGCGCCGCCCGTCGACGATCATGGTGCAGGCGCCGCACTGGCCGTGGTCGCAGCCTTTCTTGGAGCCGGTCAGGTGCAGGTGCTCGCGCGCCGCGTCGAGCAGGCTGGTGCGGGTGTCGAGTTCGAGTTCGCGCCGCTGGCCGTTCATCGTGAACGCCACCTTCGCCAGCACCGGCTCGCCGGTCCGGGCCGGCTGGGCGCCTGCGGCCGAGGGGACGGCGGCCAGGGCTGCCGTGGCGGATGCTCCCACCATCAGGTCTCTCCGGTTGAGTGCGTGGTCTCCGGGTCGTCGCATCGCGGTCTCCGAACCTGCCGGACGCGAGGCCACGAGGCGTGGCCGGCCATCACCGCGGCAGACCCGGATAGAACACGGACACCCTGGATAGGGTCCAAGGTACGGCGGAGGGTCGCAACGGCCAGGGCCTCACGCGCGCATGAGGTCATGAGGCAGGCTTATCAATCGGAGCGGATGAGCCGGGCCGGCGCTCAGCGTCCCCAGCCCGATCGCGCGCAGAATTTTGCCGTCGCGGGCGGGGGCGGCTCTCGCGGCTCGCGAAGCCGCATCGGTCGCGCCGGTCCGGCACCGGCCGGCGCGTCGGCTCCTCACCCCGCTCCGCTCAGCCCGCAACCCTGAGCGCGAGCCGGTCCGCGCCGAGTCGTCGCTGGATCACCTCGACGATGTATTCGGCATCGCGGCCGACCGCGCCGAACCGGCCGGATCCCCAGGTGTGCAGCCACGGCAGCCCGACGAAATAGACCCCCTCCTCGCGGGTGACGCCGCGCCTGTGCTTGGGGCGGCCCGCGCCGTTGAAGACCGAGGCGTCGAGCCAGCCGAAATCCGGCCGGAACCCGATGCACCAGAGGATGGCGGTGATGCCGGAGCCGGCGAGGTCGAGGCTGGTGACCGGCGCGCCGGGCTCCCAGACCGGCGTGTAGGGCGCCTGGACCGGTACATCGATGCCCTTCTCGGCGATGTGCTTGTCGATCGCGGCGTTGATGCCGTTGTAGGTCCGGTCGGCTTGGTCGAGCGAGGCCTTCAGGTTGTCGCGGAAGCGCAGGCTGCCCTCCGCGACATCCTCCAGGGCACCGTAGAGCCTCATGCCTTCGCGGGCGAAGCGGCGCAGGTCGATGTCGCGCCCGCCGTCGCGGCCCGTCACGTAGTGGTTGGTGTTGTCTCGGACGCCGTCGCGCAGCGGATGGTCGTCGACCGTCATCTCGTAGTAGCCCATGTCGGCGAGCCACGTGACGACGTCGCGGCCGCGGTAGAAGCGGGCGCAGCGGGGCGCGTCGCCCACCGCGAGATGGACCTTGCGGCCCGCGAGGTGCAGGTCCTCGGCGATCTGCGCGCCCGACTGGCCGGAGCCGACCACCAGCACCTCGCCCGGAGGCAGCTGGGCCGGATTGCGGTACTGGTTGGAGTGGAGCTGCACGATCGATCCGGGCAGCTTCTCGGCCATGCGGGGGATGATCGGCGTGTGATAGCCGCCCGAGGCGACCACGACCTCGTTCGCGGTGTAGTCGCCCTCCGAGGTCTGGACCGAGAACACGCCGTCCGCGCGCCGCTCGACGCGCCGGACCGCGACGCCCTCGCGGATCGGCGGCTGCACCTTGGCCACGAAGCCCTTCAGGTAGGCGATGATCTCGTCCTTGCGCATGAAGCCGTCCGGGTCCGGCCCGTCATAGGGGTGACCCGGCAGGTCGCATTGCCAGTTGGGGGTGACGAGGCAGAACGTGTCCCAGCGCTGCGTCGCCCAGGCATGCACGGCCCGGTGCTTCTCGAAGACGAGATGACCGATCCCGCGCTGCTTGAGATGGTAGCTGACGGAGAGGCCGGCTTGACCGCCGCCCACGATGGCGACGGGAGCGTGACGGATCGGGAGCGTCATGGCTTGCCCTCCTGCGTGACGGCGTGCGGGCTCAGAACTCGAAGGTCTCGACCGTGACCCGGCCGGCCGGCTGCTGCTGCTCTGCGGCGGCTTCGATCCGGGCGAGCTGCGCCATCGCCGAGGAACAGGCGAAGCCGTACTTCTCGCGCACCCGCTCGCTCGCGATGGTGAGGGCGGTCCGGGTCCTGTCGACGAAATCGTCGAGGGCGTAGCTGTCGCCCGGGGCGAGGAAATCCTGCACGACGAGGGAGGGCGAGTAGCAGGCCTCGCGCCGGCCGTCGGGCCAGCGGATGTGGAAGCGCATCTCAGGCACGGGTCGGCTCCTGTTCGAGGCGGGCGCAGGCCGCGTAGGCCGCGAGGTGGCGCTCGGCGCAGGCGCGCCAGGTATGCGCGGCGGCCCGGGCGAAACCCGCCGCCCGCAGACCGGCCCGCGCGTCGGGGGCGAGCGCCGCCGCCAAGGCATCCGCCAGCGCGTCCGGGTCGGCGGGGTCGACGAACAGGGCGTCGCCGGGCCGCAGATACTCGGTGAAGGGCGGCAGGCGGGAGACGACGGCCGGCGTGCCGCAGGCCATGGCCTCCAGCACGCACAGGCCGAAGCCCTCCTTCCACGAGGGAAAGGCGAGCACGTCCGCCAGCCGGTAGAGGGCCGGCATCTCGTCCTGGGCGACCGGCCCGGTCTCGATCACCGCCTCGCCGCGGCCGATCGGAAGCCCGTTGGCGGCCAGTGCCGCGCGGGAGCGGGCGCGATAAGAGGCATGATCGAGGAGGGAGGCGCCGCCCGCCACGACGAGCTGCGCGTGCGGGTGGCGGGCCCGCAGCCGCGCGAAGCCCTCGATGATCGTCGCGGAGTTCTTGCGCTCCTCGAAGCCGCCCACGCTGAGGACGACAGGCCCCGGGCCGAGGCCCCAGCGCGTCCGCAAAGCCGCATCCGCCCCGGTCGGCTCGTCCCGGTAGATCGACAGGTCCACCCCGTTGCCGACGACGGCCGGCGCCCGGCCGAACTCGCTGCCGATCCGCTCGGCCCAGAGGCGGCTGACGCAGAGCAGGCGCGTGGCCTCGCCGATCGCGCGGTCCTGCCACTCGGCGAGCTGCGGGTCGGCGAAGGTGTCGAGGTGATGGACCGTGCGCACGAAGCCCGGGATCAGCCGGCGATGCTTCAGCGTCGCGAGCGCATTGCCGCCGATCCCGTCATGGGCGTGAAACACGTCGAAGTCGCAGGCGGCGGGCGTCGCGAAGTGCCGCAGGTAGTCGGTGATGCGGGCGCGCACGAGATCGACGGTCGGGCCGGCGACCGGCGCCGCGGCGACCGACACGGTCGGGCAGGCCGAACGGCGGAAGAAGCCGCGCCCGGTCGGATCCGGCGCGTGGACCACCGCCTCGTGCCCGAGCGCGCACAAAGCCTCGGCGAGGGCGAGGCTGTGCGCGACGCCGCCGCGCGGATTGGTGGAATGGGTGAGGATGGCGATCCGCAGGGACCTCATGAGGCGCCCCCCGGGCCGTCCCGGCCGCAGCCGATCAGCGCCTCGGCCCTGAAGTCCCAGACCACGGCCTCTTCGCCCCGGGTGTCCCGCACCCGGGCGAGACGGCTCGCGTCGATGCGGCCGATCGCGGCCGCCGCGACGTCCCGCGCGGCGAAGCGGGCGAGGACGGCCGGCACGGCCTCGGGGCGGACGCTCAGGAGGAAGCCGAAGCTCGGGAAAGCCGTGAGCCAGCGCGCGAGCGGAACGTCCGGCGGCCGCGGGATCGCCTGCGGATCGACGACGCCGCCGACGCCCGAGCATTCCAGCAGCATCAGCGCGGTCCCGACGGCGCCCGCCATGCTGATGTCCTTGGCCGCCGCGCAGAGACCGTCTTCGGCCAGGCCCGCGAGCACCGCGAGGTCGCCGCGCAGGCGCTCGGCCGGCGCGCCCGTCGAGGCGTCCCAATAGGGATTCGGCTCGCGGAACCGGCCGCGCAGGTCGATGGCCGCGATGAGGACGTCGCCGGGCGCCGCGTCGAAGCTGGTGAGGAGCCGCCGGCCGGCCCGGCCGAGCACGGCCACCGCGAGGTTGCCCGTCTCCGCGCGCGTGTTGGTGTGCCCGCCGACGACGGGCACGCCGTAGAGCGCGGCGGCGTCGCAGAGGCCGGCCAGGACCGCATCGGCCGCCGCCGCATCCCGGCTCCACAGGGCGTCGACCACGGCGAGCGGTCGTCCGCCCATGGCGGCCACGTCGCTGAGGTTGACCATGACCCCGCAATAGCCAGCGAAGTACGGATCGGCGGCGACGAACCCTTCGAGGAAGCCCTCGATGGCGAAGAGCAGGTGCCCGTCGCCGTCCGGGATGGCGGCGCAATCGTCGCCGACCGGGACCGCGGCGGTGCGGCCACCCAGGCCGAGCCGCCGCATCACGGCGTCGATGTCGCGCTTGTGGGCGACGCCGCGGGCGTCGCGGATCCGGCGGGCGAGATCCTGCAGGCTGTCGGCCGTCATCAGGCCGCCCGGCGCAGCTTCACGAGCCCGTGCTCGGGATCGTGCATCGGCGGATAGGCGGCGAGATCGGCCTGCATCAGGTGATGCGGGCGCCCGTGCAGCGTGACCTCGTCGAGGCTCGTCCAGTGCAGGGAGCGAAACAGCGCGACGTTGCGCTCCTGCACATGCGCCAGGAAGCGGGTGCAGCCCCGGGCATGGGCCGAGGAGACCGCGACCTGGATCAGGCCGACGCCGAGCGCGGCGGTCCGGCGGAAGGCCGGGGCGACGGCGAGGCGCGAGCCCCACCATTCGCCGGGACGCTCCGTCACCTCGTGGATGCGCACCGTGCCGACGACCGCATCGGGCTGCCCGCCCAGGGTCGAGAGGGCGCAGATCGGGATCGCCTGCGCGTCGACCGCGTCGCGGTCGTCGCCGGAGAAGATGCCCTGTTCCGTGCAGAAGACTTGGCGGCGCAGGGCCGCGCAGGCGCGCCGCTCCCAGGGGGCAGTCGCGAACTTCACCCGGAAGTAGCTCGGCCAGTAAGGCGGCACGGGGTCGAGGATCATGCCGCCGCCCCCGCGCGCTCGTAGGTGGAGAGCGCCGAGCAGGCGCCGCAGCGCCCGCACCCGGCCTTGATGTCGGTGGATTGCAGGCCCGCGCGCACCAGCATGGCCGCGAGCGGCTGCAGGATCGCGTGCATGAAGTCGGGGCGCGGCGCCGGATGGCTCTCAAGCGGCGTGCCGGAGATCGGCACGAAGGGCACGACGAAGGGATAGACGCCGATCCCGATCAGGCGCTCGGCCATGGCCAGAATCGCCTCGGGCGTGTCGCCGAGGCCGGCCAGGATGTACGTCGAGACCTGACCGCGCCCGAACACCGGCACGGCCGCCGCGAAGGCGTCGTGATAGCGCTCCAGCGGCACGCTCGCCTTGCCGGGCATGATCCGGGCGCGCACCTCCGGCGTCACCGCCTCCAGGTGCATGCCGAGCGCATCGATGCCCGAGGCCTTCATCCTGGCGAACCAGCGGTCGTCGTCGGGCGGCTCGCACTGGGCCTGGATCGGCAGATCGACGGCCGCCTTGACGGCGAAGGCGCTCTCGCACAGCACGGCCGCGCCCCGGTCGGTCGCGTTCGGCGTGCCGGTGGTCATCACCATGTGCTTGACGCCGTCGAGCAGCACCGCGGCGCGGGCGACCTCGGCGAGCTGCTCCGGCGTCTTGTGGGCGATGGTGCGGCCGGCCGCGAGCGACTGGCCGATGGAGCAGAACTGGCAGGTCTTGGTGCGGCTGGCGTAGCGGATGCAGGTCTGCAGCACCGTGGTGGCCAGCACGTCCCGCCCGTGCAGCACCGCGATCTGGGAGTAGGGCACGCCGTCGAAGGTCGAGAGGGCGTAGAAGCGCGGCTTGCCCGGGAAGGTGGCGCGCCCGATGACGACGCCCTCGTGCTCGATCTCCGAGACCCCGTCCGCGTCCGGCCGCCGGATCAGGAAGGGCGAGTCGAAGGCGGTCTCGGTGTGCACCGGCACCATCACGGTGCGCCCGGCGATGGTCATCGCCTTGTGGTCGGAGGGGCCGGCCCCGCCCCGGCGGCTCGGCGCCCCGGCGCGCGTGTCGGCGAGCCTAACGCCGTAGGATTGCAAGGCGTTGATCAGCCGTTCCGTCGGCATCCCGATCAGGCCCTCCGCGATCGGCGGACTCGCGGGCAGGCTCGTCGGACACGGGGTGCTGCTCATGGTCGAGGCTCCGGGTTTCGCTCTGCGGACGGGTCGGCCGATGCACGGTCGGGGCCGGACGGTCGTCGTGAAGGAGGCTGAGGAGCTCGGGCCGGGCGTAGTGGCCCACCGCGTCCATCATGCGCTTGCGCTTCGTCACCAGCGCGAGGTCCATGTCGGCGATCAGGATCCCCTCGCCGCTCGTGAGCGGGTCGACGAGGTGCTTGCCCTCGGGGGTGACGATGGCGGTGCAATTGCCGCCCCGGCAGGCACCGCGCAGGCGCTCGTCGGGGCAGACGGCCACGACCTGCTCGTCGCTGAGCCAGCCGGTGGCGTTGACCACGAAGCAGGCCGCCTCCAGCGCGTGGTGACGGATCGTCACCTCCATCTGGTCGGCGAAGATCTGCCCGACGAGGGAGCCGGGGAACTGGGCCGCGTGGATCTCCTCGTGGGCCGCCATCAGGGCGTAGCGGGCGAGCGGGTTGTAATGCTCCCAGCAGGCGAGCGCGCCGACGCGGCCGACCGCCGTCTCGACCACCGCGAGCCCGGCCCCGTCGCCCTGCCCCCAGATCATGCGCTCGTGATAGGTCGGCGTGATCTTGCGGCGCTTGAGCTTGAGCGCGCCGTCGGCATCGAAGATCAGCTGCGTGTTGTAGAGCGAGCCGTGGTCGCGCTCGTTGATCCCGAGCACGATCACCGCGCCGTGCCGGCGGGCGGCGGCCGCGACGGCCTGGGTCACCGGCCCCGGTACCGTCGGGGCGCGCTCGTAGAGCTTGAGGTGCTCGGCCCCCTGCAGCGCCGGGGGCAACACGAAGGAGAAGTAGGGGTAGTAGGGGACGAAGGTCTCCGGAAAGACCATGAAGCGGGCGCCCTTGGCGGCCGCCTCGTCGATGGCGTTGAGCACCCGCTCCAGGGTGCCGTCCGGCCGCTCGACATCCGGCGCGATCTGAACGGCGGCAGCCCGCACGATCCGGTTCTCAGGCATGGAACGATGCTCCGGCGGTGGCGGCGGCCGCGCTCCCGGCGGCCGCCCGGCAGGCACACAGGACGGCGGGCCGCGCCGCCGGCTCGGACGATCTCGGACCGGCTGCCGGCGATGCGGGGATCGGCTTCGCCGAAGCGTGCGGAGCCGCGGCTCCGCCGCGCGGGCGTGCGGTCCCGCGTCCGGCAGGACGCGGTGTCAGACCGTCCAGGTGTCGATGATCACCGCGTTGTCGCGCTTGTGCAGGAGCACGCAGTCGAGCACGTCGAGCGGGCTGATCGGGCGGATGCCCTCGATCAGCGAGGGCTCGCCGTGTCCGTAGAGAGCCTGGAGCGCGAAACGGCAGGCATAGACCTTGCCGCCCTCGCTGATGAACTTGGTGAGCTGGTTGTTGAAGTTCTGGTGGCCCGGGAAGGCCTCGTCGCCGAGCGTCGGGAAGCCGCGCTGCACGCCGAGCGTCACGCCGGGGCCGTAGAGGAGCACCGAGGTCTCGAAGCCCTTGCGCTGGAGCCGCGTGGCCTGGAGCAGGTTGACGAAGCCGATCGAGCCCTCGAAGGCGACCGTGTGGAAGGTGACGAGCGCCTTCTGGCCCGGCTCGGCCTTCACGTCCTCGAACACCTTCTCCTCGTAATCGACGAAGAAGTCGCCCTTCTTGTGCGCTTCCTTGGTGACGGCGGGCATGGTGTCGCTCCTCCATGAGGTGAACCGGCCTGCCCTGGACGGCGGGCGGTCACGCCCTCATCATGGCAAGCGACGTGCCACCATGATCGGATTCGATCTGCCATCAATCGCCTTCTCATGGATGCATACAATCCTCCGATCAATGTGCGCCGTCATTCGCACGTAATGACCCCCGAAGCGCCCATTGTTGACGCATCTGCTGCCCCTTCCCTAAGCACGAGCCGCCCAGGCGAGGGAGCCAGCCTGATGGCATTGCTCGGATCGCCATGCGTCGGGTGAACGGGCGCGCTGCCTTTCGCCAGCCATACAATCTGCTATTGGTCGGATGATGGTGGAACGGATGGCGGACGGATGGCCGGAGCCGGGCGAGCGGGGCAGGACAAGATCGCGAAGGGCGCAGCGGAGGCGTGGGCACCGGACCTGAAACGCTGGGGTAGGCCCCGGTACCTCGCCATCGTGGACGCGCTCGCCGAGGACATCCGGACGGGCCGTCTGTCCCCCGGCACGCGCCTGCCGACCCAGCGCGCGCTCGCCGAGGTGCTGGCCCTCAACTTCACCACCGTGTCGAGGGGCTATGTCGAGGCGCAGAAGCGCGGGCTGATCGAGGGCCGCGTCGGCCAGGGCACCTTCGTGGTCGATCCCGCCCGCTCGGCCCGCCCGGCGGAGGCGCCCCGTCCCGGGCCGGTCGACTTCACCATGAACCTGCCGCCGGAGCCCGATCAGCCGGCGCTGCAGGCGCGCATGCAGGCGTCCTTCGCCGAACTCTCGGGCAGCCTTGCCAATCTGCTGCGCTACCAGGGTTTCGGGGGAACCGAGGAGGACCGGGACGCCGCCACGCGCTGGCTCGCGGGCCGCGGCGTCGCGAGCCAGCGCGAGCGGCTGCTGATCTGCCCGGGCGCCCACAGCGCCCTGTTCGGCGTGCTCGGGCAGGTGGCGCGCCCGGGCGACGTCGTCTGCGCCGAACGGATCACCTATCCGGGGATCCGGGCGCTTGCCGCCCATCTCGGCCTGCGGCTGGTCGACCTGCCGATGGACCAGCACGGCGTCGACCCGGACGCCTTCGCGGCCGCCTGCACCCGGATCGCCCCGAAGGCGATCTACCTCAATCCGCTGCTGCAGAACCCCACGACCGCGACGATTCCGCGGTCGCGCCGGGAGGCGATCGTCGCGGTGGCGCGGCGCTACGCCGTCGCCATCATCGAGGACGACGCCTACGCGCAGATCTGCCCGGCCCCGCCCCCGAGCTTCGCGACGCTGGCCCCGGAGATCACCTACTACGTCGCCGGATTGGCGAAGTCCCTGGGCGCCGGCCTGCGGCTGGCCTTCCTGGTCGCCCCCTCCGCCCGCGCCGCGCTGCCGCTCGCAGGGGCCTTGCGGGCGATGACCGTGATGGCCTCGCCGATCGCGACCGCGCTCGCGACCCGCTGGATCACGGACGGCACGGCGGAGGCCATCGTGCAGTTCGTGCGCGCGGAATCGGCCGCGCGCCAGCGTCTCGCGGCGTCGCTGCTGCCCGCCGGCACCTATGTCGCCGACCCGCACGGCTTCCACGCCTGGATCCGGCTGCCGGAGGGGTGGACCCGCTCGGCCTTCGCCAGCCAGGGGCGCGCGGCGGGCCTCGGCGTCGTGGCGAGCGACCCGTTCTGCGTGGCCGGCACGCCGCCCGAAGCCGTGCGCCTGTGTCTGGGCGGTCCATCGACCCGGGCGCAGATCTCCCACGGCCTGGAGATCCTGGCCCACGCCCTCGAAGGGTCGCCGGCGCTGGCCTCGACCTATATCTGAGCCCGCCAGGGGACCGTCGCGTCGGCGGCCGGCTACAATTGCTGCCCGCTGACGATGCGGTTCGCACCCAGGGCGCTGCGCAGGCCGGCCCAGGCGTTGATGATCGGATCACGGGTGAGGTAGCCGAGATAGGCCCGCTCGACGGCATTCAGGCGCCACGGCGTCAGGATGTTGCGGCACAATCGCCGGGGCGAGCGCAGCTCGACACGGCCGAGATCACCGACGTGGCGGTCCTGCCGCATCTCGCAGCCGAGCGTCACGAAGTTCAATCCGGCGATCATCGCGACGTCCATGCGGTACCAGAACCGCGGATTGCACTCGATGAACGCGATCCGGCCGTCGGGGTCCCGCCGCGCATCGAAGCCGATCGTGCCATCGTACCGGAAATGTCCCACGATGGTCTGGGCATATTCGTCGAGATGCTCGACCTGCAGGCAGACCAATTTCGCATTACTGCGAGAATACACGAAGCTGTTGACGACCCGGCCCGCCTTGCAGATGTAGAAAGCACTGATGTCCCGGCCAGGTATGTACTCCTGGCAGATGATCGGGGCGTAATCGATCCGTTCTGGAAGGTGATCCGGAGTATCGACGCGACGGACACCGAAGCTTCCCCACATGTTGTCCGGCTTCAGGACAAGAGGAAACGACAGACCGCCGGATGCCGTTGCGCATCGCAAGGCCTCGGCCGTGTCGAAGACGTGCGTTCGCGGAACCGGCACACCGAGTGCGGTGCAGGCCCTGGCGAAATTCAACTTGCTGTTGAGGATGTCGAACGTCTCGCACGAGGGCACGGGATAGCAGGCGACGCCGAGACGATCGCCGTAGAGCGAGAGGAAGCGCGTGGTCTCACCGCAGCTCGGGAGCACCATGTCGATCTGCAGTCGGTGGCACAACCGGTCGATCCTGCACACGTCGTCGGGCTGCATGTCCGCGAAGCTGCGATCCGACCGGATGTATCGTTTGCAGAAGCGCGAGTATCTCAACTGGTCGGCGCCGGCTGCGCCGAGCACGAACACCTCATCGAAACACTCGACGGCGCAGCGCAGAACTCTGTATTGAAGACGAAACCCCTCGGCCAGGATCAGGGCGCGTGTCAGCGTGCGGCTGCGCGAGGCCGTGGGGGGGCCGTCGCTCTGCGCGACCTGATGCGTGGCGTGTTCGTCGCGGTGAAGGCGGGCCGATGTGTCCTGGGGACGATCCGGCGGCGGCTCAGTCTCCGTGGCCGGCAGCGTTTGCGGTGCGAACTGGCCTGCGACGCCGTCGGGCAGCATGATAGATCTCGCGTCCATAGGTCTTGGCCTGCCGATAGGCGTACTCCGTCGCGGCGACCCACCGGCCGTGCCACGACCCGCCGCGCCGGACGTCGATGATGAGGTCGACCACGATCTGTCGCCCGCTCCAGCTGTGCGCCAGCGACGTCGCGTCGGTGCGATTGCAGGAATCGATGAACCGGATGGTCGCGTCCTGCGCGAAAGATTGGACCAGATCGTCGAGCAGAAGCGTTCCGGGCGACCAGCGCCGGTACGCCTCGTCGTACGCCATCTTCCAACCGAACACGCCGCTTCCCGATCGCAGCCACACGTTCATGGCGATCGGCCGCCCATCGAGACGGAGGGCGTCGATTCCGGCGCAGCCGTCCCCGGCCAGGCCTTCGATCATCCGCGTGGCGAAGGCGGCGAGCGGCGCGGCCTTGAGGACGGCCCGCCCGCCCTGGCTGCTCTGTCCCTTCCATCCGGTCGCTTCCAGCCGGAGGAATTCCTGCAGGGCCGCACCGACCTCCGCCGGTGTCCGATGACTGACATGCGCGAGGGTGCCGTGCTCCATCAGCTTCCTGCGCCGCCGGCGCAGTTCGGACCGATGCTTGCGCGAGATGGCCGGATCGACGGCCGCCGAAGGCTCGGCCGACAGGTCGAGCTTGGCCCGCGCGCGGCGCTCGATCTCGACCGGCCGGGTGCCGAGCCGGGCGAGCGCTTGCCGCAGCGCCGGCAAAACGATGCCGTCGGCGGCGATGTCGCTCGCGCACAGCACCTTCGGGAGGTGGGCGCTGGCCGCGACGAGGTCGAGCATCGCGGCCAGCGCCTCGACCATGCAGGTGCGATCGAGAACCGGCGTGCCGAGAAAGGTGAGCGCGTTGATCGGGCACGCGAGCACACGCACCGGCAGTCGCGACGAGGGTCGGTTCTCGGCGAGGAGCCATGCGCCGACGAGTTCCGGCGCGCCGGCGCCTGCCCGCTTCCAGGCGAGCAGGACGTGCGGCGTCATGCCGGTGGCGACCGCCGTGGCCTCGGCGACGGCGGGTTCCATGAAGGGGTTGGGTTCGGCACAGCGCGAGACCAGCATGCGCCACTGCAACGACACCGCACGAAACCGCCCCGCATCGGCGATCTCGCCGAATACTTCCGGCGTCGCGAGATCGCTGCCGCCAGTCGAGGTTGCCGCGGGCAAGACGATACGAGCGACATCAGCATCAGCCGCGATCCGGCGTGTGACCCCGGCACCGGCGTCACTGCGGAAGGTGTATCGATGAGCGCCGGACATTCAGGGCACCTCCCTTGCATTCCTCAGCCCGTGCGGTGTCTCTGGTTGCCGGCGCCCGTCCGCTGAGCCACCGCCGCCTAAGAACGGCAGTGTACTGCTAAGATTTAGCGTCTATTTGCATCATCAGAATACGCAGATCCAGACTCTTCAACCGTATTGAAAATCAATCATATTGAACAGGCGACAAAAACAAAAACCTCTAAAGGGGTAAGTCATACGCAGTAGCGTTCAAAGGGGGTATGCGGCGGGCCGCACCATACGCGGCTCCCGATCGGCCGATTCACACGTTCGCGCGGGTCGCCCGGCCCTGACCGGCTTGAAGAGACGTAATCGTGCTGGCCACGTGCCGTGGCACCCCTCGGGCGAGGCCCGATGAGAGGCCCCGATCCAAGGCCCGACCCCGGCGCACAGCCCGCGACCGATCGATCAGGTAGGACAATGCTCCTTGTGGGTACGGCCACACTCCGGAATTCAAGCTGCGATTGTGGTCGCTTCCCTCCACACTCTCGCCGCCCGTCATCGGCATGCGGCCGGCACGGCAGGATCGCCCGGCGCGATGACGTAGCGACGTCGGACGGAACGGAGAGTCTCGATGCGGATCGCGTGTGTCGGCGGGGGACCCGCCGGATTGTACTTCGCGATCGTGATGAAGCGGCGCAATCCCCATCACGAGATCGTCGTCCACGAACGCAATCCCGTCGGAAGGACACATGGCTGGGGCGTCGTCTTCTGGGACGATCTCCTCGCCAGCCTGCGCGCCAACGATCCGGAGAGCGCGCAGGCGATCGCGGATCAGGCGATCCGCTGGTCCGGGCAGACGGTCGACGTCGAGGGCTCGACGCCGCTTCATCACGCCGGCGGCGGCTACGGCATCTGTCGTCGGCGGTTGCTGGAGATCCTGACCGAGCGCGCGCTCGCGCTGGGGGTGGAGATCCGATTCGAGAGCGAGGTCAGCACGATCGGGCAGGTCTCCGATGCCGACCTGATCGTGGCTGCGGACGGCGTCGCCAGTCGGTTGCGCCGGCACCGCGCGGATCGGTTCCGGCCGCGGATCGAGGCCGGCCGCAACCGGTACGTCTGGCTGGCCACGACCCGACCGTTCCCATCCTTCACCTTCGGCTTCGTTCGCACGAAGGCCGGCTGGATCTGGTGTCACGCCTATTCCTTCAAGGACGGCATGAGCACGTTCATCGTGGAATGTGCGCCGGAGACATGGAGCGGTCTCGGCTTCGGGGCGATGCCCGCGCAGGATCAGATGCGGGCGCTGGAAGCCATCTTCGCCACGCATCTCGGCGGGCACGGGCTGGTCAGCCGCGAAGACCGCAGCGAGACCCTTCCCTGGATGAGCTTCCGCACGCTGTCCAACCGATCCTGGCATGCCGACAGGCTCGTTCTGATCGGCGATGCCGCGCACACGACGCATTTCACGATCGGTTCGGGGACGCGCCTCGCCATCGACGACGCGATCGCACTCGCCGCGGCCTTGAGCGAGCACGACACCCTTCCGGCCGCCCTGGAGACCTTCGGTATGCGACGTCGGCGCGCGCTGGCGCGCGTGCAACGCGACGCGCGCCTGAGCGCGGCGTGGTTCGAGAACCTGCCCCGCACCATCCGCTACGATGCGCCGACCTTCTTCACGCTCCTGCTCGCCCGGCGCTCCCGCCTGCTGCGGCACATGCCCGTGACGGCCTATCTGTCGTTGCGGACGATCTACACGAAACTGAACGGCCTCGCGTTCATGCGCTCCGTTACGACCGGGGGCGTGAGACGCGATGTCCGATCGCGCGCCCCTCGCGGCATCGCTGGGCACATCCCGGAACCGCCCCGCCGCTGACGCCGTCGGCCCTGCCGACCGGCGTCGCGCGGCGCTCCTCCCCTGCCCTCCCGGACAGCCGGCGGCTCACCGGCTCGACACCAGCCTCAGGCCCGTCGCGGACCACGTCGCGAGAGTCAGCGCGACCTTGCGTTCGAGTTCGCCATCCAGGAACGGCTTCTGCACGATGCGATCCTCACCGATGCCCTCCCGGGTGAGAGCGCTCTGGTCGGCGTACCCGGTCACGAACATCACCGGGATGGACGGCCAGCGCCGCCCGATCTCGGCGGCGACGTCCACGCCGTTCATGCCGGGCATCGCGAAGTCGACGATCACGAGGTCGAAACAGGGGTCGTGTTCCAGGGTGTGGATGGCCGCGAGACCGGAGCCCACCTCGCGCACCTCGTAATCCGCCTCGGCGAGCTTGGTGACGGTGATCTCCCGGACGGCGCCGTCATCGTCGACGACGAGGAGTACCGGCCTGTCGCCCGGCTGGCGGACGGAGGGGCAATCGGCCTCGCTGCGCCTGGGCTCCCAGGTGGGAAGCTCGGCGGCGACCCGCGGCAGGTAGACCCGCACCGTGGTGCCCTCGCCGACCTCGGTGTCGATGCGGATCCCGCCGCCCGACTGCTTGGCGAAGCCGTAGACCTGCGCGAGCCCCAGCCCAGAGCCCTTGCCGATCTCCTTCGTGGTGAAGAACGGCTCGAACACGCGCTTCAGCACGTCCGGCAGGATGCCGGTGCCGGTGTCGCTCACCGCCACCATGGCGTAGTCGCCCGGCAGCGGCTCCTCGGCCCGCGCCGGGCGGTCGGTGAGGCGCACATTCGCGGTCTCGATGGTCAGGCAGCCGCCGACCGCCATCGCGTCCCGGGCGTTGATCGCGAGGTTGAGGATGATGAGCTCGATCTGCGTGGCGTCCACGAGGGCGGGCCACAGGTCCGGCTGCAGCGTCATCTCGATGCGGACCGCACCGCCGATGGAGCTCTGCAGCAGGTCGCGCATCGAGGCGACCGTCCGGTTCAGCTGGACGGGCACCGGCTCCAGCCGCTGCCGGCGGGAGAAGGCCAGCAATTGCGCGGTCAGCCGGGCGCCGCGCTCGGTGGCGCCGCGCATCGTGTCGAGCCGGCGCCGGGACCGCTCGTCCGAGACCGCCCGTTCGAGGAACTCGATATTGCCGGCGATGACGGTGAGCAGGTTGTTGAAGTCGTGGGCCACGCCGCTGGTGAGTTGCCCGACGGCCTCCAGGCGCTGGGCCTGCCGCAGAGCCTCCTCGACGCGCTCGCGCTCGACGATCTGTTGTTGCAGCGCCGCATTGGCCTCGAAGAGCTCCCGGGTGCGCTCCGCGACCCGCGCTTCGAGCGTGTCGTTCAGCTGCCGCAGGGCCTGTTCCATGAACCGCCGCTCGGCATGGGCCCGGGCCTCGGCGCGCGCCCGGACGATGACCCGCGGCAGCCGGTCGAGGCGCTGCTTGGTGACGTAGTCGGTCGCCCCGTTCTTGAGCGCCTCGACCGCGACCTCCTCGCCGAGCGTACCCGAAACGAAGACGAACGGGACCTCGGGGCAATGGGCGCGGGCGTGCGCGAGCGCGCTCAGGCCGTCGAAGGTCGGCAGGACGTAATCGGCCAGGATCAGGTCGTGGCGGCGCTCGCCCGCCGCGGCGGCGAAGGCCTCGCGGGTCATCACCCGTTCGAGGCGGTAGGGGGAGCCCGCATCGTCGAGGACGGCCGCGAGGAGTTCCGCATCGAGGTCGCTGTCTTCGAGCAGCAGGATGCGCAGCGGCGCGGCCGCGTCGTCGGGAGAGCCGTCCGTCAGCTGTTCGATGGCCAGCCTCCCCTGTGCGGCGGCGGTTCGTTCAGCACGGCCCAGAACACTCCCAGGTCCTGGATGGCCGCGAAGAACTCCTTGAACCCGACCGGCTTCACCACGAAGGCGTTCACCCCGAGTTCGTACGAGCGGACGAGATCGGTCTCCTCGCGCGAGGAGGTCAGCATCACGACCGGAATGGCCCGGGTCCGCGGATCTCGCTTCGCCGCGGCGAGCACTTCGAGCCCGTCGACCTTCGGCAGCTTGAGGTCGAGCAGCACCACGGCCGGGTCGAGCACGTCGCTGCGGTCGTAGCTACCGCGCCGAAACAGGTAGTCGAGCGCCTCGGCGCCGTCGCGGCAGATCACGATCTCGTTCGCGAGCTGGCTCTGCTCCAGCGCGGCCAGCGTCAGTTCGATGTCGTTCGGGTTGTCCTCGACGAGGAGGATCGGCTTCAGGTCGGCCATGTCAGCGCCCTCCTTCGCGCAGCGGCAGCGTGAAATGGAAGGTCGCGCCGGCCCCGAGGCTGCCTTCGGCCCAGGTGCGGCCGCCGTGGCGCTCGACGATGCGACGGACGTTGGCGAGCCCGATCCCGGTGCCCTCGAACTCCTCGACCCGGTGCAGGCGCTGGAAGACGCCGAACAGCTTGCCGACATAGGACATGTCGAAGCCCACTCCGTTGTCGCGCACGAAGAACGCGGCCTCCCCGTCGCGGTCCGGCGCCCGTCCCACCTCGATCATGGCCTCGGACTTGTCGCGCGTGTACTTGACGGCGTTCGAGAGCAGGTTCTCGATCGCCAGCCGCAGCATGACCGGGTCGGCATAGACCCGGCCGAGCGGGCCGATCTGCCAGCGGATGACGCGCTCGGGCGGCAGGTCCCGCATCATCTTGCGGCGCACCTCCTCGACCAGCAGGGTCATGTCGCCGGTGACCCGGTTGAGCGAGTTCCGGCCCATCTGCGAGAAGGCGAGCAGGTTGTCGACGAGCCGGCCGGCGGACAAGGCCGCCTCGGCGATGGTGTCGACGTAGTGCCGTCCCTTGTCGGTCAGGCGGTCGGTCTCGCGTGAGCGCAGCAGCTCCGAATAGCCGACGATGTGGCGGAACGGCGCCCGGAGGTCGTGGCTCACCGAGTAGGAGAACGCCTCCAGCTCCTTATTCGAGCGCTGCAGCTCCTCGCTGAGCGCCGCGAGTTCCTCGGCGCGGCGCAGCACGATGCCGAGGACCGCCGCGCGCAGATCCTTGGCGGCGCCGATCTCGGCCTCGGACCAGGGCAGCGCACGGCCCTGCACCGTCTCCTTCCAGATCTCGAACGACTTGCGCGGATGCAGCCGGTCGCCGCCCGCGGCCGGGTCCGGGGTCGCCGCCTTGTTCGGATTGCCGCCCCACCTCACGGTCTGCACGACCTCGGGCCGGAACCAGAGCACGTAGCTCGGGTATTTCTGCGAGATCGAGATGGCCAGCACGCCGCTGGCGCGGTCGGCGAAGGCGGCGGCGGGCGGATAGGCCTCGCCGAGGGCGTCGGTGACGAAGACCCGGTCCTTGGACCGATGCCGCGACAGCCACGCGTGGAGGCCCCGCACCTCGTCGGCGGACGGGGTGCGGCCGAGCAGCTCGCAGCGCTCGGCCGTCACCACGGCGGCCCCGGCGGCATCGGCGAGCGCCAGGACGTCCTCCGGGTGGTGCAGCAGGCCGTCGATGAACTGCTCCTCCTCGGCCATGTACCCGAGCAGGCGCGCCTGGATTGCGCCGAGCCGGATGCGCTGCTCGGCCGCCGCCCGGCCCTCCATGGCCGCGAGCTGCAGGGCGAAGATCCGGGTCAGGAAGTCGCAGGCGTTGCGCGCCTGCAGGGGGACGCGCCGCGGCGCCTTGTTGTGGCAGGAGATCAGGCCCCAGAGCGCCCCGTCCACCAGGATCGAGACCGACATCGAGGCCTGCGTGCCCATGTTGCGCATGTACTCGACATGCACGGGCGAGACGCTGCGCAGGATCGACTGGCTGAGATCGAGCGGCTGGCCCGTCGCGGGGGTGAGTGTCGGCCGGATCGGCACGGGGGCGTAGCCGGCATCCGGGATGATGCGCAGCCGGTTGCGCCGGTAGAGTTCGCGCGCCTGGGCCGGGATGTCGGAGGCGGGGAAGCGCAGGTCGAGGTAGGACGGCAGCACGCCGTTGCCGTCCTCGGCCACCACGGTGCCGTGCCAGTCCCGGTCGAACCGGTAGACGAGCGCCCGGTCGAAGCCGGTGATGTGGCGGATGTCCCGGGCCAGGAGGGCGCAGAGGTCCGGCACGCTGGCGGCTGCGTGCAGCCCTTCCACGAAGGCGCTCAGGCGCGGGTAGAGTGCGTCGAGGCTCCGGGCCGAGGCGGCCTCGCTGGCGATCTCCTCGCATTCGAGCACGAGGAGGCCGGCGGACGGGTGCGCCGCCAGATCGTAGGATCGAAGTCCCTCGACCGTGTCGAGCGTTACACTGCCGAGATGGCTGGCGCCCGCACCCTCCGGCTCAGCCGCGCGGTAGGCCGCGACGGCGTCGAAGACCTCCGGGACGGCACGGCGCAGCGGCATGCCGTGAATCTCGGCGGCCGGGCGGCCGGGGAGGTCGGGGACGTTCGCGCTCGCCTGCACCACGCGCAGTTCCGGCCCGTCGAGGGCGAGGAGGAAGCCATGCGGCTGCAGGGTGCCCAGGATATGGATCGGCTCCCGGTCGCAGGCCGTCAGGTGTGCCGCCGCCAGCGACCGTGCGCTCGAATCCAACCCGGACATTCCACCTCGCTCTCGCCACCCCGCTCTGGTCGGCGCGGACCATAGCGCGACACCGCCGCCGAAGCGACCCGGACGGATTCACGCTATGGTTCCGGCGGACGCTCGTCCCGACGGCCTGCCCTTGCGTGCCGCGGGGCCTGGCCGGACCCGAGATCCGCCATGGACTTCGCGAACATCCTGGTCTCGGTGGATGACGGCCCCGGCACGGCCGATCGCGTGCAGCTCGCGGGCGCTCTCGCGCGGCGCTTCGGCGCGACCCTCACGGCCGCCGCCGCCCGGCCGATGCCGGTGCCCAGCATGCACGCCGCGTTGCAGCACGAGGACGACATCCGCTCGGCCGAGGAGGAGCGGCTCGGCGCCGACCTCGCCGGCATCCGGGCCCTGATCGCGCGCGAGGCCGGCCCGCTTCGGCCGACGGTCTGGCGTCAGGCGCTCGCTAGCGCGGCGGAGCACCTCATCCGGCAGGCCCGCGGCGCGGACCTCGTGGTCGTCGGGCGCCGTGGTCCGGCCGATGGCGGCGGCCTGCTCAGCGTCCCGCCCGACCGCGTGCTGATGGAGGCCGGGCGCCCGGTCCTCATCGCGCCGCCCGGCATCGCGCGGCTGGCGGCCGAGCGGATCCTCGTCGCCTGGAAGGACACGCCCGAGGCCCGGCGCGCCGTGAGTGCGGCGCTTCCGCTCTGCCGGTCGGCGGCGACCGTCCTGGTGGCGACGGTCGGGCCGGATGCCGCCGACGAGGGCGGCGCGGACGTCGCCGAACATCTCGCGCGCCACGGCGCCAGGGCGAGGGTTCGTCTCCTGCACGGGGCGAGAGGGCAGGACGAGAGCGAGCCGCTGCTGAGCCTCGCCCACCGCGAGGGCGTCGATCTCGTCGTGCTGGGGGCCTACGGGCGCGGCCGGCTGCGCGAGTGGGCATTCGGCGGGGTGACCCGCTCCCTTCTACAGCGCGCCCCGCTCTGCTGTCTGATGAGTCATTGATGCCGGCCGGCAGGCGGGACGCGGCCGTGATCCGGAGCGTCAGGCGTGTCGTCGCCGGGCCGATCTCGGCGGTGGCCCGCGGGCTAGAGGCGCACGCTGACCCGCCCCTTGACCTGCTCGAAGCGCGCCCGGCTCAGGATGCGCCGGCTCATGAGTTCGTCGATCGACCGGTACGGCCGGCCCCGGATGATGGCCCGCCCGATCGCGCCGGCGCCGCGTAGCGCGTTCAGTTCCGCCAGCGAAGCGGTGTTCAGATCCACTCCGCCGGTCTGTGGCGACGCCGCCTCCGGCGCGAGGAATGCGGCGGTTACGGCCGGAGGTGCCGGCGGACTTGCTGCTTCGGCAGGAAGGCTGGCGGCGACGTCGGCCGCCGGAGCCTGCAGGTCGCGGGCCGGACTCGACGCCGTCGGGCTTGTGACGGGCCGCGTGTCCGCCGCCGGCGCGGCGGCGCGCGTGGACTTGGTGGCGGGCAGGGACGGCGAGGTCGAGAAGGCTTCGGCCAGTTCCAGCTGGCCGAGGGTCAGCACCACCAGCCCCGTACCGGCCGCGAACACCATCAGGGCCAACAGCCGCAAGGCGAATACCAGCTTCAGCATGATCCCCTCCACCTTGGGCCGGCTCAGGGCGGTGAACCGGGGCCGACCCCGCCGAACCCGTTCCTCAGCGGGTGATCGGGCCGGAATAGACGACCCGGACCGCACGGCGCGGCTCGTCACCGCTCGTGCGCTGCGAGGCCGCTGCGGGCGCGGACGCCGGGGTCGAAGCGGGAGCTCGGCTCTCGGCCCGGTTCATGCCGGCCGAGGGTGCCGGTGAGGAGATGGCCTGATCGGGAGCGAGGGTGAGGCCGGCCAGCAACGCGGCCAGTCCGCCTACGGTGACGAGAAGGCCCACGGAGACCGTCTGCGAGCGGCGGCCGGGATCGGTGATGGAACGCGTGCGGATCATGGCTGCCCCCCGGCTTGTTCGTTGGTGGCGGAAGCAATAGAGCACGAATGGTTAGCGCTCAATCCATCTTGGCGGGCTAGGCCGTTTGGCCGAGCCCTTCGCCGAACGGAGGCTTCCCTGCCCAACCCGTGCGTGAGGGCGACCCGATAGCTTGCACGCTAATTGTTTTTGTGCGACCGACAGGGTGGACCGCACAGGTCCGGCTGCAACCACGAGGCGAGCATCACATGAACGGGACCGACGGCGCATTGCGGCTCGACAACCAGGTCTGCTTCGCCGTCTACGCGGCCGCTCATGCCTTCGCGGCGGCCTACAAGCCGCTGCTGGAGCCGTTCGGCCTCACCTATCCGCAATATCTGGTGCTTCTGGTGCTGTGGGAGCGGGACGGCGTGAACCTCAAGGAGATCGGGCAGCGTCTCCAGCTCGACGCGGGGACGCTGACCCCGCTGCTCAAGCGGCTGGAGGCTGGCGGCTACGTGCGACGCAGGCGTGATCCGGCCAACGAGCGTCAGCTGCGGCTGGAACTGACGGAGGCCGGCCATGGCCTGCGTGAGCGGATCGGAGCGGCGCGGGAGCAGATCGTCTGCGCACTCGGCGGGCGCGAGGAGCCGATCCAGGCCTTGAAGGAGGAGCTGCAGCGGATCACGCCGCTGCTGCGAGGCCTGGACCGGCCAGCGGAGACGCGGGCGTAGCGGGAGCGGCGGCCGCCCGCCGCTGGCATTCGGGCGCGGAGTAGCGCAGGGTGCCGCCGTCGTCCGGCCTGCTGGGGCCGGCCTCGACGCTCAGCGTTTCCGCGTTACCCTGTGGCGATGACTCCCGCGCTCCTCTCCGTCGAAGACCTCTCCGTCGCCTTCCGGCAGGGCGGACGCGAGACCCGCGCGGTCGACCGCGTCTCGTTCGCAATCAAGCCGGGCGAGACCCTGGCCCTGGTGGGGGAATCGGGCTCGGGCAAGTCCGTCACCGCGCTCTCGGTGCTGCGCCTCCTCGATGGCGCGGCCCACCACCCGGGCGGACGCATCCTGTTTCGCGGCCGCGACCTCCTGAGCCTCGGCGAGGCCGCGATGCGGCGCGTGCGCGGCGCCGACATCACGATGGTCTTCCAGGAGCCGATGACCTCGCTCAACCCGCTCCACCGCATCGCCGACCAGATCGGCGAGGTGCTGCGGCTGCACCGCGGGATGGGGGAGCGGGAGGCGCGCGCCCGCACGCTCGACCTGCTCACCCTGGTCGGCATCCGCGATGCCGAGCGGCGCCTGACGGCCTACCCGCACGAACTGTCGGGCGGGCAGCGCCAGCGGGTGATGATCGCGATGGCGCTCGCCTGCGAGCCCGACCTCCTGATCGCCGACGAGCCGACCACGGCGCTCGACGTCACCGTGCAGGCGCAGATCCTGGCCCTGCTCGCCGACCTCAAGGCCCGGCTCGGCATGGCCATGCTGTTCATCACCCACGATCTCGGGGTGGTGCGGCGCGTGGCCGACCGGGTCTGCGTGATGTGGCAGGGGCGGATCGTCGAATCCGGCCCGGTCGCCGATATCTTCGCCGACCCGCAGCACGACTACACCCGGCGCCTGCTCGCCGCCGAGCCGAAGGGCCGCGGCAACCCGGTGCCGGCCGGCGCAGAGACGCTGGTGGAGGCCGGCCCGGTGCGGGTCTGGTTCCCGATCAGGCAGGGCTTCCTGCGGCGCACGGTCGGCCACCTGAAGGCCGTCGACGGGGTCTCGGTGCGGGTGCGGGCCGGCGAGACCGTCGGCGTGGTGGGTGAATCCGGCTCGGGCAAGACCACGCTCGGCCTCGCGCTCCTGCGCCTCACCGCGTCGGAGGGGCCGATCGTCTATCTGGGGCGCCGCCTCGACGGCCTCTCGGCCGCGGCCATGCGTCCGCTGCGCCGCGAGATGCAGGTGGTGTTCCAGGATCCCTACGGCTCGCTCTCGCCGCGCATGTCGGTGGCCGAGATCGTCGAGGAGGGCCTGCTGGTCCAGAGGAACGCCCGCACTCCGGCGGAGCGCCGCGCCGTGGTGGCGCGGGCGCTGGCCGATGTCGGCCTCGATCCGGAGGCGATGGACCGCTACCCGCATGAATTCTCCGGCGGCCAGCGCCAGCGCATCGCCATCGCCCGGGCGATGGCCCTCGACCCGCGCTTCGTCGTCCTCGACGAGCCGACCTCGGCCCTCGACATGTCGGTGCAGGCCCAGATCGTCGCCCTGCTGCGCGAGCTTCAGCGCCGGCGCGGCCTCGGCTACCTGTTCATCAGCCACGACCTCAAGGTGGTGCGGGCGCTGGCGAACCGGGTGATGGTGATGCAGAACGGGCAGGTGGTGGAGGAGGGCGAGGCCGAGACCCTGTTCACGGCGCCCCGGACCGCCTACACCCGCGCCCTGTTCGCGGCCGCCTTCGATCTCGCGGCCGCTCCCGCCGGCGCGGTGCGCGAGTGACCCGCGCCCTGCTGATCGTGCTCGATTCCGTCGGCATCGGCGGCGCGCCGGACGCGGCCGCCTACGGCGATGGCGGTGCCGACACGCTCGGTCACATCGCCGAGGCCTGCGCCCGCCGCGACGGTGACCGGGCCGGCCTGCGCTCGGGGCCGCTGCGCCTGCCCCACCTCGCCGCGCTCGGGATCGGGCTTTCGGCCGGGGAGGCGACGGGGCGGGTGCCTCCCGGCCTCGCGCCGGCCGGCCCGGTCCTCGGCGCCTACGGCCACGCGGTCGAGACCGCGCGCGGCAAGGACACGGTGTCGGGCCATTGGGAGATCGCGGGCGTGCCGGTCGATTTCGACTGGGGACGCTTCCCGGCGACCGAGCCGAGCTTCCCGCCCGCCCTGACGCAGGCGCTGATCGCCGAGGGCCGCCTGCCCGGCCTCCTCGGCGACCGGCACGCCGCCGGCACCGCGATCATCGAGGAACTCGGGGCCGAGCACGTCCGCTCCGGGAAGCCGATCTGCTACACCTCCGTCGACAGCGTCTTCCAGATCGCCGCCCACGAGGAGGCCTTCGGCCTGGACCGGCTCTACGCCCTCTGCGCGGTGGCGCGGCGCCTGTGCGATCCCTACCGCATCGGCCGGGTCATCGCCCGGCCCTTCCTGGGCGACCCGGCGCGGGGCTTCGCGCGCACCGCCAACCGGCGCGACTACGCGACGCCGCCCCCCGCCCCGAGCCTGCTCGACCGAGCAGCGGCGGCCGGCCGGCCGGTGGTCAGCGTCGGCAAGATCGCCGACATCTTCGCGCATCGCGGCACCGGGCGCGCCGTGAAGGCCGCCGGCAACGACGCCTGCCTGGACGCCGCGCTCGCCGCCTTCCGCGACCTCGGCGAGGGCGGGCTCGTCTTCGTGAACCTCGTCGATTTCGACACCGAGTACGGTCATCGCCGCGACGTGCCGGGCTACGCGGCGGCGCTCGAACGCTTCGACGCCCGCATCCCCGAGATCCGCGCGCGGCTCGGGCCGGGGGATCTGTGCGTCATCACCGCCGACCACGGCAACGATCCGACCTTCGCGGGCACCGACCACACCCGCGAGCAGGTGCCGGTCGTGAGCCTCGGCCCGCAGGTGCGGCCGGGGCCGATCGGCCGGTGCGAGACCTTCGCGGATGTCGGCGCGACGCTTGCAGCTCATCTCGGGCTCCCGTCCGGGGAGCGTGGGCGCTCGTGGCTCTGAACCTGGCTTCGGAACGGGAATGGCGGACATGGCGGCGGGCGTGATGACGGCATCGGGCGAGGTCGGGCCCTACGTGCCGCCGATGCCCCCGCTCGCGGAGCGGGTCGACTGGCTGCGCCTGCTGCGCGCCTTCCGGCGCAACACCCTCGACGCCTTCCCGCGCGCCTGTCTCAGCGAGCCGGCCGTGAGCCTGCGCCTGCCGGGCGGCGGGCGGGTGGTGCTGCTGAACGGGCCGGAGGCGGTGCGCCAGGTGCTGATCGGCGGGGCCGAGAGCTTCGCGCGGCTGCCCGCCGCCCGGCGGGTGCTCGGGCCGATCGCCGGCCGCGGCCTCGTCCTGGCGGAGGGCGAGCCGTGGCGACGCCAGCGCCGCGTGCTCGCCCCGGCCTTCACGCCCCGCAACCTGCCGCTGATGGCCCCGCACATCGCCCGGGCCGCGGAGGCCGCCTGCCGGCGCCTCGATGCCGGGCTCGGCGAGCCGGTCGACCTGCATGCCGAGATGCAGCGCCTGAGCCTCGACATCGCCGCCACCTCGATGTTCTCCCTCGAAGCCGGCCCGTTCGAGGTGGCCATCCGCGCGATGGTGTCGGGCTATCTTGGCACCCTGGGCCGGCCGACCGTGGCGGACTTCCTGCTGCCGCCCGGCTGGCCGACGCCGGCCGGGCCGCGCCGGGCGCTGTTCCGCCGCCGCTGGCTCGCCCTCGTGCGCGCCGTGGTGGCGGCGCGGCGCGCGCAAGGGGCGGAGGGCGCCCCCCGCGACCTGTTCGACCTCCTGAGCGCGGCGCATGGCGAGGCGCCGGACGGGCTCCTGGCCGACGAGGTCGGCACCATGATCGTCGCGGGCCACGAGACCACCGCCTCGACGCTGTTCTGGGCCGCGACCCTGCTCGCGCGGGCGCCCGCCGTGCAGGATGCGCTGGCCGACGAGGCGGATGGCCTCGACCTGGGCGAGGCCGGCGCGGCGGCGGCCCTGCCGGTCCTGCGCCTCGCACGGGCGGTGGTGCAGGAGACGCTGCGGCTCTATCCGCCGGCCTACATGATCGCGCGCCGGGCCGTGCGGGCGAGCGAGGTCTGCGGCGCCGCGATCCCGGCCGGCGCCACCGTGATGATCCCGACCTGGGTGATGCACCGCAACCCGCGCTGGTGGGAGCGGCCCGAGGCCTTCCTGCCCGGGCGGTTCCTGCGCGAGGGGCAGGAACCCGACCGCCACGTCTACCTGCCCTTCGGGGCCGGGCCGCAGAGCTGCATCGGGGCGCAGCTCGCCCTGGCCGAGGCGACCCTGGTGCTCGCCCGCCTCGCCCGCGACTACCGGCTCGTCCTCGTCGGCGACCGGCCGGTGATGCCGGTCGCCACCGTGACGGTGCGGCCCGACCACGACCCGGCCTTCCGCCTCAGCCGCCGCTGACTCCTCGCGATCTTGTCTCCGGCCCGGCAACATGCGGTATGGAGCCGGGCTCATCGAGCGCAACCTATCCCTTCAGCCCGTGGAGACCGTCGACGGTGCGACCCTGGCGCAGCCGGCCTTCCGACCGAAGCAGCTACCACCACGGCAACCTCAAGGAGGCGCTGATCGAGGCGGCGCGCCGGTTCATCGCCGAGCGCGGCCTCGGCGGCTTCACGCTGGTCGATGCCGCCCGCCTCGTCGGCGTCTCCCCGGCGGCGCTCTACCGGCACTTTCGCGGGCGCGAGGCGCTGCTGGAGGAGGTGGCCGAGCGCGGCTTCGCCGAACTCGCCGCGCGCCTCGGCCGGGCGCTGCGCGGCCCCGGCACGCCGCTGGAGCGCTTCACCCGCATGGGCGAGGCCTATCTCGCCTTCGCGGAGGAGGAGCCGGGCTACTACGCGGCGATCTTCGAGGCCCGCCCGCCCGTGCCGGACGGCGCCGATCAGCCGCCCCGCCCGCGCGAGCAGGACGCCTTCTCGCTCCTCGTCGAGGCCCTGCGCACCACCTTCCCGGACGGGTTCTCGGGGGTCGACCCGCGCTTCATCGCCCTGGAGGTCTGGGCGCTCTCGCACGGCCTCGCCACGCTCGCCGCGGCGGGCCGCCTGCCCTCCGGCCCCGGGCTTCCGAGCAAGTACGACCTGCTGCGCGCGGGCGTGCTCGCGCTCGTGCACGGGGCCACCGCCCGCAGGACCTGAGCCGGCGGGTCAGCCCGCCTGCGGCTCCAGCGCGCGGGCGATCGCGGTGATGATCCGCGGGTCGGTGGGCTCGACCGCGGACGGGAAGGTCGCGGCGATGTGGCCGTCGCGGCCGACGAGATACTTGTGGAAGTTCCAGGTCGGTTTCTCGGCCGGGCGCTCCGCGGCGGCCCAGCGGTAGAACGGGTGCGCGTTCGGCCCGTTCACCGCGGTCTTGGCGACCACCGGGAAGGTGACGCCGTGCTGCGTGCGCACCGCCTCCACGATGGCCCGCCCGTCGAGCGGCTCCTGACGCCCGAAATCGCTGGACGGCACCGCGATGACCGTGAGGCCGCGGTCGCCGAAGCGCGTCCAGACCTGCTGCAGGCCGGCGAATTGCGGAGCGTAGCCGCAGGCCGTGGCGGTGTTGACCACGAAAAGCGGCTTGCCCGCGTAGGCTGCGAGGTTGAGCCGGGTCCCGTCCGCCTGGTCGAAGCCGAAGGCCGCGGCCGTGGCGGAACTCAGCGGACCCGTCGTGGCCCGCGCCGGCAGCACCATGAGGCTGCCGATCAGGGCGAGCGCATCCCGGCGGACGAGCAGCATTGGTGACACTCCAAGGGATCCATCGCGGCGATCCACCGCGAACGGCCGGTCGGCCGGACCGCACGCCGTGTCGGCCTTGATCGCGCGCCGCCGCGCCGCCGGCAAGCCGCCGGACACCTCCTCACGAGAACGTTTGGCTGGCAAGCAACGGCCAAGCTCAACGGAAGGCCGGATTGGTGCACCGCCGCATGAACTTCTCGGCAACAGCCACGTTAATCCTCCAACACTCCGGAGGACACGATGGGCCGTCACGAGATCCTGGACTATTTCGAGCACCGCCGCGACGGAAGCTGGATCTGCACCAAGCCGTTCACGCTGACGACCCGCCGCGAGAGCGTCGCGATCCGCCCCGGCATGCGCTTCGATTACGGGACACGCGTGGGCGGGCTCGACCTCGCCGAATATCTGGAACAGCTCGGCTCTCAGTTCGGCTCCTGACGGAGGCGGCCGATGGGGTGTGACCCAGGGGCATCCCTCCTCCCGAATCGGCGGCCTGACGGCGTCGTGCCAAGCGCGCGGCGCTATCGCGGATTGGCCGATCCGCCCTATAGGCTGAGGGGATGACCGCCGGGCCGCCATCCCTCACGCAGGACGAGGTTTCCTCGTCGCCGACGCGTTGCCGCATCCTGGCGACCGCCGAGCGGTTCTTCCGCGAGATCGGCTACCAGAAGACCACCGTCGCCGACATCGCCAAGACACTCGGGATGAGCCCGGCGAACGTCTACCGTTTCTTCGACTCCAAGAAATCCATCAACGAGGCGGTGGTCGAGCGGCTGATCGGCGAGGTCGAGACCCTGATCTCCCGCGTGGCCGACCGCCCGGGGCTCTCCGCCTCGGAGCGCATGCGCGAGATCATCCTGGCGCTCCACCGCGACAGCATCGAGCGCATCACCGCCCATCCGCGCATCCACGAGATGGTGGAGGCCGGCATGACCGAGAGCTGGGAGGTCTGCAGCCACCACGTGGAGCGCATCACCGCCGTGCTGGCACGGGTGATCGCCGAGGGCAAGGCGGCGGGCGAGTTCCGGGTCGCCGACCCGGCCCACGCGGCGGGCTGCATCCAGACCGCGATCCTGCGCTACTGCCATCCCGTGCTGATCGTCCGCTGCCCGGGCGACGTCGCCCCCCCCATCGACGGCATGATCGACTTCCTGCTCGGCGGCCTGCGCGCCGGCTGAGCCTTGCGCTGACCCTTTTGCACCGACCTTCGCGCCCGCGTGGCATTCCGGCATCGCGCAGGGCGTTCGGTGGCGGCACACGCGGATTTGGACTCGGCGCCACCGGCGATATGCTAACCCTGGCAAGACGGTACGGCCGGCAGGCGGCCGGCCCGTGCTGGGATCGACGCCCCGTCCCGGGGCGAGCCGGGAAGAGTGTGACTGGTGCGCGACATCCTGACCGCTCTGGCGGGCCTCGTCATCCTCGTCCTCGCCGCCGCGCTGGTCGCCCCGCCCCTGATCGACTGGGAGGCGCGCCGCGCGACCGTCGACGCGGCGCTCAGCCGCTCCCTCGGGGTCGAGGCCCGCAGCGACGGCCGCCTCGAGATCCGGCTCCTCCCCTCCCCGCGTCTGCGCGTCGATCACCTCACGCTGGCCGAGGCCCGCCCCGACAGGCCCTCGCTCGACGCCCGCTTCGTCAAGGCCGAGATCGCCCTCACCCCCCTCCTCTCGGGCGAGATCCGCTTCACCGAGACCCGCATCGGCCGGGCCGAGGTGAAGATGCCGGCCACCGAGGCCGGTCTGCCCACGCTCCCGGCCGGGTTCGCCGCCGCCCTCGAAGGCCGCGACCTCGCGGTCGAGGATCTGCGCGTGTCGCAGTTCCTCTTCACCACCACCGTCCCGGCGACCGGGCGCACCGACCAGTTCACGGCCGAGAACGTCCGGCTCGCCGCGCCGCGCCTTGCCGGACCTTGGCGGGTCGAGGGCACCACTGGCGCGATGCCGTTCCGGCTCGTCACCGGCGCGCCCACCGCCGAGGGTGCGCTGCCCGTCAAGGTCACGGCCGGCGGCGACACCGTCCCGCGCCTCGACATCGACGCCCGTCTCACCCTCGCGGGCGATGCCGCCCGGGGCCTGATGCCGGAGGCGGTCGGCACCGCCCGGCTGGTGGTCGGCCCCCCGGCGCAAGGCGCCGGCGCCGTGCTGCCCTTCTCGGTCCAGGGGGCGTTCAAGGCCCGCGGCCGGCTCGCCACCTTCGACACGGTCGCACTGGAGATCGATGGCGGCGGCGCGCCGCTCCGGCTCTCCGGCCGGGGCAGCATCGACCTGCCGGGCTTCCGCACGGCGCTGACCCTCGATGCGCGCCGCCTCGACCTCGACGCCTTCCTTGCCGGGCCGGCCGGTCAGGCGCTCCTCGCCCGCGGCTTCGAGGCCGCCGGCCCCGCCCTGCCCGGCACCGTCGCCCTCGACGTGGCGGTGGAGAGCGCCGCCTTCGCGCTCGGCGAGTGGTCCGACATCGCCGTATCGGCGACCTTGCGGCCCTCCGGCGCGCTGAGCCTGCGCCGCGTCGAGGCGACCGCGCCCGGGGCCACCCGCCTGTCCCTCGCGGGCGACTTCACGGGCCCCGGCAGCTTCGCGGGCCATCTCGCCGTCAAGGCGCCCGCCTCCGACCGGTTCGCGCGGCTCCTCGACCGCTTCGGCTACGGCAGCCCGCTGCTGCGCCTCCTCGACGGCCGCCCCTTCGAGGCCGAGGCGGACGTGACCGCGGCGCTGCCGGTTTTGTCGCTGCACAACGCCCGGGCCGCGCTCGGGGAGGCGCGGGTGTCGGGCAGCGCCCGCTACACCCCGGCCGGCCCCGAGGCGCCCCGCCCCCGTCTGGACGCCCAGGTGGCTGCAGACGGCCTCGACATCGCGGAGCTGCCGCCCCTGCGCGGCGTGTTCGACACGCTGCACGACCACGATGTCGGCCTCGTCCTGCGGGCGCGCGACCTGCGCTACGGCCCGACCGGGCCGCGCACGGGCGAGATTGCCGCGAGCCTGCAATCGGAGGGAGCGGCACTGCGGATCGACAGCCTCGACGTGCGCGGCCTTGCGGGCATGCAGGCGAGCCTCGCGGGGCGCATCGCGGCGGACGGCTCCGGCCGCATCGCCGGCCGGGTGACGGCCCCGGCGGCCGGGCCGCTCCTCGACCTCCTGGAGCAGGCGGCCCTCGCCGAGGCGCGGCTGCTGCCGAGCTTCCTGCGCGAGGGGCCGCTCTCCCTCGACGTGACCCTGGAGCGCGATCCCGGCGCCGTCGAGGCCGGGCGCCTGCGCAGCCACGCGCGGGGCAGCGCCGCGGGCGGGCGGCTCGGCCTCTCCCTCGTCACCGCGTCCGGGCGGATCGACAGCCTGGAGGCCCGTCTCGACGGGGTGCGCTCCGGCCTCTGGCTCGGCCGGCCGGACGACGCGGCCCTGGCGCAGCCGGCCCAGATGCGCGTGAGTGGGAAGCGCGGCTCCGAGGCCGGCGCCCCGCTCGCCCTGACCCTGGCGGGCGATCTGGCGGGGGCGCGCCTCGTCACCACCCGGCCCCTGGCGCTCGCGGCGGGCGAGGGGCTGCCGCGGGACGGCGAGGTCGCGGTGGAGACCCAGGATCTGCGCCCGCTGGCCGGCTTCCTCGGCCGCAACGCGCTCCCGGCGGCGGCGGTGCCGGCCCGCCTCACGCTGGGCATCGGCCGCGAGGTCGGGCCGCAGGAGACGGTGCCGCGCCTCGCGGTCGCCGGAACGCTCGCGGGCAGCGCCGTCGAGGCCGCCCTGTCGTTTCCGGCCATCCTGCGCTCCGGGGAAGGCACGGTGGCGGGCCGGGCCCGGTTCGACCGGCTCTCCCTGCCCTGGCTCGCCTCCGCGCTGGTGCTCGACGCCGCGACAGGCGGGTCGGCGCCGTGGCCTTCGGGACGCCTCGGGCCTCCGCCCGAGATCGCGCTGCGCGGCAGCGTCGACATCGAGGCCCGGCAGATCGATCTCGGGCGCGGGCTCGTGGCGGAAGCCGGCCGGTTCGGCCTCGAACTCGGCCGCGAAGGCCTGATCCTGCGCCGCTTTTCGGCCGCGCTCGCGGGCGGGACGCTTGCCGGCACCGCCACCCTGGCCCGCCAGGGCGGCCAAGCCACCGTCTCGGCCGAGGGCACCTTCGCGAATCTCGCCCTGCCCGTCCTCACCGGGGGAGACGCGGTGCGCGGGCGTCTCTCGGGACGCCTGCGCGTCGGCGCCTCCGGCGACAGCGTGGCGGCCCTGGTGGGCAACCTCGCGGGCAGCGGCGAGATCGCGCTCGCCGACCTCACGCTGCGCGAGGTCGATCCGGCGGCGGTGCTGCGTGCGCTCAACCGGCTGCTCGCGGAGGAGGACCCGCTGCGCTCTGGCCGTGTCGAACAGGTGGTCGCCGAGGAATTCGGCCGCGGTCCCCTGCGCAGCCCCGGCCCCCTGACGGTCCCGGCCGCCCTCGTCGGGGGCGTGCTGCGCACCGGCACCTTCGGCCTCGACTCCGGCCCTTCCGCCTGGAACGGCCTCGTCCAGGTGGACCTGCGCACGCTGCGGCTCGATGCCCGCGGCACCTTCACGGCCGAGGAGACGCCGCGGGCCTGGACCGCCCCGCCGCCGACCCTCGGCCTCTCCCTCGCCGGCCCGCTCGCGCGCCCGGCGCGCGACCTCGACGTGACGCCGCTCACCACCGTGCTCGCCGCCGTGGTGCTCCAGCGCGAGCTCGACAAGATCGAGACGTTCGAGGCCGACCGCAACGAGCGGGCCCGGCGTCAGAGCCGCCTGGAGATGGACCGGTTCCGCGCCGCCGCCGAGGCCGAGTGGGCGCGCCTGCAGCGCCAGCGCGCCGAGGAGGAGGCCCGCCGCCAGGCCGAGATCGCGCGCGCCGAAGCCGCAGCGCAGGCCGAGGCGGCCCGCCTCGAGGCCCGGCGCAAGGCCGAGGAGGAGGCCGCGCGCGCCCGCGCGAGCGAGCCGGCCGAGACGAGCCAGTGACCGAACGGCCACAGGTCCGCGCACGATCGGCGCAGGTGATCGGGCCTGCCCGAATCCGGGCGGCCGGGCCGTTGCCTCGCGCACGACGGAATTCTACGTCCGACGATTGGACGCGGGCTTTGCGGTGACGCTATCCAGGCGTGACGAAGCGGTGCGGAGGGAGAGGATCGTGCGTTGTGGAATCGCCGCATTGGCGGCTGCCGTGTTCGGGTCTGCGTGGCTGGTCCCCGTCGCCGCGCGGGCGCAGCTCGACCTTCAGAACCTCGTGCCCTGCGCCGAGGAGGGGGGCGTCTGCCGCATGCCCCACCCGACCAACGTCTATTACGGCGTGCCGGGCCGGACCGTCGGGCGGCCCTTCCCGCAGGGCGGGGTAATTCCCTGCAACAACCAGAGCTTCGCCGGCGACCCGGTGCCGGGACAGAAGAAGCGCTGCTGGTACGCACCCCGCCTCGCCGACCGGCGCCAGGGCGGCGGTGGCGGATATCGCCGCGACGACGAGCCGGGCTACCGCCGCGATCGCGACTACGACACCGGATACCGCCGGCGCGAGTACGAGCCCGCGCCGCGCGGGCGCGACTACGATCCGGCGCCGCGCGGCTACGATCCTCGGGCGCGCGATTACGACCGTCCGCCGCGGGATTACGGCGACCGGCGGCGCTCCCGCGACTATTCCGACGAGGAGTAGGTTTCGGGCGGCTCCCTCACGAGAGGTAGTCGCCGAAACGGTCCACATGCGCCGCGAGGCCGAGCCCGTGCTCGCGCACGAGCTGCTCGGCCAGCGGGCCGTCGCGCGCTTCGAGCGCCCGGATGATCCCGACATGCTCGCGGCTTGACCGCTCCGCCCGCCCCTCGTTCCGGAGGGCGGCGTTGCGGATGCCGCGCACGTGGATCATCAGGTTGCTGGACAGCCCCTCGAAGATCTCGCACTGGCCGAGCGCGATGATGGTCTGGTGGAACCGGATGTTGGCGTCGGAGTACTCGTCGATGTGCTCCGCGGGCGTGCCGTCGTAGAATTGCGGGAACATGGTCTTGAGCGCGGTCAGTTGCGCGTCGCTGGCGCGCGCGCAGGCGAGGCGGGCTGCCATGCTCTCCAGCGCCGCCCAGGCGTGGATCATCCCGACGATCTCCCGCTTGGTCTTGCGCACCACGAACACCCCGCGCCGGGCCTCCGAGCGCACGAACCCCTCCTGTTCGAGCACCGTGAAGGCCTCCCGCACGGGCGTGCGGCTCACGCCGAGATCCCGCGACAGGCGCCGCTCGTCGAGGCGGATCTCCTGGCGTGAGCCGTAGATGTCCATCTGGCTGATGGCGGCCTTCAGGGATTCGTAGACCAGCGTCCGCAGGTTGGCGGCCGGGACGATCGGCGTGACGGTGAACGGCTCGTTCATCTTGCTTCCACCCGGCTTGAAGGCTCTGGCGTCCTTTTGGGCGTCCTGGCGACCAGCGCAGGCCCGACGATCCCGACAGCTGGGCTGCACCCGGGCGGCTCGCCCGCCGCCCCGCCGCCCCTGCCCCGGTCGCTGCGGGCCATCCGCTCGTCGCCGGATGCCAATCCTCCGCTTGACACCCTCCATAATCTGGCATACCACATGCCACAAGAACAAGCCGATTTATCGGCGAGACCGCCCAAGGCGGTCCTGAAGCAAGGCCCTGTCGCGGTGCCGGGAGGATGGAATTCCATGATCCCTGATCACAACCAGCACATCGCCAGCGAGCAGCGAGACGTCGGTCTCGGACTTGTGCTCTCAACGTGAGAGAGCCCGAAGAACGACGGACTTCTGCTGAGGCGTGTGAGCGGACGAGCGTGATGGGATTTGCCTGGAACTTCGAGCAACTGGTCAATGCGACAGGCGACGCGGTCGTAGTCTCGGACCCGAAGGGTGCGATCGTGGTCTGGAATCCGGCTGCCGAGCGGATCTTCGGCTACTCGCGGGAGGAGGCCCTCGGGCGCTCCCTCGACCTGATCACGCCGGAACGCCAGCGCCAGCGGCACTGGGACGGCTACGCCAACACGATGCGCACCGGCGTCACCAAGTACGGCAGCGCGCTGCTGCGGGTGCCGGCCCTGCACAAGGACGGACACACCCTGTCCATCTCCTTCACGGTCGGGCTCCTGCACGGAGCCGACGACGAGGTCACCGGGATCGTCGCAGTCATCCGCGACGAGACCAGCCGCTGGGCCGAAGAGAGGGCCCTGCGTAAGCGCTTGAGCGAACTCGAGGCCGGTCACCCCCGTGACTAGCCGGAGTATGTGAAGTCTCCAGATCGGAGCTCACGCACCGGATCGACCACAAGATCCGGGACGGACGACATTGCCCGTAGATCGTTTAGGGAGCACACCAAGATGAGCAAGCCGCTGGAAGGCATCAAGATCATCGACTTCACGCACGTCCAGGCCGGCCCGGCCTGCACGCAGCTCCTCGCCTGGTTCGGCGCCGACGTGATCAAGGTCGAGCGCCCCGGCGCCGGCGACGTCACGCGCTCCCAGCTGCGCCACATCGACGAGGCGGACGCGCTCTACTTCACGATGCTGAACAGCAACAAGCGCTCCCTGACGCTCGACACCAAGACCCCGCAGGGCAAGGAAGTGCTCGAGAAGCTGATCAAGGAGTCGGACGTTCTCGTCGAGAATTTCGGCCCCGGCGCGCTCGACCGCATGGGCTTCTCCTGGGCGCGCATCAACGAGCTGAACCCCGGCATGATCGTGGCCTCCGTGAAGGGCTTCAGCGAGGGCCATCACTACGAGGACCTGAAGGTCTACGAGAACGTGGCGCAGTGCGCGGGCGGCGCGGCCTCGACCACCGGCTTCTGGGACGGTCCCCCCACCGTGAGCGGCGCGGCGCTGGGTGACTCCAACACCGGCATGCACCTCGCCATCGGCATCCTCACGGCGCTCCATGCCCGCAACAAGACCGGCAAGGGCCAGAAGGTCGCCGTGTCGATGCAGGACGCGGTGCTCAACCTCTGCCGCGTGAAGCTGCGCGACCAGCAGCGCCTCGATGCGCTGGGCTACCTCGAGGAGTACCCGCAGTACCCGCACGGCGAGTTCTCGGACGTGGTGCCGCGCGGCGGCAACGCGGGCGGCGGCGGCCAGCCGGGCTGGGTGCTTAAGTGCAAGGGCTGGGAGACCGATCCCAACGCCTACATCTACTTCACCATCCAGGGCCATGCCTGGGCGCCGATCTGCAAGGCTCTCGGCAAGCCCGAGTGGATCGAGGATCCGGCCTACAACACCCCGCGTGCCCGCCAGGACAAGATCTTCGAGATCTTCGCCTTCATCGAGGGCTGGCTCGCCGACAAGACCAAGTACGAGGCGGTCGACATCCTGCGCAAGTTCGACATCCCCTGTGCGCCGGTGCTGTCGATGAAGGAGATCGCCGAGGACAAGTCGCTGCGCGCCAGCGGCTCGATCGTCGAGGTGCCGCACCCGCAGCTCGGCAAGTACCTGACGGTGGGCAGCCCGATCAAGTTCTCGGACCTGACCGTCGACGTGAAGCCCTCGCCGCTGCTCGGCGAGCACACCGACGAGGTGCTGCGCGGCCTCGGCTATTCCGAGCAGCAGATCGAGATGCTGCACCAGGAGCGCGCAGTCTGATCGGCCCCGCCGCACACCGCTGACGACAGGAACGGCGCGTCGCAAGACGCGCCGTTCTTCTTTTGTGTCCGGGTCTTGCGCCGGAGGCGATCGGGCAGGGCAGGAAGCCCCTCGCGGAGGCCGGGACGTGCGGGGGGATCGGGATTCCGCGGAGCGTTACGGGCGACGCCGGACTGCCGCTCGCTCCAGCCCGGCGCGCGTCGGCTCATACCCCATCCGCTTGATCCCTCCGGGATGTCGGATGTGGGCTTCGCTCAGCCGTGTGGAGCCTTGGGCTCCACCGCGCGGGCGTGCTGATCCCGTCTCCGCTTCGATCAAGCGGAGACGGGATCAGCCCTGCGGCAGCGCCGGCTCGGCCGCGCCGTGATCGGCGAGGAAGAACGCCACGGCCCGAGCCACCACTGCCGGATCGTAGGCGTGCGGACCGTCGTACTCGACGTAGGTGAGGTCGTAGCCCGCCTGGTCCAGCAGGCGGGCGTGGGTGCGGGCGCTGCGGTCGATCGGGATCTGCGCATCCCGCGTCCCATGCGACAGGAAGATGCGCGGTGCGCCGGTCTGCCGCTGCACCGCCAGGAAGCCCGCCGACGAGACGATCAGATGGCTCGCGAGATGGCCGTTGGTGAGCCCGAGCGAGAGCGCGTAGCTGCCGCCGTCCGAATGGCCCGCGAAGGCGAGACGCGCCGGATCGATGAGGAAGCGGCTCGCCACCGCGGCGAGCGCCGCGTCGAGCCGCTCGCGGTCGGGGCCGTGCCCCGCGATGACGAGGTCCCAGGTCGGGAACAGCGATTGCGGCGCGAGCAGCAGGAAGCGCTGCGCGTCGGCATGGCCTGCCAGCATCGGCAGGATCTTCTCGGCGCTGCCGCCCCCGCCGTGGAACAGGACCACGAGGGGTGTCGGGCGGCGGGCGTCGAGGCCGGGCGGCACGTGCAGCACGGCGTCGCGCTCGGCGAACAGGCCCAGCGCGTGCCGGCCCGGCGGCAGAGGCTCGCGCGTCGGCAGCCGGTGCGCGAAGGCGAGGCAGCCGACGAGACCCGGATCGAGCACGGCCTCGTCCGGTTCGGGGGCGACGGCGGTGGTCACGTCAGCGTCTCCGCAGGCAAGGGAAGGGGCGCCCGCCGCGCGGGCGGGCATGGCGAAGCTCCGCCGGGCGCGAGGACCGGCGGAGCCTGCTCAGGATCTTGGAGTATCCGGTATTGTCGTCGACGAACCGGCATCCGCTTCGTCGGACGAGGCTCCGGAGCGCCCGGCCGCGGGGCCGGGCGCAGGGAGGCTTACTTCTTGCGGATCCCGCTCTGCGGGTTGAGGCTGCCGATGTTGCCGCTCTCGGTGCCCGCCTGCGGGTCGATCACCGCGTTGATGAGGGTCGGCCGGCCCGAATCCATCGCCTCGTTGACGGCGCGGGAGAGTTCGTCGGGCGTCGTCACGTGGACGCCGACGCCGCCGAACGCCTCCATCATCCGGTCGTAGCGCGAATCCTTCACGAACACGGTGGTGCCGGGATCCCGGCCGGTCGGGTCGGTGTCGGTGCCGCGATAGATGCCGTTGTTGTTGAAGATGACGATGCAGACCGGGAGGTTGTAGCGGCAGATCGTCTCCACCTCCATGCCGGAGAAGCCGAAGGCGCTGTCGCCCTCGACCGCCAGCACCGGCTTGCCGGTCTCGACCGCGGCCGCAATGGCGAAGCCCATGCCGATGCCCATCACCCCCCAGGTGCCGACATCGAGCCGCTTGCGCGGCTGGTACATGTCGATCACCGAGCGGGCGAGGTCGAGGGTGTTGGCGCCCTCGTTGACCAGGATGGCGTCCGGCCGCTCCTTGATGATGGTGCGCAGCGCCCCGAGCGCGCCGTGGAAGTCCATCGGCGCGGCGTTCTTGCCGAGCTTCGAGGCCATCTTGGAGAGGTTCTCCTCCTTCTTCTTGGCGATGGCGCCGGTCCACTCGGCCGGCGGGGCCGGCCAGTCGCCGCGCATGCCGCCGAGGAGCGCGGTGACGCAGGAGCCGATGTCGCCCACGAGGGGCGCCACGATCTCGACGTTCGAATCCATCTCGCGCGGCTCGATGTCGACCTGGATGAACTTCTTCGAGCCGGGCGCGCCCCAGGTCTTGCCCTTGCCGTGCGACAGGAGCCAGTTGAGGCGCGCGCCGAGCAGCAGGACGACGTCGGCGTCCTTGAGCACCATCGAGCGCGCCGCGCCGGCCGATTGCGGGTGCGTGTCGGGCAAGAGGCCCTTGGCCATGCTCATCGGCACGTACGGGATGCCGCTCGTCTCGACGAGCGCGCGCACGGCCTCGTCGGCCTGCGCGTAGGCCGCGCCCTTGCCGAGGATGATCAGCGGCCGCTTGGCGCTCTTGAGCACGTCGAGGGCACGGCGGACGGCGTCCGGGGCCGGGATCTGCGCGGGCGCCGGATCGATCACCTTGACGAGCGACTTGGCACCGGCCTCGGCATCCATCACCTGCGAGAACAGCTTGGCCGGCAGGTCGAGGTAGACGCCGCCCGGACGGCCCGAGACGGCGGCGCGGATCGCGCGCGCCACGCCGATGCCGATATCGGCCGCATGCAGCACCCGGAAGGCGGCCTTGCAGAGGGGCTTGGCGATGGCGAGCTGGTCCATCTCCTCGTAGTCGCCCTGCTGCAGGTCGACGATCTCGCGCTCGGACGAGCCCGAGATCAGGATCATCGGGAAGCAGTTGGTGGTGGCGTTGGCGAGCGCGGTCAGCCCGTTGAGGAAGCCGGGCGCCGACACGGTGAGGCAGATGCCGGGCTTCTTGGTCAGGAAGCCGGCGATCGCCGCGGCGTTGCCGGCGTTCTGCTCGTGCCGGAACGAGACCACGCGCATGCCTTCGGCCTGGGCGAGGCGGCCGAGATCGGTGATCGGAATGCCCGGCACACCGTAGATGGTGTCGATGCCGTTGAGCTTGAGCGCATCGATGACGAGGTGGAAGCCGTCGGTCAGGTCGCGCTCCGCGGCGGGCGCGGCCGACGCGTGGCTGTTGTCGGTGGCGGGTTCGGGCTGCGTCTTGACGATTGTTTCCATCGGATGGCTCCTGGTTTCTTGATGGCTGCGGCTCGGGACCGGGGTGAACCCGCCCGTTCTGCGCGTCGGTGCGCCGGAGCCTCAGCGGGAGATGGGACGACGGGGACCCGGCATCGGGTCCCCGCATGGTGCCAGCCTCAGTGGGCGTTGGCCGGGACGGTGCCGTTGGCGGCGTGGTGGCGGATCAGCATCGGCCGCAGCACCGTGATCGCCAGCGTCGCGGCGATCAGGTCCATGATCGCCACCGTGTACAGCACGGTCGCCCAGGTGCCCGTCGCCTGCATCAGGATGTTGCCGAACGGAACCAGCAGCGCCGCGACGCCCTTGGCGCAGTAGAGCACGCCGTAGATCTTGCCGATATGCGCCGAGCCGAACGTGTCCGCCGCCGTCGCGCTGAACAGCGAGTACACCTCGCCCCAGGCCAGGAACACGATCCCGCTCAGGATCACGAACGCCCACGGATTGGAGCCGAAGTAGCCCAGCGCCACGATGCCGATCCCCTCCATCGAGAAGGCGATGAACATCGTCTTCTCGCGCCCGATCCGGTCCGACACCCAGCCGAACAGCGGCCGCGAGATCCCGTTCATGATCCGGTCCAGCATCAGCGCGAAGGGCAGTGCCGCCATGGCGAAGAAGTACAGGTTCACCTGGAAGTTCTTCACCCCCAGATCCTGCGCGATCACGCCCAGCTGCGCCACCGCCATCAGGCCGCCGGTCACCGTGCAGGTGAACATCACCAGCATCACCCAGAAGACCTTGGTGCGCAGCGCCTCCGGCAGCGTGTAGTCGCGGCGCGACTGCAGCACCTTCGACGAGAAGGTGATCTCGCCCTTGGCCGGCGAGCGCAGCCCGATCGAGGCCAGGATGATCAGCGCGCCCTGGATCAGGCCGAAGACGAAGAAGGCCTTCTGGAAGCCGCCGTCGGCGATCATCGAGGCGATCGGCAGGATGGTGAGCGCCGAGCCGGCCCCGTAGCCGCCCGCGGTCAGGCCCACGGCGAGGCCGCGCCGGTCGGGAAACCACTTGAGCGCGTTGGCGATGCAGGTGGCGTAGACGCAGCCCACGCCGATGCCGCCGACCACCGCGCCGAGGTAGTAGCCGGTGAGCGACGTGGCGTAGGAGTTGATGACCCAGGCCAGCCCGGTGAAGAGGCCGCCGGCCATGACGACGCGGCTGGGGCCGTAGCGGTCGATGAAGTGGCCCTCGATGGGGGTGAGCCAGGTCTGGGTGACGACGAAGATGGTGAAGGCGACCTGGATGGCGGCGCGGTCCCAGCCGAAGGTCTTCTGGATCTCGGGGACGAACAGGGTCCAGGCGTACTGGATGTTGGCGGCGGCCACCATGCAGACCACCCCGAGGGTGAGCTGGAGCCATCGCCCGGCGATGGGAGTGGCTTGCGCGCGCGATGCGGCAACGGAGGTCATGGGTCGGTTTCCTCACCTTGGTGGTCGCCCGTTCGGGCGATGATCGGCGGGCGCGCCGCACCAAGCGGCGCGCAGGCTCCCGCGTCGGCTCCGGGCTCGGCCCGGGCCGCTTCTTGATCGATTGTGTCGAGGACTGGCCTCTTAGCCGCTCTCAGGCCGGCGAATGCCTGTCTGGTCGTGGCATGAGCGTCCCCCCTTCGATTCTTGTTTTGTCGGATTGTCGGGATCCCGGCCGGCTTCACCCGCTCCGGAGACCCGCGGCGTCGGCACCCTCATGGCGCCCGTCGCCGTGGCTTCGTCTTAGGTCGACTGTATACCAGATGCGAGTGTGCCCCCAGGCACCCCGGTTTGTCAATGCGGGCCGGGACGCCGTGTCGCGCAGGGCGGCGGGATGAAGGCAGCGGCCGGGCGGCGGGCCCGCTCCGGAGTGCCGATGTCACACGTCGGATGGCCGCTGATATCCGGCCGCCCGATCGCCCGACCAGACCCGCACGCGAATCGGCTGGCTGCGGCCGCGCAGCGTCAGTTCGCGGCTCTCCCCGAAGTCGTGGGCCGGCTGGCCCGAGCGCTCGGCGGCGGCCAGGCAGGAGGCGGAGGCGACGATGGCGCCGCCAAGCTCGCGGGTCGCCTGCTGCAGCCGGCTCGCCACGTTGACCACGTCGCCCACCACCGTGAATTCGACGCGCTGCTGCGCCCCGATGGTGCCGACGACGACCGTGCCGCAATGCAGGCCGATCGAGAGAGCGACCAGCGGCTCTCCCGCCGCCTGCCGCTCGGCATTCCAGCGCGCCATCCCGGCCTGGAGGTCGAGGGCGCAGGCGAGGGCCGCGCGCGGAGCGCCGGGCTCGTCGGTGAGGCAGCCGAACGTGGCCATGAAGCCGTCGCCGAGGAACTTGTCGAGGGTGCCGCCATGCTCGAACACCACGGCGCAGCTGCGCTCGCGAAAGGTCTTCAGAAGCGCCAGCACGGCCTCAGGACGCAGCCGCTCGGCGAGGCCCGTGAAGCCGACGAGATCGGCGAACAGGACGGCCACCACCCGCTCGCGCGGCGCGCCGAAGCTCGAATGGGCGCGGGCCGCGAGCGCGTCGGCGACGTCCGGCGAGACGTAGCGGGCGAGGTCCGCGCGGACCACCTCGCCGCGCACCCGCGACAGCAGCGTCGTGCGGGCGCGGAACACCGCGCAGGCGAGGAGGCCGGTGAAGAGCGCGGTGAGGATCATCTGGGTCCACAGCTGCGTCAGGCCGACGTAGCGCGGATCGTAGATCGTCTGCAGCGAGAGCGCGTCCGGGAGCGGACCGCCGTGGCGCGCGACCACGTCGCGGTAGCGCAGCGTGTCGGGCAGCGCGTAGATCGTGGTCACGGCGATGGACCACGCCCCCATGATCGAGGCGCCCGTCCAGAGCACCATCAGCGGGGAATAGGTCAGGCTCGCCTCCGCCAGCAGCAGCAGCAGGTAGAGGTACTCGGTGGCGCGGATCCGCGTCTGGATCGGCCAGTCCACCCCGATGCCGGCGGGCGGCGGCAGCACCACGACGAGCGTGACCAGCGCGGCGTCGAGCAGGATGAAGCCGAGCTTGATCGCCAGGGCCCGGCGATGGCGGCGCAACCGGTAGGGTACGTAGCCCAGGCCGAAGAACAGCAGGACGAAGGCGAGGTAGTAGAGGTCGCGCGGGAAGGGGACGAGGGAGAGCAGCCAGAGCGAGACCACCACGGTGGCGATCAGCCGCGCCCGGAAGGCGAAGACGAGCCCCGCCTCCTCCTGCTCGCGCAGGACGCGCCGCACCCGGCCCGCGACATCGACCGCCCGCAGGGCGCCGAACCCGGCGGCGAGCCGGGCGAAGGAGAAGTGTGCGGTCATGCTTGGCCCGCTCTGCAGGTCCGACGTCGCGGCGCGACCTGCACGGGGCGATGGCATCCGCAACGGGGATCCTGCCCCGCCGGGAGAGGTGGCGCGCCGCGGCCCGATCGTCCAGGGCAGCGCCGGTGCGGGTGAGGGGTTCGGCTCAGCGGCCTGCGCCGGACCGGGCACCGGTCCGGCCGGTGCACACCAAGTCCCCGGGCCGATCGGGGGCGCCGGTCAGTGCAGGGTCGGCAGGGCCGAGACGAAGGGGATGCGCAGCACCTCCTCGTCCTCCTCGTCGCCGACGCAGACGAACCAGTCCGAGAAATCCTCGTGGCCGTAGGCGCTCTCCATCACCTCGCGGGCCACCGCCATCGCCCGGTCGCGGGCTTCGGCGAGATCGGTCACATCGGCTCCGCGATAGTCGAGGAGCAACTCGCCGGTGCGACCGCAGTGGAAATACAAGTGGGTCATGACGCGATCCGCTTTCGAACGTGGCGCCAGCATCCGGCAAACGGGCGCCCGGTTCTGTGAGCATCGGCACATGATGATGGATCAAGTCTGAACGATGACCGACTGACGGCGAGGATTGGTCTTGCGTGGCGCATGGGTCACGCGCGGCCGCGCCAGCGCCGCCACTGCCGCTCGATCCAGCGCGCCGCGCGCTCCAGCGGCACCTTGAGGGCCGGCACGTCCTCGCTCAGCAGCGCGAGCCCGAGGGGCAGCATCCACAGGCCGAGGATGGGCAGGATCGAGAACACGCCGCCCAGCATCAGGAGGAGCGCGGCCGGAATGCGGATCCAGCGCCGCGACGGCGCGCGCAGCCACGCGACGGTGGCGCGCCCGCGCTCCGGCAGGCGGTCCAGCAGGCGGTCCATGCGGGCGTCCCAGGCTTCGGCGGTCGGGCTCACGGGGTCTCCTCCAGTCGTCGGCACAAACGCCGCATCCCCCCGGTTGGGTCCCTCGCCCGGCTTGCCGGCGCGTCAGGGGCACTTAGTTCGGGAGCGATGGAGATGAGCGGTGAAACAGGCTGCGGCGGCCCGGCCCCGGCCGCCCTGACCGTCCGCGTCGTGCCGGGGCTTTCCGGAATCCCGGCGGCGGAGTGGGACCGCTGCGCCCTCTCGGCCGAATCGCTGCAGGGCACGGGCGAGACCCACAACCCCTTCCTGACCCACGCCTTCCTGTCGGCGCTGGAGGAATCCGGCTGCGTCTCCGGCCGCAGCGGCTGGCTGCCGCTGCACGTGGTGGCCGAGCGCGAGGGGCGCCTCGTCGGCGTCGCGCCCTGCTACCTCAAGTCCCATTCGCAGGGCGAGTACGTCTTCGACCACGGCTGGGCGGACGCCTACCGGCGCGCGGGGGGCGAGTATTACCCGAAGCTCCAGGTGAGCGTGCCGTTCACGCCTGTGACGGGACCGCGCTTCCTGATCGCACCCGGCGAGGCGCCGCAGGAGGGGGTGGCGGCGCTCGCCGCGGCCCTGCGCGCCCTGCGCGAGGAGGTGAAGGCCTCCTCGATCCACGTCACCTTCCTGCCGCAGACGCAGTGGGACGAGGCGGGCCGGCTCGGCTTCCTGCAGCGCATCGACCAGCAGTTCCACTGGGACAATGCGGGCTACGCCGCCTTCGACGATTTTCTCGGGGCGCTGGCCTCGCGCAAGCGCAAGGCGATCCGGCGCGAGCGGCGCGAGGCGCTGGCCAAGGGCCTCAGCGTCGAATGGGTCACGGGCTCGGACCTGACCGAGGCGCATTGGGACGCCTTCTACCGCTTCTACATGGATACCGGCTCGCGCAAGTGGGGCCGGCCCTACCTCAACCGGCGCTTCTTCTCGCTCATCGGCGAGCGCATGCCCGAGCGGATCCTGCTGGTGATGGCGCGGCGCGAGGGCCGCGCCGTCGCCGGAGCCCTCAACCTGATCGGCGACGCCGCCCTCTACGGGCGCAACTGGGGCTGCATCGAGGACCATCCCTTCCTGCATTTCGAGATCTGCTACTATCAGGCGATCGATTTCGCGATCCGGCGCGGCCTCGCCCGGGTCGAGGCCGGCGCGCAGGGCGAGCACAAGCTCGCCCGCGGCTACCGCCCCGTCGTCACCCGCTCGGCGCACGACGTCGCCGATCCAGGCCTGCGCGCCGCCATCGCCGACTACCTGCGCCGCGAGGCGGGCTACGTGCGCGAGGCGGTGCGCGAGTACGAGGACGAGGTGCCGTTCCGCAAGAGCGAGACCTGACCAGAGGGAGACCCGACCAGGGCCTTGCGCCGGCCCGGCTGGACTCGCCCGTCCTGCCGGTGAAGGATGCGCCGCCATTTTTGCCCGCCCGGGCGCCAGCGTGAGCGTTTTCCGCATGTCTCCTCTCGACCGCATCGCCGCCGACCTCGACGAACTCACCGCCATCCGGCGTGACCTGCACGCCCACCCGGAGCTCGGGTTCGAGGAGACGCGCACCGCCGGCATCGTCGCCGACAAGCTCGCCGGCTGGGGGATCGAGGTGCATCGCGGCGTCGGTCGCACCGGCGTGGTGGGCATCCTCAAGGGGCGGGGCCTCAGCGACCGACGGATCGGACTGCGCGCCGACATGGACGCGCTGCCGATCGAGGAGGCGACCAACCTGCCCCATCGCTCGACGGTGCCGGGCAAGATGCACGCCTGCGGGCATGACGGGCACACCACGATGCTGCTCGGCGCCGCCAAGTACCTCAGCCAGACCCGCGACTTCGACGGCACCGCCGTCTTCATCTTCCAGCCCGCCGAGGAGGGGCTCGGGGGGGCCCGCGCCATGCTGGCCGACCGCCTGTTCGAGCGCTTCCCCTGCGACGAGGTCTACGGCCTGCACAACCAGCCGAACGGCCCCTACGGCCGCCTCGCGGTGCGCCGCGGCCCGGCGATGGCGGCGGCGGACTTCTTCGACATCCGCATCGTCGGGCGCGGGGCGCATGCGGCGCAGCCCAACCGCGGCGTCGATCCGGTGGTGGTGCAGGCCGCCCTGGTGCAGGCGCTGCAGTCGATCGTGAGCCGCAACACCGACCCGGTCCATTCCGCGGTGGTGTCGATCACCCAGGTCCATGCGGGAGCGGCCTACAACGTGATCCCGGAGGAGGCGCATCTCGCCGGCACCATCCGCACCTTCGACGACGGCGTGCGCGCGATGGTGGGCGAGCGCATGCGCGAGACCTGTGCGGGCATCGCCAAGGCCTTCGGCGCCGAGGTTCACGTCGAGATCCGCGACATCTTCTCGGTGCTCCGCAACAGCGAGGTCCAGGCCCAGGCGGCGCTCGACGTCGCCACCGAATTGTTCGGCGCGGACAAGGTGGACGCGGATCCCGAGCCCAAGATGGGCAGCGAGGACTTCGCCGACATGCTGCTCGCGGTGCCGGGAGCCTATGCGTGGCTCGGCCAGAAGTCGGGCGCCGCGCTCCACAACGCGGCCTACGACTTCGACGACAGCATCATCCCGCTGGGGGCCGCCTACCTCGCGCGCCTCGTGGAGCGCCGCTCGGCGGCCGGCCTGTAAGGCGCGGCACCGGTCGCTGCGGCGCCTCGCGCGCCGATGATCGATCCGCCATCACGAGAGGCTGGCAGGCCCGCACGCGATCGCCGTGCCGGCCCGCCGAGGAGGTCCGATGACGCAGCCCTACGATCCGCAGAACATCTTCGCCAAGATCCTGCGCGGCGAGATCCCCGCCCACACCGTCTACGAGGACGAGCACACCCTCGCCTTCATGGACGTGATGCCGCAGGGCGACGGGCACACCCTGGTGATCCCGAAGGCGCCGAGCCGCGGCCTGCTCGATGCGGATCCGGCGGTGCTGGGCCGGCTGTTCGCCACCGTCCAGAAGGTCGCCGCCGCCGCCAAGGCGGCGTTCCAGGCCGACGGGCTCGTGATCTACCAGTACAACGAGCCGGCAGGGGGCCAGACCGTATTCCACCTGCACGTGCATATCGTGCCGCGCTTCGAGGGCGTGCCACTGCGCCGCCACGCGGGCGGCATGGCGAACGGCGAGCTGCTGGCCGCGCACGCGAAGAAGATCCGCGCGGCGCTGTCCGGCTGAGGGACGGCCCCCGGCGGGCCGACCCGCGACCCGTCTCGGCTCCCGGCCGGTCGCCGGGCCTGCGATCCGCGATCGAGACAGCGGAGATCCTGAGCGCTTTTCCGGCGGTCAACCGGCGATCGGCGGACGCCGTTAAGCGCGACTTTACGGTTGTGGGCGAGCATCCGCCTCGAAACGGAACAGCCCACGCGATTCGACCCCCACCCGGGGCGCTCAAGGCGCCCCGCGGGAGCCGGCGGCGGTCGCGTCCACCGAAGGAAGCAGGATGACCACCACCGTGCTGATCGTCGACGACGATCCCGTGCAGCGGCGCCTTGCGGAGGCGATGGTGCGCCGCCTCGGGTTCGAGGCGGTGGTGGCCGAGGGCGGCGAGGCGGGCCTGAGCCTCCTGCGCACGCCCGATCCCGGCATCGACGTGGTGCTCCTCGACCTCGTGATGCCGGGCGGCCTCGACGGCCTCGGCGTGCTCGCCGAGATGCGCCGCAGCGCCCTCGACACGCCGGTGATCGTCCAGACGGCCAACGGCTCGATCGACGCCGTCGTCGCCGCCATGCGGGCGGGGGCGGTCGATTTCGTGGTGAAGCCCGCGGGTGCCGAGCGGCTGCAGGTCTCGATCAAGAACGCCCTTCAGGTCGACCAGCTCCAGGACGAGATTCGGCGCATGCGCCGCCGGGCCACCGGCTCGCTCTCCTTCAAGGACCTGACCTCGAAGAGCCCCGACATGGGCCGGGTGATCCGGCTGGCCGAGCGCGCCGCCAAGTCGAACATCCCGGTGCTGATCGAGGGCGAATCCGGCGTCGGCAAGGAGGTGCTGGCCCGTGCGATCCAGGGCTCGGGAGAGCGGCGCGGCAAGCCCTTCGTCACCGTCAATTGCGGGGCGATCCCCGACAACCTCGTGGAATCGACCCTGTTCGGGCACGAGAAGGGCGCCTTCACGGGGGCCACCGAGCGGCATGTCGGCAAGTTCGTGGAGGCGTCGGGGGGCACGCTGTTCCTCGACGAGATCGGCGAGCTGCCCCTCGACGCGCAGGTGAAGCTGCTGCGCGCCCTGCAGGAGGGCGAGGTCGATCCGGTCGGCGGGCGCAAGAGCGTGCGGGTCGACATCCGCCTCGTCTCGGCGACCAACCGCTCGCTCCTCGACCTCGTGAAGCAGGGCCGCTTCCGCGAGGACCTCTACTACCGCCTCAACGTCTTCCCGATGACCCTGCCCCCGCTGCGGGCGCGGCGCGAGGACATTCCGGATCTCGCCCGCTCGTTCTGCGCCCGCTTCGCCGCCGAGGAGGGCAAGCGGGTGCGGGGGATCACCCCCGAGGCCATGGCGCTGATCACCCGCTACGACTGGCCGGGCAACGTGCGCCAGCTCGAGAACGCGCTCTTCCGCGCCGTGGTGCTGGCGGATGGCGACGAACTCACCGTCACCGAATTCCCGCAGATCGCCGCCCAGGTCGAGGGGTTCGACGTGCGCATCCCGGCCGCGCCGAGCCTGCCCGACGGCCTCGCCCAGGCCCCGCCCGTGCGCGAGATCGTGCGGGTCGAGGTCCGCGATCCCCATGCCCTCTCGCTCGTCGCCGAGGAGACCGGCGAGATGAAGACCATGGAGGGACTGGAGGGCGAGATCATCCGGTACGCCCTGCAATTCTACCGCGGACGGATGTCCGAGGTGTCGCGCCGCCTCGGCATCGGCCGCTCGACCCTCTATCGCAAGCTCAAGGATCTCGGCATCGACGAGGAGAAGGCCGAGGACGCGGCCTGACACCGCGCCCTCTTTCGGTTCCATGCGGTAGGGCCGTCGCGCATGTGCGCTGGCGCACGGTGCGCCAAGGCCCGGCTTGACCTAGACTGCCAGCGTGGCCGCATGGTCCGGCCGCGGGTTGGGTGGGAGACGACGATGCTCCGAGGGCGCAGGACCGCCGCACTTGTCGCGGTGCTGATGGCCGGTCTCGCGGCAGCGCGGGCCGAGGAGCCCCCGGCGGGGGTCGCTGCGGCCGCCGCACCCGCGAGCGATGCGCCGGCCGTCGAGCCGCCGGCCGCCGCGCTGCCGTCGCCCGCCGAGCCCCCGGCAGCCACGGCCGCGGCGCCCACGCCCCCGCCGCTGCCCGAGGATCCGGTCGCGGCGGCCATCGCGACCAAGCTCGCGGATGCCAACGTGCCGCTGATCCGCCGCCTCGGCCGCAAGGAGCGCGAGGCGGTGCAGGCCTTCTACGCGCTCGGCGCCTTCAAGCCGGTCTGGCTCGCTGACGGGGCCTGGACCGAGGCCGCGCGGGCGGTGATCGCGCGGCTCGAAGCCGCGGGCGAGGACGGGCTCGATCCCCTCAACTACCCGATCCCGCTGCTCGGCCTGCCGACCCGCAGCCCGGCCGACCTCGCCGAGGCGGACGTGAAGCTTTCGGCCGCCGCCGCGCTCTACGCCCGCGACGCGCGGGGCGGACGCATCGACCCCTCGCGGCTGTCGCGCCTGATCACCCCCAAGCTCGATCTGCCGGCGCCCGACGCCCTGCTCGGCCCGCTCGCGAGCGCAGGCCCCGGCGCGGGCGCGCTGCTGCAGGCCCTCAACCCGCCGCATCCCGGCTACCGCGCCCTCAAGGCGAAGCTCGCGGCCCTGCGCGCGCAGACGCCCGGCCGCGCCGGCCCGATGGTGCGCCTGCCCAAGGGTCCCGTGCTCAAGGCCGGCATGCGGGATGCCCGCGTGCCGCTGATCCGCGCCCGCTTCGGTCTCGCCAGCGCCGCGGATGCGGACACCTACGATGCCGCCGTGGCGGGCGCCGTCGAGCGCTTCCAGCGCGAGCGGGGTCTGGCCGCCAACGGCATCCTCACGCCCGAGACGGTGGCGGCCCTGGCCGGCCCGTCGCCCGGGCGCCAGGAAGCGGACATCCTGGCCAACATGGAGCGCTGGCGCTGGCTGCCGGCGGATCTCGGGCGCACCTTCGTGTGGGTCAACATCCCCGAATACAAGGTGCGGGTGATGAACGGGACCCGGGTCCTCGACGAGGCGCGGGTGATCGTCGGCAAGCCCGAATCCCCGACGCCGGTCTTCTCGGGGGAGATGACCTATGCGGTGGTCAACCCATCCTGGAACGTGCCGCCCTCGATCCTCAAGAACGAGTTCCTGCCCCGCCTCGCCAGGGACCCGAACTACGCGGCCCGCCTGGGCTACGAGGTGGTGCGGCGCGGCAACAGCATCGCGGTGCGCCAGCCGCCGGGCGAGCGCAACGCCCTCGGCTTCATTAAGTTCATGTTCCCCAACGACCACGCGGTCTACCTGCACGACACGCCCAACCGCTCGCTTTTCGCCCGCAGCGCCCGGGCGCTCAGCCACGGCTGCGTGCGCGTGGACGACCCCTTCCGGTTCGCCCAGGTCGTGCTCGGGCCGACATGGCCGACCGAGCGGCTCAAGAAGCTGATCGGCAAGGGCGAGCGGACCGTGATGCTGCCCGAGAAGCTGCCGGTCCACCTCGCCTACTTCACGCTCGTCGCGGACGAGACCGGGTCCCTGCGCGGCATCGACGACCTCTACGGCATCAACGCCCGGGTGAAGGTGGCGCTCGGTCTTGCCGCCGAGGCCGCGGCGGCGCCCGAGGCCGGCCGCAAGCCCGGCGCGAAGCCCCCTGCCCTGCCGGCCCCGGATGCCCGCCCGCACGAGACGCGGTCCCGGGAGGTTCGTCGCCAGGATGCGGTTCAGCCGCCGCACCGGCAGACCCGGCCGCAGGAGACGCGGCCTGCCCGCACGCTCGCCCAGGCGCCGCGGCCGCCCCGCGCCGTCGCCCAGCAGGTCGAGCCGCCCGCGTCCCCGCCGCCCGGCGGCGCTCCGGCGGGCGGCTGGCGCTGGCCGAACGACGAGGCGCCGGCCCGGCGGGGCTGGTGGTAGCGCGATCCACACGATCGCGTGAGCCGCGGCCGATTTTCGCCACGGTTAAGGCTTAACCACGCCCGGAAAGGGGGACCGAGCGACCCGGTAACCGTCCTTTCACGGTTCTCGGCAACCTTGGGTTCACCATGGCGGCCGCACTGGAGCGGCGATTGCGGGGGTGGAGACCATCGTGCGAGCGCTGCTGCGTGCCGGCCGTCAGGCGGCCGAGACCCTTCGCCTGCCCCGGTCCCGCCGCGCGGACAACGAGCCCCTCCTTCGCGTGTCCCGCTCCACGCGCCGCGCCGCGCTCGTGGCGGCCGCCCTCGGCGCCCTCGTGGTGGGCACCCGCGGCACCCAGGACGCCGTGGCGAACGGCGACACCCGCACGCTCTCGATCGTGCACGAACACACCAAGGAAAGCCTGACCGTCACCTTCAGGCGGGACGGGCGCTACGACCGGGCCGCCCTGGAGCAGCTGAACTGGCTGCTGCGTGACTGGCGCATCGACGAGCCGACCAAGATGGATCCGCGCCTGTTCGACGTGGTCTGGGAGGCCCACCGGTCCGCCGGATCGCGCGACGCCGTCCACGTCGTCTCGGCCTACCGTTCGCCCCAGACCAACGCGGCCCTGCGCCGCCGCTCCCGGGCAGTCGCCGAGCACAGCCAGCACATGCTCGGCAAGGCGATGGACTTCTTCCTCACCGACGTCTCGGTGGACGACATCCGGGCGGTGGGCATGCGCATGCAGCGCGGCGGGGTCGGCTGGTATCCGCATTCCCACAATCCCTTCGTGCATCTCGACGTGGGCTCCGTGCGCTCCTGGCCGCGCATGCCCTACGATCAGCTGGCGCGTCTCTTCCCCGACGGGCGCACCGTGCACCTGCCGCGCGAGGGCCGCATGATGCCGGGCTACGAGGAGGCGAAGGCCGAGATCATCGCCCGCGGCGGCACCGTGATGGGCTACAGCCAGGCGATGGCGGCGCTCGACGAGGAGGAGAGCCCCAACGTCATCCGCCAGCTCTGGACGGCCCTGTTCGGCGGCGGCTCGCAGACCGCGCCGGCCCCGGCCCCGGTGGCCGCGCGGGCGCCCGCGCGAGTGCGCCCGGTGGCCCTCGCGAGCGCGGAGGACGGCGGCACCCGCAGCGCGCTGGCCTACGCGGCCGCCCCCGATCCCCGCGCGGCGCTGCTGGCCGATCTTCCCCCGCCCCAGGCGGCCCCCGCCGAAGCGCCCAGGACCACGGAGGTCCCGAAGGTGCCCGAGGCCGTGCGCCAAGCCGCCGCGCCGGCGCTCCCGGCCCCGATCGAGGCCGCCGCGCCGCTGCCGCCGCGTCGTCCCGCCGAGTTCGTCGGCCTCGCCGAGGCCCTGGTGACGGCGCCCCTGCCCCCCGCGCGTCCCGCGGCGATCCAGGTCGCGACTGCCGACCCGGCCGCGCTCGGCGCGATGCTGCAGCCGCGCCCGGCCCGCTCCCCGGCCGCGGAAGCGGCCTCGGGCGACGCCAAGGCGCAGCTGCGCGCCCTCTTCGCGGCGGCCGCCGATCCGGCCTCGGCGCCGGGCCGGCCCGTGCGTCTCTCCGAGACCCGCGCGGCGCCCCGCGGCACGCCGCCGGCCGGCCTCATCGGCGCCCCGGCGGGCGAGGTCGCGGCCCGCTTCCAGCCGCGCGGCCTTGACGAGGTCGCGCCCGGTCGCTTCTCGGGCGCGGCGGTGAAGCCCCTGCCGGCCCGACGCTGAGCCCTCACGGGCCTTCGGCCATGCGGCCCGAAACGATCGTCGTGGCCCGCGGCCTCGGGCTGCGCTACCGCGATGCGCCGGTGCTCGACGGCGTCGATCTCACCCTGTTCACCGGGGAGACGGTCGCCCTGCTCGGACCGAACGGTGCCGGCAAGACCACCCTGATGCGGCTCCTGGCCGGGGGCTTGGCGCCGCAGGGCGGCAGCCTGCGGGTGGCGGGCGGCGAGCCCGCGCGCGAGCGCGCCGTGCGGCGGCGCATCGGCTGGGTTCCGCAGGAGATCGCCCTCTATCCCCGCCTCACCGTGCGCGAGAACCTCGACGTGTTCGCGCGCCTCGCCGGCCTGAGGCGCGGCGAGCGGGGGGAGGCCGTGGCGCGCGTGCTGGCGCGGGCATCCTTGAACGATGTGGCGGACGCGCTCGTCGGCGTGCTCTCGGGCGGCTACCAGCGCCGGGCGAACATCGCCGCGGCGCTCCTCGCCGAGCCGGACCTGATCCTCCTCGACGAGCCGACGCAGGGCATCGACCGGGTCGCGCGCGCGGCGATCCACGGGCTCCTCGACCGCCTGCGGGCGAGGGGCGCCGCGCTCCTCATCGCCACCCACGATTTCGCCGAGGCCGAGCGTCTCGCCGACCGCGTCGCCGTCCTGCGCGCCGGCCGGATCGGCCTGGAGGGGCGTCTGCCGGACTTGCTCGCTGCTTTGCGCACCGGGCCTCCCGAGCACGAGGTGGCGCTGAGCGACCCGGCCTCTCCCGTGGCGGCGGCGGCCCTGCGGGCAGCGGGCTTCCACCCGGTCGGCGCGCTGACGTGGCGGGCCTCGGATGCGGTGGCGGAGGGGCGCGACGGCGCAGCGCTCCTCGCGTTCCTGCGCCAGAAAGGCGTGCCGGTGCGCGAGATCCGGGTGCGCGAACCCGGCCTCGAAGCCCTGTACCTCGACGCGCTCGACGGCGCCCGCCCGCTCGCGGAGACCGCCGGATGATCGGGGCCGCCTTCCGGGTGATGCTCCTCACCCTCCTGCGCGACCGGGCCGCCCTGGTGATGGCTTTCGTGCTGCCCAGCGTGATCTTTTCGGTTTTCGCGGCGATCTTCTCGGGCGCGGTCGGGGACCGGGTGCGCATCCATCTCGGCCTCTTGGACGAGGCCCGCACGGCCACCACCGCGCGCCTCGTGACGGCGCTCGAGGCCGATCCGGCCTTGCGGCTCACGCGGCTCTCCGGCGATGCGCGCCTCGCGGTGCGCCGGGGCGAGGTCGACGTGGCCCTGGTGCTGCGCGGCGATCTCGCGGCGGGCGGCCCCGGCACGGGCGAGGCCGCGCCGATCCTGCTGATCGAGAACCCGGCCCGGGCGCTCGCCACCCCGATCGCGCTGGGCCAGGTGCAGCGGGTGCTCAACGAGGCCCTGCCCGACGTGGTGCTCTCGCGCATCGTCGCGGATGTGGAGCGCACGGGCCGGATCGGCCCCGACGAGCGCGCCTTCCTCGACCAGACCTTCGCGGAGAGCCGGGCGAAGCGGGAAGCCTTCTCGTTCGCCGCCCTCGTCGAGCGCACCTCCACGGCCCGGGCCGGCGGCAACGAGCGGGTGAGCTACTATGCGGGGGCGATCGCCGCCGTCTTCCTGCTCTTCGCCGCCATGCAGGGCGCCCTCTCGCTGGTGGAGGAGCGCCAGTCCGGTATCGCCGACCGCCTCGCCGCCGGGCCGGGCGGCCTCGCCGTGGTGGTGGTGGGCAAGTTCCTGTTCCTGGTGCTCCAGGGGCTGGCCCAGGGCGCCCTGATCTTCGCCGCCGCCGCGCTCCTGTACGGCGTCTCCGTGGGCGACCGGTTCGGGCCGTGGCTCGTCACGGGCGTGCTCGTCTCCGGCATGGCGGCGGGCCTCGGGCTCGCCGCCAGCGCGGCCGCACGCACGCGCCAGCAGGCGCATCTCGTCGCGACCTTCGGGGTGCTGCTCCTGTCGGCGATCGGCGGCAGCATGGTGCCGCGCTTCCTGATGCCGCCCTGGCTGCAGACGCTCGGCTGGTTCACCCCGAACGCCTGGGCGATCGAGGCCTACCAGACCGCGCTGGGCGAAGGCGCGGCGGCGGCGTGGCCGGCCTGGGCCGTGCTGGCCGGCATCGCCGCCGCGGGGCTCGGCACGGCGGTGGCGCTGGTGTCGCGGCGGGCGGCCTGAGGCATCAGCGCCTGCGTTGGGTATTGGGCCAGATGGCGGAGACGGCCGGCATCTCGGCGATCTGACCGATCTGGGATCCGGTGGCCTCGACCACGAAACTGGCCGAGGATTCGAGGAAGGTCTCCGGCGGCCTGCCGATGATCTCCGCGATGTGGCGGGACGAATCCGCGATCCTGGCGCCGATTTCCGGACCGGTCTCGGCGGGCGCGAAGGAGAAGCGGGCCCGCCCGGTTCCGTGACGGTTGCCCGGCGCGACGGTCCTGAGCTCGGGCATCGGCAGGTCGAGTTCGACGATGACGGTGCGAGGTGCCTCCGCTTCTCGCGCGACCGCGGCACGCAGGTCGTTCGACTGGATCTTCTCCAGCACAGACGCAGGCAAGTCCATGCTCATCGTCCTTATGCTATGCTGTGCGCCGGCGCGCCCCGGTCGACGCCTCGCCGGGTGGTACCGTCCGATCATGCTGCGACTGGAGATCTAACACCTCAGCTGCCGCCGCTTCAAACGAAGATGGGATACGCGACCCCGTCCGGAACGAGATTTACGATATGCAACATCGATTACATTTGCGGCATATCACTCGTTCATGAATCGCGAAACGGAGTTCGACAAAGGAATCAGCAGCCCTACATCAACCGCAGTCAACAAGATCGGCGGAGCGGACAGATGATCGCCTCGACTCGGATCGGCGATGATCGATCAGCCATCGAAAGACCGCGACCGATGCACTGTCGGCGGCAGCGGACGTGGTTCACAGACGCGCCTCTGCGGTTGCGGGGCGCGCTCGCCTCCGGCGTGCTTCACATCCTCTGCTGCATGTGGCTGGCCGGTTCGGCTGCGGCGCAGAGCGCGGCCTGGGAATCCCTCAAGGGCGACGGCGCCGTCGCGATCCTGCGCCACGCCCAGGCCCCCGGAACCGGCGACCCGCCGGGATTCCGGCTGGAGGAGTGCGCGACCCAGCGCAACCTGTCCGAGGCGGGCCGCGCGCAGGCGCGGCGGATCGGCGCGGCGTTTCGGCGGGAGGGCGTGCGGGTCGGCGCGGTGCTGGCGAGTCGCTGGTGCCGCGGCCTCGACACGGCGCGCCTCGCCTTCGGGGAAGCCACGCCCTTTCCGCCCCTCGATTCGTTCTTCGCCGCGGGCGACCGCGCCGCCCAGACCGCCGCGCTGCGCGAGCGCATCGGCGCCTGGCGCGGGCCGGGCGCCCTCGTCCTCGTCACCCATCAGGTGAATATCACGGCGCTGACCGAGGTGTTTCCGGCCGAGGGCGAGGTGCTGGCGCTGCGCCCCCGCCCGGACGGGACGATCGCCGTCGTCGGCCGGGTGACCCCGTGAGCCTGCGCGACCGGGTGTAGCGTTGACCGTGCGCAAGAGCGGTCTAGCTTTTCGGTGTGCGACGGGCCCGCTCCCCGGGCTTTCGCTGCGGGAGTGACGTCCGTGATGCGGTCTGGGTCGACGGTTGCCGTGGTCGGCGGGGGATTGGGTGGTCTGGCGGCGGCCTGCGTGGCGGCGGCCCGGGGCCACGCGGTGACGCTCTACGACAAGAACGCGTGGCTCGGCGGCAAGGCCGCGGTGCTGCGCGAGGGCGGCTTCCGCTTCGACATGGGGCCGACGATCCTCACCGTGCCGCGGGTGCTGGAGCGCATCTTCGCCGAAGCCGGCCGCTCCGTGCACGATTACATGGACCTGCGCCGGCTCGACCCGCAATGGCGCTGCTTCTTCGACGACGGCAGCCGCATCGACCTCCAGGAGGACGTCGCCGCGATGGCGGCGGCGATGGACCGGTTCGTGCCCGGCGCGGGCGCCGGCGAGGGCTACAAGCGCTTCATCGGCGTCTCCGAGCACCTGCACGGTATCTCGGAAAGGTTCTTCTTCTGGAAGCCGGTCGAGGACCTGTTCGACACCATCAACATCCGCGCCAACATGAACCCCGGCACACTGCGCGACGTGCTGTCCCTGCGCATGCACGCCTCGGTGGCCAGCACCATCCGCGGCAAGGTGCGCGACGCGCGCCTCGCGCAGATGCTCGACCACTTCGTGCAGTATGTCGGCTCCTCGCCCTACGGGGCGCCCGCGGTGCTCTGCGCCATCGCCCACATGCAGACCGCCGAGGGCGTCTGGTACCCGATGGGCGGCACCCGGGCGGTGGCCGAGGGCCTGATGCGGCTCGCCACCGAACTCGGCGCCACCCTCAAGCCCGACAGCGAGGTCGAGGGCGTGGCGGTGGAGAACGGCGCAGTCGCGGGCCTGCGCACCCGCGACGGGCTGGTGGCCTACGACCGCGTCATCTCGAACATGGATTCGGTGCGCACCTACCGCGAACTCGTCGGCGGCGAGGTCGGGCGGACCTACGAGAAGAAGAGCTTCGAGCCGGCCTGCTCGGGCGTCGTGCTCTACCTCGGGCTCAACAAGCGCTACGACCATCTCGCCCACCACGACTTCGTGTTCTCGCGCGACCCCGAGGAGGAGTTCGACGCGATCTACAAGCGCGGCGAGCCGGCCCCCGACCCCACCGCCTACCTCGCCGCGCCGAGCGTCACCGACCCCTCCGTGGCGCCCGAGGGCGGCGAGGCGCTCTACGTCCTCGTCCACACGCCGTATCTGCGGCCCCACCACGACTGGACGCAGATGCTGCCGGCCTACCGGCGCACCATCCTCGACAAGCTCAAGCGCACCGCCGGCCTCCACGACATCGAGGACCGCATCGTGGTGGAGCGGCACCTGACGCCGGCCGACATCCATTCCCGCTACAAGGTGCTCAACGGCGCGATCTACGGGCTCGCCTCGCACGGCCGCATCATGGGGGCGTTCAAGCCCGGCAACCGCTCGCGCGAGGTGCGCGGCCTCTACCTCGCGGGCGGGGCCGCCCATCCGGGGCCGGGCATGCCGATGGTGATGATGTCGGGCTGGATCGCCGCCGACGCCATGGACCAGGATGCGCGGGGTCAGGACGCGCGCGGCGAGGCCCTGCGGACCGCGTCGTGAGAGGCGGGACGCGCCCCGATCCGACCCTTCGGCGCTCCCCCGCCCTCTGGCGCTTCATGGCGGTCTATTTCGACCGCTACCTGCGCCGGCACCTGAATGCCCTGCGGGTGAGCACCTGGGGCCTGCCGGCGACGAGCGGCCTGCCCGGGCCGCTGGTGGTGTACTGCAACCATCCGGCGTGGTGGGATGCGGCGGTGATCATCCTGCTGTCCGCCAAGCTGTTTCCCGACCGGGAGGGCTACGCGCCCTTCGATGCCGCGATGCTGGAGAAATACGGCATCTTCGGCCGGATCGGCGCCTTCGGCGTCGACCTCGACAGCCCGCGCGGCGCGGCGGACTTCCTTCACGCGGCCCGCGCGATCCTCTCCCGGCCCGACCGCGTCCTGTGGATCACCGCGCAGGGTCGCTTCGCCGACGTGCGCGAGCGCCCGCTCGGGCTGCGCCCCGGCGTGGCGCGGCTGCCCGAGATCGCCCCCGACGCCGTCTTCCTGCCGCTCGCCGTCGAATATGCCTTCTGGGCGGAGCGGGGCGCGGAGGCCTGTGCCGCCTTCGGCAGACCGCTGGCGGCGCGCGACCTCCTGGGGCTGCCGCGGCCCGCGCGGCTCGCGCGGCTCGAAGCCGACCTCACCGCCACCCTCGACCGGCTCGGCGCCGACGTGCGCAGCCGCGAGCCCGGCCGCTTCGTCGCCCTCGTCGAGGGGCGGCGGGGTGTGGGCGGCATCTACGATGCGTGGCGGCGCCTCGGGGCCGCGCTCGGCGGGCGCCGCTTCGCGCCCGGCCACGGCAAGGACACACCCGCGTGACGACCCTCGCCCTCATCGCCCTGGTCCTGGCGCTGATCCCGGCCGCGCTCGCGGCCGGCAACCTGCTCGCCCTGCGGGCTCCGCGACCGGCGGCCGGGGACGACCTCGTGTCGATCCTGATCCCGGCCCGCAACGAGGCCGCCAACCTGCCCGAGACGCTCGGGGCGGCGCTCGCGAGCCGGGGCGTGCCGATCGAGGTGATCGTGGCGAACGACCACTCGACGGACGACACGCCCGGGATCGTGGCCGCGCTCGCCGCGCGCGATCCGCGCCTGCGGCTGATCGCGGTGCCGCCCCTGCCCCAGGGCTGGACCGGCAAGAACCACGCCTGCCATGTGCTGGCGCAGGCGGCGCGCGGCCGCCACCTGCTGTTCATCGACGCCGACGTGCGCCTCGGCCCGGATGCCGCCGCGGCGCTGGCCGTCGCGGCCGGCCGCCGCGGCACCGCCCTCCTCAGCGGCGTGCCCCGCCAGATCACCGGCAGCCTCGGCGAGGGGCTCACCGTGCCGATGATCAACCTGCTTCTCCTCGGCTACCTGCCCATCCCGCTCGCGCGCCGCGTGCCCCATCCGGCGCTGGGTGCCGCCTGCGGGCAGCTCGTGCTGATCGAGGGCGAGGCCTACCGGGCGACAGGCGGGCACGCGGCGGTGCGCGCGAGCCTGCATGACGGCGTGCAGCTGCCGCGCCTCTTCCGCCGGGCGGGCCTGCGCACCGATCTCGTGGACGGCGCTCCCCTGGCCGCCTGCCGGATGTACGCCTCGTTCGGGCAGGCCTGGGCCGGCTTCTCGAAGAACGCCCACGAGGGCATGGCGACGCCGCGCGCGCTGCCGGTCTGGACGCTGCTCCTGTTCGGCGGGCATCTGCTGCCCTGGCTGCTGGTGCTGGCGGGCGAGACGGCGGGGCTTCCGGCCCTGCTCGCCACGATGGCCACCCGGGCAGCCGTGACCGTGAAGGCCCGCGAGGCGTGGTGGACGATTCCGCTGCACCCGCTCGCCGTCGCCACCACGCTCGCCCTGCAGTGGAACGCGCTGCTGCGCCCGCGCCAAGCCGGGGCGGCGACCTGGAAGGGGCGGACCTATCCGGTGGCGTGAGGCAGCCTTGGCCTTGCCGGACGGTCCGATCGAGTTGAGCCTGTCCGGGAAGAGGAGACGCGCATGACGGAAATCCGGTCGCTCGACGGGGCGGCCCTGCTCGCCGCCTACCGCACGCGCAGGCTCTCGCCGCGCGAAGTGGTGGCGGACGCGCTGGCCCGCATCGCGCGCCACGACCCGGCGGTGAACGCCTTCATTCTGGTGGACGGCGAGGCCGCGCTCGCGGCCGCGGCGGCATCCGAGGCGCGCTGGGCGGCGGGCATGCCCCGTGGCCCCCTCGACGGGCTGCCGATGACGATCAAGGACAACATCGCCTGGGCGGGACACCCGATGCGGCGCGGCTCGCGCACCACGCCCGAGACGCGGCTTGCCGAGAATGCCCCGGCGGTGGACCGGCTGCTGGAGGCCGGCGCGATCCCCCTGGGCAAGACCACGATGCCGGAATTCGGCTGGAAGGGCCTGGGCGATTCGACCCTCACCGGGATCACCCGCAACCCGTGGGATCTGTCCGTCACCACCGGCGGCTCCTCGGCCGGCGCGGCGGCCGCGGCGGCACTCCAGCTCGGCATCGCCCATCTCGGCACCGACGGGGCGGGCTCGATCCGCATCCCGGCCGCCTTCTGCGGCGTGTTCGGTCTCAAGCCGAGCTACGGCCGCGTGCCGGCCTATCCGCCCTCCCCGTTCGGGCCGGTGGCCCATCTCGGCCCGCTCGCCCACCGCGTCGGCGACGCGGCCCTGATGCTGCAGGCGATCGCCCGGCCCGACGCCCGCGACATGCTGGCGAGCCTCGCCGCGCCGCCCGATTACGGCGCGGCGCTGGAGACCGGCGTGACGGGGTGGCGCGTGGCCTGGAGCCCGCGGCTCGGCTTCGCCCGCACCGTCGACCCGGAGGTGGTGGACCTGACCGCGCGGGCGGCCGCGGCCTTCGCCGACCTCGGCGCCGTGGTGGAGGAGGCCGATCCGGGCTTTGCCGATCCGGTCGAGACGCTCAACGGCATCTGGCTCGTCGGCGCCTGGAGCGTGCTGCGCGCCCTGCCGGAGGCGAGCCGCGCGGCGGTCGAGCCGGCCCTGCGCGCGGCAGCCGAGCGCGGCAGCCGGATCGACGCCCCGGATTTCCTGGCGGCGCTCAACGCCCGCGCGGCGGTCTTCACCGCGATGGCGCGCTTCCACGCCCGCTACGACCTGCTGCTCACGCCGGCCGTGGCCACGCCCGCCTTCACGGCCGGCCATCTCACGCCGCCGGACGGCACGTTCGGGGACGACTGGCTCGCCTGGACGCCCTTCTCCTACCCGTTCAACCTCACCGGCCAGCCGGCCGCCACGGTGCCGTGCGGGCTGACGCGGGCGGGCCTGCCGGTGGGCCTGCAGATCGTCGGGCCGATGGGCGAGGATGCGCGCGTCCTCGCGGCCGCCCGCGCCTTCGAGGCGGCCCGGCCCTGGCCGGCCCTGGAGGCGCCGCGCGGGACATGACGCGCCGCCCTATCCGCACGGCAGAGGGGTGAGGCCATGTGGGCGCTCGCGGCCGCGGTGATCCCCTTCGCGGTCTCGACCTCGGTCAGCCCCGGGCCGAACAATGTCATGCTGGCGGCATCGGGGGCGAATTTCGGCTTCGCCCGCACCCTCCCGCACATGCTCGGCGTCGCGCTCGGCTTCCCGCTGTTGCTCGTCGCAGTGGGGCTCGGCCTCGGCGGCGTGTTCGCCGCCGTGCCGGCACTCCACCTCGTCCTCAAGGTCGCGGGTGCGGCCTACCTCCTGTACCTCGCGTGGCGCATCGCCAGCGCGGACGGGAAGGCCGGACCGGCCGAACGCCCGGCCCGGCCCCTCAGCTTCTGGCAGGCCGCCGCCTTCCAGTGGGCGAACGCCAAGGCCTGGATCATGGCGCTCGGTGCCGCCACGACCTACACCACCCCGCAGGGCGACGCCGTGGCGGAGATCGTGGTGATCGCCGCAGTGTTCGGCCTCGTGTCGGTGCCGACCGTGGCGCTGTGGGCCGGGTTGGGCGTCGGGATCGGCCGCGTGCTGGAGCGGTCGCCCCGCGCCTTGCGGGCCTTCAACGTCGCGATGGGCCTGCTGCTGGCCCTCTCGGTGGTCCAGGTCTTCTGACGGCCCGGTCGCCCGGGCCGCCGGCTTGCTGTTCCGCCCGCGGAAGCAAGCATTCGATGCGGTGTCAGTCCGTGCCGACGGTGCCGAGCACGGCCTGGTTCCGGTACCAGCGGCTGGCTCCGTTGTGGAACGGCAGGAAGGTGTTGCGCACGAAATTGGCCGGGACCGTTTCGCCGGCCGCCGAGTGGATCTCCATCATGCGCTCATGCTCCGAGAACACGGCGGCCACGATCGCGTAGACCAGATCGTCCGGCAGGCTGCTATGCGCGACCGCGAAATTGTAGAGCCCGACCGTGACGTAGCGCTGCGGCAGCGAGGGATAGAGGCCAGCCGGCACGAGCGACAGGCCGAGTTCCGGGATCGCGAGGCGCAGGTCGACGATCTGGCTCGGCGACAGCGTCAGGAAGCGGACGCGGCTCTTGCGCTCCAGCTCGGTGAAGGACGGGAACGGGACGCCCGCCGCGACCGCGAGCGCATCGAGCGTCCCGGCCTGCACCTGCGCGGCGAGATTCGCCCATTCCCCGTGGACGAGCGTGGCCTCGATCCCCAGCGTGCGGAAGACCTGCGGGACGTAGGTGCCCGCCGTCCCGGTCTCTGGTCCGACGCCGACGCGCCGCCCCTTGAGGTCGGCCAGCTTCTGGATCCCGGACTCCTGCAGGGTCATGAACTGGAACGGTGTGTCGTACATCGGAAACATCGCCCGCATCGAGCGCAGCGGCTTGCCCGCCGTCCACGGGGCGGTTCCGTTCCAGGCCTGCTGCGCCGCGCCGAGCGTGACGAAGGCGATCTGCACCTCGCCGCTTTCGAGGAGCTGGATGTTCTGGTTCGGTCCGTCGGTCGCGCGCGACACCACCGGCAACCGCAATTTCTGGGTGAGGATCTTGGCGAGACCTTCGCCGTAGGCGTAGTAGGTCCCGCCGGGCGAGGCCGTCCCGATCGTCAGCGAGGCGGGCCAGTGGGCTTCGCCCGCGAAGAGGGCCGCAGGCCAGATCAGCAGGGCCGCGACGAGGGCGGCCAGTCGGGACACGCGTCTCATTCGTCACCTCCGTGCCGTGGGCTTCCGTACGGTGAGACGGCGCGATGTTAGACGAGGCCCGGCCCGTCGACCATGGAATACTTGCACGACGTCCGGGCGACTCCGCCGTCGGCGCCCGTCCGGCACGATGTCGCGCTCGTGCCGGAGGCGCAGGCCGCAGGAACGGCGCTCGCGGCGGCACGTTGCGGTCCGACAGCCCGGAGCCGCCGCATGAAGCTCGACAACCAGATCGCCCTCGTGACCGGGGGTGATTCCGGCATCGGACAGGCCATCGCCACGCTGTTCGCCGAGGCCGGGGCCGATCTCTGCATCACGTATCACACCGATGCGGATGGGGCGGCGGAGACGCGGCGGCGGATCGAGGCCGCGGGACGCCAAGCCCTTGTCGCCCCCCTCGACGTGCGGGATGCGGCCGCCGTGGACGCCCTGTTCGCCCGGGTGGCGCGCGAACTCGGCGTGCCGGACGTGCTCGTCAACAATGCCGGCAAGGGCATGGGTGCGCAGGTTCCCGTCGCCGACCTGCCCGATGACCAAGTCGCCGTCATCCTCGACACCAACCTGAAGGGTCCGCTGCACTGCGCCCGCGCCTTCGTGCGCCAGCGGCGCGAGCGGGGCGGCGGAGGCCGCATCGTCACGATCTCCTCGGTGGCCCAGCACCTGCCGACGCCGCACTCGGCGCCCTACGGCATGGCGAAGGCCGGCCTCGGCTCGCTGACCCGCAGCCTCGCGATCGAACTCGCGGAGCAGAGGATCAACGTCAACGCCATCGCGCCTGGCCTGATCGCCACGCCCATGACGCAGGAGCGCCTCGACGACCCGGGCAAGCGCGACGCCTCGATGAAGGAGATTCCCTGGCACCGGCCGGGCGAGCCGATCGAGATCGCGCGTCTCGCCCTGTTCCTGGCGTCCGAGTACGGCGACTATGTCACCGGTCAGACCTGGGTGATGGATGGCGGGCTCACCATGAACTGGGGCGGGGCGTAATTCTGGGGGCTTGGTTCTGCAGGCTTGGCTCTGCGACGAGATGCTGGGCCGGCTCGCGCGCCTGTTGCGCGCCGCCGGGCACGACGCCGCCCTGGCCGCGCCCGGAACGCCCGATTCGGCCCTCCTCGCCGCCGCGCGGCGGGAGGGGCGCACCCTGCTCGCCCGCGACCGCCACCTCGCCGAGACCGCGGCGGAGAGCGGCCTGCTCCTCCCCGAGGATCGACCCGAGGCGCAGGCGCGTCACCTGTCGCGGCTGCGCAGGATCGACTGGCGGCTCGCGCCCTTCACGCGCTGCCTGATCGACAACACGCCGTTGCGGCAGGCCATGACGGGCGCGGTCGCGGCGCTCCCCGCGGCGAGCCGCGACGGAGCCGGTCCGTTCAGGGCCTGCCCGGCCTGCGGGCGGATCTACTGGCCGGGAAGCCACGTCCGGCGGATGAGCGCCACCCTCGATCGCCTCGCGGCTACCAGCCCATCGACCCCGGACCGCCCTTGAACGGGCCGACCACGCGCGCCGTGATCCAGCCGCCGTAGAACGAGCCCGGCTGCGGCTCCGCCCGCTCGTCGCCGACGTAGCACCCGTCCATCGGGCCGGCGTAGAACGCGACGTGGTCGGTGATCGGCAGGAAGCCCGGCGTCGGCCTGGGGTAGGCCCAGGCGGCGCCGGGCGCACGGCGCCCGCCGGCCGTCACGTCGAACAGGACCGCCCGGCCCTTCCATTCGCAGGTTCCGGCCGGGCGCGGCGGCCCGAGCACCCCGGGCCGGATGTCGCCGGGCGGAAGATAGTAGGTCGGCGGATGGCTCGTCTCCAGTACCCGCCAGCCCGCCTGCGTGTCGGCGATGGTGATCCCGCCGAGGTCCACGCGCAGGCGCGCCTCCACCCGTTCCAGCCGCGGCGGGCGCGGATAATCCCACACGCTCTCCTGGCCCGGCCCGGGCGGGATCGGCTGCGGTCGCATGGCGCCTCCTCGTGGTCGCGCGACAATGGCGCGGGCCGCGCCGGTGCGCGCCGCGGCATGCCGCCCCGCGGCGATTGCATCGGGGCGCCGCTTGGCTCTAAGCCGGGCCGCCGGTCCTCCCGTCGCACGGCCGTTACCGGCCGGCGGCAGGATCGGAATTCGCCCCGGAGTGCCGAGCCGTGACCGATTCCGCCTACGCGCTGTTCCTCGACTTCGACGGCACGCTCGTCGACATCGCCCCGCGGCCGGACCAGGTCATCGTGCCGCCCGCCCTGCCGCCCGCCCTCGCGCGCCTGCGCTCCCGGCTCGGGGGCGCGCTCGCCATCGTCACCGGGCGGCCAATCGCCACAATCGACGGCTTCCTGGCCCCCGAACGGTTCGATGTCGGCGGCCTGCACGGGGTGGAGCTGCGCCGCGGCAGCGCGGTGGCGGGCTGCGAGCCCGAGGCGCATCCCGCTCTGCGGGCCGGGGTGGCGCGCCTCCAGCGGGCGGTGGCCGATCTCGACGCGGTGCTGATCGAGGACAAGGGCTGCTCGGTGGCGGTGCATTGGCGGCTCGCCACCCCGACCGATGCGGAGAGGGCGCAGACGGCCGTGGAGGGTGTGGCGCGCGACCTCGGGGAGGCGTACCGGCTCCAGCTCGGCAAGGCGGTGGGCGAGATCCTGCCCGCCACCGCCACCAAGGGCCACGCGATCCGCAGCTTCCAGCAGGAGGCGCCCTATGCGGGCCGCCGCGCGGTCTTTCTCGGCGACGACCTCACCGACGAGAAGGCCTTCGCCACGGTGAACGCGGATGGCGGCCTCAGCGTCCGCGTCGGCGGCGGCGAAACCATCGCGACCCGCCGCCTGCTCGAACCGGAGGACGTGCGCCGCGTGCTGCTCGCCTGGGCGGACGGCGCCCCGATCGATCCGGAGGCGCTGCCGCGCGCCTGACGCGGCCGGCGCCCTCGGCAGGGCGGCGCACCCGTGCTAACGCAGGCGCCCGACCCTCCAGAGACAGGACCCGCGCCCGCAATGCGCCTCTCCTCCCTCCTGACAGCCGGAGCCGTGCTGATCGCCATGAACGCTGCCGCTTCCTCCGCCGACTTCGTCACCACCCCCTCGGGCCTCAAGTACAAGGACGAGGTGGTGGGCACCGGCCCCCAGCCGAAGGCCGGTCAGACCGTGAGCGTCCACTACACCGGCTGGCTCGACGACAAGGGCAAGAAGGGCAAGAAGTTCGACAGCTCCGTGGACCGCGGCCAGCCGCTCGGCTTCGCGGTGGGCACCGGCCAGGTCATCAAGGGCTGGGACGAGGGCCTCTCGACCATGAAGGTCGGCGGCAAGCGCACGCTGCTGATCCCGCCGGAGCTCGGCTACGGCGCGCGCGGCGCGGGCGGCGTCATCCCGCCGAACGCCACGCTGGTCTTCGACGTGGAACTCCTGGGCGTGCGCTGAGCCCCGGGCGGGGGCGGCTCACACTTCGAGCCACTCCCGCCGCACCGCCTCGTTCGCCATCAGCCCGGCGGGGGTGCCCTCGAACACCACCCGCCCGTGGCCCATTACGTAGAGGCGCTGCGACAGCTTGAGGGCGATGGTGAGCTTCTGCTCGACCAGCAGCACCGCCACGCCCCTGGCGGCGATCTCGCCGATGAGGTCGCCCACGCGCGCGACCATCTGGGGCGACAGCCCCTCGGTCGGCTCGTCGATCATGATGAGGTCCGGGTTGCCCATGAGGGTGCGGCAGATGGTGAGCATCTGCTGCTCGCCGCCCGAGAGCACGCCGCCGGGCGTGTCGATGCGCTCCTCCAGCCGCGGAAACAGGCGGAAGATCTCCTCGTAGCTCCAGCGCGCGCCCGTGCCGGGTTTTTCGCCGAGCGCGAGGTTCTGGCGCACCGTGAGCTTGGGGAAGATCGCCCGCTCCTCCGGCACGTAGCCGAGGCCGCGGCGGGCCACCACGTGCGGCCGCAGGCCGGCGATGGGCTGGCCCTTGAAGCGGATCGTTCCCCGCGGCGGCACGTCGCCCATGATCGCCTTCAGGGTGGTGGAGCGGCCGACGCCGTTGCGGCCGAGGATCGAGACGATCTCTCCGGCCCCGACGCGGAAGCTGACGCCCTGGAGGATGTGGCTCTTGCCGTAATAGGCGTGCAGGTCCTCGACCTCGAGGAGGGCCGGGGCCATCTCGGGCGGCAGGGCGCGCGCCTGCGGCGGGCTGGCGACGGCGGCGCTCATGCGGCGGCCACTCCCAGATAGGCTTCCTGCACGGCGCGGTTCTCCCGGATGCGCTCGGGCGTGTCCGTGGCGATGATGCGGCCATAGACCAGCACCGAGATGCGGTCGGCGAGCCCGAACACCACCGCCATGTCGTGCTCGACCATCAGGAGCGTGCGCCCGGCCGTCACCTCGCGGATCAGCGCGGTGGCGTGCTCGCTCTCGCTGTGGCTCATGCCGGCCATGGGCTCGTCGAGGAGGATCACCCGGGCGTCGCTGGCGATGCTGATGCCGATCTCAAGCGCCCGCTGCTCCGCGTAGGCCAGCATGCCGGCCGGCATCGCGGCCCGGTGCCCGAGGCGGATGCTGTCAAGGATCTCGGCTGTGCGGGCGGCGACGCCCGGCAGGTGCTCGATGCCGCGCCAGAAGATCGGCCGGTAGCCCATCGCGCGGAGCACCGCGCAGCGCACGTTCTCCCACACGCTGAGCTTGGGGAAGATGTTCGTGACCTGGAAGCTGCGCGCCAGCCCCCGCCGGTTGATGGCGGCGGGGCGCTGGCCGGTGATGTCGGCGCCCTCCAGGCGGATCGTGCCGCTCGTCGGCGAGAGGCGGCCGCTGATCAGGTTGAACAGCGTCGACTTGCCGGCCCCGTTCGGCCCGATGATGGCGTGGCGCTCGCCCGCGGGCACCGCGAGGTCCACGCCCGCGATGATCTGCGTCGCCCCGAAGGACTTGGTGACGCCCGAGAGTTCGACGGCGGGGGCTGCCATTCAGGCCTCCTTGGCGGCGGTCGCGGCCGCGTCCCACGCCTCCGCCACCCGCGGCCAGGTCGCCCGGAAGGCCAGGAAGCCGCCGCCCGCGACGAGGAGCGCGATGATCCAGGGCAGCGGGCCGGCGACGTCGAGGGGGATGCGGAACAGGGTCATGGCGGTGCCGTCGCCGGCCTTCACCAGGGCCCGGAACGCCATCTCGATCAGCGCGATCAGGCCGGCCAGCATCACGAGCGCGGGCACGAGCGCCAGCAGGTAGGACGGGATCAGCCTGTGCGCGGTGCCGGCCCGGATCAGCGGCCCGTGCATCATCGCGAGGCCCGCGATGCCGCCGGGTGCGAACATCACGATCGCGATGAACATGAGCCCGAAATAGAGCTGCCAGATCTCCGTCAGGTCGCTCAGCGAGACCTGCAGCAGGGTCACCACCACGGCCCCGATCACCGGGCCGACGAAGTGGCCGATGCCGCCGATGAAGGCCGCGAGCAGCACCACGCCGGACTGGTGCAGGCTGAGATACGACACGTTGACGATCTCGAAGTTGATGGCCGCGAGCGAGCCGGCCACGCCCGCGAACATCGCCGAGAGGCAGAAGGCGGTCAGGCGCACCGTCTGAGGCTCGTAGCCGATGAACTCGACCCGCTCCGGGTTCTCGCGTACCGCGTTGCACAGGCGCCCGAGCGGCGTGCGGGTGATGGCGTACATCAGGACCGCGCAGATCAGGCACCAGACGGCGATCAGATAGTAGACCTGGATCTGCGGCCCGAAACTGAGGTCGAACAGGCGCAGCATCTTGGTGCGGTTGGTGGTGATGCCCTCCTCGCCGCCGAAGAAGCTGTGCAGGATGTGCGAGCCCGAGGCCACCAGTTCGGCGAGGCCAAGCGAGATCATCGCGAACACGGTGCCGGCCCGGCGGGTCGAGACCGCGCCCAGCACGATGCCGAAGGCGAGCCCGGTGACCGCCCCGACGAGCGGCATGGCGGCGAGCGGCACCGGCAGGCGCCCGGCCGTCACCGCGTTCATGGCGTGGACCGTGAAGAAGGCGCCGAGCCCGTAATAGACCGCGTGCCCGAAGGACAAGAGCCCGGTCTGGCCGAGCAGCATGTTGTAGGACAGGGCGAACACGATCATGATGCCCATCAGGCTCATCATCGTGAGCGAGCCGCCGCTCGTGAAGATCTGGGGCGCGGCGAGCAGGATCGCCGCGGCGATCACCCAGGGCACCACGTGGCCGAGGCGCCCGCCCGTGCGCGGTCGCACCGCCTTCTCGGTCTGACCCCCGGCCCAGTCGCCGGCCGGCGCGCGTTCGACGAGGTCGGTCATGCTTCGCGGTTCCCGAGGAGCCCGGTCGGCCGCGCGATCAGCACGACGACCAGCAGGAGGTAGGGGATGACCGGGCCGATCTGCGCGATCGTCACCGTCCAGAGGTCGCCCAGCACGCCGCCCGCGGGCTGCGCCGTGATGCCGAGGGCCTGCGCCACGCTCGACACCGACACGTCGAGGGAGACCGCGAAGGTCTGGACCAGCCCGATCAGCAGGGAGGCCACGAAGGCGCCCGTGAGCGAGCCCAGGCCCCCCACCACCACGACCACGAACAGGATCGGCCCGAGCAGGCCCGCCATGTTGGACTGGGTGACGAGGGAGGGCCCGGCGATGACGCCGGCCACCGCGGCGAGACCGGTGCCGACGCCGAAGACCAGCATGAACACCTTCGCGACGTCGTGGCCGAGCATCCCGACCATGTTCGGGTGCGTCAGCGCCGCCTGGATGATCAGCCCGATCCGCGTGCGGGCCAGCACGAGCAGCAGGCCGACGAAGATCGCCACCGACACGGCCAGCATGAACAGCTTGTAGGCCGGGTAGTTGGTGTCGAAGATGGTGAAGGCCGGGAAGTCGAGGAGCGGCGGCACGCGGTAATCGACCGGGAGCTTGCCCCAGATCATCTGCACCACCTCCTCGATCACGTAGGCGAGACCGAAGGTGAAGAGCAGTTCCGGGACGTGACCGTGGCGATGGACGTTGCGCAGGCCGTAGCGCTCGACGAGCGCCCCGAGGCCTCCCACCACCAGCGGCGCGGCCACGAGGCCGATCCAGAAGCCGGTGTAGCGGCTGATCTGATAGCCGAAAAACGCCCCGAGCATGTAGAAGCTCGCATGGGCGAAGTTCAGCACGCCCATCATGCTGAAGATGAGCGTCAGACCGCTCGCCATCAGGAACAGCAGCATGCCGTAGAGCACGCCGTTCAGGGTCGAGACGATCAAGAGTTCGAGCAACGGGCGGCCTCCTGGCGCAAGTCGACGAAGGCGGCGGGACGACACCGGACCGGAGCGTCACCGGCCGGCCACCGGGTCTCGCGAGCCCCTCCCCGCTCGGCGAGGCATGGCGGCACCGCGTCCCCGAAGCGGGCACGACTCAGGGTCGATGAGGTCGAGGCGGCTGGCGCGGTGGCCCCGCATCAGCCTCCCGGCATCGATCCCGACGCGATCCTGAACGCGGCGACACCGATACCGTAGCGGGGGCTTGAGCGGAACGGCCCGACGCCGTTCCGCCAAGCCGTCACAGCGTCAGCTCGGCCGGTCCATCTTGCAGGTGGTGGGCACCACCGTATCCTTGGCGACGATCTCGCCGATGCCCTTCCAGCCCCAACCGGTGTTCTCGCTGTCGAAGTTCTTCGCCGTATCGATCGGTCCGAAGCTCGAGATGTACATCGTCTGGAACAGTTGGTGGTCGTCGGGCCGCATGAAGCTGTCCTGGCCGTACAGGGTGTCGTTGTGAATCCCTTCCATCGCCTTGGCGATCGCCTTGGGGTCGGTCGACTTCGCCTGTCCGGCCGCCTTGACCAAGATGTTCATCAGGTTGACGACGCGCGGATAGATCAGTTCCTGGCCGACCCGGGCGCGGAAGGCCTTCTCGAACTCGTGGCCGGGCGGGTACGGAATGTTGGCGTAGCCCTCGGCGATCTGGAAGATTTTGTCGGCGAGGTTGGTCTGCTTGATCGCGGTCGGGGCGCCGGCACCGCCGCCGTAATAGGTGTAGAAATTGGCCTGGAGACCCGCATCGGCCGCCGCCTTGAGCAGCAGCGACATGTCCTGGCCCCAGTTGCCGGTGATGATCGAGTCGGCGCCCGAGGCCTTCACCTTGGCGATGTAGGGAGAGAAGTCGTTGACCTTCTGCAGCGGAGCGACTTCGTCACCGACGATCTGGATGTCGGGCCGCTTCTCCTTCAGCATCGCCCGGGCGGCCGAGCGCACCGCCTGCCCGAACGAATAGTCCTGATTGATCAGGTAGACCTTCTTCACCTCGGGCTTGCCCTTAATGAAATTGGTCAGGGCCGCCATCTTGATGTCGGAATTTGCGTCGAACCGGAAGTGCCAGTAGTTGCACTTGGCGTTCGTCAGGGCTGGGTCGACCGCGGCATAGTTGAGATAGAGGATCTCCTTGCCGGGATTACGATCGTTGTACTTGGACACGAAATCGATGATCGCGGCCGCGACGCTGGAGCCGTTGCCCTGCACGACGACGCGGGCGCCGGAATCGATCGCCTTCTGGATCTGGACGAGGCTTTCCTGCGGGTTCAGCTTGTTGTCGTAGCCCGTCACCTCCAACTTCAGGTCGGGGTTCTTGGCGTTGTTCTGCTCCGCCATGTACTGGAAGGTCTTGAGCCCCGCCTCGCCGGTGCTGGCGCCGCCGCCCGACAGGGGATCGACGAAAGCGATCTTCAGGGTGGCGGGGGCGGCCAGGGCCGTCGTGCCCGCGAAGGCTGCACCGAGCGCAATCATGCCGGCGAGCGCACGGCCCGCGATCGATCCGTTCACTGTTTCCTCCTCGATCTCGGCAATTCGAGTCGTTGGTCTCTGCGCGCCGCGTTCGGCGTCGCCGGCGGGGTCTCGCGCCGCCGCGCCTCTCCCGCGAGAACGGGCGGCGCGTCACGACGGCCGTCTCTCGCGTTCGTTCCGAAACGTGCCCGTGCGGCCGGATCGGGTCAAGTAGCGAAATGCCGATCCGCATCGCGAAACATGTTGCCGAACCGGCCGGAGACCGGCAGGCTGCGGGACGGGCCGGACCTGACGCAACGGCCGGTTGACAAGGGGATCATCATGGCAGAAGCCCTCGTGCCGACGCGCGAGCCGCGCCGGACGGGCGCAACCGCACCGCAGGAGGCCGGGCTCCTCGATCTCGAAGACGGCGACCGGCAGTTCGTCACCGCGCTCGCCCGCGGGCTGCAGGTGCTGCGCGCCTTCCGGGATGCCTCCGAGATGCTGGGCAACCGGGAGATCGCCGCGCGCACGGGGCTGCCCAAGCCCACGGTATCGCGGCTCACCCACACGCTGCTCAGCCTCGGCTACCTCGTGCACGGGCAGGACGGGGAGCGCTACGGCCTCGGGCCGGCGGTGCTCGCCCTGTCGGCAGCGTTCCTGCGGCAGAACTCCTTCCCGCAGATGGCCAAGCCCTACCTGCAGGACCTCGCGACCGCCGTGCAGGCGCACGTGGCGCTCGGGCTCCTCGACGGGCTGCACTGCGTCTACGTCCAGCTCTGGCGCGGCAAGGGCCAGACCATCACCCTGTCGAGCGAGGTCGGCTTCCACCTGCCGCTCGCGTGCAGCGTCATGGGCATGGCGACGCTCGCCGGCATGGACGAGGAGCAGCGCGGGCCGCTGGTCGAGCGCCTGCGGCGCGAGAGCGGGGCCGAGTGGCCGGCGCTGGAGCGGACGATGCAGCGCTGCTTCGCCGAGGTCGCCGAGCACGGCTTCTGCGTCGGCGTCGGCATCTGGCGGCCCGAGATCAACGCCGTGGCGGCCCCGATCCACAGCCCCGGCGCGCGCGGCATCTTCTCGGTGAACGTGAGCGGCCCGGCCTTCCTGATGACCGAGGCGGTGCTGCGCCGGGACACCGGGCCGAAGCTGATGGAGACGATCGCCCGCATGCGCGCGCTCGGCATCGTCGACTGAGCAGACTCGCACGGGGCGCTTCTGCTGACGATCGGTCACCTTGTGGAGCAATGACGGACCGAAGGCGCCCCGAGGCGAGCCCGATGAGCGAGCCATCCTTGTCCGTGGGTTCGTTCCCTGGATTTCCGGGACGGCCAACCAGGCGACGGGCCGATCTGCTCGGGTCGGTGAGCGCCCCATACCCCATCCGCTTGATCCCTTCGGGATGGCGGATGCGGGCTTCGCTCAGTCGCGTGGAGCCTTGGGCTCCACCGCGCGGGCTTGCTGACACCGTCTCCGCTTTGATCAAGCGGAGACGGTGTCAGAGGTCAGCCGTCTGCCTCGACGGCGAAGACGTCCGTGCTCGCAGCCGTCCGCATCAGGTTGTCGAGAGCCGGATGGGCATGGATGTCCGCTCGCTGGCAGCGGGCCCTGCGCAGGTGATCGGCGGCGCGGTGCCGGGCGAGGGCGCGCAGCCACGGTAGGAAGGGACGAGCCGGATCGTAGGTGGCGCGCACGCGATGCAGCGTGAGGAGCGTCTCCTGCACGATGGCGTCCAACGCGGACGCGGCGACGCCCTGGAGCCGAGCCTCGGCCGCAATGATCGGCACGCAGTCGCGGAGCAGGATCCGATAGGCGCGGGCGTCCCCGCCCTGTGCGGCGGCCATGGCGGTCGCGAGGCGCGCCGCGATCTCGGTGCCGTCGGCCGTCTGCGTCACGGGCGCCTCACCACGTCACGGCGGCGTGGCCCGCATCGGCCTCATGCAGCACGAAGCCTTCGAGGGCGTCGACCTCGCGGGTCCAGGGCGCCTCGGCGAGCACGCGCCGCGCGTGCAGGTAGCCGGCCTCTTCCCGCATGCGGATCCCGGTCGGGCTGAAATCGATGTCGCGCAGGTGGTCCTCCGCCTCGAGCCGTGGGGCGAGCAGCCGCACCACATGCATGCGGGTCACGCAGCCGTAGGCGGAGAGCGCCTTGACCTCCGGATCGGCCGCGACGTCGCCGGGCAGGCGGCGGGCGAGTTCCGCGATCACGTGGCGCAGCCGGTGCATCTGCTTCTGGCGCGCGATGTGGCTGTGGGCGCGGCTCGCGTACTGAAGGTCCTTCTGGCGGTTGACGACCTCCCAGAGGGTGCGCGGCTCGGGGCCGGACGGGTTCCACATGTGGACCGCGAACACGATCCCGTCGCGCCGCGGATTGTCGTCGAACACCGCCTCGACGGGGGTGTTCGAGAGGATGCCGCCGTCCCAGTAGAGGTCGTCACCGATGCGCACCGGCGGGAAGGCCGGCGGCAGCGCCCCGGAAGCCATGACGTGGCGCAGGTCGAGGGTCTCGTCGCGGCTGTCGAAATAGCGCATCTGGCCCGTGCGCACGTTCGCCGCCCCGACCGTCAGGCGGCACGTGCCGCCATTGAGCCTGTCGAGGTCGACGAGGTCGGCCAGGGTCTCGCGCAGGGGCGCCGTCGAGTAGTAGCCGACCGATTCGGGGCCGAGTGGCCAGTGGGGGCTGGCGAGCGCGAAGGGGTTGGGCGCGAAGAAGCCCGCCACGCCCTGCATCAGCGTCGCCCAGTGCGCGGAGAGCGGACCGAGGCCGGGCCAGGCGGAGAGCCGGCCGCGCACCGCATCGTGCTCGACGCGGCGCCAGAAGGCGCAGAGACGCTCCAGGCGCCGCTCGGGCGGGTTGCCGGCGATCAGGCCGCCGTTGATCGCCCCGATGGAGGTGCCGATCACCCAGTCGGGCTCGATCCCGGCCTCGTGCAGGGCGCGGTAGACGCCGACCTGGTAGGCGCCGAGGGCGCCGCCGCCCTGGAGCACGAGGACCACCCGCCCATAGGCGCGAAGGTCCGGTCCCTCCCCTGCCGGTGCGTGCAGCGGATTCGTCAGGTCCATGGCGCCCTCCCTCGGCCGCACGGCTCAGCGGTTGAGCGGACCGCCCGCGCGCGATCCGGAGCCGTAGCGGCGCAGAGCGGGGTCGCGCCGCGCGACCGGCGCGGCGCCGCCGGGTCCGGTCGAGGACAGCCGGTTGTTGAGCGGGCCGCCGGCGTGGCTCCCGGAGCCGAGCCGCTTCGGGTCGGGCGCGGTCACGGGCTGCGGGCGGCCGCCGGTCGCGCTGATCCGGTCCCGGGCAGGCCCGCCCGATTGCTGGCCGCTGCCGGTGCTCTGGGCGAGGGCGGGACCCGCGAGGCAGAGCGCGAGCCCGGCGATGAGGATGCGGTTCATGGCGATCTCCGGCCCGCCGCCATCCGGCGGTACCCTCATCAGAGCACCGCGCGGGCTCCGCCAGAATTCGCGAGTGGCTATGGTTTCGATACCCGCTGCGCCGTGGGGGCGACCGCGTCCCGGTAGGCGGCGGGCGTGACTCCGACGATGGCGAGGAAGACCCGGGCGAAGTGGCTGCGGTCGACGAAGCCGCAGGCCGCGGCGGTCTGCTTGACGCTCAGGCCGCGGCCGAGGAGCGAGCGGGCCTGCACGACCCGGGCGTGCGCCTGGAAGGCGAAGGGCGTCAGCCCGGTCTCGGCCTTGAAAACCCGCAGGAGGTGGAAGCGGCTCATCCCGGCGGCCTGCGCCACCTCGGCGAGGCCGATATCCTGGGCGAGGTGATCGGTGATGAAGCGGCGCGTGCGCTCGACCGCCTGCGGTGCCCGGCGCATCGGCGGGATCTCCGGGCGCTCGGCGCCCTGGGCCACCACGATCTGCGCCAGCGCGACGCGCAGGCGCGCCTCCCGGCCGAGGCGGGAGGCGGGCCCCTCCGCGCCGGCGAGCGCCCGCAGGAGCATGGCGGCGAGCGCGGGATGCGGCACCACCATGTCTGGGAAGAACGGCGGAGCGCTCCGGCCGAGTTCGGCCGCGATGCCGGCCATGAGCGAGACCGAGGGATAGAGGCAGCGGTATCCCCAGACCCCGGCGCGCGGAGGCGCGCCGGTATGGACCTCGCCGGGATTGATGAGGCGCAGCGACCCTGCCGGCGAGACGTGGCGGCCGCCGCGCGCCTCGAAGATCTCGGCCCCCTGCTCCGTGGCGCCGATGACGTAGGTGTCGTGGAAATGCGGGCGGAAGCGGCGGTGCCTGAACTCCGCGCGCAGCGCATGCGTGCCGTCGAGGATGTCGAGGAGGCGGTAGGACGCCCGGTCACCGGCCGGGAGTTCGGTCATGGTCTTCCCCTCTATCCGGCCGAGCGACCGGACGCAGTGCATTCAGGAGGAAATCGCCCGCGCTGGCGGAATCGTAACAGGGGTGCGGGCGAGGACAGGGCCGATGGGCCTCCTCGACCGATGTCCAGACCGGCCGGGACGTTGCCGTAAGGGAACGGCGCCACGCCTCGCGAGAGGTACGGGATTGCGGAAGTGCGGTGCTCCGCTCGCCTTCATCCGGTCGATCGATTACGGTTCCGCCGATCGGGCGCACGATGACGATCGCGGCGGGTCGGCTGACCGGCCGCACGAACGCGGGCAGGCGGCCCCTCGGCGACGCGACGGGATCGCGTGCGACGTCGAGGGCGACCGCGCCTGGCGGCGACCGGACCCGAACGGGGTGGGGTGACCGCATGGAGATGCACCAGGTCCGCTACTTCCTCGCGGTGGCCGAGCACCTGAATTTCACCCGCGCGGCCGAGCGTCTGCACGTGGCGCAACCTTCCCTCACCCGCGCGATCCAGAAGCTGGAGGACGAGCTCGGCGGCCCGCTCTTTCGCCGCGAGCGTGTCCACACGCACCTGACCGAGCTCGGCCGCCTGATGCGGCCCCACCTGCAGGCCGCCCTGGAGGCGGCCGAGACGGCCAAGCGCCAAGCGCAGAGCTTCCGCAAGCGCGAGACCGGGCAGCTCACCATCGGGGCCTGCTCCTCCATCGCGGCCGAGACGGGCGCGCCGCTCCTCGCCGGCGTCTCGGCGGAGATCGCCGGGCTGACCCTGCAGGTCGAGATCGGCCCGGCGAACCTCGTCGAGGATTGGCTGATCGCCGGCGACGTCGACGCGGCCCTGCTCGCGCCGCTCGACGGGGTTGCGGTCGTGCGCCACGAGCGCTTCGACCTGCGGCGGATCGCCGAGGACCTGTTCTGCGTGGCCTTCGCTCCCGGACACCGGTTCGAGGCGCTGACCGAGGTCGTGCTGGAAAACCTCGACGGGGAGCCGCTCATCGTGCGGCTCGGCTGCCGCCACGAGGAGGCGATCGCCGCCGCCATGGACGCGCGGGGCATCAACCGGGTGGCGCGCCATTCGAGCGGCGACGAGCGCTGGCTGGCGAGTCTCGTCCGGCAGGGCCTCGGCTGCATCCTGTGGCCGGAGAGCATCACCCGCGCCCGGTCGCTGCCGTTCCGCCCCCTTGCCGATCTGCCGCTGCGCCACCGGGTCGCCCTCACGACGGTGGCGGGCCGCCGCCACTCGCCGGCGCTCGCCGCGCTGGTGCGGCAGGCGGACGTGGCAGGCCGGCGAAGGCCGTCCGACGCCGCGCGCGTCGCCTGACCGATCAGCCGGTCAAAGCACGGAGCGCGGCGAGGATGTCCTGCGGGTCGAGGCGCCGCGTGAAGTCCGGATCCGTGTGGGCCAGCGCGATCGTGCCGTCCCGGCGGATCAGGTAGGTCGCGGGGATCGGCAGCAGCCACGCGTCGGTGCCGTAGACGTGCGAGAGGTCGACGCCGAGGGCGAGCAGCGCCTCGCGCAGAATGTCGGGCATACGGAAGATGAGCCCGTATTGCAGCCCGACGCCGTTCATCGGGTCCTTCAGCACGGTGAGGCCCGGGACGCCGCGGCTGCGCGCGAGCAGGGTCTCGGAGGAGCCCTGCGGCGAAACCATCACGAGGCTCGCGCCCGCCGCAGCGAGATCCGGCAAGGCCGCGATCAGGGCGTCCATCTCGATGCGGCAGAACGAGCACCACTCGCCGCGGAAGAAGCTGAGCACGACCGGCCCCGCCTGCAGCCGCTCGGCCAGCGAGACGATCGCCCCGTCCGGATCGGGCAGGGCGAAATCGGGGGCGCGGTCACCGGCCAGCTTGGCGCGCGTCGCCATGCCGCTGCGCCGCAGGTGGGCGATCGCCGCCTCCATGCTCGCCCGATAGGCGCCATCGAGTTGGCCCAGCCGAGTGCCGAGGCGTGCCCGCAGCGGCGTGACCGTTCCGGTCTCCTGCATCCCGGCCTCCCGATCGTCGCCCGCGGTCTCGCGCGGTCTTATCGTCCAGTCCGCTAGAGCAGAACACGTCGGGATCCGAGCGGATCCGGTCGCGTCATGGCGCTCTCCCTCGTCTTTGCGGCGGCGCCCGCTCGTCCGGCCCCGAACAACCGCGATGCTACGGCGGCCGGTACGATGATTCCCATAGCGATTGCCTATGGAGACGAGACCGCATCGGCATTTCACGCCGGCAGGGGGGCCCGCCATCGTTCGTGCATGACAGCCGTGTGGGACGGCTGCATCGCGCTCACGGAGACCGACGATGCGCAAGGACTGGATCTTCCTCCCGCTGCTGCTGGGCCTGCTCGCGGCCGGGCCCGCCTCGGCCGGCGAGTGTCCCGCCGGCCAGGGCCGCTCCGGTGGCGCAGGGACCGGGCCGAGCGCGCCCGTGGGCGTCACCGACACGGTGCTCGGTGCCCTCGACCTCGCCAAGGAGAGCAACGTCGCCGCGCCGGACCGCAGCTTCCGCCTGCGCCGGCTGGTCGTCCAGCCCGGCGGGGTCGTGCCCTTCCACAGCCACGAGAACCGTCCCGCCCTGATCTACGTCGTGCAGGGCACGATCATGGAGCACGCCACGACCTGCGCGGTGCCGATCGTCCATCGCGCCGGCGAGGTCGCACGCGAGACGAAGGCGGTCGCCCACTGGTGGAAGAACGAGTCGAAGAAGCCCGTGATCCTGATCTCCGCCGACCTCTTCCCGGAGAAGGAGGATCCGCACGCGATGTGATGCCGACGGCCCGGGATGCTGACGCGTCGGGCCGTTGCGACGTCGCGATGCCAAATCGAAGATCTGGCGAACAACCGAAAACCGAACCGGCGGTCATCGGCAATGACCGCCGGCACGAGCCTGCGCCGTGCGGGGCGGCCCGGGTCCTGCCCGGCGCCCTTCCGAGAAGGATCCCCGCCATGACCACCTCCCCCGCCCTCGGCCCAGCCGCGCGGCCCGCCGGCCTGTCGCCGCAGCGCGTCCGCACCCTCCTGATCGGGCTGATCGCCTTCCTGACGCTGGCCGACCTCTTCGCCGCCCAGGCGATCCTGCCGGCCCTGGCGCGGGCCTACGCGGTCACCCCCGCCGCGATGGGCTTCGCCGTGAACGCGAGCACGCTCGGCATGGCGGCCGCGAGCCTCGGCGTGGCCCTGGCGGGACGCTACCTCGACCGCAGGCGGGGCATCGTGGCGAGCCTCGTCCTCCTGACGCTGCCGACCGCCCTCCTGTCCGTCGCGCCCGACCTGACCGCCTTCACGCTGCTGCGCGTGGCGCAGGGCGTGTGCATGGCGAGCGCCTTCACGCTCACGCTCGCCTATCTCGGCGAACATTGCGGCCCCTCCGTCGCCGCGAGCGCCTTCGCGGCCTACGTCACCGGCAACGTCGCCTCGAACCTCGTGGGACGCCTGCTGGCCGCGGGCGCGGCCGACCAGCTGGGGCTCGGCCCCACCTTCCTGGTGCTGGCGGGCCTCAACCTCGCGGGCGCCGGGCTGGTCGCGGTCGGGCTCACCCACGCCACGGCGCTCGTTCCCATGCCGCTCGAGCGGCGCGCGGCCCTCACGACGCTCAAACGGCACCTCGTCAACGGCCGGGTGCGCGCAGCCCTCGCGGTCGGGTTCTGCATCCTCTTCGCCTTCATCGGCGCGTTCACCTTCGTGAACTTCGTGCTGGCACGGGCGCCCTTCGGCCTCGACCAGGGGGCGCTCGGCCTCGTCTACCTCGTCTTCCTGCCCGCGATGGCGACGACGCCGCTCGCGGGCCGGATCGTGCCGCGGCTCGGGGCCCGCCGGTCCCTCTGGCTCGGCCTCGGCGTGGCGGCGGCGGGGCTGCCGCTGCTGCTGGTGCCGTCCCTGGCGCCCGTCCTCGCCGGCCTCACGCTCGTCGCGGCCGGCACCTTCTTCGCGCAGGCCGTGGCGACCAGCTTCGTGGGGCAGGCCGCCGACGGCGACCGCGGCGCCGCGAGCGGCCTCTACCTCGCCGCCTATTTCGGCGGCGGCCTCCTCGGCAGCCTCGTCCTCGGCGCCGCCTTCGACCGCCTCGGCTGGCCGGCCTGCGTGGCGGTCATTGGCGCGGCGCTCGCCGCAGCGGCGCTCTGCGGCGCCCGCTTCGATGGGCGCGACGGCGCCGGGCGCGTCACCGCGGCCCGCCCCGCCCCCGCGTGACGGCGAGCACCAGCCCGGCGGTGGCGAGGACGAGGCCTGCGACCTGGGGAATGCCCGGAACCTCGCCGGCGACCGGGATGCCGATCAGCACCGCCGTTGCCGGCACGAGGGCCGGGAACAGGGCGGCCCGCCCCGCGCCGAGTTCGCGCACCGCCACCGCGAAGGCCGCCACCGCGACGGCGCCCGCGAGGACGCCCTGCACGAACGCCTGCATGGCCAGTGCACCCGGCGGCAGCGCCGTGAGTCGCTCCGGGCCGACGGCGATCAAGTAGACCGGCACGACGACCGCGCCCGAGATCGCGTTCACCACCGCCGCCCCGGCGAGCGGGTCGATGCGCCAGCGCCGCAGCAGCAGCGTGAAGACGAGCCAGAGCCCGCCTGCCGCCGCGAAGAGCAGGTCGCCGATCCACGCGCCCGCTTCCCCCGCGGTGAGCGCCGCACCGCCCACGAGCAGCACGCCAGCGATCACGGCCCCCGCCCCGAGCGCCTTGCGGGCCGTCATCGCCTCGCCGAGGAGCAGCGTCCCCAGGATCAGCCCGCCGACCGCGACGGTCGCCGGTTGCACCACGGCGCCGTGCGACAGCGGCGCAAACGCGAAGCCCGTGCTGCCGACGAGGATGAAGAGCGGCCCCGCGGCCAGCGCCAGGGCGAGGGAGCGCTTCAGACCGATCGCCCGCACCTGCGGCCAGCGCCAGACCAGGAGGGGCGCGGTGAGCACGGCCGCCACCCCGAAGCGGAGGATCAGGAAATCGGGGCCGGCGAGGCCGGACTTCACGCCGGCTCGCATGAGAGCGAGGTAGCCGCCCCAGCTCAGGGCGGCCACGAGGCCGCCGAGGAGGCCGGCCAGGGTCGGGTCGAGGGCGAGCCGCGCGGCCCGCCCGCGCGCGAGGAGGAGCGTCGTCATGGCGGCCTCCTCACGCGGCCCGCGCCGCCGCGAGGCGGCGGAGCGCGGCCAGGGCCTCGCCCGGATCGAGGCGGCGGCGGTAATCGGCCTCCACATGCGCGAGAGCGATGCGCCCGCCCCGCGCCACCACGTAGGTCGCCGGCACGGGCAGGGACCAGTCGCCGCCCCCATGCCGCGCCGGCAGGTCGTGGCCGAAGCGCGCGTAGAGCGCCCGGATCTCCGGCGAGAGGACGAAGCGGATGCCGAGCGCCTCGGCGAGCCGCCCTCCCTCGTCCGAGAGGACCGGGAAGGCGAGCGCGTTCGTCTGCGCCGTGTCGAGGCCGTGATCGGGCGCCTCCGGGCTCACCGCGACGAGCCGCGCGCCCAAGCCTGCGATCTCGGCCAGCGCCGCCTGGTAGGCGCGCAGTGCGAGGTTGCAGTAGGGGCACCAGCCGCCGCGGTAGATCGTGACGACGAGGGGAGTCGCGTCGGCGAGCGCGCCGAGATCGACGGGGCGGCCGCGCGCGTCCGGCAGGACGACCCGCGGGAAGGCGTCGCCGGGCCGCAGCGCCCGGGCGAGGTGCGGGCCCGCCGCGAGCGCGGCGTTGTCCGCCTCGATGGTGCGGGCGATGGCGGGGCCGACGCGCTCGGCCCAGGACACCCGGAACTGGTCGAGAGTGTCCTGCAGGGAGAGGCTGGTCATCGAACGGTCTCCGGGGCTCGCGTGCGGGATCAGGCGCCGGCCGCGCGGCGGTGCGGCGCCGTCCAGGCGGTGGCGGCCATGAAGGTATCGTTCGGCGTGTGGGTGATGTGGTTGGTGTAGTTGGAGATCGTCTTGGTCGCGACGGCCAGCACCACCTCCAGCACCTGGGCGCGGGAAAAACCTGTCTCGAAGAAGGCGGCGAGATCCTCCTCTCCCACCCGGCCGCGCTCGCGCACGACCGTCTCGGCGAAGCGGCGAAGGGCCTCGTGACGCGGATCGGCCAGCGGCTGGCTCTCCCGCAGGGCCTCGATCGCGTCGGCGGGCAGGCCGGCGTTCCGGGCGAGCACCGAATGGCCGGCGGTGCAGTACTCGCAGGCGTTGAACACGTTGATCGCCAGATAGACGACCTGCTGCTCGGCGGCGGTGAACGACGACTGGCCGAACAGCGAGAACAGCGCGTCGTAGGCCTGCAGCGTCACCGGGCTCTCGGCGAGGGTGCGGTGCAGGTTCGGAACGAAGCCCCACGCCGTCTCGATGGCGGAGAGCTGCGCCTTGGCGGCTGCGGGGGGCGGTGTCGGTCGTGTGCAGGGCGAAGATGCGCATCGGTCTCTCTTCGGTTGCGCGTGGCGGTGCCCTGGAGATCGCGCATTCCGATGCGCCGCGGTACGCTGCGCCTGGACCTAGGATTTATGCTGGAATGGAATGATGGACCGGATCGAGGCGATGCGCGTGTTCCTGCGGGTGGCCGAGACGGGGTCGTTCTCGGTGGTGGCGCGGGAGCGCGGGACGCAGCAGCCCACCATCTCCAAGCAGGTGGCGGGCCTGGAGCGGGGGCTCGGCGTCCGTCTCCTGCAGCGCACGACCCGCACCCTGTCCCTGACCGAGGAGGGCCGAGCCTTCGTGGCGCGCGCGGCCGCGGCCCTCGACGCCTTCGACGAGGCGCAGGCCTGCGTGGGGCCGGGCCGGGAGGCGCCGCCTGCTGCGGATCTCCTGCCCGGTCGCCTTCGGACGCCTCCACGTCGCGCCGCGGCTGCGACGCCTGCTCGACCAGCATCCCGACCTGCGGATCGAACTCCTGATGAGCGACGGCTTCGCCAACCTCGTCGAGCAGGGGATTGACCTCGCGATCCGGGTCGGCGCCCTGCCGGACGCGAGCTTGGTGGCGCGCCGGATCGGCCTGACGCGGCGCGTGACGGTGGGCGCGCCCGACTACCTCGCGCGCCGCGGGGTGCCGGAGACGCCCGCCGACCTCGCGCGGCACGAGTGCATCGTCTATTCGCGGCTTGCGACCGGCAGCGAGTGGCACTTCGCAGGCCGCGACGGGGCGATGGCGGTGCGCGTGTCGGGACGCGTGATGGCGGACAATTCCGAGGCCGTGCGCGAGGCGGTCCTGGCCGGCTGCGGCATCGCGGTGACGCCGACATGGCTGTTCCGCGACGAGTTGCGCGACGGATCGGCCGTGGTGGTCCTGAAGGCCTACGAGCCGGTGCCGTTGCCGATCCAGGCCGTGCACCCCTCGCGCCGCTACGTCCCGGCGAAGGTGCGGGCCGCGATCGCCTTCTTCGCCCAGGAATTCCGGATCGACCCGGTTCTCAGCGATTACGGCGCGGACGCGTGAGCATCCGGCCGCGCCCGGCCGGGCGAGTGCCCGATCCCGCCTCGCTCCGCCCTGGCGGGCCGCAGGGACCGGCAGGCTCGCTGCACACCGGACCGTAACGGCCCGGGCGGCCGCGGCGAAGCCAGTACGAGATCGGGCGGCGCGTCACGCCGTCCGATGCGGAGGACGCCATGCAACGCTTCAGGATCACGCTGGCGATCGCAGGGGTCCTGCTTTTCGCCAGATCCGGGGCCGCGGCCCCGGACCCTGCCCGGTTCGGAGAGCCCCCGGCGCGATTGCGGCAGGAGAGCGTCCCGCGCGCGCCACACAGGCCGGACCGGAGCGTCGACGGAAAGGTCGGGACCGAGAGCGATCAGCGTCCCCGACGCGGCGACGGGTCGATCGGGTGGTGGGGCGTCGACCGCGGCATGTGAGGTCGATTTGCGGCCCACCTCGGGAGCGGGCTCGCCTCTGCGAGAACGCTCCCGTTCTGCCGGACGTGCCCCTCACCCCGCCAGGTCCGTCAGACGATGCGAATCCGAGCGGACCCGGCCTCCGTGCGTCCGATCACGCTCGCCTGATCGAAGCCGGCCTCGCGGATCCGGGCCAGGGCGGCGGTGGCCGCCGCGGGGGCGCAGGCCACGAGCAGGCCGCCCGAGGTCTGCGGATCGGTGAGCAGGTGACGGCGCCACGCGGGACAGCCCTCCGGGAGGTCGACCGCCTCGCCGAAGGCGGCCCAGTTGCGGTGCGACGCACCCGTGACGAACCCGTCCCGGGCGAGCGCTTCGGCCGCGGGCAGGAGCGGCAGGGCATCCGCCTCGATCACCACGGTGAGGCCGGCGCCGCGGGCGAGTTCCAGGCCGTGGCCGAGGATGCCGAAGCCGGTCACGTCGGTGATCGCGTGGACCGCGGGGTCCTGCGCGAGGTCGGCCCCGACCCGGTTGAGCCGCGTCGTCGTGGCGATGAAGTCGGCGTATCCACCCTCCGGCAGGCCCTCGCGCTTGATCGCCGCCGAGTAGACGCCGACCCCGAGCGGCTTCGTCAGGATCAGGGCATCGCCGGGCTTGGCGTCGGCGTTGCGGCGCACCTCCTCGCGGCGGCAGGTACCGATGACGGCAAGGCCGTAGATCGGCTCCGGCGTGTCGATCGAGTGGCCGCCCGCGACCGGGATGCCGGCCTCGGCGCAGATGCTCGCGCCGCCCTTGAGGATCGCGGCGACCATCTCCGGCGCGATCCTGCCGACGGGCATGCCCAGGATGGCGAGCGCCATGATCGGCCGGCCCCCCATCGCGTAGACGTCCGAGATCGCGTTCGTCGCGGCGATGCGCCCGAAATCGTGCGGATCGTCCACCATCGGGGTGAAGAAGTCGGTGGTGGCGATGACGCAGGTACCGTCGTCGAGCGCCCAGACGGCGGCGTCGTCCGCGGTCTCGTTGCCGACCAGCAGCCGCTCGAACGGTCCCGCGACGGGCTGATCGGCGAGCAGCGTGCGCAGCACGGCCGGATCGAGCTTGCAGCCGCAGCCGCCGCCATGGGCCAGCGTGCTGAGGCGGACGGGGGCGTCGGACATGGGGCTCCTCCTGTGGGTTGGATCGCTACCAGACGAGGGCGGACAGGCGGTAGCGGCGGCCGGTGCCCGCCAGGTCGGGCAGGTCGCCCGTCGGCGGGGCCAGCAGGGCGGCGGAGAAGCCGGCGGCCAGGGCCCCGCCCGCGTCGAGGGCGGGCGTGTCGCCGATCCCCAGGATGCGCGCCGGGTCAAACATGCGTCCGGTGGCCCTGCGCACCGCCGCCAGGGCCGCGGCGTAGATCGCCGGACCGGGCTTGCCGGTCTCGACCACGCATCCGCCGAGGTGCCGGTAGCGCTGCGCCACGAGGCCGGCGAAGCGCAGCACGCGGCCGCCGACGACGAGGCTGGTGTCCGGATTGGTGCAGAGCATGAGCGCACCCCGCCGCACGGCGCGAACGAGAATCTCGTCGAGTTCGGCGTCGTCCTCGGGATAGCCGGTGCAGACGATCGGCGCCGCGGCCGAGCCGCCGAGCGTGATCCCGAGCCCGTCGAACAGCACGCGGTCCCGCTCCGGCCCGATGTGAACGGCCTCGACCGGCCCCCGCGCCGCGCCGGGCTCCGGGACGACGGCACGCTCCCGCAGCGCGTCGCGGGTGACGTCCGCGGCGCTGACGAGCGCGTCGAAAACTCCCCGAATGCCCCTGGCGGCCAGCGTCGCGCAGAGATGCGCCCGCGGCTCGGCGGCGTTCGAGACCAGCACGACCGCCCCTCCGCCACGGCGGAAGCACGCCAGCGCGTCGAGCGCCGGGGCGAAGCTGCGCTCGGCGTCGTGCAGCGTGCCGAACACGTCGCAGAGGAGAAGATCGACATCGCCCGCGATCTCGGAGAGCCCGGCGATGGGCCGGAACGCCGTCATGGCGGGTCCTGCGCCGAGTCCTGCGCCGGATCCTGCACCAAGTCCCGAGCCTGGACGATGGTGGTGCAGGCGCTCTCGAGCTTCGGCAGGTCGCGGGCCGGTGCCATCGTGACGGCGAGTCGCCGGTCGTCGCCGCGCACCACGGGACAATAGGGATCGACCTCGTGAAGCCGCTGCAGCAGGCGCCGCCGCCCGGCGCAGCCGCCGTGGCAGGCGGCCTCGTGGGCGCAGCCGCGGCAGGGCTCCGGCAGGGCGCGGGCGGCCACGAAGGGCTCGGTCTCGGTGATTGCCGGCCCCGCCGCGATCAGCACGTCGAGCCCCTGGCCCGGTCCACCCCAGTAGACGCAGGGCTGCACGGTGCCCCGCGGGGTCACCCGCACGGTGCCCGCGCCGCAGCCGCCGCGGCGGGGCGGCAGGCCGGCCATCGCCCGCACCAGCGGTTCGCCGATGGCGATCGCCTGCGTGTGGGCGAAGAGCGTGGCGAACCCCTCCCAGTACTCCTCGTAGGTCAACGCGAAGGCGTCGCTGCGCACCGCCTGGTAGACGTTGATCCGCAGGGGCGCCCCGAAGCGGGCGGCCACCGCCGCGATCTCATGCAGGCGGTCGTAGTTCGTGCGCATCATCACGGCGATGAAGGTGACCCCGACGCCGAGGCGGCGGCAGCGCGCGGCCTGCTCCATCACGAGGTCCCAGTTGCCCGGCCCGCGCTGCGCGTCCTGCTCCTCTGGCGTCGGATAGTCGATCGAGAACTCGACATCCGCGAAGGCCCGCACCTGCGCGTCGTCGCTCACCGCGATGGAATGCCCGTTCGACGTGATGGTGAGCTTGATCGGCTCGGCCCGGAGCAGGGCGACCATCTCGGGGAAGCGCGGATGCATGCCGTTCTCGCCGGTGCCGAGATTGACCGAGCGGACGGGCAGCCGGTCGAGCACGGCGCGGATCTGATCCGGTCCGAGGCGATCCACGCGGGTCGGGTCGCGATAGCAGAAGCTGCAGGCGAGGTTGCACTCGTTGGTCAGCCCGAGCCCCAGCGAGAAGCTGCGCTCCGTGCCCGTGACGCTGCTCGCCATCCCGCTGATCCCCCCGATCCGGACGCAAAGCGTCGCAGTCGACACCGGACAGGTGCCCTGTACCATCGCGGTATTCGCACGGGGAGGCGGCGCGGTGACACCCGACGCGACAGCGGAGGCGCAACCGGACCAGCGGGCCGGCCTCTGGAGCGCGCATGTCGCCGCCTACGAGGCCGTGTTCGAGCCGCTGACGAACCGGTTCGCCGAGGAGGCGCTGCGCGCGCTCGCCCTGCATCCCGGCGCGCGCTGCCTCGACGTGGCGGCCGGCTGCGGCGGCGCCGCGCTGATGGCCGCCCGGGCCGGCGCGCAGGTGCTGGCGGTCGATGCGGCCGAGGGCATGGCCGGCCGCATCCAGGCGCGGGCCGGGGACCTGCCGGTCTCGGTGGCGGTGATGGATGCCGCGCGCCTCGCGCTCGCGGACGGCGCCTTCGACGCGGCGCTCTCGGTCTTCGGCATCATCCTGTGCGCGGATGCGCAGGCCGCCCTGCGGGCGATGGTGCGCAGCCTCGCGCCCGGCGGGCAGGTCGCCGTCGTGACCTGGACCGAGCCGCAGAACTACGCCCTGATCGTCCGCCTGCTCGCGGCCGTGACGGCCGTGCGCGGGCCGCAACCGCCGCCGCCCACCGCCCCGGCGCAGCTGCGCTTCGCGGAGGAAGCCGTCTTCCGCGCCCTGCTCGCCTCGGCAGGGCTCTCCCGGATCGCCGTCTCGCGGCTGGAGGCCGATCTCGTGGCGCCCTCGGCGTCCTGGCTCGCCGCGCGGCTCGCCTTCGCGCCGGGGCTCGCGGCCCTGCTCGCGGCGCAAGGCGGGGCACGGGAGGCGGTGCTCGCCCGCTTCGTCGCGGATCTGGAGAGGGACCAGGGCACCGGTTCCGTGCGGCTCGGGGCGGTGGCCTTCCTCGGTACGGGCCGCCGGGACGGCGCATGAAGCCCGCGTAGCGCCGGCCGGTAACCGGGGCCGCAGGCGCGCGAATACCATCCGAGGGCCTACGGAGGGAGAGACATGCGCGCTTGGTTTCGTGGATTCGCGGTGCTGGCCGCTGTCTGGAGCCTCGTGGGCGCGGCCACGGCGCAGACCGCCCCGCGGGAGCCGGCGAGGCCCTTCGTCTTCACGGGCATCCCCGACCAGGACGAGAGCCGCCTCGTGGAGCGCTTCGGGCGGGTCGCGGCCTATCTCGAGGGCAAGCTCGGCGTGCCGGTGCGCTACATCCCGGTGAAGAACTATCCGGCGGCCGTCACCGCCTTCACCAACGGGCAGGTGCAGCTCGCGTGGTTCGGCGGCTTCACCGGCGTGCAGGCCCGCAAGGCGGTGCCGGGCTCCCAGGCCATCGCGCAGGGGGCCGAGGACGCGGCCTTCAAGACCTACTTCATCGCCAATGCGGCGACCGGACTCGCCAGGGCCGCGGATTTTCCCAAGGTGATCGCCGGCAAAACCTTCACCTTCGGCTCACGCGCCTCGACCTCCGGCCGGCTGATGCCCGAGCACTTCATCCGCCAGGCCTTCCCCGGCAAGACGCCCGAGGAGGTCTTCGCGCGGGTCGGCTTCTCGGGCGACCACAGCCGCACCATCCAGCTCGTCCAGTCCGGCGCCTTCGAGGTCGGCGCCGTCGACTACACGGTCTGGGACCTCGACACCAAGGCCGGCAAGGTCGACCCCAAGACCGTCTCGGTGATCTGGGAGAGCCCGGCCTACCCGGACTACCAGTGGACGGTGCGCGGCGACCTCGATGCCGTCTACGGGACGGGCTTCACCGAGCGGCTCAAGGCCGCTCTCGTCGGCATCACCGACCCGGCGATCCTCGAACCCTTCGGGCGCTCGAAGTTCATCCCCGTGACCAGCGAGGCCTATGTGCCGCTGATCGAGGTCGGCCGGTCCACCGGCCTCCTCGACTGACGCCGGACTGATGCCCGCCGCGGCCATCCAGCTCGCGAACGCCTCGGCCGCCTATGACGGGCGGCCGGTCCTGCAGGGCATCGACCTGACGGTGCAGCCGGGCGAGCGCGTCGCGCTGATGGGCCGCTCGGGCGTCGGCAAGTCGACGCTGATCGGACTGATCCACGCCCAGGCCCCGGAGCGCGTCGCGCTGGTGCCGCAGGCCGCCGCGCTGGTGCGCACGCTCTCCGTCTTCCACAACGTCTACATGGGCCGTCTCGACCGGAACCGGACGGCACACAATCTGCGCAATCTCGTCTGGCCCGCCCGGGCCGACCTCGACGCGGTCGCCGCCGTGCTCGCCCGCGTCGGCCTCTCCGACAAGCTGCGCGAGAAGGCGGGCGCGCTCTCGGGCGGGCAGCAGCAGCGCGTCTCGGTGGCCCGCGCCCTCTACAACGGCCGGCCGATCCTCCTCGCCGACGAGCCGGTCTCGGCCCTCGACCGGGTGCAGGGCGGCCTCGTCCTCGCCGAACTCGCGCGCACGCACGAAACCCTGGTGATGGCCCTCCACGACGTCCCGCTGGCGCTCGCCCATGCCAGCCGCATCGTGATGATCGCGGAGGGGCGCATCGTCCTCGACGCGCCGGCCGCGCGCCTCGATGCGGCGCGCCTGCGCGGCTACTACGCGGACGCGGAGTCGCTGGCGTGAGGTCCCGGGGCCTCACGCCAGCGGCGGGCTACGCCGCAGTCAGCCGCTGGATCGCGGCGCTCGGCCTCGCGGCGCTCCTCGCCGCCGATCTCCACGTGACCAGCCTGCATCCCTGGGCGGATCTGCAGCGCCTGCTCGGCGGCCTCGTGCGGCCGGACTTCCTGGCGGTCGAGGCCGCCAGCATCCTCTACACGGTGGCCTTCGCGGTGCTCGGCGTCGGGCTCGGTGCGGGGGCCGGCTTCCTGCTGGCGATTCCGTTCGCCCGGTTCCGCTCGGTCCGGATCGCCTGCGCGCTCCTGCGCGCCGTGCACGAACTGTTCTGGGCGCTCCTCCTGATGCAGGTCTTCGGCCTCTCGGCGACCACGGGCATCCTCGCCATCGCCCTGCCCTACGCCGGCATCTGCGCCAAGGTCTATGCCGAGATCATCGAGGAGGCCGACCTCGCAGCCCTGAGGGCGCTGCCCGCCGGCACCGGCACGGTGTCGGCCTTCGCCTATGCGCGCCTGCCGGAGGTCGCGGGCGCGATCCGCGCCTACACCTTCTACCGGCTCGAATGCGGGCTGCGTTCGACGCTGGTGCTCGGCTTCATCGGCCTGCCGACCATGGGCTTCTACCTCGAATCCGCCTTCCGGCAGGGGCGCTACGGCGAGGCGGGAGCGTGGCTCCTGGCCTTCTACGCGCTCATCGGCACCCGCCGGCTCTGGGTGCGGGGCTGGACCCTGCCGCTTCTCGCCGCCGGCTCAGTGCTGGTGCTGCCCGCGACCGTGGGGGCGGTCGAGATCGGGGCCAGCCTCGCCCGCTTTCTCGGACACGACATCGTGCCGGCTCCCTTGCGCGGCGCGGCGCTCCTCGCTCCCGAGAGCTGGCCTGCGACCGGAGCGGCCCTGTGGGCGTGGTTCCGGCCGATCCTCACCGGCCAGATCCTGCCGGGCGCCGTGCAGACCCTGGTTCTGGCGCAGATCGCGCTCGTCGCCACCGCGGTCGGGGCGCTGCTGCTGTTCCCGCTGACCTCGCGGCGCTTCACGGGACCGCTGGGGCGGCCGCTCGGCCGCGTCCTGCTCGTGACCCTGCGCTCGACGCCCGAGTACATGCTGGCCTATGTGGCGCTGCAGCTCCTCGGTCCCTCGATGCTGCCGGCGATCCTGGCGCTGTCCATCCACAATGCGGGCATCATCGGCTACCTGCTGGGGCGCCACGCCGACGGGCTGAGCTATCGCCCCGATGCCCCGCGCGGACTCAACCTCTACGCCTACGAGACGGTGCCGCGGCTCTACGGCCAGTTCCTGGCCTACCTGCTCTACCGCTGGGAGATCATCCTGCGCGAGAGCGCGATCTTCGGGATTCTCGGCGTCGCCACGCTGGGCTTCTACGTGGACGCGGCGATCGCGGAACTGCGCCTGGACGTGGCGGCGGTGCTGATCCTCGCGACCGCGCTGCTCGCGATCGCGGTCGACGCCCTGTCGCGGGCCCTGCGGCGGAGCCTGCGCATCGCCGACCTGCCGGTCCGCCTCGCCGGGCCGCATGCGAGGCCCGCCCCCGAACCCCTCACCGCCTGAGCGAGCCGAGCCATGCGCACCGATCCCGTCACCGACATCCTGGGCTTCCTGCTCGCGTCGCACGGCGACCAAGCGGCCCTGGGCCCCTGGCGCTGGGTGATGATGGGGCTGCTGGCCCTCCTTCTCCTCGGCGGCCTCGCCGTGGCGGTCCGCGAATGGGCGATCGATCCCGCCCAACGCACGGGCCGCGACCTCGGCCTCTTCGCCGCGCGCGTCCTCGTCGGGCTGATGTGGTTCCAGAACCTGTTCTGGAAGCTGCCGCTCTTCTCCACCGGGAACGGGCTCTACTACTGGACCGGCCAGGAGGTGGGGAATGCCGCCTTCGCGGTCCATGGCCGATTGATCGAGACGCTCGTCCTGCCGACGCCGAACTTCCACGTCGTGAACGTCGCGGTCTTCCTGGTGGAGCTGACCTTCGCCGCCTCGCTGATCCTTGGGCTCGGCGTACGCCTCGTCGGGCTGGTCGGCGTGCTGTTCGTGGCCCAGCTCTGGCTCGGGCTCTACAAGCACCCGCAGGAATGGCCCTGGAGCTACGTGTTCCTGATGCTCCTGATGGGGCTGTTCGCCCTGCTCGGGGCCGGCCGCAGCCTCGGCCTCGACGGGATGCTGCGCCGCTCCCATCCGCCGCACCTGACCTACGGGGCGGCCGGTGTCCTCGTCAGGACCGCCACCTGATCCCACCGGCCCAGGATGCTGCCGCATCGATCTCGATCCCGGGCAAGCTCGGGATCGACGGGGCTGCCCGGCGGCACCGGCCGGGCGTCGCATGCCGGCCGCACCGAGCGGAGCGCGACCATTGTCGGTGATCGCACTGCGCACGGTCGCCTCAGAGCCGCGCACCACGTCCGCCTCCGGGTCGGTTCGCCCCTCCACCGCGATCGCTGTCGCGCATCCGCGAACAGGCTGGAATGCCGTTGGGTCCGTGGCTCGCGGTGAAGCTCCGGTCGGCGGCAACCCCCTGGTCCACACAGTCCGTTCCAGCTTCCTTGGGATGAGACCAGTGCGACGGACAGAACGTCGAACGCCGCGCGAACCGCTGTCTGCCGATATCGCCTACGGCCGGGAAGGCGCTTTTCCACCTTCACCTGACGGCCGCGCGCCCGTCGCCTCGATGCGCCACAACTGCGTCGCAAGGCGCGGGCCGGCCTCGGGCCGGAACCAGCTCATGTCCTGGATGCGGGAACTGGTGACATAGATGGTCCCGTCGGGCCCTTCCGAGAACGTATCGGGCCAGCGCAGCCGCTTATCCTGTACGAGAGTGCTGACGCGATCCCCATCGCGGACCTTCACGGCATCCTGTTCGATCGCGCTCAGATAAAGCCGGCCGCGCCCGTCGATCCAAAGACCGTCCGTCGGTTCGGTTTCGGCGGCACGCTCCACATGGGCTTCGAGGTCCCTCGCAGACAGACGCGGGTTCTCCAAGGCATCCGTTGGAATGCGATAGAGGGTTCGGCCGGTCAGGGCTTTCCAATAGAGCGTGCGTCCATCGGGAGAGAGCGCGATGCTGTCGGCGGCAAACTCGACGCCCCGCCCGTCGGGCCGGCGCAACTCATGCCCATCGGTCCTCACCACCACATCCTTCTCCGGTTGGGTGCTCGGATGGCCGTCAAGGACACGTCGCGCCTTGCCATTCTGGAGATCCACGACAACGAGAGCACCCTTGGCCCCGGCATCTGACAGATAGGCATGCCGCCCATCGGGGGAAAACCGGACATCGTTCAGGTAGCTGCCCTGAGGTGCGATCGTCTCGTCGAAGCGGATCACCTGCGCAACCTTGTTCGTCTTCAGGTCGATGCCGACGAGCTTGGGCCCGCCCTGCACAACAGGTGCTGTGGCCGGCGCTGCCGGATCGACGATCCAGAGATTGCCTTTTGAATCGGCCACGACGCTCTGAACGCAGACAAAATGATCCCCGGCCGACATCTGGTTCTTCTTGGCATTACGCCAGGAATTCCACTCGTCATCAGGGTAAGGTTTGATCCGGCCGTCGCGTGTCACCTCGGCAACCGAGATCGGTGCATCCTCGGTCCAGCGCGGGAAATTGACGAAGATGCGCCCATCCTTCGAAACGGTCACTCCGGTCACTTGATGCTCAAAGCTGGCGACCTGCTGCAGCTGCGCTGCTCCCTGAGATGGTGCTGCACTGTGTTGCGCGAGGGATGTGGTGGCCAGGAGCATTCCTATCATCAAGGGAACCGTCATGCGCCCGGACATATGTACCTCCATCGCACGGCAGACCGGCGATATTTTCCTCATGAACGAAGAGATGACGGTTATTCTGCTCGATGCGGCCTTTGGCTCGATGGGGCGCAGCGTTTGCCCGGCTCTATGAGCGCTGGACCTCCATCCTCGCTTCATCTCCAGCTCGTCTGGCCCCGGCTGATCCTCTCGATCAGCCGGGGCCCGATCCAACGCTGGTCGGTCGGGCCGACACTGAGTAGCCTCACGCGCTGGGCGGCTCGTGGAGGCCTGCGCTCTACGCAGGGCGCCACGTCCACGGGCATGCGAGCCGCTCCGGCAGACTCAAGGTCCCGACCTGGACCGAGCTGCCTCAGACAGCGGAGGTACGCTGCGAGACCGCAGCGAGCGGTGGGGCGTGCCGCAGGTCGGGCGGCGTCTTGAAGTCCCGCGCCGCGCCGCGGGATGCCTTGACGCCGCGCGGAAAACCACTGCGGTTCCGGTAGGATCGCTTCCGTCCCGCACTGCGGCTGTGCCGCACCGTGGTCGCCTGGGCGTCGATCAGGTCGACGGCCGTGATGCCGAGCAGCAGGGCCAGAGCGATGACGACATTGTCGCGCTTCGGGTTGTCTCGCCGAAGCGCCGTCAGCACGGTTGCAATGTCGAGGCCGTCGCCGGCGACGCGGCTCCAGAGCCCGAGCTTCTTGTCGGCCGACAGCGAGAGGATGCCGCTGCCGATCTCGCGGGCTCCGTAGACGCGCACCAGGGCCTCCTTGCCCTCCATTCCGAGCGCACGCGTGATGCGCCCGGGCGCCAGGAGTTCGGTCAGACCCAGCCCGAGGCTGAACCAGCCGAGCCCTCGCGCGACGCTGTCCGGCACGCCGCGCGAACTCGGCCCGGAGTGAAGGACCTTCGGATCGCCCTCGGATCGCGCGATGCGCGAAAGGTTCGCGATGCTTGACATGTTCGTCATGGTCTCTCCCGCGAAGTGTCAGGGTTTGAGAACGACCTTGATGCAGCTGTCCTGCTTGTCCCGGAACATCCGGTACATCTCCGGTCCCTTGTCGAGCGGGACCTCGTGCGTGATGACGAAGGAGGGGTCGATCTGCTCCTCTTCGATCCGGCGCAAGAGATCGGCGGTCCAGCGCTGAACGTGGGTCTGGCCCATGCGGAACGTCAGGCCCTTGTTCATCGCCGCGCCCATCGGGATCTTGTCGATCAAACCGCCGTAGACGCCCGGGATCGAGATCAGGCCCCCCGGTCGGCACACATAGATCATCTCACGCAGCACATGCGGCCGATCGCTCTCGGCCATGACAATCTGCTTGGCCCGGTCGTAGATCGTATCCGGCATGGAGGGCGTGACGTGGCTTTCCATGCCGATGCAGTCGATGCATTTCTCGGGACCCTCACCCCCGGTCAACTCGTTCAGCCGCTCGACGACGTTCTCTTCGTCGAAGTTGATCGTGATGGCGCCACCCGCCTCGGCCATCTCCAACCGCTCCGGCAGGTGATCGATGGCGACGACCTGTTCGGCGCCCAGGAGGACGGCCGAGCGGATCGTCATCTGGCCGACCGGCCCGCAACCCCAGATCGCCACGGTGTCGGTGGGCTGGATGTCAGCCTGGACGGCCGCCTGCCAGCCGGTCGGGAAAATGTCAGAGAGGAAGAGCAGCTTCTCGTCAGGAATACCGTCAGGCACCTTCTGGACCGTCGCATCGGCGAACGGCACGCGCAGGTACTCGGCCTGGCCGCCCGGGTAGCCGCCGGTGAGGTGGGTGTAGCCGAACAGGCCCGCGGTGGTGTGCCCGAAGACCTTGTCGGCGAGGTGCTTCTTGCGGTTGCTTCTCTGACAGACGGAAAAGTAGCCGCGCTTGCACTGGTCGCACTCGCCGCAGACGATGGTGAAGGGCACCACGACCCGATCGCCCTTCTTCAGCTTTCCATTGAGCCCGCGCCCGGTCTCGACGACTTCGCCCATGGTCTCGTGGCCCATGACATCGCCGGGGAGCATGGCGGGAATGAAGTTGTGAAACAGGTGCAGGTCCGAGCCGCAGATCGCGCAACTCGTGACTTTGACGATCACGTCGCGACCGTCTTCGATCTCCGGATCGGTGACGGTGTCACAGCGAATATCTTCCTTCCCATGCCAAACCAGGGCTCGCATCGCCTTCTTCTCCCATCGGCTGAGGTGCGAGAGCCGGCGTCGACGCCGTGCGGCCCTGTCGGGCTTGAGCCCTCGCGGGGATGGTGGTCGGGACTGCAACGAGCCGAACCGGGACGAGCGACGCCCAGTTCCTGCGGACGACTCCCTAGGAAACCTCCGATGCGGGCCGCTTTCACGGCGACCGAGGCTGTGCTCGACCGCCGGTGCCCCGAGCTGAAAATCGCCTTCTGGACCGCCGTGGCTCCGTTCGATCGGCGGGACGACTCACCCGGCTTGCGGACGGAAGCGGCATCACGATCGAGCCTGGACGTTCGACCGCCGGGATCGCCCTAGGGATGCATCGCAGGAACCGAGACGGCAGCGGCCGGTTCGCCACGGGAGCGGCGCCTGCGGCGCACAGGGCCTCGCGGCGGGCTGTCCCATGCTATCCGTCCTCGAACGCGCGTCAGGCGCCCTCGTGATGGGGATCGTCCTCGTCGACGTCTTCCTCACCATCCTGTATGCCCGCATCGGCACCGGGCTGATCGCCGAGCGTGCCGCGCATCTCGCCTGGATCGCCTTTCGCCGCACCGCCGAGGCGGCCGGCAGGCGACGCGCGATCGTGTTGTCATTCTGCGGCCCGGCTATCCTCCTTCTCTACGTCCTGCTCTGGGCCGGCGGCCTGACGCTCGGCGCCGGGCTCATCATCCATCCCGGTCTCGGCACGGGCGTGCAGGCGGGCAACGGCCCAACCCCCACGGATTTCCTCACCGCGCTCTATGCCGGGGGCAGCAGCATGGCGATCGTCGGCGCCAGCGACTTCAAGCCCATGACCGATGCCTACCGCGCCGTTTATCTGGCGAATTCGCTGATCGGAATGTCAGTGACGTCGCTGGTCTTGACCTACATCATGCAGGTCTACGGCGCCCTGCGGCAGCGCAATGCGCTCGGGCTGCAATTCCATGTCCTCTCGGGGGAGACCTCGGACGCGGGTGAGTTGCTGGCAAGGCTCGGACCCCGCGGGCAGTTCAGCGCCGGCTACAGCCATCTTGTCACGCTCGGCGAAGCGATGGCCGCCATGAAGGAGACCCATCATTTCTACCCGGTGCTGTTCTACTTCCGGTTCCAGCAGCCTTACTATTCGGTCTCGGCGCAGGCCCACCTCGCGCTCGATACGGCATCGTTGATCCGCAGCACGCTCGCGGGCGAGGAGACGGCGTGGCTGAAGCAGGCCGCCGCGGTCGAGGCACTCTGGCGCGTGGCCCAGATGCTGGTCGTCACGCTTGAAACGGCGTTCCTGCCAAACCATCCGCCGGAGGCAGAGGCGGGCGATCCCCACGAGCGACAGCGGTGGCGCGCCCATTGGGAGAGGGCAGCGTCCCGGCTTGCCGAGGCAGGCATCGCGGTCGCACGAGACGAGACGGCCGCGCAGGCCTACCTCGACTTGCGCGCGCGATGGTGGCCGCACATCGCGCGGCTTGCTCCCGCGATGGCCTACCGGAGCAAGGACATCGAAGCGCGCGGACCGGAGGGCTCCTAAGGGACGGGCCGGATGTACTCGCCCCGCGGCGGTGAGTGAGAAGGGGCGTCATCCTGGAGGAGCCCCGATGGAGACCCCAGTCCCAATCGCCGTGATGGAGTCGGCCGTCTCCGGAGGCGCGCGCGTACCACCTCGTTTGGCTCCGACGCCGGAAGGGGACCGGCCCGCCTGTGCGCTGGCTCGCAAGCTCGATGGCTTTGCCCCGCTCACGGAGCAGGATCGAACGGCGCTCGTGGACCTGATCGGCCATGTCCGACCGGTCGAGCGGCACGCCGTTCTCGTGGAGCAGGACAGCGTGCCCGACCACGCGCTCATCGTCTTCGCCGGGTTCGCGAGCCGCTACAAGCGCCGCGTGTCCGGCCGCCGCCAGATCGTCGCCTATCTGGTCCCCGGCGATCTATGCGACCGCGGCGCTCTCCACGGCCACCCGCTCCACCACACGCTCGAGACCCTCACGCCCTGTCACATCGCCAAGGTTCCGCGCGCGGCGTACCTCGACCTGCTCGGCCGGCACCCTCGCATCGCGCTCGCGCTGCAGCGCGCCAGATTCGTCGAAGAGGCGACGGCGCGCGAGTGGGTGGTCAATCTCGGCATGCGCTCGGGTGTCGAGCGCATGGCGCATCTCCTGTGCGAGCTGATGGAGCGCCTCGGATCGATCGGCCAGGTGACGGATGGTCAGTATGATCTGCCGCTGACGCAGTTGGACCTCGCCGACACGCTCGGACTATCGAGCGTGCACGTGAACCGGGTGCTGCAAGTTCTGCGGCGTGACGGGTTGATCTCGCTGCAAGGACGCTGTCTGCACATCCTCGCGCCGCGGCGGCTGCGCCAACTCGCGGAGTTCGAGGTCGCGTATCTCAAGGCCGGGTACCTCTAAGCAGACTTGCGTTGGCAAGCCAACGCTTCGTCCGCTTAGGTTCTTGTTTCTTCGCGGATTTTATCGCAAAACCGGCGACCACTTTTGCGAAATCTGCTTAGCGTTCGCTGGCTGTCACGGGAGCGTAGCGGCCCGCCTCCCTCGCAGGCGCCGGGCTGCGCGCCCTAGGCGCCGGGATCGGTCGGGTGCACGCCGGCCGCAGTCGCGATCAGCACCGCCTCC